>NZ_JBHVYA010000007.1:340814-368047 GCF_042881255.1 Streptomyces sp. NPDC058279 | reverse complement strand
AGCGCTTCGAAGAACCTTGCCTTCAAGTCCCCAAAATCCACGATCCCCGCAACTCCCTGAACAACAGGGTGTTGCGGGGATCGCTAGAACCCGCCTTCGGGCGGGGGCCTTCGCGTTGTCCCTTTCCAGCCCCGCCAGGGGGCCCGTCCAGCCCCGCCGGCGCTTGAGGCGGTCTTTCCAGCCCCGCCGGCGTTTGAGGCGCGGGGTGCGGGGCGGAGCCCCGCGAAGCCCGGCGCAGCCGGGGCGCGCAGCGCAACGGCGCCGCACCCACCGCACCGGCACCCGCAGCGGCTCAGCGCCGCCGCAGGTCCGCGACCCGCGCCCGCTCCCCCGCCTGCGGCTCCAGCAGCCCGCCCGGCGCACTGCGCAACTGCGCCGTCGGCCCGCCCCGCCGCTGCACCGGCAGCGGTGACTCCCGCCGCGGCCGGCGACCCGCCATCCCGTCCCCGCCGGAGGCCGTCGTACCGCCCGCCACCGTGATCTGCACGCCCTGGTCGGCCAGCGCCTGGAGTTCGGTGGCGGCCCGGTCGTCGTGCGGCGGCGGCTCGTCGGTCACCAGCCGCGTCATGACGTCCGTCGGCACGGTCTGGAACATGGTGTCGGTGCCCAGCTTGGTGTGGTCGGCGAGGACCACCACCTCCGCCGCCGCCTGCACCAGCGCCCGGTCCACGCTCGCGGAGAGCATGTTGGAGGTGGACAGCCCGCGTTCGGCCGTCAGCCCGCTCCCGCTCAGGAAGGCTCGCGACACCCGCAGCCCCTGGAGGGACTGCTCGGCACCACTGCCGACGAGCGCGTAGTTGGAGCCCCGCAGGGTGCCACCGGTCATCACCACCTCGACCCGGTTGGCATGGGCCAGCGCCTGGGCGACGAGCAGCGAGTTGGTGACCACGGTCAACCCGGGTACCCGCGCGAGCCGGCGGGCCAGCTCCTGCGTGGTGGTACCCGCGCCGACGACGATGGCCTCGCCCTCTTCGACGAGGCCGGCCGCCACATCGGCGATGGCCGTCTTCTCCGCGGTGGCGAGATGGGACTTTTGCGGAAAGCCGGACTCCCGCGTGAAACCGCCCGGCAAGACCGCACCGCCGTGTCGGCGGTCGAGGAGTCCTTCGGCCTCCAGTGCCCGCACGTCCCGCCGTACGGTCACTTCGGAGGTCTGGACGACGCGGGCGAGCTCCCGGAGCGATACCGCTCCGTTGGCCCGCACCATTTCGAGGATCAATTGGCGACGTTCTGCAGCGAACACGAAACTGACAGTAACCCGGGCGACCGACTGCTTTCAGCTCCTTCCGCCGGAATACCGAAGTTGTCCATAAGGTGGGGCGACAAGTGGTATACGCGGTCGGACAGTTGCGTGAACAGTCCGCC
The DNA here is from genome assembly GCF_042881255.1 of Streptomyces sp. NPDC058279. Taxonomy (NCBI): domain Bacteria; kingdom Bacillati; phylum Actinomycetota; class Actinomycetes; order Kitasatosporales; family Streptomycetaceae; genus Streptomyces; species Streptomyces sp. NPDC058279. The sequence goes on along the minus strand of NZ_JBHVYA010000007.1, from coordinate 366,682 downwards.
ACAACCCCACGCGTCGCCCCAAACCCCTTGTGGAACAGGGCGGTTCGCGGCGGTTACGCCTCCCCGGCGACCTTCCGGGTGTGCAGTTGGCGCGCCACCTCGGCGATCGAACCGGACAGGGAGGGGTACACGGTGAACGCGTTTGCGATCTGCTCGACCGTCAGGTTGTTGTCGACGGCGATCGAGATGGGGTGGATGAGCTCGCTGGCGCGCGGTGCGACGACCACACCGCCGACCACGATCCCGGTGCCCGGGCGGCAGAACAGCTTCACGAAGCCGTCGCGGATGCCCTGCATCTTCGCCCGCGCGTTGCGCAGCAGCGGGAGCTTCACCACACGGGCGTCGATCTTGCCGGCGTCCACGTCGGCCTGCGTGTAGCCGACGGTGGCGATCTCGGGGTCGGTGAAGACGTTCGAGGAGACCGTCTTGAGGTTCAGCGGGGCCACCGCGTCCCCGAGGAAGTGGTACATCGCGATCCGGCCCTGCATGGCGGCGACGGACGCCAGCGCGAAGACGCCGGTCACGTCACCGGCCGCGTACACGCCCGGCGAGGACGTGCGCGACACCTTGTCGGTCCAGATGTGCCCGGACTCCTTGAGCCGGACCCCGGACTCCTCCAGGTTCATGCCCTGGGTGTTGGGGACGGCGCCGACCGCCATCAGGCAGTGCGTGCCGCTGATGACCCGGCCGTCGGAGAGGGTGACCTCGACCCGGTCGCCGACCCGCTTGGCGGACTCGGCGCGGGAGCGGCCGATGACGTTCATGCCGCGGCGGCGGAAGACGTCCTCCAGGACGGCGGCGGCGTCGGGGTCCTCGCCCGGCAGCACCCGGTCGCGGGAGGACACCAGCGTGACGCGGGAGCCGAGGGCCTGGTAGGCGCCCGCGAACTCGGCGCCGGTCACGCCGGAGCCGACGACGATGAGCTCTTCGGGGAGCTCGTCGAGGTCGTAGACCTGGGTCCAGTTCAGGATGCGCTCGCCGTCGGGCATCGCGTCGGGGATCTCGCGGGGGTGGCCGCCGGTCGCGATCAGCACCGCGTCGGCCGTCAGGACCGTCTCGGAGCCGTCGGCCGCGGTGACGATGACGTCCCGGGTGCCGTCGATGCCCTGCGGTCCGCCGAGCTTGCCGCGACCGCGCAGGACGCGTGCGCCCGCCCGGGTGACGGAGGCGGTGATGTCGTGCGACTGGGCGAGCGCGAGGCGCTTGACGCGCCGGTTCACCTTGCCGAGGTCGACGCCGACGACGCGCGCGGCCTGCTCGATGTGCGGGGTGTCGTCCGCGACGACGATGCCGAGCTCCTCGTACGACGAGTCGAAGGTCGTCATGACCTCGGCGGTCGCGATGAGGGTCTTGGAGGGCACGCAGTCGGTCAGTACCGAGGCTCCGCCGAGTCCGTCGCAGTCCACGACGGTCACCTCCGCGCCGAGCTGGGCCCCCACGAGGGCCGCCTCATACCCGCCGGGTCCGCCGCCGATGATCACGATCCGGGTCACGAAAACTCCGCCTCACGTCTACCCGGCCGGCTGCCGCCCCGGCCGGGGCTTCCGGGGGGTCTCCCCGGGGGATGCATTCCGTGCCCCATTGTCCCGCACGCTTCAAGGTGCTTCACGCCCGGTCCCGCCGTCCGCTCCGCCGATCCGGTCGTCCCGGGTCGTCCCCGGTCATCCCTCCGGGCACGCCGCCCGGGCCGCCCCTCCCGTACCCTCGACCTCATGTCGCTCTACGCCGCGTACGCCGGCAACCTCGACCCGCGGCTGATGACGCGCCGCGCTCCGCATTCGCCGCTGCGCGGCACGGGCTGGATCAACGACTGGCGGCTGACTTTCGGCGGCGAGCAGATGGGCTGGGAGGGGGCGCTGGCGACGATCGTCGAAGCGCCGCGCCAGCAGGTCTTCGTGGCCCTGTACGACATCGCGCCGCTCGACGAGGACTCGATGGACCGGTGGGAGGGCGTCGGGCTCGACATCTACCGCCGGATGCGGATCCGGGTGCACACCCTGGACGGCGAGGAGGCCGCCTGGGTGTACGTCCTGAACGGCTACGAGGGCGGCCTGCCCTCCGCGCGCTACCTCGGCGAGATCGCGGACGCGGCCGAGTCCGCGGGCGCCCCGCACGACTACGTGATGGAACTCCGCAAGCGCCCCTGCTGACTCGTTTCGCACGCGCCCCTCGACGCCGCCGGCCCGATCCAGCCCCGCGGCCGAAACCGGCGCGCGGCCTCCTGGGCAGGCCCCCGGGGACGATTCGGCGGAAACGACAAGGCAACGATCCGAACACCGTGAGCTGTGCCATCTACGCGCGTAGGCCGAGAGCGGTTACGCTCGTCGGCGTGAACGCATCTGTTACCGACCCCTTCGCCGACGCCACCGCGGCGGCCGCCCGCCTGCGCGAGCTGACCGGCGCCGAAACCCACGATGTCGCCCTCGTCATGGGCTCCGGCTGGGCCCCCGCCGCAGAGGCGCTCGGTGCGCCCGAGGCCGAGTTCCCCGTCACCGAGCTGCCCGGCTTCCCGCCGCCCGCCGTCGAGGGCCACGGCGGCAAGATCCGCTCGTACAAGATCGGCGACAAGCGCGCGCTGCTCTTCCTCGGCCGGACCCACTACTACGAGGGCCGCGGCGTCGCCGCCGTCGCCCACGGCGTCCGTACCGCCGTCGCCGCCGGCTGCAAGACCATCGTGCTGACCAACGGCTGCGGCGGTCTGCGCGAGGGCATGAAGCCCGGCCAGCCGGTCCTGATCAGCGACCACCTCAACCTGACGGCCACCTCGCCGATCGTCGGCGCGAACTTCGTGGACCTCACCGACCTCTACTCGCCGCGCCTGCGCGCGCTGTGCAAGGAGATCGACGAGACCCTCGAAGAAGGCGTCTACGTCCAGTTCCCCGGCCCGCACTACGAGACCCCGGCCGAGATCAACATGATCCGCGTCATGGGCGCGGACCTGGTCGGCATGTCCACCGTCCTGGAGGCCATCGCCGCCCGTGAGGCCGGCGCCGAGGTGCTCGGCATCTCCCTGGTCACCAACCTGGCGGCCGGCCTGTCCGGCGAGCCGTTGAACCACGAAGAGGTGCTCCAGGCCGGCCGCGACTCGGCCTCGCGCATGGGCAAGCTGCTGACCCAGGTCCTCGCCCGCATCTGAGGACCGTACGAGTCGTACGAGAGGTAAGGCGGAAGTAGTGCAGGAAGTGCAGGACGATCTGATCACCCGAGCCCGCGCCTGGCTGGCCGAGGACCCGGACCCGGAGACGGCGGCGGAACTCACCGAGCTCGTCGAGGCCGGCGACACGGCGTCGCTCGCGGACCGCTTCTCCGGAATGCTGCAGTTCGGCACGGCCGGGCTCCGCGGCGAGCTCGGCGCGGGTCCGATGCGGATGAACCGCGCCGTGGTCATCCGGGCCGCGGCGGGTCTCGCGGCCTACCTCAAGGCCCAGGGCCACGCCGGCGGCCTGGTCGTCGTCGGCTACGACGCGCGCTACAAGTCGGCGGACTTCGCCCGCGACACCGCCGCCGTGATGACCGGCGCCGGGCTGCGCGCGGCCGTCCTGCCCCGCCCCCTGCCGACGCCCGTCCTCGCGTACGCCATAAGGCACCTGGGCGCCGTCGCCGGCGTCGAGGTGACCGCCAGCCACAACCCGCCCCGGGACAACGGCTACAAGGTCTACCTCGGCGACGGCTCCCAGATCGTCTCCCCGGCGGACGCCGAGATCGCGGCGGAGATCGAGCGGATCACCACCCTCGATTCCGTCCCGCGGCCCGAGTCCGGCTGGGAGGACCTCGGCGACGAGGTCCTGGAGGCGTATCTGGCGCGTACGGACGCGGTCCTGACCCCCGGCTCCCCCCGGGGCGTGCGGACCGTCTACACGGCCATGCACGGCGTCGGCAAGGACGTCGTGATGGCCGCCTTCGCCCGGCACGGCTTCCCGACCCCGGTCCTGGTGGCCGAGCAGGCGGAGCCGGACCCGGCCTTCCCCACCGTGGCCTTCCCCAACCCGGAGGAGCCGGGTGCGATGGACCTGGCCTTCGCGACGGCCGCCGAGGCCGGCCCGGACATCGTGATCGCCAACGACCCGGACGCGGACCGCTGCGCGGTGGCCGTGCCGACCGAGGGCGGCGCGGACGGCGGCTGGCGGATGCTGCGCGGCGACGAGGTCGGCGCGCTGCTGGCCGCCCACCTGGTCCACAAGGGGGCGCGGGGCGTCTTCGCGGAATCCATCGTCTCCTCGTCGCTCCTGGGCCGGATCGCGGACGCCGCGGGCCTGCCGTACGAGGAGACCCTCACCGGCTTCAAGTGGATCTCCCGGGTCGAGGGCCTGCGCTACGGGTACGAGGAGGCGCTCGGCTACTGCGTGGACCCCGAGGGCGTCCGCGACAAGGACGGCATCACGGCCGCGCTCCTCGTCGCCGAACTGGCCTCGCAGCTCAAGGAGCAGGGCCGCACCCTGACCGACCTGCTGGACGACCTGGCGATGGCCCACGGCCTGCACGCCACCGACCAGTTGTCGGTCCGGGTCTCGGACCTGTCGGTCATCAGCTCGGCGATGGCGGCGCTGCGGTCGCGGCCGCCGGTGTCACTGGCGGGCCTGCGGGTCGTCTCGGCGGAGGACCTGAACGAGGGCACGGAGTCGCTCCCGCCCACGGACGGCCTGCGCTACTACCTGGAGGGCGACCACAAGGCCCGGGTGATCGTCCGCCCGTCGGGCACGGAGCCGAAGCTGAAGTGCTACCTGGAGGTCGTGGTCCCGGTGGCCGACGCCTCCCACCTCACCTCGGCCCGCACCCGCGGCCAGGAGATCCTGGACGCGATCAAGAAGGACCTCTCGGCGGCCGCCGGCCTCTGACCCGTCCCGCACCGCGCGCCGTGTCCCGGAGCCGTGCGCGGGCCACGCCCTTACGGTCCCCGCGCCCCCCGAGCCTTCCGGCCCGGGGGGCGTCGCCGTTCCCCGGCCCGCCGGTCCGTTACCTGTACGCGCCCCGGCCCGCGGGGCGGTACCCCCACGGACGCATCGGCCGGCTCGGGCGGCCCGTCGCCAGCCCGCTGCGCGGGGCCTTTCCCCCACCCGCCCCTTCCCGAAACCGGGCTCCGCCCGGACCGGCGCCTCAAACGCCGGCGAGGCTGGACAGTGACCGCCGTCCAACCATCCAGCCCCGCCGGCGTTTGAGGCGCGAGGTCCGGGGCGGCGCCCCGGGAAACGGCGGGCCGGCCGGACCACGGCGACGTGCCGACCGGGTCGGCGGACGGAGTCCGGCGCAGCGGCGCGAAGCCCGCTAGGTGCCGTCCCGCCGAACGACGCGAGCGACGGAGCGGCGCGTCAGGAAGGGGTCGGGCGGACGACGTCGCCCAGCGTCGGGACCGATTCCGGCCGCGAGCGGACAGCGTCACCGCACTCCCACGCCCGCGGCGGGTCCGCGTCCGGACCGCCCAGGACCACCGGGCCCGGACCCGCGGACACCGCCTCGCTGTCGGACAGCGTGCACACGATCTGCGACAGCGCGACCGGCGGCAGGTCCTCCGGCTTCCGGCTGAGCCGGACCGTCCCCGCCGGGTCGCCCGCCCGCGCCGGCACCGCCGACAGCCCGGCGGGGACCCCGGTCGTGAACCCGGCGTCCCGCTCCTGCGTCGACGGATCCCGCTCCAACGCCTCCAGCAGTGCCTGCGCCGCCAGCACCACGGGGTCCCGCGCCGGTCGCTTCTCCGGCACCGGGACCACTCGCTCCACTCCCACCAGTTGCGACCCGCACACGAGCTCCACGGTCGCCCGGAACCCCGGAACCCCGCTCGGCTGCTGCCCGCTCGGCGCCGCCGGGGTGTCGCACGACACCCGCGAGGGCGCCGCGCCGACGTCCACCGGCACCGTCGTCGCCCGGATCCCGCAACCCGACGTCACCGCCGTCACGGCCGCCAGCACCAGTGCCCCGGCGACGCGCCTCGTCCTACGCCTCACCGGCGATCACCTTCCCCACGTCCACCGGCAGCCGCAGCGTGAACAGCGCCCCGCCCTCGGCCCCGTTGGCGGCCGTGATGTCGCCGCCGTGGATGTGCGCGTTCTCCATCGCGATGGACAGGCCCAGCCCGCTGCCGTCCGACTTCGGGCGGGACGCGCTCGCCTTGTAGAACCGGTCGAAGACGTGCGGGAGCACCTCCTCCGGAATGCCCGGACCGTTGTCCTTGACGACGATCAGCAGCCACTCCCCCTCCACCCGCACCGACACCCGCACCGGCGAGCCGCCGTGCTTGAGCGCGTTGCCGATGAGGTTGGCCAGGATCACGTCGAGCCGGCGCGGGTCGAGCCGCACCACGATCCCGCGCTCCGCGTCGAGTTCGACGGCGTCGAGCCACGCCCGCGCGTCGATGCACGCCGTGACCTGGTCGGCGACGTCCACGTCGTCCAGGACCAGCCGCGCCGTCCCCGCGTCGAAGCGGGTGACCTCCATCAGGTTCTCCACCAGGTCGTTCAGCCGCCGGGTCTCGCTCACCACCAGCGCCACCGCCGGTGCGATCATCGGATCGAGGTCGTCGACCTCTTCCTCCAGCACCTCGGCGACCGCCGTCAACGCCGTCAACGGGGTGCGCAGTTCGTGCGACATGTCCGCGACGAAGCGTCGACTGGCCTCCTCCCGCGCGCTCATGTCCGCGACCTTCTTCTCCAGCGCCTCCGCCGTCTTGTTGAAGGTGTGCGACAGGTCCGCGAGCTCGTCGGTCCCGGACACGTCGAGCCGGTGGTCCAGTTCACCCTCCCCCAGCCGCCGCGCCGCGTCGCCGAGCCGCTGCACGGGCTTGAGCACGGTCCGGGCCGCGGCCTGCGCGAGCAGCGCGGAGCCGAGCAGCGCCAGCCCGGTGGCGATGGTCAGCGACCAGCCGAGCGCGTTGAGGTCGTCGCGTTCCTGGGCCAGCGACTTGTACATGTAGCCCGTCGGCCCGCCGCCCACGATCCGCGTCCCGCCGACCAGGTACGGATTGCCGTGCGGCTTCGTGCGCTGCCAGTACATGTGGTACTCGGCGTCGTTGGCGGCCGTCGTCTTCTGCCGGTCGTTCACCGCGTGCTGGAGGGACTTGGGTACGTCGTTCAAGCCGAAGGAGTCGGGGCCCGCGGCGCCGAACACCTTGCGGCCGTCCTTCAGTTCGTCCACCAGCAGCACGCTGTACCCGGGGCTGCTGCCCGCCATCAGCTCGGCGGTGCGCTGCAGTTCGTCGGGCGTCGGATCGGCGGGCAGGGCCGCGGCGCGGTTCTGCATCTCCTGGCGGAAGTCGCCGAGCGCCGCGTCCTGGGTACGGGTGAGCACCGCCTCGCGGTTGAGCCAGTAGGCGATCCCGGAGGCGGACACGGCAGCGGTCAGCGCGACCAGGGCGAACACGACGAGAAGCCGCAGCCGCAGACTGGTCCAGCGTCGGCCCGCGAACAGCCCTTTGAGGAACTGCTTGGTCACTGCGGGGAGTCCAGTCGGTAGCCGACACCCCGCACGGTACGGATGAGGGTGGGCGAGGACGGGACTTCCTCCACCTTGGCGCGCAGCCGCTGCACGCAGGCGTCGACGAGCCGCGAGTCCCCGAGGTAGTCGTGCTCCCAGACGAGGCGCAGCAACTGCTGCCGCGACAGCGCCTGGCCGGGCCTGCGGCTGAGTTCCAGCAGCAGCCGCAGCTCGGTCGGGGTGAGCTGGAGGTCCTCGCCGTTCTTCGTCACCGTCATGGCGGCGCGGTCGATGACCAGGGACCCGAACACGGCGGAGTCACTGGCCTCGCGTTCGCCGCGGCGCAGTACGGCGCGGATGCGGGCGTCCAGCACCCGGCCCTGGACGGGTTTGACAACGTAGTCATCGGCTCCGGACTCCAGCCCGACCACCACGTCGATGTCGTCGCTGCGCGCGGTCAGCAGGATGATCGGCAGCTGGTCGGTGCGCCGGATCCGCCGGCACACCTCGAAGCCGTCGATCCCGGGCAGCATCACGTCCAGCACGATCAGGTCCGGCCGCTGCTCGCGCAGCAGTTTCAGGCCGTCCTCGCCCGTCGCCGCGGTGGCCACACGGTGGCCCTGGCGTGACAGGGAGATTTCGAGGGCCGTGCGGATGGCGTCGTCGTCCTCGATCAGCAACAGGAAAGGCACGGGCTCATTCTGTCCCATCGGCCGTCGGGACTCGACCGTCCGTCGTGCGGGGTTGCGGCGGCGGGCCGCTGTGACAGGGCTGTGACAGTCGCAGGACACCCCGGTTAAGTCGGCGGGGCAGGCTTCTACCCAGAGACGGACCGAAGCAGACTCCACGACGGGGGGCGCGAGATGAACACGCTGCACAGCACCACGACCAGCGCGGTTGTCACGCGGCTGCACGATGCGAACCGCCGGGCGGGTGTCTGTACGGCGACGGTCGCCCGTCAGCGGCCGACGCATCCTGTAGCCATTGACGCGAACACGTACCAGGCGGTTCCCACTCCGCGTCTTCCTTCCTCCTCGGAGGCGGAATTCACGGCGTACGTACGGGAACGGCGGGCGGCGCTGTTCGCGACGGCGTTCCACCTCACCGGCGACCGGTACGAGGCGGAGGACCTGCTCCAGAGCGCGCTGTTCTCGACCTACCGGGCGTGGGACCGGATCAGCGACAAGGCGGCGGTCGGCGGGTACCTGCGCCGCACGATGACGAACCTGCACATCAGCGCGTGGCGTCGGCGGAAGCTGAACGAGTACCCGACGGAGGAGCTGCCGGAGACGGCCTCCGACACGGACGCGATGCGCGGTACGGAGCTGCGGGCGGTGCTGTGGCAGGCACTGGCCCGGATCCCGGAGCCGCAGCGGACGATGCTGGTCCTGCGGTACTACGAGGGCCGTACCGACCCGGAGATCGCGGAGATCCTGGGCATCAGCGTCGGCACGGTGAAGTCCAGCATCTGGCGGTCGCTGCGGCGGCTGCGCGAGGACGACGTCCTGAGCTTCGGCCGGGACGAGGCGGAGTCCTTCGGGGAACTCGTCGCCTGACGTCGTCGCGTGACGAAGACCATCGGGCCGAGGGGGCCCGTCCTACGGGGGTAGGGCGGGGGCCGCGGGGGGAAAAGGCGGGATCAAGCGGTCGGGGGTCCGCATGATCCCGCCTTTTCGCATGCGCGGCGTCACCCGTCCCACCCGGGCGAGCCACCCCGGGCCTGCCCGACAAGTCCGGCCCGCCGGACAGCCCGCCGACGCGGCGGATGAGCGGCGCACCGCAAGGCGGCCCGGCAGACGGGGCTTGCCCCGGCCCCGCCGGAAGCTGAGCGGCGCAGCCGCAACGGGTCGGGCGCGGCCGGAAAGCACGGCGACACGCCGGATGGGCGCGGCACAGCCGCAAGGCCAGGCCGGCAGGCCGGACCACCCCGGCCCCGCCGGCGTTTGAGGCGCGGGGACACACCTCCAGCCTCGCCGGCGTTTGGGGCGCAGGTCCGCACTCCCAGCCTCGCCGGCGTTTGAGTGGGGGTCCCCCCGGACGGAGTCCGGGGGAGGTAGCTGGGGGAGTTTGAGGCGTAGGTCCGCCCTTCCAGCCTCGCCGGCGTTTGAGGCGCAGGTCCGGGCGGAGGCCGGTGCCCGGCGGAGCCGGGTTTCCTGGGGCGCCGCCCCGGACCCCGCGCCTCAAACTCCCCCGGCTACCGCTGGGAGGTACCCCCACGAGGCTGAAATGGCCCGGCCGCCGACGGAAAGCGCGCGGCGAGGCCGCTGAATTCGTCCCGCCCAGGAGCGAGGCGGCGCAGCCGCAGGAGGGGTCCGGCACGCCGGAAAGCCGGGCGGCGCGGGCCCCCGGAGGGGTCAGGCCGGGGTGGGGGTGCGGTGGCGGCCGGCCGCGCAGGCGGCGAGGCGGCCCAGGGCTTCGTCCCGCGCACAGGGCACCGCGCCCAGCGCCGCGTGCCGCGCCACGATCCCCCGCTCCGCCCGCATCAGCCGCCAGCCCCTGCGCAGCAGGAACGGAACCGACTTGCGCCCCTCGCGCAGGTCCCGCGCCAACCTCCGGCGGAACGTGGTCGACGGGCGCCCCCGCAGGCAGATCGCGTCCGCCAGCAGCCCCAGCTCCTGACAGCGGGCCACGATGTCGGCCGCGAAGATCCCCTCCGCGATGAACAGCGGCGTACGCGCTATGTCCAGCGTCTCCGCACCCGTCCGCGACGACGTCGCGATGGAGTACACCGGCACCTCGGTCCGCCCCGCCGCGCACAGTTCCGCGATCGCGGCGACCGCCGCCTCGGCGTCCCACGACAGCGGCGAGTCCCAGTCGATGTCCGAGCTGCCCTCGACCAGCGGCAGCGTCGGGTCGTCGCCCTCCTTGTAGAAGTCGTCCAGGCGCAGCACGGGCAGGCCCGAGCGGGCCGCGAGCGAGGACTTGCCGGAGCCCGAGGGCCCGGTCAGCAGGACGACGCGCGTGGGGAGGGGAGAGGAGGAGCTCACGGGTCACCAGTGTGAGGCATGACCTCCCGTACGGGTACATCGGTGACGCGTCCTGCGAGCCGTCTCACATCCGGCCGCCCGGCACGGCCGGTTGGAAACCGGACCCGGACCTCCACTACGCTGCGTGCGCACGCGACTACGACCACAGGCGGGAACCTCATGGCACGTCACGCAGCCCCCGGCAACGGCGCACTTCGTACCGCCGGCCTCACCCTCTCGATGGCCGGTGCGGCCCTGGCGATGGCCGCCGGCGGCGCGCAGGCCGGCGAGCTGTCCGTCCCGGCGGCCCTGTCCGGGGTCACCGACCCGATCACGAACCTCAAGGTGAACCCGCTGGCCCACACCGGCGTGGACCCCCTCGACAACGGGGTGGGGACGAAGGTCGCGGACTTCCCGGCGGTCGGCACCACCATGGTCACCGGCGTCCTGACCCAGGGCCCGTCGGTCGGTGAACTGCCCACCGCCGCCGCGGGTTCGCTGCTCGGCCCCCTGCTGCCGGGACCGAGGTAGCGGCGAGGACGCCGAAGGCCCCGACAGCGCGGGGGTCGCTGCCGGGGCCGGTTTCCAGGGCCGCGCTACGGGATCGGCAGGCGTCAGTAGGACGAGCCGGACGCGCCCAGCGACCCCGTGGGGTGCCAGACCGTCTTGGTCTCCAGGAACGCCGTCATGCGCGACGTGCCCGGGTCGGCGGTCCAGTCGTCCACAGGCTGTGGACGCAGGACGCGCTTGAGGTTGTCGGCCGCGGCGATCTCCAGTTCCTTGGCCAGCGCCGCGTCGGCGCCCGCCAGGTCGATCGCGTTGACGTCTTGGTGGGACGCCAGGTGGGGGCCCATCTCGGCGGCCTTGCCGGACAGGATGTTGACCACGCCGCCCGGCAGGTCGGAGGTGGCCAGCACCTCGCCCAGGGACAGGGCGGGCAGCGGCGACTTCTCCGAGGCGATCACCACGGCGGTGTTGCCCGTCGCGATGACCGGGGCGATGACGGAGACCAGGCCCAGGAAGGACGAGTCCTGCGGGGCGACGACGGTGACGACACCGGTCGGCTCCGGGGTGGAGAGGTTGAAGTACGGGCCCGCGACCGGGTTGGCCGCGCCCACGACCTGGCCGATCTTGTCGGTCCAGCCCGCGTACCAGACCCAGCGGTCGACGGCCGCGTCCACGACGGCCGCCGCCTTGGACTTGGACAGTCCCTCGGCCTCGCCGACCTCGCGGACGAACTGCTCCCGGCGGCCCTCCAGCATCTCGGCGACGCGGTAGAGGACCTGCCCGCGGTTGTACGCGGTCGCGCCCGCCCAGCCGCCGAACGCCTTGCGGGCGGCGACGACCGCGTCACGCGCGTCCTTGCGGGACGACAGCGGCGCGTTCGCCAGCCAGTTGCCCTTCGAGTCGCTCACCTCGTACACCCGGCCGCTCTCGGAGCGGGGGAACTTGCCCCCGACGTACAGCTTGTAGGTCTTGAAGACGTTCAGACGCACAGAGGACTCAGACATCGAGGTAGGACTCCAGACCGTGGCGGCCGCCCTCGCGACCGAAGCCCGACTCCTTGTAGCCGCCGAAGGGCGAGGTCGGGTCGAACTTGTTGAACGTGTTGGCCCACACCACACCCGCCCGGAGCTTGCCCGCGACCGCGAGGATGCGCGAGCCCTTCTCCGTCCAGATGCCGGCGGACAGGCCGTACTGGCTGTTGTTGGCCTTCGCGACGGCCTCGTCGGGCGTGCGGAAGGTCAGTACCGACAGCACCGGACCGAAGATCTCGTCGCGGGCGACGGTGTGCGCCTGGGTGACGTTGGTGAACAGCGTCGGGGCGAACCAGTAGCCGGCGGACGGCAGCTCGCACGCCGGGGACCAGCGCTCGGCGCCCTCGGCCTCGCCGGTCTCGGCGAGCGCGGTGATCCGGGCCAGTTGCTCGGCGGAGTTGATGGCGCCGATGTCGGTGTTCTTGTCGAGCGGGTCACCGAGGCGCAGCGTGGACAGCCGGCGCTTGAGGGAGTCCAGCAGCTCGTCGTGGATCGACTCCTGGACCAGCAGGCGCGAGCCCGCGCAGCAGACCTGGCCCTGGTTGAAGAAGATGCCGGTGACGATGCCCTCGACGGCCTGGTCGATGGGGGCGTCGTCGAAGACGATGTTGGCGCCCTTGCCGCCCAGTTCCAGGGTGGCCTTCTTGTCCGTGCCCGCGATCTGGCGGGCGATGGCCTTGCCGACCGCGGTGGAGCCGGTGAAGGCGACCTTGTTCACGTCGGGGTGCTCGACGAGGGCCGCGCCCGCGTCCCCGTAGCCCGGGAGGATGTTGACGACACCCTTGGGCAAGCCGGCCTGGCGGCAGATGTCCGCGAAGAACAGGGCGGACAGCGGGGTGGTCTCGGCGGGCTTGAGGACGACCGTGTTGCCGGTGGCGAGCGCCGGGGCGATCTTCCACGCCAGCATCAACAGCGGGAAGTTCCACGGGATGACCTGACCGGCCACGCCCAGCGGACGCGGGTTCGGGCCGTAGCCGGCGTGGTCGAGCTTGTCGGCCCAGCCCGCGTAGTAGAAGAAGTGCGCGGCGACGAGCGGAAGGTCCGCGTCGCGGGTCTCCCTGATCGGCTTGCCGTTGTCCAGGGTCTCCAGGACGGCCAGCTCGCGGCTGCGCTCCTGGATGATCCGGGCGATGCGGAAGAGGTACTTGGCGCGCTCGGAGCCGGGCAGCGCGGACCACTTCTCGAACGCCTTGCGGGCGGCCTTGACGGCGCGGTCGACGTCGGCGGCGCCGGCCTGGGCGACCTCGGAGAGGACTTCCTCGGACGACGGCGAGACGGTCTTGAAGACCTTGCCGTCGGCGGCGTCGGTGAACTCGCCGTCGATGAAGAGACCGTAGGAGGGGGCGATGTCGACGACCGAGCGGGACTCGGGAGCCGGTGCGTACTCGAAGAGGGATGTCTTGTTTTCCATGATGGTCTCAGTCCACCGTCACGTAGTCGGGACCGGAGTAACGGCCGGTGCTCAGCTTCTGGCGCTGCATCAGCAGGTCGTTGAGCAGGCTGGAGGCGCCGAAGCGGAACCAGTGGTTGCTCAGCCAGTCCTCGCCCGCGGTCTCGTTGACCAGGACCAGGAACTTGATCGCGTCCTTGGTGGTGCGGATGCCGCCGGCCGGCTTCACGCCGATCTGGATTCCAGTCTGCTCCTTGAAGTCGCGGACGGCTTCGAGCATCAGGAGGGTGTTGGCGGGGGTGGCGTTGACGCCGACCTTGCCGGTGGAGGTCTTGATGAAGTCGGCGCCCGCGAGCATGCCGATCCAGGAGGCGCGGCGGATGTTGTCGTACGTGGACAGCTCGCCGGTCTCGAAAATGACCTTGAGGCGCGCGGCGCTGCCGTCGGGGCGTACGCAGGCCTCCTTGACGGCCTTGATCAGCTCGTACGTGTCGAGGTAGCGGCCGGCGAGGAAGGCGCCACGGTCGATGACCATGTCGATCTCGTCGGCTCCGGCGGCGACGGCGTCACGGGTGTCCGCGAGCTTGACGGGCAGCGCGGCGCGACCGGCCGGGAAGGCGGTCGCGACGGAGGCCACCTTGACGTCGGCGCCGTTCAGGGCGGCCTTGGCGGTGGCCACCATGTCCGGGTAGACGCAGACCGCGGCGGTCATGGGCGTCGTGCGGTCGGTCGGGTCGGGGTTGACGGCCTTGGCGGAGAGCGCCCGCACCTTGCCCGGGGTGTCCGCACCCTCAAGCGTGGTCAGGTCGATCATCGAGATGGCCAGGTCGATGGCGTACGCCTTGGCCGTCGTCTTGATCGAGCGGGTGCCGAGGGAGGCCGCGCGGGCCTCCAGTCCGACTGCGTCTACGCCGGGCAGCCCGTGCAGGAAGCGGCGCAGCGCGCTGTCGGACGTCGTCACGTCAGCGAATGCGGTGAGGGTGGTGGGCATGGTCACCAGATGAGCATATCTACGCGCGTAGCGACATGCCACCCCCTCTCCCGATCCGCTATGGAATCGACACCTCCGCCTCCCCCGACCCCGTCCCTTCCTGTGCGGTCCCGTGAGCCGGATCTCCTGGGCCGAATCTCGTGGCCCGGGACGGCGTGAGGCAGAATCGGGCGCATGAGCAGCCAGCAGCCCGCCGCCGAGCCGGTCTACGCCGATCGCGTCTACCGCTCGTCCATGGGCATCGCAACCGGCGTACTGACCCTCGCGATGATCGTCTGGCTGTGCGGGGACGCCGTGGTCTACGGGGACGGCGGCACCCGCTGGATCGGACTGGCCGTGGCACTGTGCGCCGTGCCGCTGACCGTCGCGTTCACCATCCGGCCGGCCGTCTTCGCCAACGAGGACCGGATGCGGGTCCGCAACCCCTTCCGGGTCATCGAGCTGCCCTGGGCCTCCGTGGACGCGGTGCGCGCCGGGTACTCGGCGGAGGTGCTGGCGGAGGGCGAGAAGTACCAGCTCTGGTCGGTCCCCGTGTCGCTGCGCGAGCGCAAGAAGGCGCAGCGCCGGCAGGGCCGGGACGTCGGGGCGGTGGCCAAGGGCCAGGAGCGGGCGGCGGGCGCGGTCGCGTCCCAGGCATCGCCGCGGGCGCTCGCCGACAAGGTCGTGGACGAACTGCAGGAGCTGGCCGAACGCGGGGCGGCGCGCGCGAGCGCCCGGGGCGCCGTCACGGTCCGGTGGTCGTACGAGGTCATCGCGCCGGCCGCGGCGGGCGCGGTGCTCCTGATCGTGCTGCTCGCCCTGCGGTAGTCGGTGTCGCGCCGCCGCGGGTACGGGTGCGTCCCGTCACACCGTCCCGTCCCGTCGGGAACGGGCGGAACCGCCGCTACCGGCTGTTGCGTCCTCGCAGGTGTGCAGCGTCATGAGGCCGGCGACACCGCCGCCACAGCCATCCACGTCCGGCTCCGACTCCTCGGCGGGGCCCTGCTGGTCGCCCACCTCCTCCTCGTCGGCTGGCTGACCCTACGGCCGCTGGACGTGCCCTGGGCCGCCGCCGCGAATCTGACTCCGCTGGAGGGCATCCGGGCCGACCTCGCCTACGGGCCGCTGGAGGCGGCCCGCCGGATCGGCGGGGACCTGGCCCTGCTGGCCCCGCTCGGGGTGCTGTTGCCGCTGGCCGGCGGGCGGCTCGCCCGGTCGCCGCTGGCCGCGTGGTCCTCGCTGGCCCGGACGGGGGCGGCGGCGGCGCTGCTCTCGCTGAGCATCGCGATGCTGCAGAGCGGGGTGCCGGGGCAGGTCCTCGACGTCGACTCGGTGCTGCTGAACACGGCCGGCGTGCTGCTCGTCCACGCGGCGGTGGTGCCGGCCCTGAGGTCCAGGCTGCGGCGCTCTCAGGGGCCCACCCCGAGAATTACCAGGGTCGACGTGCGCCCTTGGACCGAGGTTCTGTCGGCGGTTCCGCGCGAGTATTGAGGCGTCGCAGGAAAGCGGTTCCGAGATACGAGGAGAAACCCATGAGCGCGATTACCCGCCCCCGTGACGGACGGATGATCGGTGGCGTCTGCGCCGGTCTCGCGCGACGGTTCGGGATGAAGGCACGGACGATGCGGATCATTTTCGTCCTGTCGTGCCTGCTGCCCGGTCCGCAGTTCCTGATCTACCTGGCGCTGTGGCTGCTGCTGCCGAACGAGCGGCCGGGCGCCGGCTCCGCCGGGACCGCCTGGTAGTCGCGGACCGGGCCCAGGGGCCCGGGGTCCCTCAGCCGATCTTGCGGATCTTGTCCAGTTGCTTGTCCGCCACCTCTTGCGGCACCTGCGCCTTCTTCGCGGCGTCGGCCACGTTGAGGGCCATCAGCCGAACGACGGTGGCGCCGTGGCGGACGACGACCAGGTGAACCTGCGCCGAGACGCCAGCGGCGGTGGCCGTGGTGGTCCAGCTGACGTTCTCGTCCCCGCCGGTCTTGTACGCGAGGGGCTTCACGTCGCGGTAGCTGCCGGTCTGCTTCTGGACCGTGGCGGAGAAGCCCGTGCCGCATTCGGCGACCGCGTCGCGCAGTCGGTCCATGAGGCGTTGGGCGTCGGCCTCGGTGTAGGAGCTGACGGAGGCGGAGACGGCGAGACCGACCTGCTTCTGCGAGCCGACGCCCCGGTTGACGGTCTCCCGGGCGGCCGGGTCGGGCTTGTCGCCCATGACGTCGGCCAGGGGCTGGCACGCCTTGCGGTCGGCCTGGGGCTGGCCGGAGGGGGCGTTGGGGTTCTTGCCCTGCGC
Organism: Streptomyces sp. NPDC058279; assembly: GCF_042881255.1. Lineage (NCBI taxonomy): Bacteria > Bacillati > Actinomycetota > Actinomycetes > Kitasatosporales > Streptomycetaceae > Streptomyces > Streptomyces sp. NPDC058279. Next base: position 350,128 of record NZ_JBHVYA010000007.1, on the reverse strand, counting down.
GGAGATCTGGTAGCCGTCGAGGTCGCCCGGTTCCAGGGCGGACCGCTCCAGCTTGCTCGCGGCGTTCTTGGGGGAGGCCGGTGCGGCCGGCGCCGCCGAGCCGGCGGAGGGCGCGGCCGTGGGGCGCGGCGAGGCCGGCCCCTTCGCGTCGGGGGCCGCGGGGCCGTCGGGGGCGCCACCGCATCCCGTGGTGGCGAGGAGGAGGGCGGGGAGCAGGGCGACGCTCGCCTTCCGTGTCCACGTCCGTGCCGTGGACCGTGCCTTCATGCGCATGACCGAGACCCCAAACACCTTGCTTCGGCGGGCAGTTGCCGGTGATCGTGGCACACCGCGCGACATGGCGCACACCCGTCGAAAGGGTGTGCGCCACGGGTGCGCGCGTGCGGGTGACGCGGACGGCTCACGCCGTACGAACGGGCGCGATACGGATCAGTTGCCGAGGTTGTTGAGCGGCACGCCACCGAGCAGACCGGTCACCGCACCGAGCGCCTCGCCCGGGTCGCTGGCGTCCTGGCCCTCGTGGCCGCTCATCTTGTGCTGGCTGGTGAGCCCCTGGACGGCGCCGGTGGCGGTGCCCAGCGCGTCGGTCAGACCGACGGCCGGTACGGCGGCGGATGCGGAACCGGCGGCGACGGCGGCGAAGGCGGCACCCAGGGCGGCGACACCGAGCGTCTTGGCAGCTGACTTCTTCATCAAAATCGTCCTTGCGACGGGGAATTGAGCGGCTCCGCAAACTAGTCACTTCAAACCCCGACCCGCAAACATCCTTCAATATGAGAAAGCGCCCGGGAATAACCCTTCCCGGGCGCCGCCTTCATGTCATGCCGTGGCCTAGGCCGAGACAGATCCGCTGGTCGAAGCGGTCTGACGGAAGAGCCACTCGGACTTCAGCTCCGCGTAACCCGGCTTGATCACGTCGTTGATCATTGCCAGTCGTTCATCGAAAGGAATGAACGCGGACTTCATCGCATTGACGGTGAACCACTGCATGTCTTCCAGCGTGTAGCCGAACGTCTCGACCAGGTGCTCGAACTCGCGGCTCATGCTCGTCCCGCTCATCAGCCGGTTGTCGGTGTTGACGGTCAGCCGGAAGTGCAGCTTGCGCAGCAGGCCGATGGGGTGCTCGGCGTACGAGGCGGCGGCGGCCGTCTGGAGGTTCGAGGTCGGGCACATCTCCAGGGGGATGCGCTTGTCCCGGACGTAGGAGGCCAGGCGCCCCAGCTTCACCGAGCCGTCGGCGGCGACCTCGATGTCGTCGATGATCTTCACGCCGTGACCGAGGCGGTCGGCGCCGCACCATTGCAGGGCCTGCCAGATCGAGGGCAGGCCGAACGCCTCGCCCGCGTGGATCGTGAAGTGGTTGTTCTCGCGCTTGAGGTACTCGAAGGCGTCGAGGTGGCGGGTGGGGGGGAACCCGGCCTCGGCGCCGGCGATGTCGAAGCCGACCACACCGTTGTCGCGGTAGCGGTTGGCCAGCTCGGCGATCTCCAGCGCGCGGGCGGCGTGGCGCATCGCGGTCAGCAGGGCCCCGATCCGGATGCGGTGGCCGTTGGCCTTCGCGCGGCGCTCGCCCTCGCGGAAGCCGTCGTTGACCGCCTCGACGACCTCTTCGAGGGTCAGGCCGGCTTCCAGGTGCTGCTCGGGGGCGTAGCGGATCTCGGCGTACACGACGCCGTCCTCGGCCAGGTCCTCGGCGCACTCGGCGGCGACGCGGAAGAGCGCCGCCTTCGTCTGCATGACGGCGCAGGTGTGCGCGAACGTCTCCAGGTAGCGCGGCAGGGAGCCGGAGTCGGCGGCCTCCCGGAACCAGACGCCCAGCTTGTCGGCGTCGGTCTCGGGGAGGTTCTCGTAGCCGACCTCGCGGGCCAGCTCGATGATGGTGCCGGGGCGCAGGCCACCGTCGAGGTGGTCGTGGAGGAGCACCTTGGGGGCACGGCGGATCTGATCCGGGGTGGGCAGGTTCGGGGTGTCGCTCGTCATCTGGGCACTCTAGCTCCTACGCGCGTAGAGCGCGGGGTCGGCGTGAGGGGTCGATACGTAACAGTGACCGTACGGACGGGTGGCGTACACCCGGAGGTCTGAGACTGTTCCGCCATGGCACAGCATGCGCCGCCGGCGCGCGGGGCCCGCCTGGGGCGGGCCGCCGGCGCGAACGGCTCGGTCTCGACGGTCAGTGGTGTGGTGCTCCTGCTCCCCGGGGCGTCCAGATTCTCCCCGGGTCCCGTGCGTCCGCTCGCCCGGGCGCTGGCCCGGGCGGGCGGGGCGCAGGGACTGGTCGCGCACCCCGTGCTGCACGGGGCGGGCGTTCGCGAGGACGAGGCGCGGTGGGCGGTGGACGAGGTGGTGCGCCGGTACGGGGACGTGCCCGTCTGCCTGGCCGGCTACGACGCCGGCGGCCGGGCGGCGCTGCGGGCGGCGGGGCACGAGGCCGTCCAGGCGGTGCTGGCGCTGGCCCCCCGCCTCGACGGGCGCGGCGCGGGCGGGAAAGGCTCCGCCGAATCGGAATCGGAACCGGATTCGGAGCCCGTCAAGCAGTTGGCGGGCCGGCAGGTGCTGATCGTGCACGGGACCGACGACGGGCGCTGCGACCCGGAGTCGTCCTTCCGGCTGGCGGCGCGGGCGAAGAAGGCGAATCGTTCCACGTGCCGGTTCGAGGTGCATTCGGACGGGCACGGGCTGCGCGAGCACCAGGCGGAGGTGGTCGCCCTCGGGGTGGACTTCGTGCTCGGCGCCATGTTCTCGGGCCGGTACTCGCGGCCGGTGACCGACGCGCTCGCCGCGCCCCCTCCGCTGGGCCTGCGGATGCCGCTGGCCTCCGGGTTCGGGCGCTCGCCGCGGCGGTGAAACGCCCCCGGGCGGGGGCGCGGGCCGCGCGTAAAGTGGGAGGTGGACTCGGGTGGTTGTCCTCGGGGGCTTCTTCACGGGAGGCGATTCGGGCATGGCCCAGATCGTGCGCAAGAACTTCGACGACGCGGACGAGACGCGCCCGTTCCAGGACGGCAAGGGCCGGCTGGACGTGATCCAGTCGGACGGCGGGCCCGTCGGCCGCGCGGTGTTCGAGCCGGGCTGGCGCTGGTCGGAGCACGTCAAGCCGCTGGCCGGCACGGACAGCTGCGAGGCCGCCCACACCGGATACATGGTGAGCGGTCGGATGAACGTCGTCATGGACGACGGCACGAGCGAGGAGTACGGACCCGGCGACTTCATGCAGATCGAGCCCGGACACGACGCCTGGGTGGTGGGCGACGAGCGGGTCGTCGTCGTCGACTGGACCGGTTTCGGCGCCTACGCCAAGTCGTCCGGCTGACGCCTTCACCGCACCCGGCGGGCCGACGGCAGGCGCGCCGGACCCACCGAGCCGGCCGATCCGCCCCCTCACGGTCGGACGACTGCGGCCGTTCCGGCGCGCCCTCGTCCGGCCTTCCCCCTCGGGCACGGCACCACTGTGCCGGTTCGGCATATGCCATGGGGCCGCGGCGAGGGGTCGTCTTGCCGCCGTGCGGGAAAACGAGGGGTTTACAAAACCTCACCCACAGGGAGAAATAGGCGCATGCCGGCCGACGACCTCGGAGCCAGTGCCCGGGACGACGGGCTGAGCCCCGCCGCGCGGCGCCTCTACGCGTACGCGGTGGACCGGCGTGCCTTCACCGCCGAGGAGGCGTGCGCCGCCCTCGGCGCGCGCGCCGGTACGGCGATCACCGAGCTGGCCGCGGCGCACCTGCTCCAGCGGGCCCCCGGCACCGGCCCGGAGCGGTGGAGCGCGGTGGCGCCCCGCGCGGCGGCGGCCCGGGCCCTGGCTCCGCTGGCGCTGCTCGTCCGGGAGACCCACGACGAGATGGACCGGCTGCGCGGGCGGCTGGAGGAGCTGGTCCCGGCGTACGAGGCGGGGGCCGCGCGCCGCGACCCGAGCGGCTCGGGGCATCTGGAGCTGGTGACCGACCTGGGGGCGGTACGGGGGCTGATCGCGGAGCTCGCGGCGGACACCGCGTGCGAGTTGCTGACCTCCCAGCCCGGTGGCGGCCGGCCGGCCGCGTCGCTGGAGGAGTCGATCGGGCGGGATGAGGCGCTGCTGGAACGCGGGGTGCGGATGCGGACCGTCTACCAGCACACGGCGCGGTACTCGCGCCCGACGGCGGCGTACGTGGAGCGGGTGACGGCGCTGGGCGCGCAGGTCCGCACGGTCGGGGACGGGCTGATGCGGATGCTGGTCTTCGACGGGCACACCGGGTTGATGGAGGTGCCGGACCGCAGCGGGGCGGCGCTGGTGGTGCGCGAGCCGAACGTCGTGCACTTCATGAAGGGGGCCTTCGAACGGTCCTGGGTGCCGGCGGAGCCCTTCCCCCTGACGGTCGGCCCCGAGGCGGCCCGCTCCCTCACGGTCGAGTTGCGGCGGACGATCGTACGGCTGCTGGCGGAGGGGCTGGAGGACAAGGTGATCGCGCGCCGGCTGGGCATGTCGCAGCGGACCTGCCAGCGGCACATCGCGGGGATCATGCGGGCGGTGGGTGCCACGTCGCGTTTCCAGGCCGGGTACCTGCTGTCGGCGGCGGGCGCGGACACCGGGTCGGAGGAAGCCGGGGGCGCGGGAGCGGAGGGCACGGAAACCGAGTCCGCAGCGGCCGAGTCCGCGGAAGCCGAGTCCGCGGCAGCCGGTCCGGCCTGAGCCGGGGGCGCGGGAGCCCGTCCCGGAGGCCCCTGCTCACAGGTCGGGGATCAGCCGGCCCCGCCGGGACAGCAGGAACCGCTTGAACTCCGCCACCGGCGGCGTGTCGGGGTGTCCGTCGAGCCAGGCGACGCCGATCTCGCGGACCGCGCGGGGCGCCGTCACCGTCAGTTCCACCACGCCGGGCCGGGCCACGGCGGGCGGCGGCAGCAGGGCCACTCCCAGGCCGGCCGCGACCAGGCCGCGCAGGGTCTCCGCCTCCTCGCCCTCGAAGGCGACCCGCGGGGTGAACCCGGCTTCCGCGCACAGGTCGTCGGTGATGCGGCGCAGGCCGTAGCCGGGCTCCAGGGTGACGAAGGTTTCCTCGGCGGCCTCGGCGAGCCGCACCCGCTTGCGGCCCGCGAGGCGGTGGTCGTCGGGCACGACCAGGCGCAGCCGCTGTTCGTCGAGCCGGCGGGCCACCAGGTCGGGGGCGTCGGGGAGCGGGGAGGTCAGGCACAGGTCCAGTTCCCCGGCCCGCAGCCGCTCCAACATGGCCTCGCCGTAGTTCTGGACGAGGGAGAAGCGGATTCTCGGGTGGTCGGCGCGGAAGGCCCGGATCAGGCCGGGTACGGTCTCGGAGCCCAGGGTGTGCAGGAAGCCGAAGGCGACCTTCCCGGAGGCCGGGTCGGCGTCCTGCTGTACGGATTCGGCGGCGCGGGCGATCTCGCCGAGGGCCCGCTGGGCGGAGGCGAGGAAGGTGCGCCCGGCGGTGGTGAGGGCGACGGTGCGGCCCTTGCGGGCGAACAGCGTGACGGCCAGGTCCTGTTCGAGTCGGACCATGGCCCGGGACAGCGTGGACTGCGGTACGCCCAGCTCGTGCGCGGCGCGGGTGACGTGCTCGTGCCGGGCCACCGCGACGAAGTAGGCGAGCCGGGGGGCCAGCGCACTTGTCACGGGGATGTCTTCTTCGTAACGACTCATTGACATGCACCTCTCTGAGCTGGGCTGATGCATGAGTGGATTGATTATCGCGAATCTGTGCATTGGACGCATGAAACGGCCCGGGTCTACCGTCGAAGCATGCCTCCCGCTCATACCGGGGCACCCACCATCCCGGGTGCCTCCACCCCGTCGTCCCCCGCACCGCAGCCCCTCTCCCCCGGCCGCCCCGGCTACCGCCGGATGAGCCTCGCGCTCTTCGCCGCCGGACTGGCGACCTTCGCCCTCCTCTACTCCACCCAGGCGCTGTTGCCCGCGATCTCCGCCGGCTTCGGCGTGACGGCCGGTCAGGCCAGTTGGACGGTGTCCGCCGCCACCGGTTCACTCGCGCTGTTCGTCCTGCCGCTGAGCGCGCTGTCCGAGCGGTTCGGGCGGACCCGGATGATGACCTGCGCGATGGCCGTGGCCGTCGGCGTCGGCCTGCTCGTCCCGTTCGCCCCGAACCTGGGGTGGCTGGTGGCGCTGCGCGCGCTCCAGGGCGCGGCGATCGCCGGCATCCCCGCCTCCGCGATGGCGTACCTGGCGGAGGAGGTCCGGCCGAAGGCGCTGGTCGGCGCGATCGGCCTGTTCGTGGCGGGCAATTCGATCGGCGGGATGAGCGGGCGCATCGTCACCGGCTGGGCGGCGCAGCTGTGGGGCTGGCGGGCCGGGCTGCTGACGGTCGGGCTGATGGCGCTGGCGTGTGCGGTCGCGTTCCTGGTGCTGCTGCCCCGGGCGCGGTTCTTCCGGCCGGCGTCGCCGGCGCCGCGCGCGGTGGGCCGTATCGTCGCCGGGCACCTGCGGGATCCGCTGCTGCTGCGGCTGTACGGGATCGGCGCGCTGTTCATGACGGTGTTCGGGGCGGTCTACACGGTCATCGGGTACCGCCTGGTGGACGAGCCGTTCTCGCTGGGGCAGGGCGTCGTCGGATCGGTGTTCCTGGTGTACCTGGTCGGGACGGTCTCCTCGGCGGCGGCCGGGCAGTTGGTGGCCCGGATCGGCCGGCGCGGCGCGCTGTACCTGGCGGTGACCACGACCGCGCTCGGGCTGCTGCTCTCCCTGGCGGACGCGCTGGTCGCCGTGCTGGCGGGCCTGGTGCTGATCACGGCCGGTTTCTTCGCGGGGCACGCGGTGGCCTCGGCGGCGGTGAGCCGGACGGCGACGAGGGGCCGGGCGCAGGCGTCGGCGCTGTACCAGTCGGCGTACTACCTCGGTTCGAGTGCGGGCGGCACCCTCGGGGCGCTGGCCTACCACGCCTCGGGGTGGGCGGCCACGGTCGGGATCGCGCTGGTGGCGGTGGTGGGCGTCGCGTCGATCACCCTGTACGGGTCGCGCGTGGCGCGCGCCGAACGCCGGCTGACCACCCTGGCCGCGCTGCGCTGATACGACGGCGCGCGCACCCGCCCGTACGACATCGGTACGAGGTGATTTACGGAGCCCGGAGCCCAACACGCTCCGGGCTCCGGCACGTTCGGCCTCCGGGCGGGGAAGGGATGCGAGGGGGAGGCGGATGTGACATCCACACGGAAACGACGGATTCGTACGAGGGGTCGGGCGGCGGCACTGGTGGCCGCGGCGGTGGCGCTGGCGGCGCCGCTGGTGATCGTCGGGGGCGGGTCGGCGCAGGCCGCTTCCTGCACCGCGACCACCGGGCCCTACCAGCGGCAGGTCGAGCAGTTCCTGGGGCGGCCGGTGGACGGCGTGCAGTCGGCGGCCGACTGCACCGCCATCAGGTCGTTCCAGGCGTCGTACGGCATCACCCCGACCGCGGGGTACGCCGGGCCGCTCACCTGGCAGACGATGAGCGTGATGCTGGCGCAGCGGGCGGCGGGCACCACGCCCAACCGGGACGGCGCGTGCCCGGTGGACCTGGGGCGGATCGCCTGCGTGGACCTGACGCGCCAGCTCAGTTGGGTCCAGGACGGCGGGAAGCTGGTCTACGGGCCGGTACCGGTGCGCACCGGCAAGGACGGGACCGAGACGCGGACGGGTCGGAAGCAGATCTACTACCGCGACATCGACTTCTGGTCGACGCTCTACGACGTCGCGATGCCGTACGCGCAGTTCTTCGACGGCGGCATCGCCTTCCACTCGGTCGAGAAGAGCATGTGGAGCCCGCCCGGCTCGGGCGGCTGCGTGAACATGCGCCCGGCGGACGCCAAGGCGTACTGGAACCTGCTGCGCAAGGGTGACGACGTGTACGTGTACGGGCGCAAGCCCGGTACGTGAGTCCCGTCCGGGCTGCCGTTGTCAGACCCCTCCGGTAGTTTTCGACGTAATGGGACTACTGGGGGACGGCAGCCATGAGTGACCTCGCGACCAGCCCGGACCTCGACTCGGCGATGGACCGCTACCGGGTCGAGCTCACCGGTTACTGCTACCGGATGCTCGGCTCGTCCTTCGACGCCGAGGACGCGGTGCAGGACACGTATCTGCGCGCCTGGCGCGCCTACGACAAGTTCGAGGGCCGGTCCTCGCTGCGCTCCTGGCTGTACCGGATCGCCACGAACGTCTGCCTGGACCTGCTGAACGCGGGGAACAAGCGGGCCCGGCCGATGGATTTCGGGGCGCCCCAGCACCAGGCGTCCGCCGTGCTCAACGAGCGGCCCGAGGTGACCTGGCTGGAGCCGGTGCCGGACGGTCGGGTGCTGCCGCAGACCGCGGATCCCGCGGAGATGGCGTTGGCGAAGGAGTCCGTCCGGTTGGCCTTCGTCGCCGCGCTCCAACACCTGCCGGCGAAGCAGCGGGCCGTGTTGATCCTGCGCGAGGTGCTGGCCTGGAAGGCGGACGAGGTCGCGACGCTGCTGGAGACGACGGTGGCGTCGGTGAACAGCGCCCTCCAGCGGGCGCGGGCCACCCTGGCCGGGCAGGCGGTCCGCGCGAGCGATCCCGCGGACCCGCTGGACGCGGACCAGGCGAAGCTGTTGGAGCGCTATCTGAGCGCCTTCGAGGCGTACGACATCTCGCGGCTCACCGCCCTGCTGCACGAGGACGCGGTGCTGTCGATGCCGCCGTTCGACCTGTGGCTGCGGGGCCACGCCGACATCGCGGCGTGGCACCTGAACCAGGGCATCGGCTGCAAGGGGTCCCGGCTCGTCCCCACGACGGCGAACGGCCTGCCGGCCTTCGGGCAGTACCGTCCGCGCGCGGACGGCCGGCCCGGGCACGAGCCGTGGGCGCTCCAGGTGTTGGAGATATCAGAGGGGAAGATCGTCGGGCTGAACGCCTTCCTGGACACCGCCAGGTGGTTCCCGCTGTTCGGGCTGCCCGAGCAGCTCGACGAGTCCGACGAGGTCCAGCAGGACGCGTAGCGGCGGCGCGGCCCCGTCCAGGCTGAGGCGGACCCCGGCCCGGCGGGCGGCGAGGGCGAGGCGGGCGAGCCCGTCCACCTCGGCGAGCCCGGCGCCGGCGAGAGCGCCGGCGGCGCACACCACCCACAGCGGGCGGGGGCCGTCCCGGCACAGCGCGTCGAGCCGTTCGGCGTCCTCGGGGGTCACCGCGGGGCCGGGCAGTACCAGTCTTCTGATCTCCACGAGGGGTTGACCGGGCCGGGCCCCCAAAGTCATCGCGCCGCGCCCCGTCATGTCCCGTTCACGGTCGGGGGCGCGTGGAAAAAGCCGTCGGGGCGGGGGGCGGGGGGGGGCCCCCCCCCCCCGGGGGGGGGGGGCCCCGCCCGCGGGTGGGGGGCCGC
>NZ_JBHVYA010000007.1:151872-340804 GCF_042881255.1 Streptomyces sp. NPDC058279 | reverse complement strand
TGTGCTGGGGGGGGGGGTGGTAAAAACCCGGGGGGGCGGGCCCGGGGGGGCCCCCCCCCCCCGACGGGGTCATGGGGCGCCGGTCAGGCGTGTGGCGGACCGGGGTGTGGCGGTCAGGCGATGCGGTCGAGCACGATCGGGTTCGCGGTGAACGCGGTGCCCGCCGGGGCGATGTCGTACGAGCCCTCCAGGGCGGCCAGGGCGTACTCGAACTTCTCCGGGGTGTCGGTGTGCAGGGTCATCAGGGCCTGGCCCGCGGTGACCGTCTCACCGGGCTTGGCGTGCAGCTCGATGCCCGCGCCCGCCTGCACCGGGTCCTCCTTGCGGGCGCGGCCCGCGCCCAGGCGCCAGGCGCCGACACCCACCGCGTAGGCGTCCAGCCGGGTCAGCACGCCGGAGGCCGGGGCGGTGACGACGTGCTGCTCGCGGGCGACGGGCAGCTTCGCGTCCGGGTCGCCGCCCTGGGCCGCGATCATCCGGCGCCAGACGTCCATCGCGGAGCCGTCGGCGAGGGCCTTGGCCGGGTCGGCGTCCTTGATGCCCGCCGCGTCCAGCATCTCCCGGGCCAGGGCCAGCGTCAGCTCGACGACGTCGGCGGGACCGCCACCGGCGAGGACCTCGACCGACTCGCGGACCTCCAGCGCGTTGCCGGCGGTCAGGCCGAGCGGGGTGGACATGTCGGTGAGCAGGGCGATCGTCTTGACGCCGCTGTCGGTGCCGAGGGCGACCATGGTGGAGGCGAGTTCGCGCGCGTCCTCGATGTTCTTCATGAAGGCGCCGGAGCCGACCTTGACGTCCAGGACCAGCGAGCCGGTGCCTTCCGCGATCTTCTTCGACATGATGGAGGAGGCGATGAGCGGGATCGCCTCGACCGTGCCGGTCACGTCGCGCAGCGCGTACAGCTTCTTGTCGGCGGGGGCCAGGCCGTCGCCGGCCGCGCAGATGACCGCGCCGGTGGTGTCGAGGACGTTCAGCATCTCCTCGTTGGAGAGCAGCGCGCGCCAGCCGGGGATGGACTCCAGCTTGTCCAGGGTGCCGCCGGTGTGGCCGAGGCCGCGGCCCGAGAGCTGCGGCACGGCCGCGCCGCAGGCGGCGACGAGCGGGGCCAGCGGCAGGGTGATCTTGTCGCCGACACCGCCGGTGGAGTGCTTGTCGGCGGTCGGGCGGGAGAGGGAGTCGAAGTTCATCCGCTCGCCGGAGGCGATCATCGCGGCGGTCCAACGGGCGATCTCGGCCCGGTTCATGCCGTTCAGCAGGATGGCCATCGCCAGCGCCGACATCTGCTCGTCCGCGACGACGCCGCGCGTGTACGCGTCGATGACCCAGTCGATCTGTTCGGGGCTCAGTTCGCCGCGGTCGCGCTTGGTGCGGATGACGGAGATGACGTCCATGGAGTGCTTCCTTCTACGCGCATAGAGAGAGGGGGGAAGGATAAGAGGAAACACGACGGTCCCTCGCCCGGGAGGGACGAAGGACCGTCGCTACGGCTATCTGAGGTGGTCGGGTCCGAAAGCCTGCGGCAGCATCGCCGCGAGCGGCAGGACGCCCTCGGGGGTCTCCACCCGGAGCTCGGGGCCGCCGAACTCGAACAGCAACTGCCGGCAGCGACCGCACGGGACGAGGATCTCGCCCTTGCCGTCCACGCAGGTGAAGTGCGTGAGCCGGCCGCCTCCCGTGGCCTGGAGGGCGGACACCAGTCCGCACTCGGCGCACAGACCCAGCCCGTAGCTGGCGTTCTCCACGTTGCAGCCCACGACCGTGCGGCCGTCGTCCACCAGCGCGGCCACACCGACCGGGAAGCCCGAGTACGGGGCGTAGGCCCGGGTCATCGCCTCCCGGGCGGCCGCCCGCAGGGCCTCCCAGTCCACGGCTTCCTGCGGGCTCACTTGCCCTGGCCCTTTTGGTACGGCAGGCCGTCCGCCTTCGGCGGGCGCAGTCGCTGCGACGACAGGGCGAGCACGAGCAGGGTCGTGACGTAGGGGGCGGCGTCCACGAACTGGCTCGGGACGGAGTCGGTGAGCGCGTACCAGAGGAAGAGACCGGCGGAGCAGACGGCCGCGATGGCCGCTTGCAGGTGCTTCTTCTTGTACAGCTGCCAGGCGACGACGATCAGGAGCAGGATCGCGAGCAGCAGGAGCATCGCGTGGACGTTCTCGGAGCCACCGCGCAGCCGGAGGCTGTAGGTGAAGCCGAACAGGCCCGAGCCGAGGGCCATGCCGCCCGGCATCCAGTTGCCGAAGATCATCGCGGCGAGACCGATGTAGCCGCGGCCGCCGGTCTGGCCCTCCTGGTAGATGCCGGTGGAGACGATCGCCAGGAACGCGCCGCCGAGACCGGCCATCGCGCCGGAGACGACCACGGCGATGTACTTGTACTTGTAGACGTTGACGCCGAGCGACTCGGCGGCGATCGGGTTCTCACCGCAGGAGCGCAGGCGCAGGCCGAAGGAGGTCCGCCACAGCACCCACCAGGTGGCCGGGACCAGCAGGACCGCCACGATGGTCAGCAGCGAGAGGTTGGTGACCAGCCCGCCGAGCACGCCGGCGACGTCGGAGACCAGGAACCAGTGTTTGCCCTGGAGCGTGGCCAACCAGTGCGAGAACCCGGGAATGGTGATCTCGGTGATCGGGTCGATGCGCGGGGACTGCTTGGAGGAGCCGCCCGGGGCCTTGTCGAAGGTGAAGTTCGACAGGTACTGGGTGAAGCCGACGGCCAGGATGTTGACCGCCACACCGGAGACGATGTGGTTGACGTTGAACGTCACGGTGATGATCGCGTGCAGCAGGCCGCCGAGGGCGCCGCCGACGATGCCCATGAGGACACCGGTCCACGGGCCCCACTGGTAGCCGGCCCAGGCGCCGAACCAGGTGCCGAGGATCATCATGCCTTCGAGGCCGATGTTGACCACGCCCGCGCGCTCGGCCCACAGGCCGCCGAGGCCCGCGAGGGCGATCGGCACGGCGAGCTGGAGGGCGCCGGAGACCTGGCCGACGGAGGTCAGGTCGTCGGCGCCGGAGATGATCCTGACGACGGAGATCAGGGCGAGTCCGCCCGCGATCAGCAGCAGGATCCAGGGCAGGGTGAGCTTGCGGCGGCCGCCGCCCTTCTTGGGCGCGGCGCTCGTCGCGGAAACGGTGCTGGTGCTCACGCCGCGACCTCCTTGTTGTCGGTCTTGAGGGCGTGGCCGGCGGCCAGCTCTTCGCCGACCTTCTGCTGCTGGCGGCGGATGCCGTAGCGGCGGACGAGCTCGTAGCTGACGACGACGGCGATGACGATCAGGCCCTGCAGGATCGTGCCGATCTCCTTGGCGTAGCCGTTCTGGTCGAGACCGGCGGACGCCTTGTCGATGAAGGCGATCAGGAGTGCCGAGAAGAAGATGCCGAGCGGGTTGTTGCGGCCCAGGAGGGCGATGGTGATGCCGGTGAAGCCGATGCCCAGCGGGAAGGACAGGTTGTAGGTGTGCGATTCGCCGAGCAGCAGCGGCATGCCGGTCAGACCGGCGACCGCGCCCGAGATGAGCATCGACGTCATGATCATCTTCTTGGCGTCCACACCGGCGGCCTGCGCCGCGGACTCGCTGGCGCCGGTGGCGCGCAGGTCGAAGCCGAAGCGGGTCCGGTTGAGCACGAACCAGTAGACGATGCCCAGGGCGAAGGCGACGAAGGTGAAGCCGTAGATGTCGCCGCCGGAGAGGGACAGGGACGGGAACCAGCCGGACTCCGGGATGTCGCCGGTGGTGAGGTCGTTGGACCCGGCCGGCTGGATGCCGAAGTTCTTCGGCAGGATCAGCCAGGCGATCAGCGAGGTGGCGATGGCGTTGAGCATGATCGTGGAGACGACCTCGCTCACGCCGCGACGGGCCTTGAGGATGCCCGCGATGCCGGCCCAGAAGGCGCCCGTGCACATGGCCACGAGGACGATCAGCAGGATGTGCAGCGGACCGGGCAGCGAGACCGCCGTACCGACGACCGCGGAGAACATCGCCGCGAGGCGGTACTGGCCGTCGACGCCGATGTTGAAGAGGTTCATCCGGAAGCCGATGGCGACGGCCAGGGCTGCCAGGTAGTAGATGCCGGCCTGGTTGATGATCAGGACCTGGATGTCCTCGTAACCGGCCTGCTCGATCATGATGCGCAGCGGGTCGATCGGGTCGACCCCCGAGGCGGCCAGCACGATCACGGTCAGCACCAGGGCGCTGACCAGTGCGAGCAGCGGTCCGGCGACCGAGAGCAGCAGCCGGTCCTTGTCGAATTTCTTCATCGGGCCTCGTCCTCCGTCGTCCCGTCGGCAGCGGCGGAGCCTTCAACGTGGTCGTTCGTCGCTTCCAGGTGCCCGCTCGCGGCACCCGTCATGGCGGTGCCCAGCTCCTCGGGCGTGATGGTCGCCGGATCGGCGTCCGCGACCAGCCGGCCGCGGTAGATGACGCGCAGGGTGTCGGACAGGCCGATCAGCTCGTCGAGGTCGGCGGAGATGAGCAGCACGGCCAGGCCCTCGCGCCGGGCCTCGCGGATCGCGTCCCAGATCTGCGCCTGCGCACCGACGTCCACACCGCGGGTGGGGTGGGCGGCGATGAGGAACTTGGGGTTGTGGCTCATCTCGCGGCCGACGATCAGCTTCTGCTGGTTGCCGCCGGAGAGGGAGGCCGCGGTGACGTCGATGCCCGGGGTGCGGACGTCGTACTCGCGCACGATGCGTTCGGTGTCCTTGCGGGCGGCCTTCGGGTCGAGGACGCCGCGCTTGGAGTTGGGCGCCTCGGTGACGTGGCCGAGGATGCGGTTCTCCCAGAGCGGGGAGTCCAGCAGCAGCCCGTGCCGGTGGCGGTCCTCGGGGATGTAGCCGATGCCGCCCTCGCGGCGCTTGCGGGTCGGGGTGGTGGAGATGTCCCGGCCGTCGAGGGTGATGACGCCGCCGTCGGGGATGCTCATGCCCATGAGGGCGTCGATGAGCTCCGTCTGACCGTTGCCCTCGACACCGGCGATGCCGAGGACCTCGCCCTTGTGGATGGTGAAGTCGATGCCGGCGAGCACCTCGCGGACGATCCCGTCCGGATCGACGGCGGCCAGCCGCAGGTCCTGGACCCGGAGCATCGGGGTCGCGGTCACGGTGGACTCGCGGGTCTCCGGCGAGGGCAGCTCGCTGCCGACCATCAGCTCGGCGAGCTGCTTGGTGGTGGCGGTGCGGGGGTCGGCGGTGCCGACCGTGGTGCCGCGGCGGATGACGGTGATGTCGTCGGCGACCTTGAGCACCTCGCCCAGCTTGTGCGAGATGAAGATGACCGTCAGGCCCTCGGCCTTGAGCTCGCGCAGGTTGCCGAAGAGCGCGTCCACTTCCTGCGGCACGAGCACGGCGGTCGGCTCGTCGAGGATGAGCGTGCGGGCGCCGCGGTAGAGGACCTTGAGGATCTCCACGCGCTGGCGGTCGGCGACACCGAGCTCCTCGACGAGGGCGTCGGGGCGGACCCCGAGGCCGTACGCGTCCGAGATCTCCATGATCTTCTTGCGGGCCTTGCCGCCGATCCCGTACAGCTTCTCGCCGCCGAGGACGACGTTCTCCAGGACGGTGAGGTTGTCGGCGAGCATGAAGTGCTGGTGCACCATGCCGATGCCGCGGGCGATGGCGTCGCCCGGGTTGGCGAAGGAGACCTGCTCCCCGTCGACGGCGATGGTGCCCTCGTCCGGCTTCTGCATGCCGTAGAGGATCTTCATCAGGGTCGACTTGCCGGCACCGTTCTCACCGATGAGGGCGTGGACCGTGCCCTTGCGGACGGTGATGTCGATGTCCTTGTTGGCGACGACGCCAGGGAAACGCTTGGTGATGCCGTGCAGTTCTACGGCGGGGGGGCTGGACGCGGTGATGACGCACTCTCCTTGGCGCGAAGGAGCGGAAGGCAGGGGGGACAGGGCGGTGTGAGAAGGTACCGCGTCCACGGTTCCTCTACGCGCGTAGCACTGTCGGAAGTGAAAAGTAGCGGCCAGGAGGCCACTACGACGCGGTTCGGGGCCCGGGAGGCGGCAGAGCCGCTACCCGGACCCCGGCAACCGTTCGACTGGCAGGACGTCCCTTACGGGGCGGTCTTGACGGTGATCTTCTTGGCGATGATGTCGGCCTTGGCCTTCTCCACCGCGGCGATGACGTCGGCCATCTTCTTGTACTCGGGGTTGGAGTCGGCCAGGCCGACGCCGTTCTTGTCCAGGCCGTAACGGACCTCACCGGTCTGCGGCTTGCCGTCCTCGACCGACTTGATCAGGTTGTAGACGGCGGAGGAGACGTCCTTGGTGACCGAGGTCAGGATGTGCTCCTTGTACTTCGACAGACCGGCCTGGTTGTACTGGTCGGAGTCGACACCGATCGCCCACTTGCCGGCGCCGGCGGTGGCCTCGATCGCACCCGAGCCGGCGAGACCGGCGGCGGCGTAGATCACGTCGGCGCCGCCGTCGAGCTGGCCCTTGGCGGTGGCCTTGCCGAGGTCGGGCTTGGCGAAACCGGAGAAGTCCGGCGGCTGCGTCAGGTAGGCCGACAGCACCTTGGCGTTCGGGTTGGTGTCCTTGACGCCCTGGGTGAAGCCCGCCTCGAACTTCTTGATGAGCGGAACCTCGACACCGCCGATGAAGCCGACCGTGCCGGTCTTCGACGTCTTGGCGGCGGCGACGCCGGCCAGGTACGAGCCCTGCTCCTCGTTGAAGACGAGGTTGGCGATGTTCTTGTCGGTCACCGAGGTGTCGTCGATGATGCCGAACGTGGTGTTCGGGAACTTCGCCGCGACCTTCTTGATGGCCGGAGCGTAGGAGAAACCGACGCCGATGACCGGGTTGTTGCCCTTGCGCGCGAGCTCGGTCAGGCGCTGGACCTTGTCGGCCTCGGACTCGCCCTCGGTCGGCTCCGCCTCGGCGGTCTTGATCTTGAGTTCGGACTTGGCCTTTTCGAGGCCGGCGTAGGCGGCGTCGTTGAACGACTGGTCGCCGCGGCCACCGATGTCGTACGCGATGGCGGCGCTCTTCTCCTGCGTCCCCGAGGACGAGCTGGAGGAGGTGGCGTCCGACGACTTCTTTCCGCCACAGGCGGTGGCCGAGAGGGCCAGCGCCGCGGACGCGATGCCCACGGTGGCGATCCTGGTGATCCGGCGCAAGGGGAGGCTCCTTCAAAACCTGACCGAAGCGCCACGACCGGCGCTGGTTTCGCGGCGATCGTAACGCGCGTAGATGTCAGTTAAGAGCCCGTTCAGGAGTCGTTATCGGATCGTCGCGAACCGGACAGTGACCGATTGGTAACCGCCAAGCGTCCAGCCCTTGCGTATCAAGGGCTGGACAGCTGTGCTGGGTGCCGCTCAGATGTTGTACTGATTTTGCCCGGACTTTTACCTGGAGGGCCTGGCGCGGCGCCCGTCGAGCAGGGCGGCGGCCGTGAAAAACTCGACTCCGACGGTGATCGCGGCCTCGTCCACGTCGAAGTCACCCCGGTGGAGGTCCCGCTTGGCCGGGTCGCCGGGCTTGTGCACCCCGAGCCGGGCCATGGCTCCCGGGACGTGCTCCAGGTACCAGGAGAAGTCCTCGCCGCCCAGGCTCTGCTCGGTGTCCTCGATCGCCCCGGGACCGCGCCGGGCCGCCATCGCCTCGCGCAGCAGTTCGGTGACCATCGGGTCGTTGACCACCGGCGGCACGCCCCGGACGTAGGTGATTTCGGACTTGGCCCCGTGCAGGGCCGCGACCTCGTCGATCGCCGCGTGGATCTGGTCGGGGGCCTCGTGCCAGGCGTTGAGGTCCAGGCACCGCACGGTTCCGGACAGCTCCGCGTGCATCGGGATGACGTTGCAGGCGTGCCCCGCCTCGATCCGGCCCCAGGTGACCGACATGCCCGAGCGGGCGTCCATCCGCCGGGCCAGCACCGCCGGCACGTCGACCGCGACCCGGGCGGCGGCCGTGACGAGGTCGGTGGTGAGGTGCGGGCGGGCGGTGTGGCCGCCGGGGCCCGCCAGGGCGACTTCCAGCCGGTCGCAGGCGGAGGTGATGGCCCCGGGGCGCAGCCCGATCTTCCCGGCGTCGACCCGGGGGTCGCAGTGCACCGCGATGATCTTGCCCACGCCGTCCAGGACCCCGTCCTCGATGGCGTCGCTCGCCCCGCCGGGCAGGACCTCCTCGGCGGGCTGGAACAGCAGCCGGACCGGCTGCGGCAGCAGCCCCTGCCGGTCGAGTTCGGCGAGCACCAGGCCGGCGCCGAGCACGGTCACGGTGTGGACGTCGTGGCCGCAGGCGTGCGCCCGGTCGGGGAAGGTCGAGCGGTACGGGACGTGCGTCTTGGTGTCCGGGATGGGCAGGGCGTCGATGTCCGCGCGCAGGGCGAGTACGGGCCGTACCCCGTCCCAGGTGCCGACGTCACAGATCAGGCCGGTGCCGGTGCTCAGCACCCGCGGGCGCAGGCCGGCTTTCTCCAGCCGGGCCTTGATCGCCGCCGTGGTGCGGAACTCCTGGTGGCCGAGTTCGGGATGCATGTGCAGATCCCGGCGGAAGGCGATCAGTTCGGCGCGCAGGTGGTCCGGAAGCGTGCCGGGCAGCTCGGGCCGGTCGGGCGTGCCGGGCAGGGCGGTCTGGGACTCGCGGGACATCAACTGGTTCACCTGTTGAAGGTTAGGCGCACGGATGGGTCAACTGGCCGGAGATCACAAAAAGTTCATGCCGTTAGGGGAAAGAAACCCGGCCTCCGGACGCATGACCGGTTGCGCCCGGGGGTAAACTCGCGCGCCCATCCGGCCGCCGGAGCCGCCGGGCGGGGAGCCGTCAGCCCGTCGCGAGCTTCGCGGCGAAGCCGAGGAAGAGGACGCCCGCCGCCGAGGTGGCACCCGCCGAGAGCCGCCTGCGCCGGCGGAAGGCGGCCGACAGCCGGGTGCCGGTGAGTATCAGCGTCGACAGGTAGAGGAAGCTCGCCAACTGCGACAGCGTCCCCAGCAGCAGGAACGACAGCGCCGGATAGGCATAGCCGGGGTCCACGAACTGCACGAAGAACGAGAGCAGGAACAAGATCGCCTTCGGGTTGAACAGGCTCACCACCAGCGCCCTGCGGTACGGCCGCTCGTCCTGCACCGCCGGCTCGGCCAGGGCCTCCTCCTGCCGGGCCGCCCGGTGGCGCCACATGCCCCACGCCGACCGCATCATGCCCACCGCGAGCCACGCCAGGTATCCGGCCCCGAGGAGCTTGACCAGCGTGAACACCACCGGGCTCGCCTTGAGCAGCGCCCCGGCCCCGGCGGCGGTGAGGACCATCAGGACGGTGTCCCCGGTGAAGACCCCGCAGGCGGCCTTGTACCCCTCGCGGACGCCCTTGCGCGCGGAGACGGACAGCACGTAGAGGGAGTTCGGCCCCGGCAGGAGGACGATGAGGACGAGGCCGGCGAGATAGGTCGGCAGATCGGTGACACCCAGCATGGGAGGGAGTCTCGCATGCCGGTCCGACCGTCCGGTATTCATTTCGCGGCGCCCGGGCCGGGGCCGGGGACAGCCGGGCGACGAGGTCAGAACGCGTCCGCCGGCACGTACGTGCCCCACACCTCCCGCAGCGCCCCGCACACCTCCCCCACCGTGGCCCGGGCCCGCAGCGCCTCCTTCATCGGGTAGAGCACGTTCGCCGAGGCGTCGGCCGCCGCCGCCCGCAGCGCGTCCAGCGCCACCGCCACCGCGGCCCCGTCGCGCCGCTCGCGCAGCAGGCTCAGCGCCTCGCACTGGCGGGCCTCGATCGCCGGGTCCACCCGCAGCGGCTCGTACCGTTCCTCCTCGGCGAGCGGGAACCGGTTGACGCCGACCACGACCCGCTCGCCCGCCTCCTGCTCGCGCGCCAGGCGGTACGCGTTCCGCTCGATCTCGCCCTTCTGGAACCCGGCCTCGATCGCGGCGACCGCCCCGCCCAGGTCCGCCACCCGCCGCATGAGCCCGAGCACCGCCGCCTCCAGTTCGTCCGTCATCCGCTCCACCGCGTACGACCCCGCGAAGGGGTCCGCGGTGTGCGGCACGTCCGTCTCGTGCGCGAGCACCTGCTGGGTGCGCAGCGCGAGCCGCGCCGACTTCTCCGTGGGCAACGCGATCGCCTCGTCGAAGGCGTTGGTGTGCAGGGACTGTGTGCCGCCCAACACCGCGGCCAGCGCCTGGACCGCGACCCGTACGAGGTTCAGCTCGGGTTGCTGCGCCGTCAGTTGGACCCCGGCCGTCTGGGTGTGGAAGCGCAACATCAGCGACTTCGGGTCCCGGGCGCCGAACTCCTCGCGCATCACCCGGGCCCAGATCCGCCGGGCGGCCCGGAACTTGGCGACCTCCTCCAGCAGGGTGGTCCGGGCGACGAAGAAGAAGGAGAGCCGGGGGGCGAAGTCGTCGACGGACATGCCCGCGGCGAGGGCGGTACGGACGTAGGCGACCGCGTCGGCCAGGGTGAAGGCGATCTCCTGCGCGGGCGAGGCCCCGGCCTCGGCCATGTGGTAGCCGGAGATGGAGATGGTGTTCCACTTGGGGATCTCGGCCCGGCAGTACCGGAAGATGTCCGCCGTCAGCCGCAGGGAGGGCCCGGGCGGGAAGATGTAGGTCCCGCGCGCGATGTACTCCTTGAGCACGTCGTTCTGGATCGTGCCGGTGAGCCGGTCGGCCGCGATGCCCTCCTCCTCGGCCACGAGCTGGTACATCAACAGCAGCAGGGCCGCCGGGGCGTTGATGGTCATGGAGGTGGAGACCCGGTCCAGGGGGATCCCCCGGAAGAGCAGCCGCATGTCCTCGACGGAGTCGACGGCCACGCCGACCTTCCCGACCTCGCCGTGGGCGAGGGGTGCGTCGGAGTCGTGGCCCATCTGGGTGGGCAGGTCGAAGGCGACCGACAGGCCG
Source organism: Streptomyces sp. NPDC058279 (assembly GCF_042881255.1). NCBI lineage: Bacteria > Bacillati > Actinomycetota > Actinomycetes > Kitasatosporales > Streptomycetaceae > Streptomyces > Streptomyces sp. NPDC058279. The sequence continues at coordinate 329,951 of NZ_JBHVYA010000007.1, read as the reverse complement.
GTGCCGCCGCCCTCGATCAGGGCGCGGTAGCGGGCGTTGGACTCGGCGGCGGTGCCGAAGCCCGCGTACTGGCGCATCGTCCAGGGCCGTCCGGTGTACATCGTGGGATAGACCCCCCGGGTGTAGGGGTAGTCCCCGGGTACCCCCAGGCTGACGGCGGGGTCCCAGTCCGCGAGGGCCTCGGGTCCGTAGACCGGTTCGATGGGGATTCCGCTCTCGGTACGTGCTGGGGGACGAACCATGACCCACTCCTCCGTGGTGCCGGCCGGCTCGGGGTCACCGCCCGGACCCCGCCGCGACGGCCGCTGGTCACAATGGCGCAACAACGCGGAGGCGTCCGCAACTGTCCACGCCCGCCCGGCATCACCTCCTTACACAACGGAGAACAAACGGGGGGCCGCCATGCACCGTCAGAAGGCAATAATCCGCACGCTGGGAGTCGCCACCGCCGTCGCGCTCGCCGCGACCGCCTGCGGGCCGCAGAAGTCGGGGGCCTCGGGCTCCCCTTCCGCGGCCACGTCCGCGCCCACGGCGGTTTCGTCCCCCTCCGCGTCGGCCTCGGACGACGGCAAGAACACCTCGCCGTCACCGTCGTCCTCGTCCTCCGCGCCCGCTTCCCCCTCCGCGTCGGCCCCGCCGTCGCCCACCGTCAAACCGATCATGGCCAACGGTGACGAGAGCGACCAGATCCGCGAGCTCCAGGCGCGACTGCGCCAGCTCAAGCTGATGTCGGTGGCCCCGACCGGCTTCTACGGGTCGAAGACGACGGCCGCCGTCCGCACCTACCAGTCCGGGCACGGGCTGCCCGCGACGGGTTCGGTGGACGAGGCGACCTGGAAGAGCATCGAGGGCGCCAGCAAGAAGCCCACCGAGGAGGAGCTGCGCCCGCCGACCACCAACGAGGTGGACGCGCCGGACCCGCGCTGCATGCACGGCCGGGTCATGTGCATCAGCAAGGAGAGCCGCACCCTCGCCTGGATGATCGACGGCAAGATCGTCTCCACCATGGACGTGCGCTTCGGGTCGGAGAACACGCCGACGCGCGAGGGCGAGTTCAAGGTGGAGTGGAAGGCCAAGGACTGGGTCTCGACGATCTACCACACGCCGATGCCGTACTCGATGTTCTTCAGCGAGGGCCAGGCGGTGCACTACTCGTCGGACTTCGCCGCCCGCGGCTACGCCGGCGCCTCGCACGGCTGCGTGAACGTCCGGGACAAGGGGAAGCTGTCGTCCCTGTTCGACCAGGTCCAGGTCGGCGACAAGGTCGTCGTCTACTGGTGAGTGTCTATCGGTGAGTCGTCCACCGGCGGGTCGTCCACCGGTGGATCGTCCACGGGACGGCCACCCACCGGCGGGGCCGGCGGCTTCCGCCGGGGTCGAGGTAGAGGGCGCGGGCGGGGCCGGGGGAACGTGCCCCGCCCGCGCCGGTTGCGCAGAGCCCAGGGGTACGGGGGGAACCCCGGCTCATGCGCGGCCGATGACCAGTCGGCTCGTTATGTACTGCGCCGTCGGGTCGAAAAGTGTTACAGCCAGGTGTGACGGTGTCCGTCAGGCCGGCGTGCGGAAGCGCAGCGAGCCGCCCGGGAGCTGAGTCGGGGCCGGGGGGAGCCCCCCCGTGTCGCGGCCGGGGGTGCCCGCGCCGGAGCCGTCCGCCCCGGACTTGGTGGTGCCGCCCGGCCCGTCGAGGAGGCCCTCGCAGAAGTGCGGGATCTGCGCCGCCGTCTTCGCGAGCTTGATCAGCTTCTCGCGCCGCTCGCCCGTGAGCCTGCCCGCGCGGTAGTCGCCGCACAGGTCCTTCCCCTGGAGCCGCAGCTCCTTGTCGCTGTCCTTGTTCTTGTCCTTGCCGCCGTCCGCGGTGCCGGACGACCCGTCGGTGACGGTGTCGTGGCCGTCGGAGCCGCCCGTGCCGGTGGTGGCGGAGCCGGTGCCCGCCGGTCCCGAGGTGAATCCGGGGACACCTCCGGCGTCCTTGCGTCCGTCCGTGCCGGGCTGCCGCGAGGCGCCGGGGGAGGCGGACGCGCCGTCCCCGTCGCGCAGCGGGCTCGGCCACAGCGGCGGCGCGGCCGTGGGGCCCGAGGCGTCGCCGGACGGCGCCGGGTCGGCGTCGGCGCTGACCGAGACCGCCGGCCCCGGGGCCGCCGAGTCGTGGGTGTTCCCGTCCAGCAGTCCGCCGGCCGCGGCCGCCAAGCCGCCGACCGCGACGCTCGCCAGCGCCGCCGCGAGCCCCAGGCGCAGGGGCGTGCCCCGGCGCCGCTGGGCGGGAATCCGTACGAGCGGAGCGGGTGACAGTTCGACCAGGGGTTCGTCGGCCCCGCCGATCGGGAACGCCCGCACGGGCCGGGCGGCGCCGGACCGCGCGCCCGCGGGGTGGGCCGCGCGGAAGGCGGCCAGCGCGGCGGCCTCGCCGGGCAGTTCCCGGCCGGCGGGCGGCGGCTGGGCCAGCGCCCCGAGGGCGGCACGCAGCGCCACCTCGGCCCGGGTCTGCTGGTCAGCGTCCGGCCCGACCGGTGGTTCGCCGCGCAGCAATCGTTCCGCCGCGGCTCTGTCCAGCCACCTGTTGCGCTCGTCGGCCATCACATGTCCTTCTGCGTCCGCCAACGTGAATGCGTCACACCGGTTTGTTCCACAAGGCCCGCGCCCCGACCGCGCTGCGCCGGTACGGCGTCGAGATCGCGCACGCCAGCGCCACCCCGTGGCGGGCCCCCGGCATTATGACCGAACGGCAGGGCCGGCTCGCCGTCGGGTACGTCCCTGCCGGCGTCGGCGGGCTTCCCGTCGACGGTCGCCGCGAGTTCCGTGCCCAGCATTTCCGCGAGCTTCTTGAGACCCCGGTGGGCGGCGGTGCGTACGGCGCCCGGCCGCTTGCCGAGCGTCTCGGCGGCGCTCTTCGCGTCCAGGCCGACGACCACGCGCAGCACGACGGCCTCGGCCTGGTCCTGCGGGAGCTGCGCTATCAGCGCCATGGTGGAGCTGGTGGAGAGGGCCTCCATCGCCGCGCCCGCGGTGTCGCTGTCGGCGGCGTGGCCGGTGAGTTCGCTGTCGTCCCCACCGATGGCGGGACGGCGGCCGCGCATGCGGATGTGGTCGAGGGCCCGGTTCCGCGCGATCCGGGCCGCCCAGCCGCGGAACCGGTCGGCGTCGCCGGTGAAGGAGTCGAGGTCGCGGGCGATCTGCAGCCATGCCTCGGACGTGACGTCCTCCGCGTCGCCGTCACCGACGAGCGTGCGTACGTATCCGAGCAGGCGCGGGTGCACGGCGCGGTACACAGTACGGAACGCGTTCTCGTCGCCGTCTTGTGCCGCGAGCACCGCGGCGGTCAGCTCCGCGTCGTCCCCCAGCAAAGTCCCCAACCCGTTCACTGTCCTGTACGTGTGGCGCAAATCCGCACGTTACGGCCTTCAAGTACGTCTCGTCCACGAGTTGTACAACCAGCAACCAACCCTGCGCGGAGCGGGGTGTGACAGAAAACGCACCCGGGGCGCTGACTTGAATACGGGCTTGTCGCACGAGCCCGTGTCGGACGGCGACCGGGGCCTCTCCTGTGGGGGGTGGCGGCCTCGGTCGTCTTCCCCTCTTCGCTCTGGTCATGCATGCCCGGTGTCATCCTTTCGGCTCACTTCCGGGTGAAATCCTCGAATCGGTACGCCACACGCTGCCCGGCATCGCTAGCGTGGCGGCACACCCGCGCCGCGCCCCGAGGAGCCCCCCGCTGTCCAGCCACTTTCCGGCACAGGTCCAAGGGGGCACCGGAGCCCCTCCCGGACATGGTCCGGGGAAGAAGTCTGGGGCAAGCCCCGGCGCTCCGGTACCCGGGGGCGACCACGGCTCCGGTCTCGCGCGGTTCAACGCCCTCCCCCACGACACCGCCCGGGCGGCCCTGCTGCGGTGCTGCGGCAGCGGGCGCTGGGCCCACCGACTGGCCGCCCACCGCCCCTACCCCGACCTCCCCGCGCTGCTGGCCGCGGCCGACGAGGCCTCGTACGACCTCTCCCAGGGCGACCTGACCGGCGCGCTGGCCCGCGAGTTCTCGGCGGAGCTGGCGCACGGCGCCTCGTACGCCGCGCTCCTCGCCCTGGACGCGGCCCGGGCGGAGTACGAGCGGACCTTCGGCCACGCCTTCGTGATCTGCCTGGACGGACATCCGCCGGAGGAACGGGTGGACGCGCTGCTGGCGGCGATCCGGCGGCGGATGGCCCACGAGACGGACGAGGAACGCGCGATCTCCGCGGACGAGCTGCGCCGCCTCGCCCAGGCCCGGCTCGTCCGGCTGCTGGAGCGGTTGCCGACCGCCGCCGCCGGACCGATCACACCCGGCGGCCCGCCCGAGGTCCGTCCGCCGCCGATTTCGGGCTATTTGCCCCTGTGGGATAGCCCGTCCGTGCCTGTTTGATCACACCGATGGACCCGGCGCAAGGGAACCGACAAAGCGTCGCTACGATGTCCGGGGCCGGTGGACCGTACCCGGCCGGGCCCGACCGACAAAGAAGCCGGCTGGCCCCCGCCCCGCTTCCGGAGGGTTTTCCGTGCCGGCTGGAACGTTGTACCGCGGCCGGGAAGGAATGTGGTCCTGGGTGGCTCATCGAGTCACCGGCGTCCTCATCTTCTTCTTCCTGTTCGTACACGTCCTCGACACCGCTCTCGTCCGCGTCTCCCCCGAGGCGTACGACGATGTCGTGGCTACCTACAAGACCCCGATCGTCGCGCTGCTGGAGTACGGCCTCGTGGCCGCCATCCTCTTCCACGCGCTCAACGGTCTGCGTGTGATCGCCGTGGACTTCTGGTCCAAGGGCCCGCGTCTCCAGAAGCAGATGCTCTGGACCGTGATGGTCGTCTGGATCGTGCTGATGGCCGGGGCCGTGTACCCCGTCCTGCACCACGCCTACCTTGAACTGTTCGGGAAGTGACACGCATGTCTTCTGACACTTCTTCCGCCCAGGGCATCGGCGCCGTAGAGGGCGTCTCCCTCTACGACGTCGACAACCCGGCGCCGTACATCGAGGCCCCGCGCAAGCGCACCGGCAAGACGCCGCGCTCGACCCGCGGCAACTTCGAGATGGCCGCGTGGCTCTTCATGCGCCTCTCGGGCATCGTCCTGGTGGTGCTGGTCATCGGCCACCTGCTCATCCAGCTGGTGCTGGACGGCGGCGTCACCAAGATCGGCTTCGCCTTCGTGGCCGGCCGCTGGGCGTCCCCGTTCTGGCAGGTCTGGGACCTGCTGATGCTGTGGCTGGCCATGCTGCACGGCTCCAACGGTCTGCGTACGGTCATCAACGACTACGCGGAGCGCCCCGGCACGCGGCTGTGGCTGAAGGGCCTGCTCTACACCGCCACGGTGTTCACCATCCTTCTGGGCACGCTGGTGATCTTCACCTTCGACCCGAACATCCGCTAGGCACGGGCTGAGGCGAATCGACTCATGAAGATCCACAAGTACGACACCGTCATCGTCGGAGCCGGCGGCGCCGGCATGCGCGCCGCCATCGAGGCGACGAAGCGCAGCCGCACCGCCGTGCTGACGAAGCTCTACCCCACCCGCTCCCACACGGGCGCCGCGCAGGGCGGCATGGCCGCCGCGCTCGCCAACGTGGAGGACGACAACTGGGAGTGGCACACCTTCGACACGGTCAAGGGCGGTGACTACCTGGTCGACCAGGACGCCGCCGAGATCCTGGCGAAGGAGGCCATCGACGCGGTCCTCGACCTGGAGAAGATGGGCCTGCCGTTCAACCGCACCCCGGACGGCACCATCGACCAGCGCCGCTTCGGCGGTCACTCCCGCAACCACGGCGAGGCGCCGGTCCGCCGGTCCTGTTACGCCGCGGACCGCACCGGCCACATGATCCTCCAGACGCTGTACCAGAACTGCGTCAAGGAGGGCGTGGAGTTCTTCAACGAGTTCTACGTCTTGGACCAGCTGCTGGTCGAGGTCGACGGAGTGAAGAAGTCCGCGGGCGTCGTCGCGTACGAGCTCGCCACCGGCGAGATCCACGTCTTCCAGGCGAAGTCCGTGATCTACGCCTCGGGCGGCACCGGCAAGTTCTTCAAGGTGACCTCCAACGCGCACACCCTCACCGGTGACGGCCAGGCGGCCTGCTACCGGCGCGGTCTGCCGCTGGAGGACATGGAGTTCTTCCAGTTCCACCCGACGGGCATCTGGCGCATGGGCATCCTGCTGACGGAGGGCGCCCGCGGTGAGGGCGGCATCCTGCGCAACAAGGACGGCGAGCGCTTCATGGAGAAGTACGCGCCGGTCATGAAGGACCTCGCGTCCCGTGACGTCGTCTCGCGCTCCATCTACACCGAGATCCGCGAGGGCCGCGGCTGCGGTCCCGCCGGTGACCACGTGTACCTGGACCTGACGCACCTGCCGCCGGAGCAGCTCGACGCGAAGCTCCCGGACATCACCGAGTTCGCCCGTACGTACCTCGGCATCGAGCCCTACACGGACCCGATCCCGATCCAGCCCACCGCGCACTACGCCATGGGCGGCATCCCGACCAACGTCGAGGGTGAGGTCCTCGCGGACAACACCACCGTCGTCCCGGGCCTGTACGCGGCCGGCGAGGTCGCCTGTGTCTCCGTGCACGGCGCGAACCGTCTGGGCACCAACTCGCTGCTGGACATCAACGTCTTCGGCAAGCGCTCGGGCATCGCCGCGGCCAAATACGCGCACGAGAACGACTACGTCGAGCTGCCCGAGAACCCGGCGCAGCAGGTCATCGACCTGGTCGAGCGGCTGCGCGACTCCACGGGCACCGAGCGGGTCGCCGAACTGCGCCTGGAGCTCCAGGAGACGATGGACGCGTGCGTGATGGTGTTCCGCACGGAGCAGACCATCAAGACCGCGGTCGAGAAGATCGCGGAACTGCGCGAGCGCTACAAGAACGTGTCCGTGCAGGACAAGGGCAAGCGCTTCAACACGGACCTGCTGGAGGCCATCGAGCTGGGCAACCTGCTCGACCTGGCCGAGGTCATGGCCGTGTCCGCGCTGGCGCGCAAGGAGTCCCGCGGCGGTCACTACCGCGAGGACTACCCGAACCGCGACGACGTCAACTTCATGCGCCACACCATGGCGTACCGCGAGGTCGGCGACGACGGTAAGGACACCGTCCGGCTGGACTACAAGCCCGTCGTCGTCACCCGCTACCAGCCGATGGAGCGTAAGTACTGATGGCCACCCCCACCCTCTCCAAGACGGACGCGATGGAGGCCGCGGCCGCGGCCTCGCCCTTCATCACGGTCACGTTCCGGATCCGCCGCTACAACCCCGAGATCTCGGACGAGGCGCAGTGGCAGGACTACCAGATCGAGATCGACCCGAAGGAGCGCGTGCTCGACGGTCTCCACAAGATCAAGTGGGACCTCGACGGCACGCTGACCTTCCGCCGCTCGTGCGCGCACGGCATCTGCGGCTCCGACGCGATGCGGATCAACGGCAAGAACAGGCTCGCCTGCAAGACGCTGATCAAGGACATCAACCCGGAGAAGCCGATCACCGTCGAGGCCATAAAGGGCCTCACGGTGATGAAGGACCTCGTGGTCGACATGGAGCCCTTCTTCCAGGCGTACCGCGACGTCATGCCGTTCCTGGTGACGACGGGCAACGAGCCGACGCGCGAGCGCCTGCAGTCCGCCGAGGACCGCGAGCGCTTCGACGACACCACCAAGTGCATCCTGTGCGCCGCGTGCACGTCCTCGTGCCCGGTGTTCTGGAACGACGGCCAGTACTTCGGCCCGGCGGCGATCGTCAACGCGCACCGCTTCATCTTCGACTCGCGTGACGAGGCGGGCGAGCAGCGGCTGGAGATCCTGAACGACAAGGACGGCGTGTGGCGCTGCCGCACGACCTTCAACTGCACCGACGCGTGCCCGCGTGGCATCGAGGTCACGAAGGCGATCCAGGAAGTCAAGCGGGCCCTCATCACCCGCCGCTTCTGATCCTTTGACGCGCCGGACTCCGTCCGGCGGTCTCGGCTGAGGCCCGTACCCCCTTGGGGTGCGGGCCTCCGTCGTTGCCCGGCATCACCCCGAGGGGTGACGGGCGAGCGGAAAAACCTTTCGCCTGACGGACGGACCCCACGGACGGCGGTACCGTCACCGGCGTCGCTTGCCCAGCGGAGAAGGTGCTTCCCATGTCTGCCGTGTACGACGAATTGCCGTGCGACCCGGGTCTCGATGAAGTCCTCTGGCAGGCCTGGAAGGCGACGGACCTTCCGGAGGGCTACCGGGCCGAGATCATCGAGGGTTCCATCGATGTGTCCCGCACCGGCCCTCGCCGCCACGGCGTTCTCGTCCACCGTCTGCGCAGGGCAGTGGAACCGCGGCTGGCGGGCACCGGTCTCGCCGTCCATCAGTGCGTCGACATCATCCGTGGACGGAAGGTGTGGCCAGTAATCTTCGAAGACCCGGCGCGCGTACTCCTTCGTCTGGAGCAGACCGTTGACGATGTGGGTGTCGTACACCCACAGGCTGACCGCTTTCTTCTCGATGGGGACGAAGCCACGGAACTGCGGCGCGTACCGCTCCTCCTCCAGGTACGGCACCGTCGCCTTCAGCAGGCCCTCGCCGCCCAGGACGTCGTCCACCTTCTCGATCGTCTCGGCGTCCATCGCCCGCTCGCCCCGCTCGAACGCCCCGATGGTGGACGGGGAGAAGTTGGTGTCGCCGCCCAACTCCTGGCGCGACACCCCCCGTTTCTCACGGAGCGTGCGCATCTGGGCTCCCAGCCCGCGCCGCAGGGCCGACGGGAGGGGTTCACTCGGGTTCACAGGCTCGGTCATCGGCTTCACGGCCCTTCACAGATCGCCGTCTGTGACGGCACGACCACTGTTCAGGCCAGCTCCGGGCCGTCACCCTCTGTGGTGTGAACGACGAAATCTCCCCCCGCGCGTGGGCCCCGGACTGGGTCCCCGAGTCCGGCTTCCGACTCCGGCTCGCCGGCGTGCACTTCGATGCCGTCCGCGTCCAGGGCCAGCTCGGCGAGGACATCGCCAAGCAGCTCAGCCGGCTCACCGACCACGACCCCGGGCCCATCGTCTACGAGCTCAACGGCTTTCGCTGGATGTACTTCCTCATCCCGCCCGGGACCGCGCGGGAGCGGAGCTGGCCCTCGTACGCCCAGCGGTACAGCTCGCGCACCCGGCCCGCCGCCGCCTACGTGGGGGTGCCCGCGTTGTACGGGACGACCTGGCCGCCGGCCTGGCGGTCGTTGCCGACGCCCGAGGCTCCGCACGTCGATCCGGAGTTGCTGGAGAAGGTCATGGGGACGACGCCCTGAACCGACCGCTTGAACCTGTTCAAAAACAGGTCTACAGTCAGCCTCGTCAGCAGTTGAACACGTTCAAAGGGGCTGGGGCATGGACCTCACCGTGGTCGCGTACGTCATCTATCTGGTCATCAGCATCGGACTCACCATCTGGGTCGCCCGTACCCTCACCCGCAACGGTCGCGTCTTCATCGCCGACGTCCTCCAGGGCAACGAGAAGCTCGCCGACGCCGTCAACCACCTCCTGGTCGTCGGCTTCTACCTGATCAACATCGGTTTCGTGACCCTCTACCTGCGCTCGACCGAGACCATCACCGAGGCGCGCGGCCTCTTCGAGGCGCTCTCGGTGAAGCTCGGCGTCGTCCTCCTCGTGCTCGGCGTGATGCACCTCGGCAACGTGTGGGTGCTCAACAAGATGCGCCGGCGCGGCGTCATGGAGCGCCGGCAGACCCCGCCGGTCGCCCCCCAGGGGTGGACCGCACCGGCCGGGGCCTGAGCCCCGATGAGCGCGGCCACCACGCCGACCGGCCCGACCGGCCCGACCGAGCCGATCCGGCACCTGACCGTCCTCTACGACGCGAACTGCCCGCTCTGCGTGCACATCCGGCACTGGCTCCTCGGACAGCGGTGGCTCGTGCCGCTGCGGCTCGTCCCCGCCGGATCGGACGCGGCACGGCAGCGGTTCCCGGCCCTGGACCACGCGGCGACACTGCGCCGGATCACCGTGGTCGGGGACCGGGGCCAGGTCTGGACCGACACCGACGCCTTCATCGTCTGCCTGTGGGCCCTGTCCGAGCACCGACCCAAAGCCCATTGGCTCTCCACCCCGGCGGGCCGGCCCTTCGCCCGGGCCGCCATGTACACCGCCTCCGCCTGGCGGGCCGCGGTCCGTACCAACGGCGAGGCCGGTGCGGAAGAAGCGGCCTGTGACGATGCCTGCGCCGTACCCCGATAGGGTCGTACACCGTGACCGATCAGAAGGCTCCGAAGAGCGAGCAGACCCGCACTCTCATCCTCGAAACCGCCCTCCGCCTGTTCCAGGAGCGCGGGTTCGACAAGACGACCATGCGGGCCATCGCCAAGGAGGCGGGCGTTTCGGTCGGCAACGCCTATTACTACTACGCTTCGAAGGAACACCTGGTCCAGGGGTTCTACGACCGGATCTGCGCCGCACACCAGGCGGCGGTCCGGCCGATCCTGGAGAACGAGACCGATCTCCAGAAGCGCCTCGCCGGCGTCCTGACGACCTGGCTGGACATCGCGGCGCCGTACCACGAGTTCGCTTCCCAGTTCTTCAAGAACGCGGCCGACCCGGAGAGCCCGCTCAGCCCCTTCTCGCCCGAATCGGAGCCCGCGCGCAACGCGGCGATCGACATGCACCGCGAGGTGCTGGCGGGCGCGAAGACGAAGGTGCCGGAGGAACTGGCCGACGCGCTGCCCGAGCTGATGTGGCTCTCGCAGATGGGGCTCGTCCTGTACTGGGTCTTCGACCGCTCGCCCGACAGCGAGAAGACCCGCCGGCTCGCCGAGCGCGGCGCGCAGCTCACGACGCGGGGCATCGTCCTCGCCCGGTTCCGGGTGCTGCGGCCGTTGGTGCGGGAGGTCCACGAACTGTTCGCGGACTTCCTGCCGGGCATGGCCCAGACGGCGGTCTCCCGCAAGAAGCGCGCCTCCGACCCGTACCCGCAGGAGAAGGCGTAGGCACCGGTGGCGCGCCGCCGCGTTACAGCCAGTTGAGTTCCGACAGGCGCCAGACGCCCGTGCCGTCGGAGAGGTACTGGGCTCCGCCGACGGCCTCGCGGGACATCACGTAGTCCTTCTTCTGCCAGATCGGCAGGATCGGGATCTGCTGGGAGAGCAGCTTCTGGAGCTCGCGGAAGTCGGTGGCCGCCTCGCCGCGGTCGGAGTGGGTCCGGGTGCGGGCGATCAGGTCGTCGACGGCCTTGTCGGAGTAGCCGTTGTTCATACTGGAGCCGGTGGCGACGAGCGGGGCGAGGAAGTTGTCCGCGTCGGGGAAGTCGGCGATCCAGCCCAGGGTGTAGGCGTCGAATTCACCCGCCGCGTACTCCTTCTGGTAGTCCTGGAACGTGCCGACCACCTTGGTCTTCAGCTGGAACAGGCCGGTGGCGGTGAGCTGCTTGGCGATCTCGTCGGCTTCCCCGACGTTGGCGCCCCGATCGTTGACCCCCAGGGTCAGCGACACCGGAGCCTCGATCCCGGCGTCCTTGAGGATCTTCTTGGCCAGCGCCTCGTCGGGCTTGGGGTAGGTGTCGAAGAACGGCGTGCTGTGGCCGGCGACCCCGGCCGGGACCAGGGAGTAGAGCGGGGTGACGGTTCCCTTGTGGACGTCGGCGGCCAGTTTGGAGCGGTCCAGGACGGCCGCGATGGCCTGGCGCACGGCGGGCTTGGCCACGGTCGACCCGGGCCGGACGTTGAAGATCATGATGCGCGTCTCGGTGCCGCCGGAGACCGCGTAGCGGGTGTCCGTCAGGCCGGGGCCGAGGCCCGCGAGCACCTCGGGCGGCATGTCGCGGTGGGCGACGTCGATCTTGCGGTCCGTCCAGGCCTTGTCGAGTTCGGCGGAGCCCTTGAAGTACTTGACGCTGATGGACGCCGCCGCCGGTTTGGCCTGGCCCTTGTAGGTCGGGTTGGGCTTGAGGTCGGCACTGGCGCCGGCCTCGTACCCGGTGAGGGTGAAGGGGCCCGAGCCGTCGACCTTCTTGCCCTGGCGCAGGGCCTTGGCCGGGTACACGTCCTTGTCGACGATCGAGGCCGCGCCCGTGGCGATCTTGAAGGGGAAGGTGGCGTCGGGGGCCGAGAGGTTGAAGGTGACGGTGTTGCCGCTCGCCTTGACCGATTCCAGGGTGTCGAAGAGCGAGGCCGGACCCTGCTCCGCCTTGATCGCCTTGATCCGGTCGAAGGAGAACTTCACGTCGTCCGCGGTGACCGCGCGCCCGTTGGAGAACTTCACCTCCGGGCGCAGCCGGCACTGGTAGGTGGTGAGCTTCTGCCCCACGAAAGCGCACTCGGAGGCGGCGTCCGGGACCGGCGTGTCGGAGCCGGGCTTGATGGTCAGCAGCGACTGGTAGACGTTGCTGAACAGCGCCCAGGAGCCGGCGTCGTACGCCCCGGCCGGGTCGAGGCTGGAGACGGAGTCGCTGGTGCCGACCCTGATGGCGCCCCCGCCCTCGCCGTCCGGCAGCAGTTGCCACGCCGCCACGCCGCCGGCCGCCGCGAGGACGAGACCTGCCGCGATGACCTTCAGTCGGACAGAACTCATCCCCTGACCCCCGCTATTCACACTAGGCGCTCCGATTATCGGTCAGCCAATCACGGAATATCAGCCACCGGAAGGCCCGTTATGCCTGGTCAGGCCTGGTATGACGCCAGTTCGACCACAGTGATGTCCGACGGCGCGCCGACCCGGACGGGCGGCCCCCAGGCACCCGCTCCCCTCGACACGTAGAGCTGCGTGTCCCCGTAGCGCTCCAGTCCGGCGACGGTCGGGTTGGCCAGTTCGGCGATGTAGTTGCCGGGCCAGAGCTGGCCTCCGTGGGTGTGACCGGAGAGCTGGAGGTCGACGCCGTGCCGGACGGCGTCGTGGATGACGATCGGTTGGTGCGCGAGGAGCACGGCGGTCCGGCCGCGGTCGCGGTCGCCGAGGGCCTTCTCGAAGTCGGGGCCGTGGCCCTCGCTCTGCCCCTGGATGTCGTTGACGCCGGCGAGGTCGAAGTACGGCAGGGCGCGGCGGGCGTTCTCCAGGGGCTCGATGCCGAGTTCCCGGACGTGGTCGACCCACTGTTGGGCGCCGGAGAAGTACTCGTGGTTTCCGGTGACGAAGAAGGAACCGTGCCGGGCCCTGAGCCCGCGCAGCGGCTCGGCGGCCGGGCCGAGGTCGTGCACCGAACCGTCGACGAGGTCGCCCACGATGGCGATGAGGTCGGGTTGGGTGCGGTTGACGGTCTCGACGATCCGGGTGGTGTGGGCGCGGCCGAGGATCGGGCCGAGGTGGATGTCGCTGACGACGGCGATCCGGAAACCCTGCGCGGCGCGGGGCAGCTTGGCCAGGGGCACCCGCACCCGCTTGACGCGGGGGCCGCGCAGCACCCCGTACGTGCCGACGCCCACGGTGCCGAGGGCCGCGGCGGCCGCGGCCCCGCCGACGGTGCGCGAGACGAACCGCCGCCGGGTGAGGTCGGCGGGGGCGGGTTCGGGCGCGGGCGCGGCGGCGGGCGCGGGCTCGGGCGGCTCCGGCGCGGGGGGCGCGGCGGCCCGTACGGGAGTGGCCACGGGGGCGGGGTCCGGTCGGCGCGCGGCGGAGCCGCGCAGCCAGAGCCGGCGCACCGGCTCCGCCACCAGCATCGCCAACGTCAGGTACAGCAGCACGGCCGGCCACATGAACCCGGGCCAGGCCACCGCCCGCTGGAGCCAGAACGGCGCGCCCGCGTGCCCCGCCACCAGCGCGGCGACCGCGAGGACGGGCAGCGCGAACGCCAGGACGGTGCCCGCGCGGCGTGCCGGTCCACCCGGTCGGGTGGTGTCACGGACCAGCCGGACCCACAGCCACCGGTGCACCAGGGCCAACAGGAGCAGTACCGCGAGCGCGGCCACCGCGAAGACGAATACGGTCATCGTGATGCACGCCGCAGCGCCCGCACCCCGCGCAACCCGATCACCCCAACGGCCGTCCCCAGGAGAAAGGACGTGACCGCGAGGAGAAGGTGGACCCAGAAGTACGCCGTAGGGTCACCGGCCGCGTCGAAGGACAGGCCGCTTCCGTTCTTCCACAAATTCCGGACGAAGGTCACCCAGATGAACCAGCTCCACACTCCGAAGGCGAGCAGGAACCAGGAGGCGGCGCGGCTGAGTTTCATGCCCTCAGTATCGGTTTCGCCGTCCGGACGGACACGCCGGGGTGGGCTGTACCGGCGGTGGTCGCGGCGGGTTGACCTGCCCGCTGCCGCGGGCAGCCCATCGGGATGTACGTTCACCTGCGTGTCTGCCAAGAAGACCGCGCTGACGGTCCTGTCCGCCGCGCTGCTGGTCCCCGCCATCCTTTCGGCCCCCGCACACGCCGACCCGGCGGCGCCGCCGTCGGCGCCGGCCGACGGCAAGGGCAAACCTCCCAAGGCGCCCGCGCCGCCGTCGTCGATGTCCAGCGTCGGCGGCGCCGCGCTCGGGCAGCCCGGCACCCAGGTGAGCCTGCTGCCCGGGGCCCCGGCCCTGCCGGCGAACCTCACGGGACGGTCCTGGATCGTGGCGGACGCCGACACCGGCGAGGTGCTGGCCGCGCACAACGCGCACTGGCGGCTCCCGCCGGCCTCCACGATGAAGATGCTGTTCGCGGACACGGTGCTGCCGACCCTCCCCAAGGACCAGGTGCACAAGGTGACCGAGCAGGAGATGGCCGACGTCGGCCAGGGCAGCAGCCTGGTCGGGGTCAAGGAGGACACCGAGTACACCGTCCACGACCTGTGGCTCGGCGTCTTCCTGCGCTCGGGGAACGACGCGGTGCACGTGTTGTCCGCCATGAACGGCGGCATCGACAAGACCGTCAAGGACATGCAGGCGCACGCCGAGGAGCTCCAGGCCCTCGACACGCACGTGGTCTCGCCCGACGGCTACGACGCCCCCGGTCAGGTGTCGAGCGCGTACGACCTCACCCTCATCGCCCGCTCCGGACTGCAGAAGCAGGACTTCCGGGAGTACTGCGGCACGGCGAGCGCCCAGTTCCCGGGCCGGCAGGAGTCGGGCAAGCCGCGCGACTTCTTCGAGATCCAGAACACCAACCGGCTGATGACGGGGGCGGGTGGCATCTCCCCGTACAAGGGCATCGCCGGGGTGAAGAACGGCAACACCAGCATGGCCGGCTCGACCTTCACCGGGGTGGCGCAGCGCGGGAACAAGAGGCTGCTGGTCACCGTGATGAACCCGGACGCCGGCGGGATCAATCCGGTGTACGAGGAGACGGCCGAACTGTTCGACTGGGGCTTCGCGGCGACCGGGAAGGTCAAGCCGGTCGGTGAGCTGGTGCCGCCGAAGAGCGCGGACACCAAGTCGAAGGGGGCGCCGGCGCAGTCGCACGAGCAGAGCCGGGCGGCGGCCGGCGGCGGCGACCCGGGCGACAACGGACTGGGGACCGCGCTGGGCATCGCCGGCGGCGTGTTGGCCGCGCTGGCGGGCGGCACCTTCGCCTTCAACCGGCGGTGGCCCCCGGGCCGGCGCGGGCGCCGGTCGGCGGACGAGGACCTCGTCTAGAGCGCGTCGCCCTTCCGGGCCGGGGCGTCGGCGACGGGTTTCGCCTGGGCGTCGGCGGTGGGTTTCGCCGGGGGCACGTCGGTGGGGGCCTTCTCCGGGCGGGCGTCGTCGGCGGCCGTCCACGCGGCGCAGAACAGCAGCAGCTTGGCCGTGAAGTTGATCCAGAGCAGCAGGGCGATCGGCACGCCGAAGGCCCCGTACATGCTCTTCCCCGCGACCTCCCTGATGTAGCCGCTGAGCAGCAGTTTCAGCAGCTCGAAGCCGGCCGCGCCGATGAGGGCCGCCTGGACCAGCCGGCCCCGCCGCGGCTCGACGCCGGGAAGCAGGGTCAGCAGGTAGAGCAGCAGCAGGAACGCGGCCAGCACGCCGACCAGGAAGGCACCCGTACGCAGGACCACTCCGCCCGCGCCGCGCTGGGGGACGCCGAGCAGCTCGCCGAACTTGCCCACCGCGCTGGCCCCGATG
Source organism: Streptomyces sp. NPDC058279 (assembly GCF_042881255.1). NCBI lineage: Bacteria > Bacillati > Actinomycetota > Actinomycetes > Kitasatosporales > Streptomycetaceae > Streptomyces > Streptomyces sp. NPDC058279. Next base: position 313,963 of record NZ_JBHVYA010000007.1, on the reverse strand, counting down.
ATCGAGGCGGCGGCCGAGGCGAGTCCCGCGGCGCCGAGCCCGAGCAGGACGAGCGCGTCCTTGCCCTTGCGCACGATGGGGTTGCCCTGGTCCTCGTCGTCCTTGTGCCAGACGGCCCGCAGGCAGTCGCGCATCGAGCCGACCCAGCCGATGCCGGTGAAGAGCAACAGGCCGGCGGCCACGAGTCCGACGGTGCCCGCGTTGGCGACGAGCCCGTTGAGGTCGAGCTGGTCGGAGATGCCGGGGACCTGCTGGGAGAGGGTCGTCTGGAGGCGGTCCAGTTGCTCCTGGCTGAGGAGCGCCGCGCCGATGGCGGCGGCCACGGTGATCAGCGGGAAGAGCGCGAGGAAGCTGATGAAGGTGATCGCGGCGGCGAGCCGGGACCAGTGGACGCGGTCGAGTCGCTCGTACGCACGCCAGGCGTGGGTCCGCATCAGGGCTGCCACCAGCGGCCCGATCACCGGGATCTTCGTCAGCCAGTCCATGGGGTCACCGTAAATAGGATGCCGGAAATAGCCGGGATTGCTCCGCTTTGGGCTACGGTCGTCGCTTGTGACTTTTCGCCAGGTGTATTCGATGGGGCATCCGTTTCACGCCCTGGTCCTACGGAGGCTCAGGTTCCGCACGTTCCGGGTCCTTCGGCCCCTCCGTCAGGAGCGGCGTATGACCGTCCCGGCCGCCTCGTTCGTCGGCGAGCCCTGCGCGGGGAAGCCCGCCGGGCCGGGGCCGAAAGGGTACTCGCGCAGCTTCCGCCAGACACCGTCCGAGCCCTGCTCGTAGAGCGCGAACCCGCCGCACAGCCATTGGGCCGAGTAGTCCGCGAGCGTGTCGAACGCCACGTCCATCGCTTCCTCGGAGATCCCGTGGGCGACGGTGACGTGCGGGTGGTACGGGAACGCCAGCTCCCGGTCGAGCGGCCCCTGCGGGTCGCGGAGCCGGCCCTGGAGGCGGGTGCAGCCGGAATCGCCCTCCACCACCTTGACGAAGACGACCGGCGAGAGCGGGCGGAAGGTTCCCGTGCCCTCCAGCCGCATCGCGAAGGCGCGGAAGCCGGCCGCGACCTCGGCGAGGTGGGCCCGGATCGCCGGGAGCCGGTCCGCGTCCACCTCGGTGGGCGGGACGAGGGTGACGTGCGTGGGAATGCCGTGCGCGGCCGCGTCCCCGAAGCCTGCGCGCAGCTCCTGGAGTCGGCTGCCGTACGGCTCCGGGACCGCGATCGAAACGCCGAGCGTTACGGTCCCCACGTCTGTCTCCTCCGTCTGTCGGTTGGCTCTGTCACCGAAGGGTGGTGCCGCCTCAGTGTGGCGGCACCACCCGCCGGACCGCCAGGGCTGTCGTCGGTCAGTGCTTGGCGGGCAGGAAACCGAGCCGGTCGTACGCCTGGGCCAGGGTTTCGGCGGCGACCGCGCGGGCCTTCTCCGCGCCCTTGGCCAGGAGGGAGTCCAACGTCTCCGGGTCGTCCAGGTACTCCTGGGTGCGCTGCCGGAACGGTGTGACGAAGTCGACCATCGCGCCGGCGAGGTCGGTCTTCAGCGCGCCGTACCCCTTGCCCTCGTAGGCGGCTTCGAGGGCGGGGATCGACTCGCCCGTGAGGGTGGAGTAGATCGTGAGCAGGTTGCTGACGCCGGGCTTGTTCGCCGTGTCGAAGCGGATCTCGGCCTCGGTGTCGGTGACCGCGCTCTTGATCTTCTTCTCGGTGACCTTGGGCTCGTCGAGGAGGTTGATCAGGCCCTTGGGGGACGACGCGGACTTCGACATCTTGATCGTCGGGTCCTGGAGGTCGTAGATCTTCGCGACCTCCTTGACGATGTGCGCGGCGGGCAGCGTGAAGGTCCGGCCGAACCGCTGGTTGAAGCGCTCGGCCAGGTCGCGGGTGAGCTCGATGTGCTGGCGCTGGTCCTCGCCGACGGGGACGGCGTTCGCCTGGTAGAGCAGGATGTCGGCGACCTGGAGGATCGGGTACGTGAACAGGCCGACGGTGGCGTTGTTGACGCCGCCCTTGGCGGACTTGTCCTTGAACTGGGTCATCCGGCTGGCCTCGCCGAAGCCGGTGATGCAGTTCATGACCCAGCCGAGCTGCGCGTGCTCGGGGACGTGGCTCTGGATGAAGAGCGTGCAGCGCTCGGGGTCCAGGCCGGCGGCGAGCAGCTGCGCGGCGGAGAGCCGGGTGTTCGCGCGGAGGTCCTTCGGATCCTGCGGCATGGTGATCGCGTGCAGGTCGACGACCATGTAGAAGGCGTCGTGCGTCTCCTGGAGGGCGACGTACTGGCGGATGGCTCCGAGGTAGTTCCCGAGGTGGAACGAACCGGAGGTGGGCTGGATGCCGGAGAGCGCGCGAGGACGATCAGAAGCCATGGCTTCATTCTCTCAGGTGCGACGGCGGGCTCGGGTCCGTCGCCGGCCGGAACCTTCCGGGTCGCACGGCCCGTCCCGGGCCCCCACCGCGATACCGCCGGGTAGCGGCCCGTCCGGATCTTGCCCCGGCCGAGCGACCGCTTTCCGCCGGCCGTTCGCCCCCTGCCGGCGGGGCCGAGCCACTCCTCGCGGCTGCGCCGCCCACCCTCCGGCGGGGGGCCGGCCGCCCGGTGCGGCGGCACCGCGCGCTCTTGTTGTCCCGCGAGGCCGGACCACTCGCTGGGGCTACGCCGCCCACCCTCCGGCGGGGCCGGGCACCTTCCCGCGGCTACGCCGCCGCACCCTCAACCCGGGCGGGGCCACGTCCCTCCACGGTTGCGCCGCGCGCGGTCCGGCCGGGCCGGCCATGCCGTGCGGCGACACCGCCGCTGCACGACGGCGGGGCGCGGCCGCATAAGCCTCGCCGGCGTTTGAGGCGCGGGGTCTGGGGCGGAGCCCCGGGAAACCCGGCCCCGCTGAACACCGGGCTCCGCCCGGACCTCCCCCGGACTCCGTTCGGGGGAGGTCCACTCAAACGCCGGCGAGGCTGGATTTGCGGCCCGGTCAGCCGGCGGGGCCGGGCGACCGTCAGGACAGGGGGAGGCCCGGGGCCGGGTGGGCGGACATCAGGTCCGAGACCTCGCCGCGGATCGCGGCCAGGGCGCGCTCGTCCGAAGCGGCCGCCGCGGGCACCGCACGCGCGATCCACTCCGCCACCACCGGCATGTGCTCCACCGACAACCCCCGCGACGTCAGCGACGGCGTACCGATCCGGATCCCCGACGGGTCGAACGGCTTGCGCGGATCGAACGGCACCGTGTTGTAGTTCACGACGATCCCCGCCCGGTCCAACGCCTTCGCCGCCACCTTGCCCGGCACCCCGCGCGACGTCAGGTCCAGCAGGATCAGGTGGTTGTCGGTACCGCCCGACACCAGGTCGAAGCCCCGCTCCAGCAGCGCGGCGGCCAGCGCCTTCGCGTTGGCGACGACCGCGTGCGCGTACGTGACGAACGCCGGCTGCGCCGCCTCGTGCAGCGCCACCGCGATGCCCGCCGTCGTCTGGTTGTGCGGGCCGCCCTGGAGGCCCGGGAAGACGGCCTTGTCGATGGCCTTCGCGTGCTCCTCCCGGCACATCAGCATCGCGCCGCGCGGCCCGCGCAGGGTCTTGTGCGTGGTCGTGGAGATGACGTCCACGTGGCCCGCCGGGCTGGGGTGCGCCCCGCCCGCGATCAGGCCCGCGATGTGCGCCACGTCCGCGACGAGGATGGAGCCCGCCTCCTTGGCGATCGACCCGAACGCCTCGAAGTCGATCGTGCGCGGCAGCGCGGTACCGCCACAGAAGATGATCTTCGGTCGCTCGGCGAGCGCCAGCTCCCGCACCGCGTCGTAGTCGATCCGCCCCGTCTCCGCGGAGACCCCGTACTGCACGCCCCGGAACCAGGAGCCCGTCGCCGAGACGCCCCAGCCGTGCGTGAGGTGCCCGCCCATCGGCAGGGCCATGCCCATCACCGTGTCGCCCGGCTTCGCGAAGGCCAGGTACACGGCCAGGTTCGCCGGGGAGCCGGAGTACGGCTGCACGTTCGCGTGGTCCACGCCGAACAGGCCCTTGGCCCGCTCGATCGCGAGGGACTCCACCCGGTCGATGTTCTGCTGGCCCTCGTAGTAACGGCGGCCCGGGTAGCCCTCGCTGTACTTGTTCTGCAGGACGGTGCCGGAAGCCTCCAGCACCGCCGCGGACACGTAGTTCTCGCTCGGGATGAGGCGGAGCGTCTCCGCCTGGAGGGTTTCCTCGGCCGCGACGAACGACGCCAGTTCGGGGTCGGTCGCGAAAAGGGCGGGATGGCGGCGCTCTGTCATGGCGGTCCTCCGGGGTCGATGTCTGGTCTCGTCCCCGCGAGGCCCAGGCGAGCGGCCCTGTGTGCGGTCCTGCCCGCACGACTCCCCCGGAGTCGTTTCTCCGTGCGCCAGTCGCCGTGCGTACGCCCCACCCTAGCGGGCGCGCCGCAAGAAAGGTTTCTCCGTCCCCTCCGCGAGCGAACATGGAAGGTGACGCCACCCTCGTCGACTTCCCGCCGGACGATCGGAGACCCCGTGTCGAAGACTGCTGATGCCATCCGCACCGCCGACGCGCACAGCGCGCACAACTACCATCCGCTCCCGCTCGTCGTCGCGTCGGCGGAGGGCGCGTGGATGACGGATGTGGAGGGCCGCAGGTATCTCGACATGCTCGCCGGCTACTCGGCGCTCAACTTCGGCCACGGCAACCGCCGGCTGATCGACGCCGCCCGCGCGCAGTTGGAGCGGGTCACGCTCACCTCCCGCGCCTTCCACCACGACCGGTTCGCGGACTTCTGTACCGAACTCGCCGCCCTGTGCGGCAAGGAGATGGTGCTGCCGATGAACACGGGCGCGGAGGCCGTGGAGACGGCGGTCAAGACGGCCCGCAAGTGGGGGTACGAGGTCAAGGGCGTCCCGGACGGCCACGCCAAGATCGTGGTGGCGGCCGACAACTTCCACGGCCGGACCACCACCATCGTGTCGTTCTCGACGGACCACGAGGCTCGCGACCACTTCGGGCCGTACACCCCCGGCTTCGAGATCGTCCCGTACGGCGACCTCACCGCCCTCTCCCACGCCGTGACCTCGAACACCGTGGCCGTGCTGCTCGAGCCGATCCAGGGCGAGGCCGGTGTCCTCGTACCGCCCGCCGGCTACCTGAAGGGCGTACGGGAACTCACGCGCGAGCGGAACGTGCTGTTCATGGCGGACGAGATCCAGTCGGGCCTCGGCCGCACCGGCGAGACGTTCGCGTGCGCGCACGAGGGCGTCGTGCCGGACGTGTACATCCTCGGCAAGGCGCTGGGCGGCGGCGTCGTCCCCGTCTCCGCCGTGGTCGCCGACCGGGACGTGCTCGGGGTGTTCCGGCCCGGCGAACACGGGTCCACCTTCGGCGGGAACCCGCTCGCCTGCGCGGTCGCCCTGGAGGTGATCGCGATGCTGCGGACCGGCGAGTACCAGCAGCGCGCCACCGAACTCGGCGACCACCTGCACCGGGAGCTGAACCTGCTGGTGGGCGGCGGCGCCGTGACCGCCGTACGGGGCCGCGGGCTGTGGGCGGGCGTCGACATCGACCCGGCACGCGGTACGGGCCGGGAGATCTCCGAGAAGCTGATGGAGCTGGGCGTGCTGGTGAAGGACACCCACGGCTCGACCATCCGGATCGCCCCGCCGCTGGTGATCGGCAAGGAGGACCTGGACTGGGGCCTGGACCAGCTGCGGTCGGTGCTCGCGGTCTGACCGCCGTACCGGTCTAGAGGATGACGTGGGGCAGGAAACGGGCGTACTCGTCCGTGACCGGCCCCGCCGATTCCCGGATGCCGAGCCCCGCCGCCTCCTCCTCGACGACCCACGCGCCGAGCACCACCCGGTTGCCGTCGAAGTCCGGCAGCGGGGCCAGCGCCTGGAATACGTACGTCTCGTCCTCCTCCGCCGCGAACGGCTCCCCGCCCACCGGGTGCAGGGTGACCCCCGCGCCCTCGCGGCCGAGCAGCGGCTTGGCCGCGAAGCCGGTGGTGTGCGCGAGCTCGCGCGGCCCGTCGAGATAGGCGGGCAGCAGGTTCGGGTGTTCGGGGAACAGCTCCCACAGGATCGCCAGCAGCGCCTTGTTGGCGAGCAGCATCTTCCACAGCGGCTCGATCCAGCAGGTGCTGCCGGAGCCGCCGCCGTGATCGTACGTGGCCAGGACCTGCGGACCGAACTCGTCGGCCGCCAGCCACTCCCACGGGTAGAGCTTGAAGCAGCTGCGGATGAACCGCAGCCGGTCGTCCACGAACCGGCCGGACAGGCTGTCCCAGCCGATCTGCTCCACGGACAGTGCGTGCGTGGCCAAACCGGCCTGCTCGGCGGTCTCCTGGAGGTAGGCGACCGTCATCAGGTCCTCGCCGAGTTCGTCGGTCTCGGAGTGGGCGAAGTGGACGGGCCCGGGCGGCAGCAGCTCCGCCTGCCGGCGCCACGCCTCGACGAGGCGCTCGTGCAGGGAGTTCCACTGGTCGGCGCCGGGGAAGCGTTCCTCCATCCAGAACCACTGCGGACTCGCGGCCTCCACCAGCGAGGTGGGGGTGTCCGCGTTGTACTCCAGCAGCTTGGCCGGGGCGCCGGTGTCGTCGTAGCGCAGGTCGAACCGTCCGTACAGGGACGGTTGTTCGGCGCGGCGGCGCCAGGACTCGGCGATGCGCGCGGCGAGCCCCGGATCGGCTATGCCGAGGTCGGCGAAACGGTCGTGCTCGACGATGTGGGCGGCGGCCGCGAGGCACATGGCGTGCAGTTCCTCGACGACGTTCTCCAGCGCCTCCACCTCGGGGAGGGAGAAGGAGTAGTACGCGCTCTCGTCCCAGTAGGGGCGCAGGGAGTCGTCGGGGTAGCGGGTCAGGGGGTAGATCAGGCCCTGCTCCTCGACGGTCTTCTGCCAGTCGGGGCGGGGCTCGATGGTGTGCCGCTTCACGGGGTCTTGCCTTTCCTCAGCCGCCGCCGGAGCCGCTGTGGCCGCCGATGCCGCCGCGGGTGACGGCGGACTTGTCGAAGCTGCCGCCCTTGACCTTGCCGCTGCTGGTGCTGCCGCCGTAGTAGTACGCGCCGCGCCCGCCGCTGCGGCACTCGTTGTCGTTCAGCTTCTGCAACGTGGCGCGGTCGGCGCAGCGCTTGTCGGGCGCGCTGCTGCCGCAGGCCACGAGGGTGGCGGCGAGCAGGCCCATACCGCCGAGGGCGACGGCGCCGGAACGCATGCGGCGCCGGGTGGTGGTGTCGTTGGTGGTGTCCATGTACGGGTTCGCTCCCCCTGGGTGGCTTGCCCGACAGACTAGAGCGGGGCGGCGGGGGGATGGAATCCGGCCGTCGTCACACCCTCGTCACGACGGTGACCTACAGTCTGTTCGTGCTGATTGGGATGGTTTGCGCGCTGGGGGCGGCGGTCTGTTTCGGGACGGCGTCGGTGTTGCAGGCGGTGGCCGCGCGGGCGACGGCGCCGGGAACGGGGTCGGGGGTGGACGCGGCCCTGCTGCTGCGGGCGGTCCGGCAGTGGCGTTACGTGGCGGGGCTGGGCTTGGACGCGGTCGGGTTCGTCCTGCAGATCGTGGCGCTGCGGCACATCCCCATTTACGTGGTGGGAGCGGCGCTGGCGGCCAGCCTGGCGGTGACGGCGGTGGTCGCGGCGCGGCTGCTGCGGGTGCGGCTGAGCCGGGCGGAGTGGTGGGCGGTCGCCGTGGTGTGCGGGGGGCTGGTGATGCTGGGGCTGTCCTCGGGCGAGGAGGGCACCCAGCCGGGGCCGCCCGCGCTGAAGCCGGCGCTGCTGGTGGTGGCGGTGCTGGTGCTGCTCGCCGGGGCGGCGGCGGGCCGGCTCCCGGGCCGCGCGCGGGCGTTGGCACTGGGGCTGGGGGCGGGTACCGGCTTCGGGGTGGTGGAGGTGTCGGTCCGGCTCATCGACGGCGTGGACTTCGCCAACCCGGCCGTGTACGCGCTGCTGTTGGGCGGGGGTGCGGGGTTCCTGTTGCTCACGTCGGCGCTCCAGCGGGGTTCGGTGACGGCGGCGACGGCGGGCCTGGTCCTGGGCGAGACGGTCGGCCCGGCGGCGGTGGGGGTGGTCTGGCTCGGCGACACCCCCCGCGAGGGCCTGGCCTGGCTGGCGGTCCTCGGCTTCGCGGTGGCCGTGGCGGGGTCACTGGCGTTGGCCCGCTTCGGCGAACCGTGACCCTGGCCGGGTGTTTTGCGGGTGCCCTGGCCGGGCGTCTTTGCGGGGCACCGCGGGGGTTGCCCGTGCCGCCGGGCGGGGTCGGTGTTCGCCTCAAACGCCGGCGCGGCTGGGGGTGGTTGCGCCTGGGCGGGGGGTCGGGGGCGTGGACGGGGTGGGCATGATTTATGGCGCCCGAACCGGCTCCCATGGCCGGGCGGGCCGACGCGCCACAAATCACGTTTTAGCCCCGGTCGACCCCCCACCCCGCCCCCACCCCCGACCAACACCTCCAGCCCAACCAGAGGGGACAAACCACCGCCCGGCCGTCAACCTCAGATGACCGCCGGTCCCAGCGGAAAGACAACCGCGGACTCATTCATGCAGCCCAGGGCAGGACGAGGATCAGATACCCACCCAGCGGGCCGGGGTCGGGTGGGGGGTGGGGTGTTGACCGGGGCCAAAACGTGATTTGTGGCCGCCCACAGGCTCCGACATCTCCGATACGGAACAGGCGCCATAAATCATGCCCGCCCCGGACAACACCCCACCCCACGCCCGGCCCCGGCCCCACCCCCAGCCCCGTGGGGGCACCTCCCAGCGGTAGCTGGGGGAGTTTGAGGCGAACACCCACCCCGGCCGGCCCACCGGGCAACCCCCGCGGGACCCCGCACAACGACCCGGCCAGGGCTACGGTAGGGAGGACAGCAGCGCCGACAGCGTCAGCGACCACGCGCTGTCCGGTGGGGTGCCGTAGCCCACCACCACCGCCTCACGGGCCGGCAGGTCGGTCGTGGGGTGGCGGAAGGCCGAGAGGCCCGCCAGGGCCAGGCCCTGGCCCGCCGCCGCCTGGAGCACCGGCCGTTCCATGCCCGGCGCGAGGTCCAGCACCACGTGCAGCCCCGCCGCGATGCCCGCCACCCCCGTCACCGACGCCCGGTCGGACACCGCCTCGACCACCGCGTCCCGCCGCCTGCGGTACCGCGTCCGCATCCCCCGCACGTGCCGGTCGTACGCCCCCGACCGGATGAACTCCGCCAGCGTCAGCTGCTCCACCGCGCCGGAAGTCCAGTCGCTGTGGCCCTTCGCCGCGAGCACCTCCTCCAGCAGCGCGTCCGGCACCACCATCCAGCCCATCCGCAGCCCCGGCGCCAGGGACTTGCTCGCCGTGCCCAGGTACACCACCCGGTCCGGGTCCAGCCCCTGGAGCGCGCCGACCGGCTGGCGATCGTAGCGGAACTCGCCGTCGTAGTCGTCCTCCAGGATCAGGCCGCCGGTGCTCCGCGCCCAGTCGACCGCCGCCGCCCGCCGCCGCGGGGTCAGCGCGCCGCCCGTCGGGAACTGGTGGGCCGGGGTGAGCAGCACCGCGCCCGCCCCCGTACCGGGCAGTTCGTCGGTCCGCGCCCCGGCCCCGTCCAGCCGCAACGGCTGCGTGCGCAGCCCGGCTTCCGTGAGCAGGTCCCGGTGGATGTCGAGGCCGTAGCCCTCGACCGCCACGTCCCGTACCCGCCGCGCCCGCAACACCTTCGCCATCAGCATCAGCCCGTGCGCGAACCCGGCGCACAGCACGATCCGTTCGGGCTCCGCGTACACGCCGCGCGCCCGGGCCAGGTACCCGGCCAGTGCCTCCCGCAGCTCCACCCGGCCGCGCGCGTCGACGGCGTACCCGAGCGCGTCGTTGGGGGCGGCCGTCAGGGCCCGTCGGGTCGCCGCCGCCCAGGCCGCGCGGGGGAAGCTGCCCAGGTCCGGCGAGCCGGGGATGAGGCTGTACGCGGGCCCCCGGCGGGCGGGGGGACGTACCCGGGCGGCGGTGGGCGCCGGGGTCGCGCGGCGAGGTCTGGCCCGTTCCGCGACGCGGGTGCCCGAGCCCTGGCGGGCCGTCAGCCAGCCCTCCGCGACGAGTTCCGCGTACGCCTCCGCGACCGTGTTCCGGGCGATGGCCAGGTCCGCCGCGAGCGACCGCGAGGACGGCAGCCGGGTTCCGGGCGCGAGCCGCCCGCTGCGCGCGGCCTCGCGCAGGGCCTCCGTCAGTCCGGCGCGCAGGCCCCGTCCGGCGGTGAGGTCGAGGTGCAGGTCGGCACCGAAAGTGGCCCAGGATTCCGTCATGGATGTGGACCATATCGGCGGGCTGCCCTCTTCGTACGGTGGAAGCATGACGACGACGACGAACACCACGGAACACGCCCCCGAAGAGCCCGCCCGGCTGAACTGGTACAAGCACGCGCCCGAGGTCTACAAGGCCATGGTCGCCCTGGAGATCGCCTCCAAGAAGGGCCTCGACCCGGTCCTGACCGAGCTGGTCAAGACCCGCGCCTCGCAGCTCAACGGCTGCGCCTTCTGTCTGGACATGCACACCAAGGACGCCCTGGCGGCGGGCGAGAGCGTCGAACGGCTCGTGCAGCTCTCCGCCTGGCGGGAGTCCCGGCACTTCTACACCGAGAAGGAGCTGGCCGCGCTGGCGCTGACGGAGGCGGTGACCGTCCTGACGGACGGTTTCGTCCCCGACGAGGTCTACGCGACCGCCGCGGAGCACTTCGAGGAGCCCGAACTGGTCCAGCTGATCGCCGCGATCACGACGATCAACGCCTGGAACCGGTTCGGGGTCACCTGCCGCCTGGTCCCGGGCCACTACACGCCGGGCATGTACGGCAACTGAGTCACCGGGCCCCGGCGGCACCGGGCCGCCGGCGCCTCATCCGCCGGGCCGGAACGCCTCCAGCGCCGCCGCGTGGTGCGCCCGGGTGACCGCCCAGTCGGCGGCCGGTCCTGCGGTCAGTACGGCCCATTTGCCTCCGTCGGGGGTACGGGAGACCCGTTCCACGCCCCGGCGGCGGCCGTGGGACTCCACGCTGTCGTACTCGTAGACCAGTTCCGCCGCGTCATCCGATCCGGGGACCTGGCCGACGCGGATCTCCTCGTAGCCCGGGGTGCGGGCGCGCAGGTCGGCGGAGGCGCCTTGTACGGCCTGCAGCGGGCTGAGTTCCGCTTCGCTGACCCGGAAGACCTGGAGCAGCGACGTGCGGTCGGGCGACCGGTAGAAGACGCCGCTCTCGCTCTCCTCGCGGGCCCAGCCGGTGGGGACGGCGATGGTGAAGCCCTTGGGGTCGCGGACCGTCTCGTGCGCACCGCCCGCGGGGGAGCCGGTGCCCGCGGAGGGGCTCCCGGTCGGGTCGTCGGCCGGCGGGGAGGTGCGCGGCGGCCGGGACCCGGACGCGCCGCCAGCCGTCGAGGCGCCGGACGCGGTCGCCCCGGCGTGTGCGGGCGGCCCCGAGGGGCTGCGCTCGACGAACCAGACGGCCGCCGCCCCGATCGCGAGGGCGGCCACCGCGATGCCGGCCGTGGTCGGCGTCAGCCACCGTCCGCCCGGCCCCTCGGGGCGCGGGGGCCCCGGGGGTACGGGCGGCGCCGGCGGCAGGTGCGGGTCGTACACCGGCGGCAGCGGCGGCAGGTTCCCCTCGTACGCGGGCGGCGCCGGCGGCCGGCCCGGGTCGTAGGCCTGTGGCGCGGTCGGTGCGAGCGGGTCGTACGCCGGCCCGGCCTGCGGGGGCGCGGCCGGGGCCGGTGCGTCGGCGGGGGCGTCCCACACCCAGCGCTGCGTCCGCGCGTCCCAGCGGGGCGCGCCCTGCGGCTGCGGTGCCACGGCTCAGCCTCCCAGCGAGGTGAGCAGCCCGGCCAGCGCGGTCGCCGCGCTCACCGACTCCACCAGCGGGGCCCAGCGTTCCAGGGCCGCGCGCAGCCGGGCGGCGAGCCCCGGCCGGATCTCGCCCGCCGTCTCCAGTTCCTCGGCGGCGCCGTCCAGTTCGGCGTCCAGGGCCGACCGGTCGTCGCCCCGCGGCACCCGTACGAGGGCGGCGCGCAGTTCCAGTACCGCGTCGAGCAGCACCTGCGGGGTGGGGACCTCGGTCTCCGCTCCCCCGTGCCGGACGGTGTTGGTGTTGTTGCTGCCGCCGATGCTGAACGCGCTGCCGGTGATGTCTCCGAGTGTGACCGACGGCTGCGCCGAGTCCCTCGCGCCCGCGTTGCTCCCGTCAGTTGCCACCGCTGCTCCCCCTGCCCTTGCCGCCGTTGTGGTGACCGGTGTTGGTGTTGTTGCTGCCGCCGACGCTGAAGGCGCTGCCGTTCACCGACTGGATGAACACCCCGCCCTCGGCGACGTTGACGGCGCGGGCCGCGAACTCCTCGGTGTGCCAGCCCGCTTCGTGCAAGGCGACGATAATCCCGCCGACGACGCGGTCCTGAACGGTTTTCAGGAAGCGGTCCAAGTCCATGAGGTGGAACAGGGACCCGTTGTCCTCGGAGGCGAGTTCGCGGACCGACAGGCGCGGCCCCTCGGGGCGCGCGCCGCCGTGGCCGCCGGTGACGATCCGCCACCAGCTCGCCAGGCCGCGGGCCAGGGTGGCGACGGAGGCGGCGATCGAGCCGGGGGTCTGCCGCAGGGCCCAGACGGCCTTACCGAAGCCGTTGTTGTTGCGGTAGCGCTGGGCGTCGGCGTCCGCGTTGTGGAAGGCGACGTCCACCGGGAGCAGCACGTGCGGAGCGACTTCGAGCATCATCATGCCGCCTTGGGTGTGGACCCGTACGAAGACGGTGACGACGAGGTTCTCGTCCCAGCCGCCCACGCGTACGCGCAGGAAGTGTCGGCGGCGCTCGCCGCCCTCCTCGATGGCGGCGGCCCGCTGCTGCGCGTACTGGGCGTGGATGGCCTGTGCGGCGTCCCGGTGCGGCAGCCCGTTGGCGGGCAGGAACACGCATTCGTCGACGACCAGTTCCCGCATCCGGTCGCCGACGGCGGCCTGGGCCTCGACGGAGCCGTGCGGCGAGGGCACCCGCAGGCGCTCCAGCAGGGGCACGATCCGGGAGACGAGGTGGGCGTTGGTGACGGGCGTCGGCTTGCGGTCGGGGCCCAGGTCCTCGCGGGGGCGCAGTTCGACGGAGAGCTGCCAGGGCCGGTAGGGGTCACCGGCGCCGCAGAACGGGTCGTTGACGTCGTACATGATCACCGGTGCGTGCTGCTCGGCCCGGATGCGGGCGCGCACGCGCTGGAAGCGCACTCCGGGGGCGGCTTCGGCCGGGTCCCCGGCGTGGTCGGCGTAGCGGCGCTCGTTGAGGTCCTGGGTGATGGTCCGGTACACGTGGCCGCGTTGGAGGCCGACGACGGTGACGACCGCCGCGAAGACGACGGGCACCCACCAGAAGGCGGCGGTGGCCGCCGCGGTGTCCCCGAAGGAGGGGGTGAGGAACAGGGCGCCGGGCGCGCCGGAGTCACCGAACGCGCTCATCAGGGCGAATCCGCCGAGGACGAGGAAGAGCAGGCTGAAGGCGAGCGTGAGGAAGACGTAGACGCGGACGATCACGGCCAGCGCCCGCATGAGCGCCGTGTTCCGGCGGCGCAGCCAGTCGGCGAGGCTCAGCAGCAGGAAGGGGAGGACCAGCAGCATGAGGGCGCCGCCGGTGAGGAGGGAGCCGACGAACCAGGCGCCGAGCACCCCGGCCGCCCAGCCGAGTTCGGTGCGGCGGGCGCGCAGCGCGTGGGCGAGCACCCGGGAGGCGTCGTAGCCGTAGGAGGGGGCGACGATGCGCTCTTCGTGGACGTAGAGCTCGTCGATGACCCGGTCGCGGAAGCCGGCGTCGAGGTAGGTACCGGCGCACAGGAACCGGCCGGCCTCGCTGAGCGAGGGGTGTACCGGCGGGCGTCCGGCGCGTGGATCGCCCCAGCCGGTCGGACCGGTCGGCTGGTGGGGAATCGGTGTCTCGGTCACCGACCGACCTTAGGTTCCCCCTACATGGCGCGACAGGCCGAATCACGCCAAAACGCCCCGACCTGGTTTGGCCGGGGCGCTTCGTCGTTCGTACTGGTTCGAACTGGTGGGGCCGGTGCGAGGACCGGCCCGACCCGTTCGGTCAGTCGGTTCAGATCAGGCCGAGCTCGCGCACCGCGTCGCGCTCCTCGACCAGCTCCGCCACGGACGCGTCGATGCGCGTACGGGAGAACTCGTTGATGTCGAGGCCCTGGACGATCTCGTACTTGCCGTCCTTGGTCGTGACGGGGAACGAGGAGATGATGCCCTCGGGGACGCCGTAGGAACCGTCCGACGGGACACCCATGGACGTCCAGTCACCGGCGGCGGTGCCGTTGACCCAGGTGTGGACGTGGTCCAGGGCGGCGTTGGCGGCGGAGGCGGCCGAGGACGCGCCACGGGCCTCGATGATCGCGGCGCCGCGCTTGGCGACGGTCGGGATGAAGGTCTCGGCGAGCCACAGCTCGTCGTTGACGACCTCGGCGGCGTTCTTGCCGGCGATCTCCGCGTGGAAGATGTCCGGGTACTGGGTCGCCGAGTGGTTGCCCCAGATGGTGAGGCGCTTGATGTCGGAGACGGCGGCGCCGGTGCGGGCGGCCAGCTGCGAGATCGCGCGGTTGTGGTCCAGACGGGTCATCGCGGTGAACCGCTCGGCCGGTACGTCCGGGGCGGCGGCCTGCGCGATGAGCGCGTTGGTGTTGGCCGGGTTGCCCACGACGAGGACCTTGATGTCGTCCGCGGCGTGCGCGTTGATCGCGGCGCCCTGCGGCTTGAAGATGCCGCCGTTGGCGGAGAGCAGGTCACCGCGCTCCATGCCCTTGGTGCGGGGGCGGGCGCCGACGAGCAGCGCGACGTTGGCACCCTCGAAGCCCTGGTTCGGGTCGTCGAAGATGTCGATGCCGCGGAGCAGCGGGAAGGCGCAGTCGTCGAGCTCCATGGCGGTGCCCTCGGCGGCCTTCATGCCCTGGGGGATTTCGAGGAGCCGGAGCTTGACCGGCACGTCCGCGCCGAGCAGGTGACCGGACGCGATGCGGAAGAGCAGCGCGTAGCCGATCTGGCCGGCGGCGCCGGTGACGGTGACATTCACGGGAGTGCGGGTCATGGCCTTCTCCGTTAGACAGCTGGCGGTGGGGCGTCCCTGCCCCATGTGCTGGAGGACGCCGCTTCGCTGTCCTCTAAATCTTGACGTGAAGAGACATCCGCGGTCAGGCTATCCGACCCCGGGGGCGGCTAATCCACAGGCCCGTGTGGTGCGTGGCACACGGACCCGGATGTTCGAAGGCCCACCGGCCGTCCGGGCCCTCATTCCACCCGGAAGACCTCCCCCGTCCGGTGTCCTTCGACGGATTTCACATAGGCGTTCGCCGCGCGGGCGACCGGCACGGCGTCGAAGCCCGCGAAGGCGTCCCCGTAGGCGTCGAGGGACTCGGTGAAGACGGTGGGACTGACGGCGTTGACGCGCTGGCGCCCGGGGAGTTCGATGGCGGCGGCCCGGACGAACGCCTCCACCGCGCCGTTGACGAGGGAGGCGACGGAACCGGTGAGCAGCGGTTCGCGGGCCAGGATTCCGGTGATCAGCGTGTACGAGGCGTGCGCGGGCAGCCGGGCGGCGCCTTGGCGGACCAGCTCGATCTGGCTGACGGCCTTGCCTTCGAGGCCCGCGCGCACGTCCTGCGTGGTCAGTTCGCCGAGCGGGCGCCACGGGACGCTGCCGGCCGCGCTCGCGACGGCGTCGACCGCGCCGAAGCGCTCGGCGACCGTCTCGTACATGGCGCGGATCGACTCGGGGTCGGTGATGTCGACGAGGACCTCGGCGTCCTTGCGCGAGGCGGTGATGACCTGGTGGCCGCGCTCGCGCAGGGCGGTGTGGACCGCGCGGCCCAGGGTTCCGTTGGCGCCGATCAGTACGACTTTCAGGGAGCTCATACCCGCGAGCATCACCCGGCCTGACCGTTAAGTCCAGCTACCTTTCCTTCATCGAAAGTGAAGTACAACTACGTGGCGGGCGTAGGCTGGCCCCATGCTGGACGTGAAACGCATGGTGATGCTCCGCGACCTCGCCGAACACGGGAAGGTGACAGCGGTCGCCGACCTGCACCGGGTGACCCCCTCCGCCGTCTCCCAGCAGTTGCGCGCCCTGGAGGCGGAGGCGGGCGCAGTCCTCGTCGAACGGGAGGGCCGGGGGCTGCGCCTGACCCCGGCCGGGGCGGCTCTGGCCCGTGCGTGCGAGCCGGTACTGGCCGCCCTGGAACGGGCGGAGGGGGCGGTACGGGCCCTGGACGCCGGACCCGTCGGCGAGGTGCGGATCGGCTGCGCCCCGAGCGCGCTGGCCACGGTCGCGGCCCCGTTGCTGGCGGCCCTCGCCGAACACCACCCCCTGCTGCGCCCGCGCATCGTGCAGGCCGACCCGGAGGAAGCCGTCCCGCGGCTGCGGCAGCGCCGCCTGGACCTGGCGGTGGTGTACGCGTACCCGCTGCTCGGCGCCCCGCCCGCGAGCGGGACCGCCGCCGTCCCGCTGTTCGAGGACCCGCTGTGCCTGGCGCTGCCCGAGGCGCTGCTGCCGGCCTACGAGCGGGACGGCCTGGCGGCGCTGCGGGAGGCCGACTGGGTCAGCGCGCCGGCCCCGAGCAGTTGCCGCGAGATGCTGCTGCACGCCTGCCGCAACGCCGGCTTCACCCCGCGGCTCGCGCACGAGTGCGGGGACCTGCGGGCCGGGTTGTGGCTGGTGGCCACCGGCCGGGCGGTCTCGATGCTGCCGAAGCTGATGTGCGACGCGCCGCCGCCGGGCACGGTCCTGGTGGACCTGCCGGGCCCGGGGCGGACCCTGGAGGCGCTGGTACGGGCGGGCACCGAGGCGCAGCCGGCGGTCGCGGCGGTCCTGGCGGCCCTGGCGGCCCTGGCCGCCGCGCCGGGCGGCCGGTGAACCGCGGCTAGTGGTGAACCGGGCGGGTGGTCGGCCCGGCGTGCGGTGCGCTCAGCGGACGGTGAAGCGGACCGCCGTCTCCAGGAACGGGATGTGCACCCAGGGAGCGGGCTCCATCACCAGCGCGAGCAGCGTGATGGCCACGCCGAGCACCCCGTACGTCAGGAGGTCCGTGAACCGGGAGCGGACCGCGAGCATCCCCACCGAGGGCAGTACGCGCCGCATCACCGCGGCCGCGATCAGCGCGACACCGATGATCAGGCAGCCCACCCGGGCATAGCCCACGGCCGTCGTCAGCAGCCCGGCGGCGGTGGCGGCGAGGACGCTGAGCATCGGCCACTGCCGGGCGGGCGCCGGCGCGTCCCCGGGAGCGGCCCGGCCGCCGCCCTCGGGGCGGGCGGTGTCCCGGGTGACCGACGGGAACCGACGGGACTTGGGGGCCTCGGCGGCCCCCTCGTCCCCGGCGGTCGGGCCGGTGGTGTGCTCAACCCGCACTGGTGGTCCGTTCCGCCGCCTCGACGACATTGACGAGCAGTTGGGCGCGGGTCATCGGGCCCACACCGCCGGGGTTCGGCGACAGCCAGCCCGCGACCTCCGCGACGCCCGGGTGCACGTCGCCGACGATCTTCCCGCTCTCGTCGCGGCTGACGCCGACGTCCAGCACGGCCGCGCCCGGCTTCACGTCCTCCGGCTTGACCAGGTGCGGCACCCCGGCGGCAGCGACGATGATGTCCGCCTGCCGCAGCAGCCCGGAGAGGTTCCGCGTACCGGTGTGACAGAGGGTCACGGTGGCGTTCTCCGACTTGCGGGTCAGCAGGAGGCCGATGGAGCGCCCGACGGTGACCCCGCGACCCAGGACGACGACGTGCGCGCCGTTGATCTCCACGCCGTGGTGCCGCAGCAGCGCCACGATCCCGTACGGGGTGCAGGGCAGCGGGCCGGGCTCGTTGAGGACCAGCCGGCCGAGGGACATCGGGTGGAGTCCGTCGGCGTCCTTGAGCGGATCCATCAGCTCCAGCACGCGGTTGGTGTCGATGCCCTTGGGGAGGGGGAGTTGCACGATGTAACCCGTGCACTCGGCGTTCTCGTTGAGTTCCCGCACGACCGCCTCGATGTCCTCCTGGGAGGCGGTGGCCGGGAGTTCGCGCTGGATGGAGGCGATGCCGACCTCCGCGCAGTCCTTGTGCTTGCCGTTGACGTACCAGCGGCTGCCCGGATCGTCACCGACCAGCAGGGTGCCGAGGCCGGGGGTGACACCCCGGGCCTTCAGCGCCGCCACGCGGGCGGTCAGTTCGGACTTGATCGCGGCTGCGGTGGCCTTGCCATCGAGAATCTGGGCGGTCATGCGGTCCATCCTCCCGGATGGAGCGCTCCCGGTTCCAGTCGGGCAGAACCGGACGGTCTACTTCATTGCACTTGCACAACAAGTACGCCCCAGCCTCGCAACTGGCTGGACAAGGCCGGTACGGGACCACCACGATGACGGTCGGCAACACGATCGCAACGAGTGCCGCGGGCAGTGCCGGGGGGCGTACCGCAGAAAGCCGAAGTCCTCCGTGCGTGCCGTGCGTCCCCGCACTTCACGGAGGAAAGACCCAGATGAGCTTCGGCGACCCGAACAACCCGTACGGGCAGCAGCAGCCGCCGGCCCCGCAGGGCCAGCCCGGCTACGGATACCCGCAGCAGGCCCCGCAGGGCGTTCCGCCGCAGGCCGGTTACGGATACCCGCAGCAGCCGGGTCAGCCGCCGTACGGCGCCGTGCCGCCCCAGGCACCGGGCACGCTGCAGGCGAACAACGGTTACATCAACGTCGCGGGCCTGGGCACCGTCCAGGTCGCCACGATGGGCCGCCGGTTCGGCGCGCGCCTCATCGACGGCGCCGCGATCGGCATCCTGTACACGATCCTCAGCCTGGTCGGCGTAGCCGGCATCTTCAGCACCTCGAAGTCCGTCAACGACTGTGACGTGACGTCGACGACGTACACGTCCTGCGTCAACGACGCGAACGCGGCCACCGGCAGCATGCTGATGACCTTCCTGGGCGTCATGCTGCTGTTCTTCCTGGTCACCGCGCTCTACGAGTGGCTGATGATCGCCTTCGTCGGCGCGACCGTCGGCAAGATGGCGCTCGGCCTGAAGGTCGTCAAGGAGAACACAGGCCAGGCCCCCGGCCTGGGCGGCGGCTTCATCCGCTGGATCATCCCGATCGTCGGCGCCTTCCTCTGCTACATCGGCGCCGTCCTGGTCTACCTGTCCCCGTTCTTCGACAACTCGGGCAAGCTCCAGGGCTGGCACGACCGCGCCGCCGGCACCCTCGTCGTCAAGACGAAGTAACCGTCACCGCGTTCACCGCTCGAACGCCCGAAGGCCGCGCCCCCCGATGGGGGACGCGGCCTTCGGCCTGTGACGGGGTCCGTCAGTGGAAGAAGTGGCGGGTTCCCGTGAAGTACATCGTCACGCCGGCCTGCTTCGCGGCCTCGATGACCTGCTCGTCACGGACCGAACCGCCCGGCTGCACCACGGCCTTGATGCCCGCCGCGGTGAGGATCTCCAGCCCGTCCGGGAAGGGGAAGAACGCGTCGGAGGCGGCGTACGATCCCCGCGCCCGCTCCGCGCCGGCCCGCTCGACCGCGAGCTTCGCGGAGTCGACCCGGTTGACCTGGCCCATGCCGACGCCGACCGAGGCGCCGTCCTTGGCGAGCAGGATCGCGTTGGACTTCACGGCCCGGCACGCCTTCCACGCGAAGGCCAGCTCGGCGAGTTCGGCGGCCGAGAGGGCCTCGCCGGTCGCCAGGGTCCAGTTCCGCGGGTCGTCGCCCTCGGCGCCCCGTCCCGCTTCGAACGTGTCGGACTGCTGGAGCAGCACGCCGCCGGAGATGGGCTTGAGGTCACCCGGCTGGTGCGGGGTGCCGTCCACCTTCAGCACGCGGATGTTCTTCTTCTTGGCGAGGATCTCCACCGCGCCGTCCTCGTAGCCCGGGGCGGCGATGACCTCGGTGAAGATCTCCGCGACCTGCTCGGCGAGCTCCACGGTCACCGGTCGGTTGACGGCGATGACGCCGCCGAACGCGGAGAGCGGGTCGCAGGCGTGCGCCTTGCGGTGGGCGGCGGCCACGTCGTCGCCCACGGCGATCCCGCACGGGTTGGCGTGCTTGATGATCGCGACGCAGGGCTCTTCGTGGTCGTAGGCCGCGCGACGGGCCGCCTCGGTGTCCACGTAGTTGTTGAAGGACATCTCCTTGCCGTGCAGCTGCTCGGCGTTGGCGAGGCCGCCCGGCTGCCCGTCCGTGTAGAGGGCGGCGGCCTGGTGGGGGTTCTCGCCGTAACGGAGGGTCGACTTGCGCTCCCAGGCGCCGGCCAGGAACTCGGGCAGGACGGCCTCGGGCTCGGGGGCGTAGGCGCTCGTGAACCAGGAGGCGACGGCCACGTCGTAGGCGGCGGTGTGCTGGAACGCCTCGGCGGCGAGCCGCTTGCGGGCGGTCAGGTCGAAGCCGCCGCCCCGGGCCGCGGACAGCACGTCGGCGTACCGCTCGGGGCTGGTCACGACGGCGACCGAGGGGTGGTTCTTGGCGGCGGCGCGGACCATCGAGGGGCCGCCGATGTCGATCTGCTCGACGCACTCGTCGGCGGTGGCGCCGGACTGCACCGTGGCGAGGAAGGGGTACAGGTTGACGACCACCAGGTCGAAGGGCTCGACGCCGAGCTCTTGGAGCTGCTCGCGGTGGCTGTCCAGGCGCAGGTCGGCGAGGATGCCGGCGTGCACGCGCGGGTGCAGGGTCTTGACCCGGCCGTCCAGGCACTCGGGGAAGCCGGTCAGCTCCTCGACCTTGGTGACGGGCACCCCGGCCGCGGCGATCTTGGAAGCGGTGGAGCCGGTGGAGACGAGCGCGACGCCCGCCTCGTGCAGGCCGCGGGCCAGCTCTTCCAGTCCCGTCTTGTCGTAGACGCTGATGAGCGCACGACGGATCGGCCGCTGGGTCGTGGTCGGGTCGTTGCTGCTGTCTGCGGTCTCTACGGCGGTCACTGGATTGTTACCTTTCGTCCCTCAATGCGGTAGCCGTGCCGGGCCAGGCGCCCCACGACGTCGACGAGCAGCGTGCGCTCGACTTCCTTGATGCGCTCATGGAGAGCGGCTTCGTCTTCCCCGTCCCGGATCTCGACGACACCCTGGGCGATGATCGGGCCGGTGTCCACGCCGCCGTCCACGAAGTGGACGGTGCAGCCGGTGACCTTGGCCCCGTAGGCGAGGGCGTCGCGGACGCCGTGCGCGCCCGGGAAGGCGGGCAGCAGGGCGGGGTGGGTGTTGATGAACCGGCCGCCGAAGCGCGCCAGGAACTCCGGCCCGACGATCTTCATGAACCCGGCGGAGACCACCAGGTCCGGCTCGTGGGCGGCGGTGGCCTCGGTGAGCGCGACGTCCCACTCGGCGCGGGTGTCGTACGCCTTGACCGGACACACGAAGGTGGGGATCCCGGCCTTCTCGGCGCGCTCCAGGCCGACGATGCCGTCGCGGTCGGCGCCGACCGCGACGACCCGGGCGCCGAAGCCCTCTGGGCCCTCGGGGTGGGAGTCGATGGCGTCGAGCAGGGCCTGGAGGTTGGTGCCGGAACCGGAGACCAGCACGACCAGGCGGGAGGCGGCCATGGGAGGCCCTTTCTTGGGGGGCGTCACTTGCACGTGGTGCGCTTGCTGCACTTGTACGGTCATACGAAACTCCGGGTCCCCGATATACGGGGAACCATACGAAGCGGTGGACCGCCTGCAACGATACCGGCACGCGGGACCGCCCCCGAGGGACGGGGGGACGGCCGGGGGGTAGCGTGCGGCGTGGAAGCCGCGAACGGCGTGACCCGAGGTGCCCGACGCCGGAGCCACTGCGATGCCACGCCGATGCCACGACCACAGCACCGTCCACGACACAGGGGAAGTAACGCACTCGATGCCGGACCGCCGTCAGCCCGACTCCTCGACCGACGACAACCCCTTCGCGGCGCCCCCCGAGGGCAGGCCCGACCAGCCGTGGCAGCCGCGGGGCGGTGACGGCTCGGGCGGCCCCGGCGGCGCCGGCCCGACCCCCGAGGGCCCGGCCCGATGGGACCCGACGGACCCGATCCAGCGCCGCGCCCGGTACGCGCTGCTCGCGGGCATGTGGGGGTTCTTCTTCGGCATCTTCGGGATTCAGTCGGTGGGGCTGCTGCTGGGCGCGCTCGCGCTGTACTGGGGCATCAGCGCCCTCCGCGGCGACGTCGAATCCCTCGGCCCCGCGGCCCGCCCGCAGCGCACGGCGGCGGTCAGCGGCCTGGTGACGGCGACCCTGGCCCTGCTGCTGGCGGCGAGTTCGTACGCGGTGCAGTTGGCGTACAAGGACTTCTACGTCTGCCGCGACGACGCCCTGACGAAGACGGCCGAACTCGAATGCAACACGCTCCTCCCGGACAACTTCCTGGGCAAGGTCCTCAAGGTCCAACGCTGAGCCGACCAGACCCAGCCCCGCCGGTCACCCCGGCCCCGCCAGGTACTCCAGCGCCGCTGGCGCTTGCGGCACGGGGCAACTCCAGCCCCGCCGGCGATTGAGGCGCGGGGTGCGGGGCGGAGCCCCGGAAGGCCCGGCGCAGCCGGCCTGTCCAGCCCCGCCGGCGTTTGAGGCGCGGGGGTCCGGGGGCCGGCCCCCGGCAACGGCGCCGCACCCGCCGTGCGCCCGCCCGTCAGACGGTCGGCCGCCGCGACAGCACCCGCGCCCCGGACACCCCCGGCACCAACTCCGCCGCAACCGCCGCCACCGGCACGGCCGCCACATCCGACTCCGACTCCGGCACCGGCACCGCCCCGGGCACCGGCACCACCTCCGACGGCACGTCAGCAACCCCCGCCCCCGCCATAACCGGCGGAGCCACGGGCGGAGCCACCATCGGAACCGCCGCCTCCCGCAACGCCGCCCACCGCAACTCCCGTACGCCCGAGTCGTGCCACTCGTCCGCCACGTCCACCCCCCGCGCCCCCCTCACCGGCCGCACCCGCCACCCGTGCACCGCCACAGCCACCGGCACGGCCAGCACCACCGCCCACACCACCGCCGCGCCCCCCACCTGCCACCACACCGGCCCGAACCGCGCCAGCTCCCGCGACCCCAGCGGCCCCGCCGCCACCGCGGCGAGCCCCGCCATCAGCACCCCGCACACCACCGCGCCCAGCGCCGCCGTCCACGCGGTCTCCCCGTACGAGACCTCCCGCGCCCGCCGCACCGCGAACCACCCCACCGCCAACCCCGCCACCACCGGCACGGCCAACGCCACCCAGGTCAGCGGCGTCCCCGCCCCCACCCCCGGCAGCGCCGCCAACAGCGGGAACCTCGGCAGCGCCGCTTGCGATCCGACCGTGCCGAGCGGCGTCACCGTCGCGCCCGTGCCCAGCGCGAAGCCCGGCCCCAGGCCGTACGCCGCGCCCCACACCATCGCGTTCGGAACCAGCGTCACCGCCAGCAGCAGCACCGCGAACCTCCCCGACCACACCCCGGTCAGCCCCAGGAACGATCCCCGGACCTCCGCTCCGTGCCACACCAGCGACGCCCCGACCAGCAGCACGCCACCACCCAGCAGCACCAGCGCCCCGGCCGCGCCGGAACGCAGCGCCAGCTCGTAGCGGGGGCGCGCGATGGCCCTCCGTACGCCCCCCGCCACCCATGCCGGCACCCATCCCGGGAGTTCCCGGAGCGGTCTTCCCCGCGCCGCCCAGACCCCGCCCGCCGCGGCCAGTACGGCCACCAGCGGCAGGTGCCACGCCGCGCT
Organism: Streptomyces sp. NPDC058279; assembly: GCF_042881255.1. Classification (NCBI taxonomy): domain Bacteria; kingdom Bacillati; phylum Actinomycetota; class Actinomycetes; order Kitasatosporales; family Streptomycetaceae; genus Streptomyces; species Streptomyces sp. NPDC058279. The sequence goes on along the minus strand of NZ_JBHVYA010000007.1, from coordinate 290,341 downwards.
CAGCGGGTCGGCCGGCATCGGGCCACCCGACGCGTACACCGTCGCCAACGCCCCGACGCCGAGGTACCCGCAGGTCACCGCCGAGAACACGACACCGGCCGGCAACACCTCGTCGTCGCCCCGGCCGTCCACCTGGCCGTCGCCCAGGGCGCTGCCCAGCCGCGCGGCCCGCCGCAGCAACAGCACCGGCAGCGCCACCAGCAGCAGCGGCGTCACCCCTACGGGCGCCGGCACCCCCGACAAGGTCTCGTAGCGGACGAGTTCGGTCCCGTGGGCGAGCAGCCACAGCCCGGCCGCCAGGTGCAGCGCCCCACCCGGCCCGCTGTCGGGGTAGGGGGAGCTGATCCACAGCACGATCACGAGCACGGCCAGAAAGCCGAGCCCCAGTCCTGCGGCCACCGCGCCGCCGAACACGCACGCGGCGGCCGCCGGCGAGCGGCGCCGCACGGCGGCCCGGGGGGCCATCGACAACGAGGTACCGCGTTCCGTCACTTGGGTCACCCCGCCATGGTGCCAACGACACGCGCTATGGCCGGGTAACAGGCGATTGTCCGTGGTGTCGCTCAATATACGTTTATGTACTTTTTCGCGCAGAGCTACCGGGTCGCGGGGAGAGTGGCATGACACAAGGCGTCGGAACGACCTCCGCCTCGGGGGAGGCCGACCTCCCTTCCCCCCAGGAACGCCGAAGGCTGCGCGAATCCGCCGAACTGACGCACGGTGAGGTGGCAGCGGCCGTCGGGGTCAGTCCGGCCACCGTCCGCTCCTGGGAGTCGGGGCGGACGCAGCCGCGCGGTCGAAAACGCAAGGCGTACGTCCGGTTCCTCACCCGTCTCTCGGCGTCCCGTCCCCCCGACGCGCCGGAACCGGAGGCCACCGAGACCGCGAAGGCCGCCGGCCCCACCGCCGTACGGGTCTCCCCCGCCCCCGCGCGGCCGATCGGCTCCCGAAAGCGGCCCAAGGCGGCGTCGAAGCGGGCCGCGAAGCCGCCGGCCAACTCCGCGCGCCACGAGAGCAGGACCCCGGCCAAGGCCGACGGCGACCACACCCCGCAGCCCCCGGAGGCCGGGCCCGAGCCCCCACCACAGCCCCCACCACAGCCGCAGCCGCAAGCCCACCCACAGCCACAGCCACAGCCCGAGACCCGGACCGACCCCGAACCCGTCGCCGGCACCGACCCCGACCCCAACCCCGACGCCGACGCCGACGCCGACACGCCGCCCGCCGAGGCCCCGGCCGCCGCCGAGGCCGAAGCACCCGTGGACCCGGGCCCCCTGACGCCCGCTCGGGCCTTCGACGCCCTGCACACCTACGCCGCTCCGGCACTCGTCCGCCAGGCGTACCTGCTCACCGGTCGCCGTTCACTCGCCCTTGAGGCCGTCGACAAGGCGTTCCTCCAGGCTTGGGCGCGTTGGCCCGAGGTCGCCACCGACCCGGACCCGGTGGGGTGGGTGCGCGCGGTCTCGCACGAGTACGCCCTCTCCCCCTGGCACCGGTTTCGCCGGGCCTTCCGCCACCCCGACAAGCCCCCGGCCGAGCCCGCCGACCGGATCACGATGGACGCGCTGTTGGCGCTGCCGACCGCGTACCGCCGGGCCGTCCTGCTCTACGACGGCGTCGGCCTCGACCTTCCCGACACGGCCGCGGAGATCGAGGCGTCGACCCCGACCGCCGGCCTGCGCCTCCTGAACGCGCACGCCGCGCTCGCCGCCCGGATGCCCGAGCTGGACGGCCTGCCGCCCGCGCAGCGCTCGGCCCGGCTGCGTGAACGCATGGGCTCGGTCAGACCGGCCGTTTCCCTGGAGCCCCGCCCGGCCGCCGCCGTACGCACTTCCTGCGAGCGCCGCTCCCGGTCGCTGAGCCGGGCGGCGCTCGGGCTGACGGCGGTGATCGCGGTCGCGACGGCGTACACGGCGACCACGGCGCCGACCGAGTACATCGCCCCGATCGCACCGGGTTCGAGCGTCTCGGGGGTGCCCCCGCTCAGCGGACCGCAGCGGTTCACCGAACAGAGCAAGGAGCTGCACGACAGGCTCCGCTCGGACCCGGCGGCCGGTCCGGCCCGTCTCGCGCCGAAGGTCGAGTAGCGGGGCGGCGCACGGCAAAACGGGCGTGGCCCGCACCCCGAGAGGGTGCGGGCCACGCCCGTACACGCGTACGGCTACTGCTTACTGAGCGGCGTTCAGGATCTCGCGCGCCAGCTTGGCCGTCTCGGTCGGCGTCTTGCCGACCTTCACGCCCGCGGCCTCAAGGGCCTCCTTCTTGGCCTGTGCGGTGCCAGAAGAACCGGAGACGATGGCGCCGGCGTGGCCCATGGTCTTGCCCTCGGGGGCGGTGAAGCCCGCGACGTAGCCGACGACCGGCTTGGTGACGTTCTTCGCGATGAAGTCCGCCGCACGCTCCTCGGCGTCGCCGCCGATCTCACCGATCATGACGATGAGGTCGGTGTCGGGGTCCGCCTCGAACGCCGCGAGGGCGTCGATGTGCGTGGTGCCGATGACCGGGTCGCCACCGATGCCGACGGCGGAGGAGAAGCCGATGTCACGGAGCTCGTACATCATCTGGTAGGTCAGCGTGCCGGACTTCGACACGAGACCGATGCGGCCGGGCTTGGTGATGTCGCCCGGGATGATGCCGGCGTTGGACTGGCCGGGGGTGATCAGACCCGGGCAGTTCGGGCCGATGATCCGGGTCTTGTTGCCCTTGGCGGTCGCGTACGCCCAGAAGGCGGCGGAGTCGTGCACCGCGATGCCCTCGGTGATGACGACGGCCAGCGGGATCTCGGCGTCGATGGCCTCGACGACGGCGGCCTTGGCGAAGGCCGGCGGGACGAACAGGACGGAGACGTTCGCGCCCGTCTTCTCCATCGCCTCGGCGACCGAGCCGAAGACCGGGACCTCGGTGCCGTCGAAGTCGACGGTGGTGCCGGCCTTGCGCGGGTTCACGCCGCCGACGATGTTGGTGCCGTCAGCCAGCATCAGCTTGGTGTGCTTCATGCCCGTGGCACCGGTCATGCCCTGGACGATGACCTTGCTGTCCTTGTTGAGGAAGATAGCCATGTGAGTCTGTGACCTCTGCCCTTACTTCGCAGCCGCGAGCTCGGCGGCCTTGTCGGCCGCGCCGTCCATGGTGTCCACGCGCTGCACCAGCGGGTGGTTGGCGTCCGAGAGGATCTTGCGACCCAGCTCGGCGTTGTTGCCGTCGAGACGGACGACGAGCGGCTTGGTGACCGCCTCGCCCTTCTCCTCCAGCAGGGCCAGCGCCTGGACGATGCCGTTGGCGACCTCGTCGCAAGCGGTGATGCCACCGAAGACGTTGACGAATACGGACTTGACGTCCGGGTCGCCGAGGATGATCTCGAGACCGTTGGCCATGACGGCGGCGGAGGCGCCACCACCGATGTCCAGGAAGTTGGCGGGCTTCACGCCGCCGTGGTTCTCGCCGGCGTAGGCGACGACGTCGAGGGTGCTCATGACGAGACCCGCGCCGTTGCCGATGATGCCGACCTCACCGTCGAGCTTGACGTAGTTGAGGTTCTTCGCCTTGGCGGCGGCCTCCAGCGGGTTCGCGGCCGCGTGGTCCACGAACTCCTCGTGGCCCGGCTGGCGGAACTCGGCGTTCTCGTCGAGCGAGACCTTGCCGTCGAGCGCGATGACGTCGCCGTTGGCGACCTTCGCGAGCGGGTTGACCTCGACGAGGAGCGCGTCCTCGGCGATGAAGGTCTGCCACAGGGTCACGAGGACCTCGGCGACCTTCTCGGCGACCTCGGCCGGGAACTTCGCCAGGGCGACGATCTCGCGGGCCTTCTCGATGGTCACGCCCTCGTTGGCGTTGACCGGGACCTTCGCGAGGGCCTCGGGGGTCTTCTCCGCGACCTCCTCGATGTCCATGCCGCCCTGCACCGAGGCCATTGCCAGGAAGGTGCGGTTGGTGCGGTCGAGGAGGTACGAGACGTAGTACTCCTCGAGGATCTCGGGAGCGGTCTCGGCGATCATCACCTTGTGGACCGTGTGGCCCTTGATGTCCATGCCGAGAATGTCCGTCGCCCGGGCGACGGCCTCGTCCGGGGTGGCGGCGAGCTTGACGCCGCCGGCCTTGCCTCGGCCGCCGACCTTCACCTGCGCCTTGACGACCGACTTGCCGCCCAGCCGCTCGGTGGCCTCGCGAGCCGCCTCAGGCGTGTCGATCACTTCACCGGCCAGCACCGGTACACCGTGCTTGGCGAAGAGGTCCCTCGCCTGGTACTCGAACAGGTCCACGCGCGTCCGTCCCTTGTCTTCAAAGATTCGCAGTGATTCGCGGTTGTCTGCTATCTGCGTGGGCGTGCCGCGGAGGGCAACGTGACGGCGCTGTCACAAGGAAGGCGCACACGGTGACCGTGGACGCGGCATGTCCGTCTCGCAGGTTATCCCCGTGGGACCTGCGTCCCTAAATCGCAGGTCACACCTGAGCGGTGATACCTGTCACAGATCCCCTCATGGTTGAGCTGCGCGTTCGTACGATCCGCCGAGGGCAGGTCGTGGGCGCGGGACCGCTCACGGCACGGGCAGCGGCCGCTTCTCCAAGGCGGCTGCCATGACGTCCGGGAACAGGTCGGGAGTGCAGGCGAAGGCGGGCGCGCCGAGGGCGGCGAGGGCCGCCGCGTGCTCGCGGTCGTAGGCGGGGGCGCCCTCGTCGGACAGGGCGAGCAGGGTCACGAACTCCACTCCGGCGCCCTTCATCGCGGCGACCCGCTTGAGCATCCCGTCGCGTATGCCGCCCTCGTATAGATCACTGATCAGGACCACGACGGTGTCGGCCGGCCGGGTGATCTTGGACTGGCAGTAGGCGAGGGCCCGGTTGATGTCGGTGCCGCCGCCGAGCTGGGTGCCGAAGAGCACGTCGACGGGGTCGTCGAGCTGGTCCGTGAGGTCCACGACCGCCGTGTCGAACACCACCAGCCGGGTGGCGATCGCGCGCATCGAGGCGAGCACCGCGCCGAAGACGGAGGCGTAGACGACGGAGGCCGCCATCGAGCCCGACTGGTCGATGCAGAGGATGACCTCCTTCTTCACCGACTGCGCGGCGCGGCCGTATCCGATCAGCCGCTCGGGGACCACGGTGCGGTACTCGGGCAGGTAGTTCTTGAGGTTGGCGCGGATCGTGCGGTCCCAGTCGATGTCCCGGTGGCGGGGGCGGCTGACGCGGGCGGAACGGTCGAGGGCTCCGGTGAGGGTGGCACGAGTGCGGGTCGCGAGGCGCTTCTCCAACTGTTCGACGACCTTGCCGACCACCGCGCGGGCGGTCTCGCGGGTCGTCTCGGGCATGGCCTTGTTGAGCGAGAGCAGGGTGCCGACGAGGTGGACGTCCGGTTCGACGGCCTCCAACATCTCCGGCTCCAGCAGCAGGGAGGACAGGCCGAGCCGTTCGATGGCGTCGCGCTGCATGACCTGGACCACGGAGCTGGGGAAGTACGTCCTGATGTCCCCGAGCCAGCGGGCCACCTGAGGCGCGGACCCGCCGAGCCCGGCCGACCGCTCCCCCGCCCTGGTGCGCGAGCCGGCGCCGCCGCTTCGGCCGTACAGCGCAGTGAGCGCGGCGTCCATCTCCGCGTCCCGCCCGGAGAGCGCGCATCCGGTCCCGTCGCCCTCGCCGCCGCCGAGCACCATGCGCCACCGCCGCAGCCGCTCCCCGGCGTCCGTCGGCCGCCCCGTGCTGATCTCCATCTGCCCGTCCCCCTCGTCCGTGTCCGTTGTCCCGCTGTCCTGCTGCCTGCTGCCTGCTGCCTGCTGCCTGCTGTCCTGTGTCGCGTTGTCCCGCTGGGCCGGTCCTCGTCCGCGGCGCCCTCCACTCCCCGCGGGGCCGGGCGTCAGCCCGCCGCCACCGCCGCTCCGGCCGCTCCGGCCGCTCCGGCAAGCAGCAGGCGGGCCACCTCCGCCGCCGCGTCCGCGCGGACGGGGTCCAGCTCCGGGGCGAAGCCCGCGGGGGCCGAGCCCGGGCCGGCCGTACGGGTCCGGCCGGACGGACCCCGCCGGACCAGTTCGCCCAGGGCCCGCTTCACCCCCGGCTCGTACGCCCCGAAGGTCCGCCGCAGCAGGGGCAGTACGTCGATGAAGGCACTCGGTGGCACCGACACCAGCCAGTTGTCGATCAGGCCGAGCAGCCGTTCGTCGTGGACCAGCAGGGTGCCGCCGCCCGCGCTGCCGCCGGCGAAGCCTTCGATCCAGCCCGCCGCGTCGGCCGGGGTGCCCGCCGGGGACAGGGCGAGGCTCATCAGCCGCGCCGTCTCCTCGGGCGGGAGCCGGCCCTCGTCCAGGAGCAGCCGCGCGGCGCGGCCCCGGATCAGCCCAGGCACGGTGTCCCGGCCGGCCAGCGTCCGCAGGACCGCCGACCAACGCTCCCGGAGCCCCTCGTCGACGTCGGCCAGCAGGGCGATCGCCCCGTGCACGGCGTCGACGTGCCCGCGCAGCTCCGCCGCCGCGTCCGCGTCCAACCCGACCGTGCAGGCGGGCGGCAGGGCCACGCATATCCGCTCCGCGAGTCCGGCGGCGACGGTGCCGAGCGCTTGCGCGTCGGTGCCCCGTACGTCGCCGTACCGCAGCGAACGGGCCAGCGCGGGCAGGGCCTTGGCGAGGCGGGCCACATCGGTGTCCAGCGCGGCCCGGTCCGCGAGGGCGCGCAGTACGGCGGGCAGTGCCTCGGACAGCCCGGCCAGCAGGCACCGTTCGGCCAGGGCGGTGACCTCGCCCAGTTCCCCGGCGTCGGCCGCGAGCGCCTCGGCCCGGGCGGTGGCCGCTCCCGGGACGGTGGTGCCCCAGATGCCCGCCTCCGCGACCCGTACCGACAGTTCGGGCTCCCAGCGCAGCCGCCAGGTTTCCCGGAAGGTGCCGGTGCCGCCGCGGGAGGCGGTGGGTATCCCCCAGTCGACGCCGAGCAGCCGGAGCCGGTGCAGGAGCAGGGACTTGGCCGCGTCGGTGTCCTTGCGCAGGTCCAGCTCCAGCTCGCGCTCCTCGGCCTCGACCTTGAGGCGCAGGGACCGCTGTCTGCGGGTGAGGTCCCGTTGGAGGGGGACGGCGGGCGCCGTGTCGGGGACTTCGCCCAGCACGTCCCCGACCACCAGACGGTCCTCGATCAGGGCGAGCGGTATGTCGGAGCCGTCGCACATGACCGCCCGGACCGCTTCCAGCGTTTCGGTCAGGCCGGGCACCGGGCGTCCCCGGACGGCGGCGAGGGTCTGCGCCAGCCGGACCGCCTCGATGACGTGGGCGGAGGAGACCTGCCGGTCCTCGTCCCGGAGCAGGCCCGCGACCTTCGTCAGCCAGCGTTCGACGGGCCGGTCGGGGGCGGTGAAGAGGTGTGCGTACCAGCCGGGCGAGGTGATGCCGGCGCCGTATCCCCCGGCCCGGGCGAGCCGGCGGTGGGTCCAGGGCACCCAGGTCGTCTCCACCTTGATCTTGGGCAGTCCGCCGAGCAGTGCCTTGTCGGCGGTGGCCGTGGTCGGGGCGCGCAGGGCCGGGACGTGCCAGGCGCCGCAGACCACGGCGTAGGTGTCGCCGAACTCGCGGCGCGCGGCCCGCATCCGCTGCCGCATGTACGCCTCGCGGATCAGGTCGCGCGGGTCGCCGTCGGCGCCGTACGCCTCGCGCAGCGCCCCCATGGCCTCGCCGAGGGCCTCGAAAGCGGCCAGGGGATCGTCCCGTACGGCGTCCCGGTGTTCGACGACGTCCTCCCACCAGCGCTCGGGGTCGTCGTACCCGGCGCTGTCGGCCAGCACCGCGAGGGGGTCGATCCGGACGGAGTGGGCCTCCTGCTCGCGGTCCTCCGGAGCGGCGAGCGAGTGCGCGGCGGGGAGGTCGATGAACCGGACGGGTGCGTCGCGCGCCTGGGCCCAACGGATGGCGGCCCATTCGGGAGAGAACCCGGCCAGTGGCCAGAACGCGGCCCGGCCCGGGTCGTCGGCGGCGTGGGCGAGCAGGGCGACGGGCGGCCGCATTCGCGGGTCGGCGGCGAGCGGGAGCAGCGCGTCGCCTTCGGGTGGCCCTTCGATGAGCACCGCCGACGGCTGCGCTTCGTCCAGCGCGGCCCGCACGGCGCGGGCGGAGCCCGGTCCGTGGTGTCGGACGCCCAGCAGGAGGGGGCCCTCGGCCCGGGCGTTCATGCCGTCACCTCCCGGCAGGCGCGGTAGAAGTCCTTCCAGCCCTCCCGCTCGCGGACGACGGCTTCGAGGTACTCCTGCCAGACCACGCGGTCGGCGGCCGGGTCGCGGACGACGGCGCCGAGGATTCCGGCGGCCACGTCGGAGGGGCGCAGGACGCCGTCCCCGAAGTGGGCGGCGAGGGCGAGGCCGCCGGTGACCACGGAGATGGCCTCGGCGGTGGACAGGGTGCCGCTGGGTGACTTGACCTTGGTGCGGCCGTCACCGGTGACGCCGTCGCGCAGTTCGCGGAAGACGGTGACGACGCGGCGGATCTCCTCCAGGCCCTCGGGCGCCGCCGGCAGGTCGAGGGCGCGGCCCAGCTGGTCGACGCGGCGGGCGACGATGTCGACTTCGGCGTCGGCGGTGGCGGGCAGGGGCAGCACCACGGTGTTGAAGCGGCGGCGCAGGGCGCTGGAGAGTTCGTTGACCCCGCGGTCGCGGTCGTTGGCGGTGGCGATGAGGTTGAAGCCGCGCACGGCCTGCACCTCTTGCCCGAGTTCCGGTATGGGGAGCGTCTTCTCGGACAGGACGGTGATGAGGGTGTCCTGGACGTCGGCGGGGATGCGGGTGAGTTCCTCGACGCGGGCGGTCATGCCGTCGGCCATGGCCCGCATGACGGGGCTGGGGACGAGGGCTTCGCGGCTCGGGCCGTCCGCCAGGAGGCGGGCGTAGTTCCAGCCGTAGCGGATGGCCTCCTCGGGGGTGCCGGCGGTGCCTTGGACGAGGAGCGTGGAGTCCCCGCTGACGGCGGCGGCGAGGTGTTCCGACACCCAGGTCTTGGCGGTGCCGGGGACGCCCAGCAGGAGCAGGGCGCGGTCGGTGGCCAGGGTGGTGACGGCGACTTCGACGATGCGGCGCGGTCCGACGTACTTGGGCGTGATCACCGTGCCGTCGTCCAGCGTGCCGCCGAGCAGGTACGTGGCGACCGCCCACGGGGAGAGTTTCCAGCGGGTCGGGCGGGGCCGGTCGTCGGTGGCCGCCAGGGCTTTCAGTTCCTCCGCGTAGGCGTCTTCGGCGTGCGGTCGCAGTGCCTCTGCGCGGTGTTCGGTCTCGGTCGTGCTCATGGTCCCCCTCCAATGCCCGGCAGCCGCTTCCGACTGCTGACACCAACGGTGCACCACGCCACTGACAACGCCCCCTGTTCGAACCGTTGTTGCAGGTCAGAGCGATTGTCAGTGGGGGTCTCTACGGTGGGACACATGACTGAGCAGGGGGTCCGCTGGACGGCGGAACAGGTACTGGCTCTGGCTCCTGACGACGCGTCGCGGAAGGCGGGGGGCAGGCTGGGTGGGGCGGGTCCGTGGTCACAGACCGGAGGTTCCGCTTCCGGTGCGGTGTGGGGGTTGTGCAAGGGCAGTGGGAGGACGCCGTACCGGACGGTCGTGGACCTGACGGGCCCGGCATACAAGTGCTCGTGTCCGAGCCGGAAGTTCCCGTGCAAGCACGCGCTGGGGCTGCTGCTGCTCTGGGCGGCGGAGGGGGTGGGTGATCCGGCGGAGGCGCCGGAGTGGGCCGGGGGGTGGCTGGCGGAGCGGGCGGCGAAGGCGGCCCCGCCGGCGGTCGCGAAGCCGGTGGACGAGGAGGCGGTCAGGAAGCGGGCGGAGCGGCGGGCGGCCCGGATCGGGGCGGGGGTCGTGGAGTTGGAGCAGCGGCTCGCGGATCTGCTGCGGGGTGGCCTGGCCGGCCAGGAGCAGGCGGGGTACGGGGCGTGGGAGGAGACGGCGGCCCGGATGGTCGACGCCCAGGCGCCCGGACTCGCCGCCCGGGTAAGGGAGTTGGGGACAATACCCGGTTGCGGCCCCGGCTGGCCCGCCCGGATGCTTGAGGAGTTCGCGCTACTGCACCTGCTCGACCGGGCCTGGCTGGGGGTGTCCGGGCTGCCGGAGCGGTTGGCCGCGACGGTACGGACCCGTGTGGGGCTTCCGCCTTCGACGGAGGGCGAAGTCGTACGGGACCACTGGCTCGTGCTGGCCCAGTACGACTCGGTGTCCCCGGACGGCCGGCTCACCACCCGCCGGATATGGCTGCGCGGGTTGGCGAGCGGGCGGCCGGCCCTGGTGCTGGACTTCGGGCCGCCCGGGCGGGCTCCGGGGTTGGCGCTGCCGATCGGACTGGTACTGGAGGCGGAAGCCCGCTTCCGGCCCGGTTCGGCGGGGCTGCGGGCGGACCTCGGGGAACGGGATGCGGCCGCGGTGCCGGGCGACCGGGCGCCGGTCGGGGTCAGCGCGCAGGCGGCTCTGGAGGCGTACGGGGCCGCGCTGCGGGAGGACCCCTGGCTGGAGTCGTGGCCGGTGGTGCTGGGTCCGGTCGTTCCGATACCGGGTGAGCAGGGCTGGCAGTTGGCGGACCCGGAGGGGACGGCAGCGCTTCCGGTCCCGCTCTCGGGGGCCGGTAGCGGATCCCGGTCGGGTCTGTGGCGGCTCGCCGCGCTGTCGGGCGGGGGGCCGGTGACGGTGTTCGGGGAGGTCGGCCACCGGGGGTTCACGCCCCTGACGGCTTGGCAGCCGGATACACCGCAACCGGTGGCTCTGGTCTGACACCCGGGGCGGTCGCGGCCGGCCGGCCGTCGGCGGCCGGTCCGGTAAGGGCACGAGGCGATCGGCGCGGGGAGCGTCGGCGCTGGGGAGGGACCGGCGGCGCGGGGGCGTCGTCGTGCGGGACCGAGAAAGCCGGGGGGCTTTGATGAACGACAACCACGCCAGCTGACAGGCGTTTTGAGGCGACATTTCACCATAGGGCTCCGGTCCCGCGGAGGGGGCGGGACCGGGGCACGGCACGACGGCACACCACGAGGGAGGGGTCCGATGAAGACGGCGGGGGCGGTGCGCGCCGATCAGACGGCGCGGGCGGGACACGAGGAGCGCGGGGCGTACGCCGACTGGGACGAGCTGGTCGCCGCGGCGCTGCTCGGCACCGAGCGGCGGGGCGGCGGCTCCCCGGAGGCACTGCTGGACGAGGCGGCCGTGCAGACCCTGCGGCGCCGGGCCGGGCTGCGGCCCGCCCGGCCGCGGGATCTTCCGGAGGCGGCGCCGCGCGATCCGCGTCCGGAGCCGCCGGAAGCGGCCCGGCGGCGGCTCGCACAGCTCCTGGCGGGCCGCGCCGGCGCCGGCGGCGGATCGAGCGGGCGGCGGGGGGCCGCCCCGGATCTGACGGAGCTGCTGCCGCAGTGGATGGCCGCCGCGGTCCGGCACGGCTATCGCGCTCCGGTGGCGCTGGTCCCGGCGCTGCTGGACGCCGCCAAGGCCCGCACCGACCTGCGGCCGCACGCCTTGGCCCTGACCGGGAGCCGGGGCCTGTGGCTGGCCCGACTGAATCCGGAGTGGCGGTTCGCGTTGCGCGGCACGGCGGGCGGCACCCTGGAGCGGCCCGACCCGGAGGACCGCGAGGGCGTCGAACGGCTCTGGCAAGAGGGCCTGTTCGCGGAACGGGTGGCCGTCCTGGGCGCCGTACGCGCCCACGACCCGGCCGCCGCCGTCCGGCTGCTCCGGACGACCTGGGGTACCGAACGGGCCGAGGACCGGCTGATGTTCCTGGACTCGCTGCGGGTGGGGCTGTCCGACCGGGACGAGCCGTTCCTGGAGGCGGCCCTGGGCGACCGCAGTCGCAACGTCCGGGCGACGGCGGCCGAGCTGCTGTCGGCGCTGACGGGTTCGGCGCTGGCCGGGCGGATGGCGGAGCGGGCGCTGGCCTGTGTGGGCCCGGACGGGATCGATCCCCCGGCGGAGTGCGACGCGGGGATGCTGCGGGACGGTGTGGTGAAGCGGCCGCCGGCCGGGCGCGGGGAGCGGGCCTGGTGGTTGGGGCAGCTGGTGGAGGCGGCTCCGTTGTCCTGTTGGCGGGAGCGGTTCGGGGGGCTCGGGCCGGCGGAGATCGTGGCCCGGCCGGTGGGGGACGGCTGGGCGGAGGAACTGCATGCGGCGTGGTGCCGGGCGGCGGTGCGTCAGCGTGACGCTCGGTGGTCGAAGGCGCTGCTCGGCTCGGCGTCGGCCCCGCCCGCGGCCGGCCCGGGCACGGCCTCGCTCGCCGAACGGGCGAAGCTGCTGTCGGTCCTGCCGGACGGGGAGCGGGCCGAGTGGGTGGCCGAGTTCATACGGGCGCACGGGCTCTCGGAGGCGTTCCAGCTCCTCGGGGTGTGCGTCGTGCCGTGGGCCGGAGCGCTGGGCCGGGCGGTGGTGGACGCGCTGGACGCGGCCCGGCGGGCGGGCGGCTACCCGTGGAGCTTCAGCGGGGTGATGGGCCTGGCGGAACGCTGCCTCGACCCCGCGGACGCGTCCCGGCTGGAAGCCCTGACCAGGGCGACCGGCGACCTCGCCGAGCCGGCGGAGCCCGCCGCGGGGGCGGCGGCGTACTGGGAGGAGGCGTTCCAGCGTCTGGCCTCCACCCTGCACCTGCGCGCCACCATGCTCGCGGAGCTCGCCCCGCCCGCCTGAGCGGGCTCCTCAGGTCCCGGCGCCGGCAGGGCGGCGCGGGGAGGGGCGCCGGGGGCGCGGGGAGGGGCGACCCCGGGGGCGGCGGGGGCGGCCCGGGGTCAGGGCCGGCGGATGTTCGCGTGGACCCAGTCCACGATGGCCGTGGTCGTGGCCCCCGGGGTGAAGATCTCAGCCACGCCCTTCTCCTTCAGCGGGGCGATGTCGTCCTCCGGGATGATGCCGCCGCCGAAGACCTTGATGTCCTCGGCGTCCCGCTCCCTCAGCAGCTCCAGCACGCGCACGAAGAGCGTGTTGTGGGCGCCCGAGAGGATCGAGAGGCCGATCGCGTCCGCGTCCTCCTGGATCGCGGTGTCCACGATCTGCTCGGGGGTCTGGTGCAGCCCCGTGTAGATGACCTCCATGCCCGCGTCACGCAGCGCACGCGCGATCACCTTGGCCCCGCGGTCGTGGCCGTCGAGACCCGGCTTGGCCACCACCACACGGATCGGACCGGTCACACCCATCGCACTGCCTCCCGAGTGAACGAACGTTAAGTACAGCATCGCGCACCAGCCCGTTTCGCGGTCAAGCAGGAGGGGGAAATCACACGTGGGAGCGTGGAACCAGCGCCACTGGTTCACCGCCCCCGCCAATGATCACGGGGAGCGACACCGAGTCGTCCCGCCGCCGTGCCGCCAGCCGCACGGCACGGAGGCGGGACACGTCGGCCGTACGGCCGCATTCCCACGAGGCCCGGAGGCCGCCATGGGGCTGTCGATCACGCCGATATCCACACCCTTAACGCTCACCGTCTCACAGTCGGCGGCGGCCCTTCGGGCAGCCGTCCTGGAGGCGGTGGTACTGACCGGACACCTGGTCCTCTACCCCACCGGGGTACTCGCGGAGCGGCTCGCCGCCGAGGCGGCCGCCGAGTCGACCGGGCAGCGCCCCCCGGTGCTGCTGCTGCACGGGTTCACCGACAACCGCTCGGTCTTCGTCCTGCTGCGCCGCGCGCTCGCGGCGGACGGCAGCCGGCGGGTGGAGACGTACAACTACTCGCCCTTCACCCGCGACCTGCGCACCACCGCCGCGCACCTGGCCCGCCGCGTGGAGGAGCTGTGCGAGCGCAGCGGACAGGAACGGGTCGACCTGGTCGGGCACAGCCTCGGCGGTCTGGTGGCCCGGTACTACATCCAGCGGCTCGGCGGCGACACCCGCGTGCGCACCCTCGTCACGCTCGGTACTCCCCACTCCGGCACCAGCGTGGCGCCGTGGATGGACGCCCACCCGCTGGTCCGCCAGATGCGGCCGGGCTCGGAGGTCATGAGGGAACTCGAGGCGCCTGCCCCGGGGTGCCGGACCCGTTGCGTGGCCTTCTGGAGCGAATTCGACGCGCTGATGACCCCGCCGGGCACGGCCCGCCTCGACCACCCCGACCTGATTGCCGAAAACGTGCTGGTCACCGGCATCGGCCACTTGGCGCTCCCGGTACACCCCACCGTCACCGGCGCGATCCGGCGCACCCTGGACGGACCGCTCGCGCGGTCGTCGTCCCCCGGCGAGGAAACCGAAGTGCGCCGCATCGCCATCTGAGGTACGGCCCGGGCAAGGACGCGATGGCGGGGCAACACCGGACGATCCACAGTCGAACGAATATCGAACTCAAGGCCAAGGGTCGGTGTGCACGGGACCGAAAGACAGCCGAATGCCCGGTTCCCCGGAGGCCGAAACCCTCCGAAGATTGTCGTCTCCAGTAACCGCCGGGTACAGTCGCGCCACTGCTCTCCTCCGGGGAACCTCCGATTCCCCGGCCACCCAGGCCCCCCACTGCCGAGGCGAAAGAGAAGTTGGTGAACGACCGCCCCTCGTCGGGCCAGTACTCCGAAAACGGGTACGACGGCCTCTCCACCACCACTTTCGCTGGTGACCAGCCCTACGTTTCCTATGAAACACAGGGCCAGGACGCCAACTACGGTGTATCCAACGGCTACGACACCTACGGCTCGTACCAGTCGACCGGCACCTACGACGCCACCGCCTGGACCGGACAGGAGAGTTACCTCTCCTCCGTCCCGCACCAGAGCGCGCCCGAGGACACCACGGGCCAGTGGGACGCGAGCGCCTGGAACGACGCCAACACCGCCGCGTACCAGCCGACTTCCTTCGGCTACGACACGACGGGCCCCGAGCAGTCCGCGGACCCGACCGCGCAGTGGAACGTGTTCCCCGCGTACGGCCAACAGGACACCGGCACTTACGACGCCACCGCCTGGAACACCGGCCACACCGACGGCTATGACAGCGCCCCGCACACCGATGTGGCGCACACCGATACGGCGCACGCCGGCTACGACGCCTACGCGTACGAAGCGACCAGTGTCGTCCCGATGGTCGTGCCGCAGGACACCCCCTCGGACGCCGCCGACCTCCACGCCGCCGAGACCGCCGTCTTCGAGGTCCTCTCCGACGAGGACGGTCCGGAACCCCCGGCCGCCGTGCACGCCATGGCCACCCAGACGATGCCGGTGACGCCCGCGGAGCCGCGCGCCTCGCGCCGGGCCGGCAGCGCGAGGTCGAACGGCGCCAAGACCGCCAACTCCAAGACCTCCAATGCCAAGGCCGCCAACTCCAAGGCCACCGGCGGTAAAGCGACCGGCGGCAGCAGCCGTCGGCGTACGCCGGCGAAGCGTTCCGCCCTGCTGACCGTCGCCGTGCCCTCCGCCTGCGTCATGGGCGTCGCCGGAGTCGCGGCCGCCTCGGTCGGCGGCCTCACCGGCCCCGATCAGCCCGCCAAGGACACCACCACGATGGCCGCGGCCGACCCGGCCTCGGTGAAACCCGTCGCGGCGAACAACAAGCTGGACACCCAGATCACCGCGCTCAGCGCGGACGCGGGTGACTTCGCGGACCGTGCGAGCCGCACGCAGGAGCGCCTCGACCTGAAGCAGCGTCAGGAAGACGAGAAGAAGAAGCGCGCCGAGGAGGCCGCGGCCAAGGAGGCCGCCCGCCCCAAGTTCGCCCTTCCCGTCACCCAGCACGGCCTCAGCGCCGGATTCGGGCAGGCCGGCGGCATGTGGATGTCCGTGCACACCGGCATCGACTTCCCGGTCTCCTACGGCACTCCGGTCATGGCCGCCACCGACGGCACCGTCCGCACGCAGTGGAACAGCGCCTACGGCAACATGGCCATAGTGACCTCCCCCGACGGCACCGAGACCTGGTACTGCCACCTCAGCAGCACCAAGATCCGCTCCGGCACGGTCAAGGCCGGTGACGTCATCGCGTACTCCGGCAACTCCGGCAACTCCACCGGCCCGCACCTCCACTTCGAGGTACGCCCCGGGGCCGGCTCCCCGATCGACCCCCAGGCGTGGCTGCGCAACCGCGGCCTCGACCCGACGTAGACCTCCCCGAACCCCCTCCGGGCCAACGGCCCCGCGGGCCAACAGCCCCCGGACCTACAGCTTCTGCACCGGCGCGTAGCGCAGCAGCAGCCGCTTCGGCTTGTCGTCCCCGAAGTCGATGGTGGCCTGTGCGTCCGCGCCCGCTCCCCGGACCTCCACGACGGTGCCCAGGCCGAATTGGTCGTGGGTGACCCGGTCTCCGACGGTCAGTGCGATGACCGGCTTGTCGGTGGCCCGACGCGTCGCGAACCCGGAGGGACCCGACTTCGTGCGCGAGGAGGACAGGAACGCCTCGGGCGAGGTCCCGAACGAGGCCCTGCCACCGCCCGACCCGCCGGCCGAACCCCCGCCCGACCCGCGCAGGGGACCGGCCGGCTTCTGTGAGGCGCCCGTCCGCTTCCACTGCAAATACTCCGCCGGGATCTCCTCCAGGAAACGGGACGGCGGGTTGTACGAGGGGGTGCCCCACGCGCTGCGCATCGAGGAGCGGGTCAGGTACAGCCGCTCGCGCGCCCGGGTGATGCCCACGTACGCGAGGCGCCGCTCCTCCTCCAGTTCCTTGGTCTGACCCAGTGCGCGCATGTGCGGGAAGACCCCGTCCTCCATGCCCGTCAGGAACACGACGGGGAACTCCAGGCCCTTCGCCGTGTGCAGGGTCATCAGCGTGATGACCCCGGTGCCCTCGGTGTCCTCGTCGGGGATCTGGTCGGAGTCGGCGACGAGCGCGACCTGCTCCAGGAACTCCGCCAGGGTGCCGCCGGTGGCGCCGGCCGCCGACGCTCCGGCGTCGTCACCGCGGGCCTGCTCGAATTCGAGTGCCACCGCCGCGAGTTCCTGGAGGTTCTCGATCCGCGTCTCGTCCTGCGGGTCGGTCGACGCCTGGAGTTCGGCGAGGTAGCCGGTGCGCTCCAGGACCGCTTCCAGCACCACCGCGGGGCCGGCGCCGGATTCGACGATCGTGCGCAGTTCCTCCATCAGCGTGTTGAACCGCTTGACGGCGTTGGTGGATCGGGCGGCCATGCCGAACGCCTCGTCCACCCGCCGCAGCGCCTGCGGGAAGGTGATCTTCTCGCGCATCGCGAGAGCGTCGATCATCGCCTCGGCCCGCTCGCCGATGCCGCGCTTGGGGACGTTGAGGATGCGCCGGAGCGGGACGTTGTCCTCGGGGTTCGCCAGTACGCGCAGGTACGCGAGGATGTCGCGGACCTCCTTGCGCTCGTAGAACCGGACACCGCCGACGACCTTGTAGGGGAGGCCGACGCGGATGAAGATCTCCTCGAACACGCGGGACTGCGCGTTGGTCCGGTAGAAGATCGCGACGTCACCGGCCTTGGCGTCGCCCGCGTCCGTCAGCCGGTCGATCTCGTCGGCGACGAACTGGGCCTCGTCGTGCTCGGTGTCGGCGACGTAGCCGGTGATCACGGCTCCGGTGCCGGCCTGGGTCCAGAGGTTCTTGGCGCGGCGGTTCTCGTTGCGCTCGATGACCGCGTTGGCGGCGGAGAGGATCGTCTGGGTGGAGCGGTAGTTCTGCTCCAGCAGGATCGTCGTCGCGTTCGGGTAGTCCTCCTCGAACTGGAGGATGTTGCGGATGGTCGCGCCGCGGAAGGCGTAGATCGACTGGTCGGCGTCACCCACGACGCACAGTTCGGCGGGCGGCAGGTCCGGGTAGCCGGTGCCGACCAGCTCGCGCACCAGCGTGTACTGGGCGTGGTTGGTGTCCTGGTACTCGTCCACCAGCACGTGGCGGAAGCGGCGCCGGTAGTGCTCGGCGACGTCGGGGAACGCCTGGAGCAGGTGCACCGTCGTCATGATGATGTCGTCGAAGTCGAGGGCGTTGGCCTCGCGCAGCCGCCCCTGGTACATGGCGTACGCCTGGGCGAGGGTCTTCTCAAATCCGTCGGCCGCCTGGTCGGCGAACGCCTCTTCGTCGATGAGCTCGTTCTTCAGGTTCGAGATCTTGGCGTTGAACGCCTTCGGCGGGAACTTCTTCGGGTCCAGGTCCAGGTCGCGGCAGACGAGCGCCATCAGGCGCTTCGAGTCGGCCGCGTCGTAGATCGAGAACGAGGAGGTGAAGCCGAGCCGCTTGGACTCGCGGCGCAGGATGCGGACGCACGCGCTGTGGAAGGTGGAGACCCACATGGCGTTGGCGCGCGGGCCGACGAGGCCCTCGACGCGCTCCTTCATCTCGCCGGCGGCCTTGTTGGTGAAGGTGATCGCGAGGATCTGGCCGGGGTGGACGCCGCGGGCGGCCAGCAGGTGCCCGATGCGGTGGGTCAGCACCCTGGTCTTGCCGGAGCCGGCGCCGGCCACGATGAGCAGCGGGGAGCCCGCGTGCACCACGGCGGCGCGCTGCTCGGCGTTCAGCCCCTCCAGGAGCGCCGCCGGGTCGATGACGGGTTTGGGTGCCCCGTTGCGGTAGTAGGCGTCCCCGGTCATGGGTACGTCGAACCGGCCGCCGAAGAGGTCGTCCACGCCCGGCTCGGGGGCGGGGTGGTCCTCGGGCGGCGGCGGGACCTCGTCGGAGGGGGAGAGGTCCGCCAGGAAACTGTCGTCAAAGAGGCTGCTCATCGCTTTCCGAGTCTAGGGGGCGGGACCGACAGCCGGTCCCGCGCCGGGAAATTTCACAGACCCGCCCCGCACCGGAAGCGCGGCGCCTCAGCGCAGTACCAGCTCCAGCAGCCCCGGGAAGTGCCGCTCCAGGTCGTCGCGGCGCAGCGCGAGGTACTGCCGGCGGCCTTCGGGGCGCTGGCAGATCACGCCGCTCTCGCGCAGTGTCCGCAGGTGGTGGGTGACGGACGAGCGGGGCAGGTCCGGGACGACCTCGCCGCAGAACGCCTCCTCGCCGGAGGCGAGCTTGCGGACGATCTCCAGTCGGGCGGGGTGCCCGAGTGCCGCGAGGACCTCTGCCAGGTCGAGGGCGTCGGCGTCGGGGTGGGTGGGTTCGGCTGCGGCCATGGCCCCACTGTACGCAAATCCGGTACGGACATTGACCCACCGTACGAAGATCCCGTACGGTTCGACCATGCCCACTGTACGAAATCTTCGTACGGTTACGCCCCGACCGGAGGACTCCCCATGCCCACCCCCGCGCCCCTGGACGACGCCGCCCTCGCCGCCTCCCTCGACGGCGGCTTCACCAGCCACCACGCCGACGTCAACGGCACCCGGCTGCACTACGTCGACGGCGGCGCCGGCCGACCGCTCGTGCTCCTCGGCGGCTGGCCACAGACCTGGTGGCAGTGGCACAAGGTGATGCCCGCCCTCGCCCGCACCCACCGGGTCATCGCGGTGGACCTGCGCGGCATGGGCGGTTCCGCCAAGCCCGCGGGCGGCTACGACAAGAAGACGCTGGCCGCCGACGTCCGCGCCCTCCTCGCCCACCTCGGGATCGACCGCGCCCATCTCGTGGGCCACGACATCGGCGCGATGGTCGCTTACGCCCACGCCGCCAACCACCCCGAGGCCACCGACCGGATCGCCCTGCTCGACGTCTCCCACCCCGACCCCGGCTGGTACGAAGGCACGCTCCTCCCCCGTCCCGGCCGGTTCCACAAGTGGTGGTTCGCCTTCAACCAGGTGGAGGACCTCCCCGAACAGCTCCTCGCCGGCCGCTACCACCACCTGCTGGACTGGCTCTTCGCCCGCGCCGCCGCCGATCCCGCCGCCGTCGACGCCCACTCCCGCGCGGTCTACGCCCGCGCCTACGACTCCCCCGAGGCGATCCGGGCGTCCAACGACTGGTACCGCGCCTTCCCCCAGGACATCGAGGACCTCGCCGGCTACGCCCCGGTGACCACCCCGCTGCTCGCCCTCGGCGGCGAGTTCAGCAACTACGACCTGCTGACGGAGGCGGTGCCGGCGCTGGGCACCCGGGTGGTCCGTGTCGACAAGAGCGGCCACTACCTCCCCGAGGAGCGGCCGGAGGTCGTCGTGGAGGAGCTGCTCCGCTTCCTCTGCTGACGGCGGGCCGACGGCCCGGCCGGCCCCCTCGGCCGACGCCCGACCTGCCCACGGACCGCCGCCGGCCGCCCCGTACGCTCGACGCCATGGACGTACTGATCAGCGTTTTCCTCGGCCTGCACATCATCGGCATCGCCTCGCTCCTCGGCGGCTTCCTCACCCAGATGAAGGCGATGGGCGCCGGCACCGCCCGCTTCGTGCCCGCGATGCTGCACGGCGCGCTGACGATGCTGGTCACCGGCGTACTGCTGGTCGGCTTCCGGGAGATGGACGGCGGCACCGTCGACAACATCAAGATCGGTGTGAAGCTCGCGATCCTGTTCGTCGTCCTGGCGCTGGTCTACGTCAAGCGGGACGAGGAGCGGGTGGACAAGGCGCTGTTCGGCGCGGTCGGCGGGCTGACCATGGCCAATATCTTTATCGCCGTCCTCTGGCACTGATCGCTTGACACCGATCGCCCAACGCCACTGATCGCTCAACACCGATCAGTTGGGGGCATCTCGTCATCTCCCCGTTACCTCCAGGTTTAGCGTCCTCCCCCAAGACCGACGGAAGGACGTGAGGCCCCCGTGGCCAGTCATCGAAAGCCCAGGCAGCGCCCGCTCTCCCGCGGCCCCGTACGGACCGCCGCCACCACCCTCGCCCTCGCGGGCGCTGCCACCGCCACCGCCTTCGAAGGCACCTCCCAGGCCGAACCCGTCCAGACGCCGACCCAGGTCAAGGCCGAGGTGGACCGGCTCTACCAGGACGCCGAGGCGGCCACCGAGCGATACAACGGGGCGAAGGAGCAGGCCGACGCGGCCGAGCGCGAGCTGTCCGGCCTGCGCGACGAGGCCGCCCGCCGGGCCGACCGGCTGGGCGCGGCCCGCAGCGCGCTCGGCGCGCTCGCGGCCGGCCAGTACCGCAGCGGGGGCCTGGGCCCCACCGTGCGACTCGCGATGTCCGGGAACCCGCGGGAGTACCTCGACCGGGCCGCGTTCCTCACCCGGGCCGGGGACCGCACCGCCGCGCGGGTGGCCGCCGTGCGCCGGGGGCTCGACGAGGTCGACCGATTGCGTGACCAGGCGTCGGGGCGGCTCGCGGACCTGCGGGCGCGACGGGACGAACTCGCCGCGGCCAAGGCGGCCGTCGAAGCCAAGCTGAGCACCGCCAAGCAACTGCTGAACAAGCTCACCGCCGAGGAACGGGCCGCCTACGAGGCTCAGTCCGCGCCGGCCGGCACGCAGGGGCCGCTGCCAATCCCCGCGGGGGACGGGAGCCGCGCCGCCCGCGCGGTGGCGTTCGCCTACGGGGCGATCGGCAAGCCGTACGTCTGGGGCGCCACCGGACCGGGGTCCTTCGACTGCTCGGGCCTCACCCAGGCGGCCTGGGGCGCGGCCGGGGTCTCGCTGCCCCGCACCACCTACACCCAGATCAACGCCGGACAACGTGTCTCCCGCGACCGGCTGGCCCCGGGCGACCTGGTGTTCTTCTACTCCGGGGTCACGCACGTCGGGCTCTACATCGGCGACGGCAAGATGATCCACGCCCCGCACCCCGGGGCGCCGGTCCGCGTCGCGCCGATCGACTCGATGCCCTGGGCCGGCGCGGCCCGGCCCGCGTAGACCCCGGGTCCCGGCCTACGGCGCCTTGACCGTCTTGCTCAGCCAGTCGAAGGTCTGCGGGATCTGCTTGGACCACGATTCCAGGTTGTGGCCGCCGGTCACCTTCTCCGCGTGCACCGTGGTCGGGCTCTTCGCGATCGCCTTGAGGTCCATGCCGGACAGGTAGCCGTCCTGATCGGCCCCCGACATCCACAGCGAGACCGGCGGCGGGGCGGGCGCGGCCGTCAGCACGTTCTTGAGGTTGTGCGTGCGGCGCAGCTCCGGGTCCTTGGCGACCAGCGACGAGGGCTCCTGGCCGGGGTCGTTGTAGCCGGACAGGGAGACGGCCGCGCTGTACCGGTCGGGGTGGTTCATCGCCAGCTTGGCGGCGCAGTACGCGCCGGCCGAGTACCCGGCCACTCCCCAGGTGCGGGCCTCGGGCGAGACCCGGAAGTTGTCGCTGACCATCTTGCGGACGTCGACGCTGAACCAACTGTCGGCGTTGACCTTGCCGGGGATGTTCGCGCAGCCGGTGTCGGCGTTGCCGAGCAGCATGGCGCGCGGCGAGACGAGGACGAAAGGTTGTACCTTGCCGCTCTTCATCAGCGGTTCCAGCACCTCGTGCGCCTTCAGGCCCTGGAACCAGGACTTGCCGGTTCCCGGTATGCCCGGGATCAGCTCCACCACGGGGAACTTCTTGTCCTTGTAGGCGGGGTCGTCGTACTGGGGCGGCAGCCACACCATCACGTCGCCCTTGACCCCGGAGACCTTGCCGTCGAGCTCGGTCTTCCTGACCCGGCCGCCGAGTCCCTCGACCGGCTGGAAGTCCTGGCGCACCTTCGGCTCGGCCTCGACCTTCTTCCCGCCGAGTCCGTCCGCTCCGAGGTCGGGGGCGGCGGTGACGTAGCTGCCGGTGCCCAGCAGATCGCCCCACGAGGCGTAGAAGGTCTCCTGCCGGTTCACCGCGACGAACACCAGCGCGACCGCCGTGACCTGGGCGAAGCCCACCATCAGGGCGCGCGTGGCGACGCGTGCGACGACGGGGCCGCGCACCCTGCCCCACACCAGCAGGGGCAGCAGTACGGCGAGCACGGTCAGGGCGATCGCCGTGGCGAACAGGGGGGTGCCGGTCAAGCTCATCACGAGTGCCAAGAGGCCGGGCGCCCGCACCGGGGTTCCCGGTCCCCGGTGCGTCGTTGATCACAGACGGCGCGGCGGGACGCCTGGCACCGGGGACGGGCCGTCACACCGGGGACGGGCCGTCACACCAGGCGGCGGGCCGTCGCCCAGCGGGTCAGCTCGTGCCGGTTGGAGAGCTGGAGCTTGCGCAGGACGGCGGAGACGTGCGACTCGACCGTCTTGACGGAGATGAACAGCTGCTTGGCGATCTCCTTGTAGGCGTAGCCGCGCGCGATCAGCCGCAGCACCTCGCGCTCGCGCTGCGTGAGCCGGTCCAGGTCCTCGTCCACCGGCGGGGCGTCCGTCGAGGCGAACGCGTCAAGCACGAAGCCCGCCAGGCGCGGCGAGAACACCGCGTCGCCGTCCTGCACGCGGAAGACGGAGTCGACCAGGTCGGTGCCGGTGATGGTCTTGGTGACGTAGCCGCGCGCACCGCCCCGGATGACGCCGATGACGTCCTCGGCCGCGTCCGACACCGACAGGGCCAGGAACCGTACCGGGTTCTCGGCCGCCGCCATCAGCGGGGCGCAGCGCCGCAGCACCTCGACCCCGCCGCCGCCGGGCAGGTGCACGTCGAGGAGCACCACCTCGGGGCGGGTGGCGGTGATGACGGTGACGGCCTGGTCGACGTCGGCCGCCTCGCCGACGACCTCGACGCCGGTCCGTGCGGTGTCGCCGATCTCGGCCTGTACGCCGGTGCGGAACATCCGGTGGTCGTCGACGAGCACCACCCGGACGTTCCTCGTCTGCTGCGCCCCGCTGTCCTCGGTCATGCCGCCCTCTCCATCTCCAGCTCGACTTCCGTGCCGCCGTCGGGCGCGGACCGCAGCCGTGCGGTCCCGCCGTGGCGCCGCATCCGGCCGATGATCGATTCTCGTACGCCCATGCGGTCGTCCGGTACCGCGTCGATGTCGAAGCCCGGTCCCCGGTCCCGTACGGACACGAACACGGTGCGGCCCTCGACTTCCGCGTAGACCTGTACGGGTCCGCCGTCGCCACCGTACTTGGCGGCGTTGACCATCGCCTCGCGCGCGGCCTGGATCTGGGCGGCCAGCTTCTCGTCGAGGGGGCAGTCGCCGACGACGACGACCTCGATGGGGACGCCGTGGTGGTCTTCCACGTCGGCGGCGGTCTTCTTCACGGCCTCCGCGAGGGTGCCGGGCTCCTCGGCCTCGTCCTTGCCGGTGCCCTCCGGCTTGTAGAGCCAGTTCCGCAGCTCGCGTTCCTGGGCGCGCGCGAGGCGGCGCACCTCCCCCACGTCCTCGGCGTTGCGCTGGATCAGGGTGAGGGTGTGCAGCACCGAGTCGTGGACGTGGGCGGCGACTTCGGCGCGTTCCTGGGCGCGGATGCGCATCAGGCGTTCCTCGGAGAGGTCCTGCGTCATCCGGATCAGCCAGGGACCGGCGAGCAGGGCGACGCCGACGAGGACGGCGAGGGTGGCGGTGAGGACGTTGCCGAGTTGGGCGGCCGAGCCCCGTACGACGATGAAGACGGTCAGGCCGACGCCGACCAGCACGACGCCGGCGAGCGCCCGGCCGGCTTGGAGCAGGCGCTTCTGGCGTCCGGCGGCGGCGCTCCAGTGGGCGCGGCGGGCGTTGTCGGCCTGCCGCCACACCAGGACGACCCCGGCGCCGACCAGCAGCGTCGGCCAGACGTAGCGGCCGTTGGAACCGCCGACCCGGAGTTGGGAGAAGTAGATGGCGGCGCCGACGCACAGCGCTATCAGGGCGGTGATCTGTCCCTTGTCGGGCTTGCGCAGCCGTCGGGTGCCGTCCGCCAGGGTCTCGAAGTAGGAGCGGTGGCCGGTGCGGCCGCCCACGCCGAGCGGTACGAAGACCCAGAACGCGGCGTACAGCAGCACGCCGAGGCCGTCCCCCCACATGAACATGGCGAGGAAGACGAGCCGGACCCAGATCACGGGCAGCCCGAGGTGCCCGGCGAGTCCGCGCGCGACCCCGCCGAGCATCCGGCCGTCGGCGCTGCGGTACAGCTTGCGGTGCGGGATGTCCTCGGGGTCCTTCGGCGCGTTCGGGAGGCGGGGGACGGCGGCTACGGGCATGTCACCGATGGTCACATGCCGGCGGTGCGGGGTCATCAGGGCGTTCCCCCAGTTCGACCCGGGGGATATCAGGGTTGTCCCAGGGTCGGGCCGGATGTCCCGGGCCCCGGCGGCCCGTCACCATGGACGCATGACCGACGTACACGACTCCCCACCGAAGGACGCCGGTGCCGGGGCCCCCGCCCCGGCCGGGCGTCCCGCGTTGCGCCGCAGCAAGCACGACAAGGTCCTCGCGGGCGTGTGCGGCGGTCTCGGCCGGTACTTCGACCTGGACCAGGTGGTCTTCCGCATCGTGCTCGGCGTCCTCGCGGTCACCGGAGGCGTCGGTCTGATCTTCTACGGGTTCGCCTGGCTGTTGCTCCCGCCGGACGGCGAGGAGGACTCGGAGGCGAAGAGGCTGCTCACGGGCCGGGTGGAGGGGGCGACCCTGGCGGCCCTGTTCGCGGCCCTGGTGGGCTGTGCGCTGTTCCTGTCGATGCTGGACAACGGCGGCCTCGGCGTCTTCTCCATCCTGGTCGTCCTGGCGCTCGGCGCGGCGGCCTACTGGTCCCGCCGGCACCGCGCCTCGGCGCCGCCGGAGGCCGCTTCGCCCGAGGCCCAGCGGGTCGCCGCGCACCGGCCGGTGCCGCCGCCGGAGACGCAGGCGCCGCCCGTGCCCGGCAGCCCGTCGTGGTGGCGGGATCCGCTGGTCAAGGACGGCACCACCGGTCCCGTCGGCTCGACGGGCTACCTGTGGGGGCCGGACGACAGCGCGGCCGGTGCGAGCGGTCCGGCCCCGGCGGCTCCCGCACCCGCCTCCCCCGCGGTGCGCCCGGGGAACGGGATCGGCGGCAGGGTGTTCGTCCTGGCCTTGCTGGCCGGCGGCGGCGCCTGCGCCTCGGTGTGGCAGGGCAGCACCCTCTCGCACGCCCTCCAGGTCGGGCTGGCCGCCGCGCTGGCGGTGTTCGGCCTGGGCCTCGCGGTCAGCTCCGTCAAGGGCCGCACCGGCTTCGGCACGATCCTGCTGTCCCTGCTGACGGCCGGGCTGCTGGCGGGGGCGGCCGTACTGCCCCGCGACATCAGCACCGACTGGCACGACGTGCGGTGGCGGCCGGCCGCGGTGACGGACGTACGGCCGCTGTATACCTCGGGGACCGGGCTCGCCACCTTGGACCTGAGCCGGCTGGACGTGCCGAAGGGCAGCACCCTGACCGTCCGGGCGTCGATCGAGGCGGGCCGGCTGAAGGTGGTCGTGCCCCGCGAGGTCACCGCGAAGACCGACGTCTCGATCCGGGTGGGCGACATCCGGTTCCCCGGGGAGACGAGCCGGGACGTGCGGATCAAGAGCGGTGGCGAGACCCGGCAGGTGACCCTGCCCCCGGCCGCCGGCACCGAGGCCGGCGGGACGATCGAGCTGCACCTGGACGCGGGTGTGGGACAGGTGGAGGTGGCCCGTGCGGCGTCATGAGTTCCAGCCCGGCCGGCTGATCGCGGGCCTGGTCCTGCTCGCGGGCGGTGTCCTCTACCTGCTCGACGCGACGGGTGAGGCCGACGCGCCGTGGTACGCCGTCGTCCCGATGACGATCGGCGGTTTCACCCTCGCGGCCCTGGCGGGGCTGGTGACCTACGCCGTGCGCCGGGACCGGCGCGCGCGCAACAGCGCGTCCAGCGACAGGTAGGGCGCCCCGGCGAGCACCAACGGCAGCCAGGCCATCAGGTAGACCAGGTCGTTGCCGTAGTAGTACGGGGTGACGGCCCAGGAGACCGTGAGCCACAGGCTGAGCGAGATCAGCGCGCCGCCGGTGGCCGCGATCCGGGTCAGCAGGCCCGCGAGGACGCCGAGGCCGACGAGCAGTTCACCGATGGCGAGGGCCACGGCGAAACCGACGGGGGACTTGAGGGCGAGGTCCACCAGGGCGGGCACCGCGGCGGTGTCCCGTACGCCGTGCATCAGCTCGCCGATGGAACCGGGGCCGGAGGCGGAGAGGAACGCGGAGTCGGTGAGCTTGTCCAGACCCGCGTAGACGAAGGTCACGCCGAGGAAGATCCGCAGCGGGAGGAGCGCGTACCGGGCGGCGAGGCCCCGTACGCCGTTTCCGGCCTCGGGAGGGACGCCGGCCGCGGAGACATCAGTTCGGTTCACGCCCCATGTGTACCCGCTTCATTCGGCCACGTCGATGGCACAGCGGTTGGATTCCACTCCGGCGGCCGTGACCACCTGGACCTCGACCCGGCCCGGTTCCACTTCCGCCGGGACGGGGACCGTGAGCACCGTGTCCGACGGGTTGGTGAAGCCGCCCGCCACCGGCACCAGCGGCACGTGGACGTGCACGGCCCCGATCCGCACCACCAGCCGGGCCAACATCTCCGGCGTCTGCGCCCCGGGCGGCACGAACCCCACGCCCCGGATCTCGATGTCGTCGCCGGGCCGGACGGCCGCGTCCAGGTCCCCGGGCTCCCGTCTGCGCACCACGGACAGCACCAGGGGGCGGCTGCCCTCCGCGTACTTCGCCGCGAGGTACACCGCCGCCGACAGCGCCACGAGCAGCGTCAGCGCCCACGGCAGCCTGGGCAGCCGGTCCGGGAAGCGGGCCAGCGACACCGCCGCGAAGGCCAGCACCACCGTGGAGACCAGTACGTACTGGGCGTCGGGGAAACTGCCCCGCCCGGCGTCGTCGGTGAGCAGGTCGGCGCCGCTGGGGTGGTCGGCGGGCAGCTTCTGCAGCCGCTGGCCCATGATGCGTACGCAGACCACCCGGCGCACCAGCACCGCGACGCCCGAGGTCAGCGCGAGCACCGCCAACAACGGCAGCGCCCGCCCGAGCGCCAGCCCCGCGTACAGGGCGTCGCGTTCCGGTCCGGGCGCGGAGGCGGCCAGCCGCAGCGCGGGCAGCAGCGCGGCGAAGGCGGTCAGAACCAGCCAGGCGACGGGCACCGCCTTCGAGGTGGACAGCCGGTTGTCCTCGCCGACCAGCGGGGCGAGCAGCCCGCCGCGCAGCGACTGCGCGCGGGCGGCGACGGTCAGCAGCCCGGCCAGCACCAGCGCCGCGAGCAGTCCGGCGGTGCGCGCGGTGGACCAGCCGTTGCCGAGCGCGGTGCCGATCTGGACGACCAGCAGCACCCCGGCGGCGATCCACAGGGTGAGGACGGCGCGCCGGGAGAGCAGGTACAGCCAGGAGTGGCCGGCCTCCCGGCCACGGTCGGCGACGGTGCGCGCGGACAGCGTCAACTCGTCGGAGACCCACTGCCGCGACGCCCCGGCGGAGCGGGCCACGGCGGCCGGCAGGCCCTGTCCGGCGGCGAACTCCTCCCGCTTCTCCAGGAACGCGGCGACCGCGCGGCGGTGGCCCTCCCGGGCGCCGTGCGGGCAGTCGTCGCAGGTGCAGGTGCCGCCGTGGGTACTTCTGGGGATCTCTTGGACAGCCACGTGCGTGCCGCCTCTCTGAACTCCGGTGCGATGCCAGCGAATTGTGCACCACTGCGGCACTGTTCCGGATTGCGCACGATGTCAGAGCAGGTGATTAACCGTTCATGATGTTGACGTCACCCGTCCGGCGCCCCTCCCGTCAGGCGGCGGGGCGCGTCCGCCACGGTCTGCCACAGCGGCTGGTAGCTCACCCAGGCGGCCAGGTCCGTGCCGAACCGCTCCCGCGTCGCGAGCGCGGCGCGGTGGTCGACGGGCACCGGTTTCCCGGCCGCCCGCGCGATCAGTTGGACCTGCGCCGCCCGCTCGGCGGCGATGAACCACCAGGCGGCCGCGTCCACGGAGCCGCCGACCGTCAGCAGCCCGTCGTTGCGCAGGATCAGCGCCTTGTACGGGCCGAGGGCGCGGGCGATCCGTACGGGGTCGCGGGGCTCGGTGTACTCGTCGAGGAGCGCGTGGTCCTCGAAGAAGGCGCAGGCGTCGCGGGAGACCGGGGCCAGCAGTTCGCCGAGCGCGGCCAGTGCCCTGCCGTACGGGGCCTGCGCGCGGACCACCGCCACCACCTCCGGGCGCGCGCGGTGCACGGCGGCGTGCGCGGCGAAGGCCAGTTGGTTGACCCGTCGGGCCCCCTGGAGCACCTGTCCGTCCCCGTCGACCAGCAGCAGGTCGGCGGCGGTCAGGGAGGCGAAGGCCCGGCCGAAGGGGTTCACCCAGTAGCAGTCCTCGAACTCGGGGTCGCGCGCGGTGAGGTGCCCGCCGACGCCGTCCTCGTAGCCGAGCCGGGCGAACAGCCGCAGCGTCCCGGCGAGCCGTTCCCTTCGGTGGGCGCGTTCGCGCGCGGGGTCCGGGTGCGCGGGCGGCAGCTCGAAGCGCAGCTCCTCCGCGGGCACGGGTGCGGGTCGTTCCGCCATGGCCCTCCCTCCTCCGGTCGCGGCGCAAGGTACCGGCGGGTGCCCGAAGAGGCCATACACGCGGCGAAGCCGCCGTCCCCCCTCAGGGGAGCGGCGGCTTCGTCAGCGGGTACGGGCGGGGATCACTCCCACTCGATGGTGCCCGGCGGCTTGCTGGTGCAGTCCAGGACCACGCGGTTCACGTCCGGCACCTCGTTGGTGATGCGGGTCGAGATCCGGGCGAGCACCTCGTACGGCATGCGCGTCCAGTCCGCGGTCATCGCGTCCTCGGAGGAGACGGGGCGCAGCACGATCGGGTGGCCGTAGGTGCGGCCGTCGCCCTGGACGCCCACGCTGCGCACGTCGGCGAGCAGGACGACCGGGCACTGCCAGATCTCCCGGTCCAGGCCGGCCGCGGTCAGCTCCTCGCGGGCGATGGCGTCGGCCTCGCGCAGCAGGTCCAGGCGCTCCTTGGTGACCTCGCCGACGATGCGGATGCCGAGGCCGGGGCCCGGGAAGGGCTGGCGGTGGACGATCTCGTCCGGCAGGCCCAGCTCCTGGCCGACCATCCGGACCTCGTCCTTGAACAACTGGCGCAGCGGCTCGACGAGCTCGAACTCGATGTCGTCGGGCAGGCCGCCCACGTTGTGGTGGGACTTGATGTTGGCGGTGCCGGTGCCGCCGCCGGACTCGACCACGTCCGGGTACAGGGTGCCCTGGACCAGGAACGCCACGGCCGGGCCGCCCTCGGCCTCGGCGATGATCTCGGCCTGGGCCTGCTCGAAGACGCGGATGAACTCGCGGCCGATGATCTTCCGCTTGGTCTCCGGGTCGGAGACGCCCGCGAGCGCGTTCAGGAAGCGGTCCTGCGCGTCGACGACCTTGAGCTGGACGCCGGTCGCGTTGACGAAGTCCTTCTCGACCTGCTCGGTCTCGCCCTTGCGCATCAGGCCGTGGTCGACGTAGACGCAGGTCAGCTGGGAGCCGATGGCCTTCTGGACGAGGGCGGCGGCGACGGCGGAGTCCACGCCGCCGGAGAGGCCGCAGATGGCGCGCTTGTCGCCGACCTGCTCGCGGATGGCCGCGACCTGCTCCTCGACGATGTTGCCGGTGGTCCAGGTCGGCTTGAGGCCCGCGCCGCGGTAGAGGAAGTGCTCCAGCACCTGCTGGCCGTGCGTGGAGTGCATGACCTCCGGGTGGTACTGCACGCCGTACAGCTTCTTCTCGTCGTTCTCGAACGCGGCGACGGGGACGACGTCGGTCGAGGCGGTGACGGAGAAGCCCTCGGGGGCGGCGGAGCAGGCGTCGCCGTGCGACATCCACACCGACTGGCTCTCGGGGGTGCCCTCGAAGAGGGTCGAGCCGGCCTTGGACACGGCGAGCGGGGTACGGCCGTACTCGCGGGCGCCGGTGTTGTCGACCTGGCCGCCGAGGGTGGTCGCCATCAGCTGGAAGCCGTAGCACATGCCGAAGACGGGCACCCCGGCCTCGAAGATCGCGCGGTCGAGCTGCGGGGCGCCTTCTTCGTAGACGGAGGACGGGCCGCCGGAGAGGATGATCGCCTTGGGGTCCTTGGCCAGGATCTCGGCCACGGGCATGGTGCTGGGCACGATCTCGCTGTAGACCCGTGCCTCGCGGACGCGGCGGGCGATGAGCTGGGCGTACTGTGCGCCGAAGTCGACGACGAGAACCGTGTCCGGGGCGCTGTCGTGGGCGGCGGAGGGTGCTTCTGGCACGGGGGCGGCCTTCCGGCGGAGAAAAGGTGGCTGTTTTGTCGATTCTAACGGCGGCGGCACCCACTGCTTTGTCGTACCGTCCGAGGACCGTGCGGCCGTGACGCGGAGCGACACCCCGGTCACAGCGCGCGCCGTGCGTCCCCGATCACGCGCTGCGCGTCGGCGCCGCAGACCGCGGACTCGCGGAGGGCGTCCCAGACGCGCAGATGGGTCGCGACGCTGTCGGCGTCATCGAGCCACAGCTCGGCGTGCCAGGTCTCCACGATCACCTGCCGGTCGTCGTAGAGCCAGAACGACGTGGCGGGAGAGATCTTGAGCGCCGCGCCGAAGGGGACGATGCCGAGTTCCACGGTGTCCAGGCCGACGACGCCCAGCAGGCGGTCGGGCTGCGCCGCGAGGACGGCGGGCGGGCAGATCCGCGCGTGGAGCGCGGCCTCCCACATCAGCAGGTGGAAGCGCTTCGCGGGGTCGTAGAGCGCCTCCTGCCGACGCATGCGCGAGCGGACGGCCTCTTCGGTGTCCCGGGGCGACCGCTGGAGTTCGGCGTACCGGGTGAAGACGGACCGCGCGTAGTCGGGCGTCTGCAGGATGCCCATGATCATGGAGGTCTCCCACCCGCGGAACACGGTGGCGTCGGCGTGCGCGGCGAGGTGCGTGTCCTGCACGCGCTTGTGTCCGGAGCCGAGCCGGCGCCGCCAGGAGCGGATGTGGCTCTCGAAGCCCCGGAGCCGGGCGAGCAGTTCGTCGTACGCCTCCGGCTGACCGGTTCCGTCGGCCCAGGCGCGCAGGTCGTCCGGGGTCGCGGTCTGCCGGCCGTTCTCCAGCTTGCTGACCTTGGGCTGGGGCCGGCCCAGCCGCCGGGCCAGGGGCCGCACCGGTGAGCCGGCCATCGGCGGCCGAGAGCCGGAGTTCGCGCAGCCGTATGCCGAGCGCTTCCCGCGCCTGCTGATAGTCCGTGCTCACCGGTACCCGCTCGTGTGATCGTCGCCCACCGCGGGCGGGACGGGTGCTGAGGCGGCCGGTGTACGGGTACGTCGCGCACACCATCCGGCACGCGCCCGAGGGCGGGATCACCTACGAGGCGTTCTGCACGGCCCCGCGCTGCGGGGCCGACTCCGGGCCGCAGGAGGCGCACGAGGCCGCGCAGGACTGGGCCCTGCGGCACACCGGGCTGACCGGCCACGACCTGTTCCGCCGGGTGTTCACCGACCACGCGCGCCTCACGCGCCCGACCGCCGGGCCGTCTCACGATCCGGGCGGGATTGGTCGGGAAGGGGAGGGGTGGTAATAATCCCTTCCATGCGCAAGCAGCTGAGCTTCCTCTTTACCTATGGCACCGGCCGGTCCGGTCGCCATGGGTCCTCGTGATGCTCGCTTGAGCCGCTGACTTCCCAGAGCGCCCCGGTCCGACAGGACCGGGGCGCTCTCGCGTTTCCGCTCCTGACGGCACTATCCACAGGAGAACCGCCATGAGCACGATGACCACCACCACGACGACCACCGCGACGATCGCCACCACCCCCGAGCAGCTGATCACCGACTCCCGCGCGCGCATCGACGCGATCGACGACCGGATCATCGGTCTGATCCAGGAGCGGATGGCCGTCTCGACGGTCATCCAGGAGGCCCGGATCGGCTCCGGTGGCCGCCGGGTGCACCTGTCGCGCGAGATGGAGGTGCTCTCCCATTGGAGCGATGCTCTCGGGAAGCCCGGCACCTCCCTCGCCATGACCCTGCTGGAGCTGTGCCGCGGACGCGTCTGAGGTCGCGGCCGAGGTCGCGGCCGAGGCCGTCGCCGCACGAGCTCGCCCGCGGGCGGCTGTTCGTCACCCGTCCGGAGGCGTGACCGGCCGCCGGCCGCCTTCGTTGATGCCGGTGACCGCGCCTGCCAGGCGCGGTCGGCAGCACCACGCGTGGCTCCACGGGAGCGATGAGGCGTACCGCCCGACGGGTGTGCGTCGTGGGACCTCGCTCCCGCGTGACCGGACGGCAGGGGACAGCGGTCCGGTCACCCAAAGGAACGGCCGGCCCGGGGGACGCCCCGGGCCGGCCGTTCCGTCATCACGTCAAGACCTGCGCGCGGACCGCTAGCCGCGGGCGCCCCGCCGGCGGACGGCCACGTACAGCGCGCCGCCCGCCGCGACCAGTGCCGCCGCGCCGACCGCGAGCGGCCCGACGGTGCTGCCGGTGGAGGCCAGGTTGCCGCCCTGCGCGGTGGTGCCCGTACCGGTGCCGCCGGAAGCGGTCGACGTGGACGACGGGCTCGCCGACGCGCTCACGCTCGGGGACGGGGACGGGCTGCCGCTCGTCGACGGGCTCGGGCTCGGGCCGGTGCCCGTGCCGCCCTTCGCGTTGATGACGACGGCGGCCGTGTTGTCCGCCGCGTTCGGGTCGAAGGCGTGCGGTCGCGGCGCGCTCGCGCCCCAGTCGCCGACGGTGACGGAGCCCTTGGCGCCCTCCACCACCTTCTCGATCTTCAGGTCGAAGGGGTAGACCACCTTCTCGTTCTCACTCACCCGGCTGCCGAGCGCGCACTCGTAGCGCGGCGCGCCGAGCTGCTCGGCACGCTTGGTGCCGTCCGCGTCGACGGCGAGGCACTCCTGCGGCTTGCGGGTGACCTTGGCGCCTTCGGGGACCACGACGACCGTGCGGGCCAGCGAGTCGGCCGGGAGCGCGGCGCGGATCCAGGCCGGGCCCTTGTTCTCGAACGTGAAAGCGGTGCTGAGGGTGTCGTCCTTCTTGCCCTTGAGGGACACCGGGCTCGTCGCGAAGTCGGCGGTGTTCTGGGTGTGGAAGGCGAACTCGCGCCGGTTGTCACCCGGGTTCAGGTCCGTCGCGCGCAGCGGCGCGGACGCGGCCGGCGCACTCTTCGCGGGGATGGCGGTCAGGGTGCGGCCGGTCGCCGCCTTGCCGCTCCACGACGCGGCCTTCGGCTCGTCGCCCGCCGGGTGGATGCCGTAGACGAGCGAGTCGTCGTAGGCGTGCCGGGTCGCCTTGATGTGGAGCGGGCTGTCGCCGGCCAGCTCGTAGACCGCGCCGGGGACGAAGTCGCCCTCGACGGCGCAGAGCACGGTGGTCAGGTCACCGGCGGTGCGGGTGCGGCAGTTGTCGTACGTCTCGACGAGCTCCATCCCGCGCGTGGTGCCCAGTTCCAGGACCACTCCCTTCGCCGCCTGCGTGCCCGCGTTGGCGAACACGAGGGGCATCGGCTGGCTCTCGCCCGGCGTGAGGTCCTTCTTGAGCTTCATCTCCCGCATCACCAGGTCGGGGCCGCCGACACTGATCTTGGTGGTGAGGGGGGTGATGGTGGCGCCGGGGGTCTTGCCCGTCACCGTGATCTCACCGGTCGCGCCGTTCGCGGCTCCCTTGGCGGCGGCCACGTCCAGTTCGAGGCCGACGGGAAGACCGACGTAGGCGCACTCCAACCCGCCGTCCTTCTCGATGCAGTGGTGCGCGGGGCCGCTGGTGTGCTCGCGGACGGTCGCGACGCCGGCGACCTTGCTCAGGTCGACCGTGAACAGGCCCTTGAAGGAAGGGGTGGGGGTGGCGGGCTGGTCGAGGCTGATGCTCAACCGCTGCTCCCTGGCGGAGCCGCCGTCGACCGGCAGCGGGAGGTCCAGGGCGGCGGGGCCGACGAGCGGAAAGACGGGATCCGCGGCGTTCGCCGGGACGGCGGCCGTGCCCAGGGCCACCAGGCCGCACGCGGCCAGCAGGGAGATGCGCTTTCTCATGTTCCCCTGGACCCCCGAACGCGCGGCGCGGTTGCCCGCCCCGCTGTGTGATGGACACCACAGCCTCCCCGGTGGGATTCCGCTACAACCTTCTACGTCGGCCACCGGTCACTCATGTGTGTCAGGCGGGCACCGCGCTCGGAGGGGGAGCGCGGTGCCCGCCGCTTTCGTACGGGCCTCCCGTGCGGTCAGTTCCCGGGTTCCGTTTGCCTGCCGGGAATCTCGGGCACCGCGAGGAACGGCAGCCGCAGCGCGCCGAACGCCTCCTCGGGAACGGCCGGGGCGACCGGTTTCACCGCGGCGAGCCGGACGTATCCGGCGCCCTGCGCGGGCCGCGGGTCCGGCTCGCCCTTGTTGGGCCAGTACGACATCGCCCGCTCCGCCTGCGCCGTGATCGTCAGCGACGGATTGACGCCGAGGTTCGCGGAGACCGCCGCGCCGTCGACCACCGAGATGCCCGGGTGCCCGTAGAGCCGGTGGTAGGGGTCCACGACGCCTTCCTCGCGGGACGCGCCGATGGGGCAGCCGCCGAGGAAGTGCGCGGTCAGCGGGGTGCCCATCAGCTCGCCGACGTTGCTGCCGGGGAAGCCGTTGATCTCCTCGGCCAGCAGGGTGGCGGCTTCGGTGGCTTCCGCGATCTGCACCGGGTTGGGGGCGCCGTGGCCCTGGCGGGCCGTCAGCAGGCCCTTGCCGAGGCCGCCGGGCTTGCGGTAGGTGGTCAGGGAGTTGTCCAGGGACTGCATGACCAGGCCGATGATGGTCCGCTCCGACCAGCGGCGGTTGGAGAGGGAGCGCAGCAGTTGGACGGGGTGGGTGGCGGTCCGGGCGAGCCAGGCCCGTACCCGGTGGGTGTGGTGCGGGACCTGGAGGATGGTCAGGAACCCCATGGCGTTGGAGCCCTTGCCGTAGCGGACGGGCTCGATGTGGGTGTCCGTGTTGGGGTGGACGGACGAGGTGATGGCGACGCCCTTGGTGAAGTCGGCGCGGGCGGCGGCGCCGTGGCGCCGGCGGTAGCGGCGGTCGTCGGTCTGGGCGCCGACCAGGCCCTCGGAGTTGGTCCGGGTGAGGTCGCCGAGCCGGTCCGAGATGCCGGGCAGTTCGCCGCGGTCCTTCATCGCGTGCAGCAGGGTCTGGGTGCCGTAGGTGCCCGCCGCGACGACCACGTACCGGGCGCGCAGCACCTTGGCCTTGCCCCGGCGCCGGTTGTCGGTGGGGACGGTGCGCACGCGGTGGCCGCCGTCGGGGTGTTCGGAGAGCGCGGTGACGGTGGTCATGGGGTGGATGACGGCGCCCGCGCGTTCCGCGAGGTGGAGGTAGTTCTCGGTGAGGGTGTTCTTCGCGCCGTGCCGGCAGCCCGTCATGCACTCGCCGCATTCGGTGCATGCCGTGCGGGCGGGGCCGGCGCCGCCGAAGTAGGGGTCGGGTACCTCTTCGCCGGGCCGGACCTTGCCGTTTTCGCCGGCGTCCGCGCCGTCGCCGAAGAAGACGCCGACGGGGGCCATGTGGAAGGAGTCCCCGACGCCCATCTTCTCGGCGACGGCCTTGAGGTGGACGTCGGAGGGGGTCATCGTCGGGTTGAGCCGTACGCCGAGCATCCGCTTGGCCTGGTCGTAGTACGGGGCGAGTTCCTCGCGCCAGTCGGTGATGGACGCCCACTGCCGGTCCTCGAAGAAGGCGGTGGGCGGCACGTAGAGGGTGTTGGCGTAGTTGAGGGAGCCGCCGCCCACCCCGGCGCCCGCGAGCACCATCACGTTGCCGAGCAGGTGGATGCGTTGGATGCCGTACAGCCCGAGCGCCGGGGCCCACAGGTAGTTGCGCAGGTCCCAGCTGGTGCGGGGCAGGCTCTCGCGGGTGAAGCGACGTCCTGCCTCCAGGACGCCGACCCGGTACCCCTTCTCGGTGAGCCGCAGTGCCGAGACCGACCCCCCGAAGCCCGATCCGATGACGATGACGTCGTAGTCGTACGACACTGCCGTGCCTCCCGGTCGGTGGAGCTAGCGCAGGTGGAGAGCCTTCATGATCTTGAGGCTGCGGGTCATGAACGCGGCGTACTTCTCGTCGTCCATGCCCAGCGAGGGCGCCATCGGCAGCAGCCGCTGGTGGGCGACGGTCTGGGCCTCGGTGTACTTGAGGATGCCCTCGGCGCCGTGCCGGCGGCCGAGGCCGGATTCCTTCATGCCGCCCATGGGCGACTGGGCGCTGCCGTAGGCCGGGGCGTAGCCCTCGTTGATGTTGACGGTGCCGGTGCGCAGGCGGGCGGCGACGGCGTGGCCGCGGCGGGCGTCCTTGGTCCAGACGCTGGAGTTGAGCCCGTAGGGGGTCGCGTTGGCCAGGGCGACGGCCTCGTCCTCGTCGGTGAAGCGGTAGATCGAGACGACGGGGCCGAAGGTCTCCTCCCCGCACACCGCCATCGGGGCGTCGACGCCGTCGAGGATGGTCGGCTCGTAGAAGAGCGGGCCGATGTCGGGGCGGGCGACGCCGCCCGCGACGAGGGTGGCGCCCTTGGCGACGGCCTCGTCCACGTGCCGGCGTACGGTCTCCAGCTGGCGTTCCCCGACCAGCGAGCCCATGTCGGCCCCGTACGCGAGGGAGTTGCCGAGCCGCATGGCCTTCGTGCGGGCGGCGAACCGTTCGACGAACGCGTCCGCGACCGAGGCGTGGACGTAGAGCCGCTCGATGGAGATGCACAGCTGGCCCGCGGAGGAGAAGCAGGCGCGGACGGCGCCGGCGGCGGCCTTCTCCACGTCGGCGTCGTGCAGGACGAGCATGGCGTTCTTGCCGCCGAGTTCCAGGCTGACGCCGACGAGGCGGGCGGCGGCCCCCTGGGCGACCTCGCGGCCGGTACGGGTGGAGCCGGTGAAGGAGACGTAGTCGGCGTGGCGGACCACCTCGGGGCCGACGACGGGGCCCTCGCCGAGCACGATCTGGAACACCTCGGCGGGCAGTCCCGCCTCGATCAGCAGGTCCCGGGCCCACAGGGCGGTGAGCGCGGTCTCCGTGTCGGGCTTCATGACGAGTGCGTTGCCGGCGACGAAGGCGGGCAGCGCGTCCCCGACGGACAGTTCGAGGGGGTAGTTCCAGGGGGCGATCTGGCCGACGACGCCGCGCGGCTGGCGCAGCTCGGTGACCTTGGTCAGCGTCGGCATCGCCCCGGTGTGGCCCTTGGGGCGGAGGTAGGACGCGGCCTTGCGGCCGTAGTGGCGGGCGCCGACGGCGACGGCCTGCACCTCCTCGTGGGCGTGCAGGCGGGCCTTGCCCGTCTCCAACTGGATCAGGTCGAGCACCTCGGCCTGCCGCTCCAGTACGAGGTCGTGGAAGCGGAGCAGGACGGCCGCGCGCTCGCGTACGGGGACGGCGGCCCAGGCGCCCTGCGCGGCCCGCGCCCGGTCGAAGGCGGTGGCCACGTCCTCGGGGGTGGCCTCCGGGAGGTCCGCCAGCTTGGCGCCGGTGAAGGGCGAGTGGTTGGCGGTGCGGCCGGAGCCGATCACTCCGCGGGTCAGCCGGGCGACCAGGTCGGGGGTCACCACGTCGGCCGCGGTACGGGCGCCGGCCGGGGCGGCGGCGACCGGGTTGGTGGGCTGCGGAGCGGAGCGGAGAGGGGCGGCGGGGGCCTGCGAGTCCGTCATGGCGGTGAGCGTATGCCGCCCCGGAGCCTTTGGGTACCCGTCGGTAACCCGATTTTGCCATTTCCGCCAGTGTCCGCTGGCAGGATGACCGGCGGGCGCCGGTTCAGCCCGCCTTGCCGGCGGGCTGCCAGCCGCTGAGCACCGTGTCGAACTGCTGGCGCGTCGTCGCCCAGTCGGCCGCCGGGCCCGACATGTAGACCGCGTACTCGACCTCGTCCGGCGTCACGTACATCTGCTCGACGGCCCGGCGGGGTCCGGCCTGGGCGCCCTTCTCGGTCCAGCTGAAGTCCCACAGCGCCGCCCGGGTGGTGCCCCGGAAGGTGTTCCCGTGCAGGTCGTGGCGCTTGTAGTCGGTGCGCTCGCGCAACTGCTTCTCCAGGTCGAGCAGGTGCGTGTACGGGTTCGGGTAGTCCGGGCTCTTGTCGACGGCGATCCGGATGAAGTGCTTGCCGCCGTCCGGCGTGTAGTCGATCTGGTCGCCGTCCATCCGACGCACCCAGTCGTTCGGGACGAAGAGCGAGAAACCGGCCGGGTCGACGACCTTCTTCCAGCCGGCCGGCGGGGCCACGGCATCGTTGTCTTCGTCCTGCTGCCCGTCCGGCGCGCTCGTGTTCTTGTCCGAGCCTCCGCCCCCGTCGCCGTCCTGCGTGTACTTGAGCACACCGAAGACCCCGCCGCCGCCCAGCAGCGCCGCCACCAGGGCGACGACGGCGGCACGCCGGATACGGCCCCCCACCGGATTGCCGGACGCCTGTCCCGGCCCGGACCTCGTCTGCGACCGCGGCTGTTCGGCGAGGTGCGCCGTCCGCGTCTCGGGCGTCGTTCCCGCCGCCCCCACCGCCCCTGTCGTCCCCGCCGCGCGCTCCGCCCGAGCCTCCTGGGCGGGAGCCAGTTCGTCCGTGGTCATCGCACGGGTGGGCACGTACGCCTGCGCCGCCTTCGGCTCCCGGCCCTCCATCGCCTCCAGCAGCATCCGCTCGGCCTCCTGCGCCGAGGGCCGCTCGGCGGGGTCCTTGCGCAGCAGGGCGGTGATGACGGGGCCCAGCGCGCCGGACTGGCGCGGCGGGGGAGGCTCGTCGTTGACCACCGCCTGGAGGCTGGAGATCGGCGAGGTACGGCGGAACGGCGAGCGCGCCTCGACGGCCGTGTACAGGGTGGCGCCCAGCGACCACAGGTCGGAGGCCGGGTCGGGCGCACCTCCCGTGACCCGCTCGGGGGCCAGGTAGTCGATGGAGCCGACCAGTTCACCGGTGCGCGTGATCGAGGTGTCGCCCTCGATCGCCGCGATCCCGAAGTCGGTGAGCAGGACCCGGCCGTCCTTGGCGAGCAGCACGTTGCCCGGCTTCACGTCCCGGTGCAGGACACCGACCGCGTGCGCCGCGCGCAGGGCGCCCAGGACGTGCAGTCCGATCCGGGCCGCCTCGCGCGGCTCGATCCGGCCGGCCGCCTTGGCCGCCTCGGCCAGCGAGGGACCGTCGATGTACTCCATGACGATCCAGGGCCGGTCGTCGTGCTCCAGGACGTCGTGGACGGTGACCACCGCCGGGTGCTGGATCCGGGCAGCGGCCCGGGCCTCCTTCTGCGTCCGGGCGTGCAACACGTCCCGGTCGGCCTGCGCGACGTACAGACCCGCCGTCAGTTCCTTGACGGCCACCGTACGGTGCAGCAACTCGTCGTGCGCGCGCCACACCTTGCCCATGCCGCCGCTGCCGATCGGCTCGACGAGCCGGTACCGGCTCGCGAGCACCGCGCCCGCGCCTGTCTGCTGTTCCACGAAACCCCGCCACTCTGTGCACTTCGGGCCAGATTACGGAGCCCCGGGCGATGCTCCCACCGCGCGGGGGCGGTAAGACAGCACTGTGACGGAATCGCCGTACTGATGGCCCGTCAATCCCGGTTCAACCGCCGGTTCGGTAACTCGCCGTGGCCTTGTCGAAGACCTCGGTCACCTTGCCCTCCTCGTCCTGCGGACCCGTCACCAGCACCACGTGATAGGTGCCGCCGAGCGCGACGACGAAATTGCGCGCGACGACGGACCGGCCCGCGGAATCGATCCACGTGTACCGGCCGCTGGCCCGCAACTGGTTGCCGACCTTCGTGGTCTTCACGTCACCTCCGCTCGCCCAGGTGGAGGAGCGGTACGGGGACAGTTCCGGTTCCTTGTCCTTCTGGTACGTCGCCGGGTCGGGGCTGCCCTCCACCTTGTCCCGGCCCGGCACCACGGTCAGCGTGAACTGGCCGTCGGTGTACCGGACCTGGCCGGCCTCGTTGACGCCCCGGCGCTCCCAGCCCTCCGGGACGGCGATCTCGAAGTGCTCGGGGTCCTGCTGCGTCGTGTACCCGGGCGGCGCCGGGGCCGTGGTCTGCGGGGCCGGCCGGGACTCGGGGCTGCCCGAGGGCGTCCCGGCGCTCGGCTTCGGCGGGGCCTGGCTCGGCGGAGGCGTCGTGGGCGCGCCCGGGGCGGCCCGCGGCGGCTTCGCCGTCCCCGGATCGGCGGAGCGGGGCATGAACAGCAGCGCGTACGCCACCGCCGCGGCGAGGAGCGCGAGGACGGCGACCAGCAGGGTCCGTCCCAGGGAGCGCGGGGCGCGGGCGGTGTCCGCGCTGCGGTGGCGGCCGTGC
This sequence comes from Streptomyces sp. NPDC058279, assembly GCF_042881255.1. Classification (NCBI taxonomy): domain Bacteria; kingdom Bacillati; phylum Actinomycetota; class Actinomycetes; order Kitasatosporales; family Streptomycetaceae; genus Streptomyces; species Streptomyces sp. NPDC058279. Next base: position 249,563 of record NZ_JBHVYA010000007.1, on the reverse strand, counting down.
AGTTCCCCGCGCCGGCGCACGACGGGCAACCGCGCCGGGTCCGGCTCGGGCATCGGCGGCATCCCGAAACCGGCGTCCGGCTCGGGCGCGGACCGGACCAGGGACCGCAGCCAGCCGCGGAGCTCCTCGAAGTCGGGCCGCTCGGTGGGGTCCTGGCGCAGCAGCGACTCCACGATCGGGCGCAGCGGGCCGCACTCCTCGGCGAAGGCGGGAGGCTCCGCGCACACCATCTCGACCAGCTCGGAGACGCTGTCCTCGGGGTACGGGGCGTGGCCCTGGACGGCGCGGTACAACAGCGCGCCGAGCGCCCACAGATCGGTGGCGGGGCCGACGGGCGGGGCCAGTTGCCAGTGGCCGTGCACGGGGCCGGCCTGTTCGGGCGCCCACCGCTCGGTGACGGCGCCGACGACGGCCATCCGGGTCTGCCGCGCGCGCTCGGCGTCCAGACCGGTACGCGGGCCGCCGGCCCAGCCGGCCCCGGCTGAAGGCATGGGGACTGGGGCGGGGTCGGGGGCCGGGGCGGGGTCGGGGTCGGGGGCTTCGACCTGGTGGTAGCCCTCGGGCAGGGCCAGTTGGGCGGGGAGCACGGGCCGGGCCGGGGGCAGCTCGGCGCGCCCGGGTCGCGGCTCCGCCGGGTGCCGGGGGCCGGGGTGGGGGCCGGGCTCGGCGTCGGGCTCGGGCCGCGGATCGCCGTCGGGATCGGGTCGGCGGCGGGGGGTGGCGCCGTGCCAGGGGGCGGCGGCGGTAGTCTCCGGGCCGCCGTACGGGTACGAGTACCCCTGCGGCAGGTTCGAGCCGCCGGGGAGGGCCTCCGGGAGGGCTTGCGGCAACGCTTCCGGCAGGCCGGCGCCGGCGGCCCGGCGCTCCTCGTCGACCCGGGCGGCGGCGGCCCGCGCCCCGGCCCGGTAGGCGGCGATGGTCCCGGCGCGGGCGGCGGCCTGCCGGTCGGGCCCGTCCTGCGACGGCGGCTCGGGGTGCGCCTCCGGGCGGATGTGGTCGGAGTACCGGGGGCCGGTGTCGTACCCGGGCGCCACGAGCGGCGCGTAGACGGGTGCGTACGGCTCCGCGCCGGAGCTCGCCCCGAACGCCTGGGCCCCGGGCCCGGACGCGTACGGCTCGGCGTCGGAACCGGAGGCATACGAATCCGCCTCGACCTCGGGCGGGAACGCCTCCGCGCCGGGGTCGGGGGCGTACGGATCGGTCTCGGGGCCCGGGCCGTACGGCTCGTCCGCGCGCGCCCGGGTGGCCGGAGTGCCCCACCCCGCCCCACCGCCACCGCCGGCATCGTCCCCGCCGACACCGACGACACCGACACCGCCGTCGGAACTGTCGGGCACCGGGTCGTATCCGCACAGGGCCTCCTCGGCGGCGCCCGCCGCCAGGCCCGTCAGGACGACCCGCCCGTCCTCGCATATCAACACGGTCCGGACGGTGATGTTGCGGTGGGTCCAGCCGTGGGCGTGCAGCACCCGCAGCGCGGTCAGTACGTCGGAGGCCACTTCCGCCGCCCGGTAGGGGCTCAGCGGCTCATCGGCGATCAGGGCGGCCAGCGGCCTCGCCGGGACCAGTTCGCTCACTATCCACAGCGACCCGCCCTCCGCGAACACGTCGAAGACCTGGTCCAGCCGCGGATGGTCCGGAACCGAGGCCGCCGCCTGCGCCGCGGCGATCGCCCGGCGCACCGCCGGTAGTTCCCCGGACGAGCGCCGCCCGGCCGCCGGCCCGCGCGTCCCGTCCAACAGCTCCGCGTCCACGACCTCCGGCAACGGCACCTGCCGCACCAGGACTTCTTGTCCGCTGCGCGTGTCGAAGGCGCGCGTCTCGACCGGTTCGTACTCGTCCGACGGCGGCAGCGGCAGACGGTAGCGGTCCGCCAGGATCCGCCCCGCGTAGTCCTCCACTCCGCCTCCCCCGAGTGCGCCGGGCCCCTTTGGTCCCCGCGGACACGATACGTCGCCCGACGCTCCCGCGTCCCGGGTTGACGAGGGCCGCCCCGGGCGGGCTGTCAGCCGGTCAGCCGGTCAGCCGGTCAGCCCAGGATCTGGAAGGTCTGGAACGCCGTGTCGCGCAGCTGCGTGCACTCGGGGCCGTCCCACTGGTCGGCCGGGCAGCTGATCATGATGGCGTAACCGTGTTTGGCGTCGGCCCTGAAGCCCCGGTTGAGCACGCGGACCCGGGTGCCCTGCTGATTGCGTTCGAACTCCCAGTCGGCGACGGTCGGGTAGTCGCGGTAGCCGACGGTGTCGATCCGGCGCAGGTGGTAACCGTTGCTGCTCGACTCGACGGCGGGGGCCAGCGCGAGCCAGGCGAGGCGGGCGTCCTTCCCCGGGCTGTCGGTGAAGTCGACCTGGACGCTCGGGAAACCGCCGTTGCGGCTGAAGATCGCGCCGGAGTCATCGCCCGCGGTGCCGGTCTGGTGGAAGCCCTCGGGCATGGCCATGGAGAAGTGGAACCGAAGGTTCGTCACCTGCGCGTAGCCGGCGGGCAGTGCGCCGCCCGCCGATCCGGGAGTCGCCCCCTGCCCCTGGCTCTGGCCTTGGCCCTGCCCTTGGCTCTGACCGGGGTTGGGTGACGCGTCGTTCGCGGCGCCCCCCGAGGAGGTGCTCGGGGTCGGGGTCGGGGTGGCGACCGAAGAACCGCCGGCCGACGCGCGGGGGCTCGGCGTCCGGGAGGCTGACGGCTGCGGGCCGCCCTTGCCCTGGTTCTTGTGGCCGTCCGCCTCGTCACCGCTGAACGCGTAGGCGATCAGCGAACCGACCAGCGCGAGCACGACCACCAGCCCGGCTATCGCCAGGGCTATGGTGCGGGGCGCCATCACATCGGTCAGCGGCGCCACGGCCTTCGCGGGCCGCGCCGGCGGGGCCTCGGCGGCCGAAGCCGCGGCCGCCTCCGCGGCGGCGGCCTTGCGGGCCGCCTTCAGCGCGGCGCGGGCCCGCTCGCGCTGCTCCCGCTCACGCCGCTCGCGTTCCTTCTTCTCCGCCTTCGCCGCGGCGGCCTCCGCCGCCTTGGCCGCCTTCTCGGCCTTCTCCGCCTTCTCGGCATCCGCCTTGGCCGCCGCCGCTTGGGCGTCGGCCAGGGATATCGCCCGGGTCTGCTCGACCGCCGGGGGCAGCACCTCCGGGACGGGTTCGGGCTCGGGGGCGTCGATGACGGCGGTGAGCATGGCCCGCGCCCGCACCTCGTCGAGCCGCTGGGCGGGGTCCTTGGCCAGCAGCCCGTAGATCACCTCGGTCAGCGGCCCGGCGTTCTTCGGCGGGTCCACCTGCTCGGTCATCACGGCGGTGAGGGTGGCGAGCGCGGAGCCCTTGTCGTACGGGGGCACTCCCTCGACGGAGGCGTACAGCAGGCCGCCGAGCGACCACATGTCGGCGGGCGGCCCGGGCTTGTAGCCGCGGGCGCGCTCGGGGGAGATGTAGGAAGGGGCGCCGACGAGCATGCCGGTGGAGGTGATGGAGGGGTCGCCCTCGACCTGCGCGATGCCGAAGTCGGTGAGGACGACGCGGCCGTTGTCGGCCATGAGCACGTTGGACGGCTTCACGTCGCGGTGCAGGATGCCCTGGCGGTGGGCGGCGCTCAGCACGTCGAGCACCGCGAGCCCGACCTCGGCCGCCCGACGGGGGGTCAGGGCGCCGTGCTCGCGGATGAACTCCGCCAGCGAGGGGCCCTCGATGAGCTCCATGACGATCCACGGGCGGGCGTCCTCGTCGACGACGTCGTAGACGGTGACGGCGCCGCCGCTGCGGATGCGGGCGATGGCCTTGGCCTCGCGGAGGGTACGGGTGATGAGCCGGCGCTTCTCGTCCTCGTCGACCCCGTTGCCGAAGCGGAGTTCCTTGACGGCGACCGTCCGGCCGAGGATCTCGTCCTCGGCGCGCCACACGGTCCCCATGCCGCCCTTGCCGAGCACGGCGCCCAACCGGTACCGCCCGGCCAGCAACCGCCCCCGGTCCCGGCCCGCGCGCTTCGCCTCGTCCGGCTTCCCGCCGGCGGCGTTCGCCGCCGGCTCCGCGTCGGCGGGCTCGCCGCTCACCGACCCGACGTCAACACGCTCGCCGTCCGCCGCCTTACCACCGGCGGGGCCGGAGCGGGCAGGCTTCGCGTTCGCACGCTCATCGCGGGCCGACTTCGCGCCCGTGGCCTCGCCGCGAGCGGCCTCCGCTTCAACCGGCTCGGCTGCCGCGGACTCGTCGCGAGCGGGCTCGTCACGAGCCGGCTCCGCGTCGGCGGACTCGACGTCGGCCGCCTTCGCCACCGCCGGCTCCTCGGACCCGGGCTTCCGCGCAGCCGGGACCGACTCCGCAGGGGCCGCCTCGTCCGCCCGCACCGCGTCCGGGACCGCCTTGCTCAGGTTCGCCTTCGCGCCCCGCGAGGCCTCAGCCGGCTTGCCGTCAACCGGCTCCTCCGGCACGGGCTTCCGCGCGGCCGGAACCGCCTTCGCGGGGGCCTTAACGGGTTCCGCCTTCGCGGGGGCCGGCTTGCCCGAACCCGGCTTCGCTCCGGACCCCGCCTCGCCCGCACCCCGATTCGCAGCGGCAGCGTCTCCGGCGGCAGCTTCCTCGGCGGCAACGCCACCGGCAGGCGATTCGGTGTGATCCGGCTTCGACATGCGTCCCCTCTGCGATCGTGCAGCCTGCCCCGGCTGCCCCGGCAGCCGCCGGGGGGCACGGTAAACCGCCCCGGCAGAAACCTCATTGTTGCTCACTCCGCAACGGACGGGCGCCCCGGGTCCGCGGTTCCCCCTTCCGGATCCCGGAGTTACAACGGAACGATGTCGGGCGCCCCGAGCCGCGCCGCGTCCGCCGTCTGGTCGTCCGGCTGGCGCTGCGATTCCCGCTCGGCCTCCACCCGCTTCTCGTAGTGCTCGACCTCTTTCTCGATCTGCTGCTTGTCCCACCCCAGGACCGGAGCCATCAACTCCGCGCACTCCCGCGCCGATCGCGTCCCCCGGTCGAACGTCTCGATCGAGATCCGCGTCCGCCGCGTCAGTACGTCCTCCAGGTGCCGCGCCCCCTCGTGCGAGGCGGCGTACACCACTTCTGCCCGCAGATAGTCGTCCGCACCCGACAACGGCTCCCCCAAACCGGGATCGGTCGCGATCAGATCGAGCAACTCCTCCGTCAGCGAGCCGTACCGGTTCAACAGGTGCTCCACCCGCACCACATGCAGGCCCGACCGCCCGGCGATGCGCGCGCGCCCGTTCCACAGCGCCCGGTACCCCTCCGCGCCCACCAGCGGCACGTCCTCCGTCACGCACTCGGCCACCCGCTGGTCCAAGCCGTGCACGGCCTCGTCCACCGCGTCCTTCGCCATGACCCGGTACGTCGTGTACTTGCCGCCCGCGACCACCACCAGCCCCGGCACCGGGTGCGCGACCGTGTGCTCGCGCGAGAGCTTGCTCGTCGCGTCGGACTCGCCCGCCAGCAGGGGTCGCAGGCCCGCGTACACGCCCTCGACGTCGTCCCGCGTCAGCGGCACCGCCAGCACCGAGTTCACGTGCTCCAGCAGGTAGTCGATGTCGGCGCTCGACGCCGCCGGATGCGCCTTGTCGAGGTCCCAGTCGGTGTCCGTGGTGCCCACGATCCAGTGCCGGCCCCACGGGATGACGAACAGCACGGACTTCTCGGTGCGCAGGATCAGCCCGGTAGAGGAGTTGATCCGGTCCTTCGGTACGACCAGATGGATGCCCTTCGACGCCCGGACGTGGAACTGGCCGCGCTCCCCGATCAGCGCCTGGGTGTCGTCCGTCCACACGCCCGTCGCGTTGACGATCTGCTTGGCGCGGATCTCGTACTCCCCGCCGCCCTCGACGTCCCGCACCCGGGCCCCGACCACCCGTTCGCCCTCGCGCAGGAACCCGATGACCTTCGCCCCGTTGGCGCAGTGCGCCCCGTACACGGCGGCCGTGCGGACCAGGGTCGTCACGTACCGGGCGTCGTCCATTTGGGCGTCGTAGTACTGGAGGGCCCCCACGAGCGCGTCCTTGCGCAGGGCGGGCGCGATCCGCAACGCGCGCCCCCGCGAGAGGTGCCGGTGGGTCGGCAGGCCCCGGCCGTGGCCGCTGGACACCGACATCGCGTCATAGAGGGCCACGCCCGAACCGGCGTAGAACCTCTCCCAGGCCGCGTGCTGGAGCGGGTAGAGGAACGGGACGGGCTTGACCAGGTGCGGGGCCAGCCGTTCCAGCAGCAGGCCGCGCTCTTTCAGGGCCTCGCGGACGAGCGCGAAGTCGAGCATCTCCAGATACCTGAGGCCGCCGTGGATCAGCTTGCTCGACCTGCTGGACGTGCCGCAGGCCCAGTCCCTGGCCTCGACCAGTCCGGTCGAAAGGCCCCTGGTCACGGCGTCGAGCGCGGTTCCGGCGCCCACCACGCCCGCGCCGACCACCAACAGGTCCAGTTCGCGTTCGGCCATTGCGGCGAGCGCCTCGGCGCGCTGCGCCGGTCCCAGTGTCGCTGTCCTCACGGCTGCCTCCCGTTGGTGCGGGCGAACCCGCTCGATGCGGGCGAACCCGCCTGCCGCGGGCGTACCCGTACACATCCCCGTCCACGATTCTCACCGGCCGCTCCCGACTCGGCCACCGCCTGTGGACAACACAACGGTAGCCATCCCCCCGGAATGCGACATTTCTGTCATATATATGCCTAGTCTGACATTGCGCCGGCTCCAATCACCACAGACCGGATCACCCGCATTCCGGGGCGTCCGCGGACTTGCGCGCCCAGCCCGCTCATGTAAGGGAAGGGAAGGGACGGCTACCCCCATGCCCGCAGATCTCGCCGTCATCGGACTCGGCCACCTCGGCCTCCCCCTCGCCCAGGCGGCCGTCGCCGCCGGAATCGAGACAGTCGGCTACGACAGCGGTCCGGCCACGGACAGCACCCTCACCGCCGCCGAGATCCGCCGCATGTCGGCGGCCGGCTTCCGGATCACCACCAACCCCGCCGAGCTGGGCCGGGTCCGCACCGCCGTCATCTGTGCCCCCACCCAGCTCGGCGCCGACCGGGCCCTCGACCTCTCCGCCGTCGGCGAGGCCGGCCACACGCTCGCCGCCCGGCTGCGGCCCCACACCACCGTCATCCTCGAATCCGCGGCCCATCCGGGGGTCACCGAGGACTACCTGCGGCCGATCCTCGAAGCCGGCTCCGGACTGCGCGCCGGCCGGGACTTCCACCTGGCCTACTCCCCCAGCCGCCTCGACCCCGGCAACCGCACCCACGGCATCGCCAACACCCCCAAGGTCATCGGCGGCCTCACCCCCGCCTGCACCGAGTCGGCGCACGCCTTCTACACCCGCATCACCGAGAAGGTCGTCCGCGCGCGCGGCCTGCGCGAGGCCGAGACCGTACAACTGCTCGAAACCAACTACCGGCACGTCAACATCGCCCTCATGAACGAGATGGCGGTCCTCTGCCACGACATCGGCGTCGACCTCTGGGACGTCATCCGGTGCGCCGAGACCAAGCCGTACGGATACCAGGCATTCCGCCCCGGCCCCGGCGTCGGCGGCCACGGCGTCCCCCTGGACCCCACCTACCTCCCCCACACCACCCGCACCCCGGGCCACCCGTTGCGCATGGTCGGTCTGGCCCAGGAGATCAACACCCGGATGCCGCAGTACGTCATCCAACGCTCCGCCACCCTGCTGAACGAGCACGGCAAATCCGCGCGGGGCGCCCGCGTCCTGCTGCTCGGCGTCACGTACAAGCCCGACCTCGCGGACCAGGAGGGCTCCCCCGCCCCGGAGATCGCGAGCCGGCTCATCGACCTCGGCGCGCTGATCAGCTACCACGACCCGTACATCTCGGGTTGGCGCGTCCGGGACCGGCCGGTCCCCCGGGCCGAATCGTTGTACGAGGCCGCGGCCAACGCCGATCTGACGATCCTGCTCCAACACCACCGCACGTACGACCTCCAAGGTCTCGCGGTGAAGGCCCAGTTGCTCCTCGACACCCGCGGCGCCAGCCCCCCGGGCGCCGCCCACCGGCTCTGACCCGCCGCCACATCCCCCCACCGGATGTCGGAGCGGCCTGCTAGCCTGCGGCGTCGCTTATCTCGCACTTACGTCCCCAGGACGTACATGCGTACGCATCCCTGGGGGGATTTCTTCATGAGCCAGCAGTTCCAGCCGCCCGCGCCCTCGTCGTACACCGAGGCGCCGACCCCGGCTCCGACCCGCCCGGGCAACCTCGGCCTCGGTCTCGTCGCCGCCGTCGTGGCGGCCCTGGTCGCGGCCGGCGTCTACGGCGGCATCATGCACGCCATCGAGCGCCAGATCGGCTACGCCGCCGTCGGCGTCGGTCTGCTCATCGGCTACGCGGCCGGAAAGCTCGGCGGCCGCAACCCCGTCCTGCCCGTGGTCAGCGTGGTCCTGTCGCTCGGCGCCGTCTACGCCGGCCAGCTCTTCTTCACCGCGCTCGTGATGGCCGACGTCAACCACGTCGGCCTCGCGGATGTGCTGGACCAGGTCGGCATCGGCGGGGTGAACGACGTCTGGAAGGAGTCGGCCGACGTGATCGACTACCTGTTCCTGGCGATCGGCGGCTTCATCGCCTTCGGCGCGGCCAAGAAGGCCGCGGCCTGACCCCGGACCGCTCACGCCGCAGGGCCCGGCTCCCCCCGACGGGGGAACCGGGCCCTGCGGCCGTTACGGGGTCCGGAAGCCGCTCAGCGGCTGTGCTGGGAGTCCGCGACCGTGACCTCGACCCGCTGGAACTCCTTGAGCTCGCTGTAGCCGGTGGTGGCCATCGAGCGGCGCAGCGCGCCGAAGATGTTCATCGAGCCGTCCATGGTGTGCGACGGTCCGGTGAGGATCTCCTCGGTGGTGCCCACCACGCCCAGGTTGACCTTCTTGCCGCGCGGCACGTCCTCGTGCACGGCCTCCATGCCCCAGTGGTTGCCCTTGCCGGGCGCGTCCGTGGCACGGGCCAGCGGGGAGCCCATCATCACGGCGTCCGCGCCGCACGCGACGGCCTTGGGGATGTCCCCGGACCAGCCCACGCCGCCGTCGGCGATGACGTGCACGTAGCGGCCGCCGGACTCGTCCATGTAGTCGCGGCGGGCCGCGGCCACGTCCGCGACGGCGGTGGCCATCGGGACCTGGATGCCGAGCACGTTGCGCGTGGTGTGCGCGGCGCCGCCGCCGAAGCCGACCAGGACGCCCGCGGCGCCGGTGCGCATCAGGTGCAGGGCCGCCGTGTACGTGGCGCAGCCGCCCACGATGACCGGCACGTCGAGCTCGTAGATGAACTGCTTCAGGTTCAGCGGCTCGGCGGCGCCGGAGACGTGCTCCGCCGACACCGTGGTGCCGCGGATCACGAAGATGTCCACGCCCGCCTCGACGACGGCCTTGGAGAACTCGGCGGTGCGCTGCGGGGAGAGCGCGGCGGCGGTGACGACACCGGAGTCGCGCACCTCCTTGATGCGCCGGCGGATCAGGTCCGCCTGGATCGGCGCGGAGTAGATCTCCTGGAGCCGACGGGTCGCGGACGCCTCGTCCAGCTCCGCGATCTCGTCGAGCAGCGGCTGCGGGTCCTCGTAGCGGGTCCACAGACCTTCGAGGTTCAGCACGCCGAGGCCGCCGAGCTCGCCGATGCGGATCGCGGTCTGCGGGGAGACCACCGAGTCCATGGGGGCGGCCAGGAAGGGGAGCTCGAAGCGGTACGCATCGATCTGCCAGGCGATCGAGACCTCCTTCGGGTCCCGCGTCCGCCGGCTCGGGACGATGGCGATGTCGTCGAACGCGTACGCCCTGCGGCCGCGCTTGCCGCGCCCGATCTCGATCTCAGTCACGTGTGGTGGCCTTTCCTCTGGGTCTGCCCGTCCAGTATCCCCGAACGCCGGCGGCCCGCGTTCCGGTGACCGCTGTACGGACGCATGACGCCGTACGGACGCCACGGCGCCGTACGGACGCACGGCGAAGGGGCGGCCCCGTCGTACGCGGGTCCGCCCCTTCATGGAACCGATCAGCCCTTGCGGGAGTAGTTCGGCGCCTCGACCGTCATCTGGATGTCGTGCGGGTGGCTCTCCTTGAGGCCCGCCGACGTGATGCGCACGAAGCGGCCCCGGTCCTGCAGCTCGGGGACCGTGCGACCGCCGACGTAGAACATCGACTGGCGCAGGCCGCCGACCAGCTGGTGCACGACCGCCGACAGGGGGCCGCGGTAGGGCACCTGGCCCTCGATGCCCTCGGGGATCAGCTTGTCGTCGCCGCCGACGCCTTCCTGGAAGTAGCGGTCCTTGGAGAAGGAGCGCTGGTCGCCGCGGGACTGCATCGCCCCGAGGGAGCCCATGCCGCGGTACGACTTGAACTGCTTGCCGTTGATGAAGAGCAGCTCGCCCGGGGACTCCTCACAACCCGCGAGGAGCGAGCCGAGCATCACGGTGTCGGCGCCGGCGACGAGCGCCTTGGCGATGTCACCGGAGTACTGGAGGCCGCCGTCGCCGATGACCGGGACGCCCGCGGCCTTCGCGGCCAGCGCGGCCTCGTAGATGGCGGTGACCTGCGGGACGCCGATGCCGGCGACGACGCGGGTGGTGCAGATGGAGCCCGGGCCGACGCCGACCTTGATGCCGTCACAGCCGGCGTCGATCAGCGCCTGGGCGCCGTCGCGGGTGGCGACGTTGCCGCCGATGACATCGACACCGGAGTTCGACTTGATCTTGGCGACCATGTCGCCGACCAGGCGGGAGTGGCCGTGGGCGGTGTCGACGACGATGAAGTCGGCGCCCGCCTCGATCAGGGCCTGGGCGCGCTCGTACGCGTCACCGGCGACACCGACGGCCGCGCCGACGAGCAGCCGGCCGTCCTTGTCCTTGGCGGCGTTCGGGTACTTCTCGGCCTTAACGAAGTCCTTGACGGTGATGAGGCCCTTGAGGATGCCCGCGTCGTCGACGAGCGGCAGCTTCTCGATCTTGTGGCGGCGCAGCAGCTCCATGGCGTCCACACCGGAGATGCCGACCTTGCCCGTGACCAGCGGCATCGGGGTCATGACCTCGCGCACCTGGCGGCTGCGGTCCGACTCGAAGGCCATGTCGCGGTTGGTGACGATGCCCAGCAGCTTGCCGGCCGCGTCGGTGACCGGGACGCCGGAGATGCGGAACTTCGCGCAGAGCTGGTCGGCCTCGCCGAGCGTGGCGTCGGGGTGGACGGTGATCGGGTCGGTGACCATGCCGGACTCGGAGCGCTTGACCAGGTCGACCTGGTTGGCCTGGTCCGCGATGGAGAGGTTGCGGTGCAGCACGCCCACGCCACCCTGGCGGGCCATCGCGATGGCCATGCGGGCCTCGGTGACCTTGTCCATGGCCGCGGAGAGCAGCGGGACGTTCACCCGGACGTTGCGGGAGATGAGGGAAGAGGTGTCGATCTCGTCCGGCGCCATGTCCGACGCGCCCGGCAGCAGCAGCACGTCGTCGTAGGTCAGTCCGAGCGTGGCGAATTTGTCTGGCACTCCAGTCGTACCGCTGTCGGTCATGACACCTTCCCAATGGTCTTGCTCAGCGCGGATGTCCATGCTAACGGGATCGCGAGGCGTCTCATTCCACTACCAAGGTCAACCGGCACTTTCGTCGGTTCCTACGACCCCTGGCGAAACGTTCCCTCTTGATCGGTGCGGCTCGACTCGCATGCGACGTGCATTCGACTCGGACTCGACCACGACACGGTGACGGCTCGGCCACGGGCTCGGCTACTGCTCGGCGAGGGCCCGCAACCGACTGAGCGCCCGGTGCTGGGCCACCCGGACCGCGCCGGGGGACATGCCGAGCATCTGCCCGGTCTCCTCGGCGGTCAACCCGACGGCCACCCGCAGGACGAGCAGCTCGCGCTGGTTCTCCGGCAGGTTGGCCAGCAGCTTCTTGGCCCAGGCGGCGTCGCTGCTGAGCAGCGCGCGCTCTTCGGGGCCCAGCGAATCGTCGGGCCGTTCCGGCATCTCGTCGGACGGGACGGCGGTACTTCCGGGGTGGCGCATGGCGGCCCGCTGGAGATCGGCGACCTTGTGTGCGGCGATGGCGAAGACGAACGCCTCGAAGGGGCGCCCGGTGTCGCGGTAGCGGGGCAGCGCCATCAGGACGGCGACGCACACCTCCTGCGCGAGGTCCTCCACGAAGTGACGAGCGTCACCGGGAAGCCGCGACAGGCGGGTACGGCAGTAGCGGATGGCGAGCGGGTGCACGAAGGCGAGCAGGTCGTGCGTGGCCTGCTCGTCGCCCTCCACCGCGCGCCGTACGAGCGCGCTGACAGCCCCGGCACCGCCGCCTTTGGCGGCGTCCGTGGGGCCGGTGGCCGTGGGTGACCCCTGGGCCTCGTCGTCGCGCATCGATCCATGGTGCCTTGGCGCGGGACCGTTCGTGGCACCGCGGCCCTGGTTGTGCGTCGAAGCGTTATGAGCGGGTGCGCCGGAACTCATGGTGTGCGCCCTCCCCTCCGCTCGGCCCGAATGATCCCTGAGGCCACATCCTCGAAAATGCGGCACACCCTCAAGGATGCGGCATCGCGCCCGAAGCGACACGTCCCCCGGATTGTGCCCCGCCAACCCCCGCTTGCGCACCGGGTACGGCGGGACACTCTGGGTGGTCCGCCGTCAGCGGACCAGGCCCCAGCGGAACCCGAGTGCCACCGCGTGCGCCCGGTCCGAGGCGCCGAGCTTCTTGAAGAGCCGGCGGGCGTGCGTCTTGACCGTGTCCTCGGAGAGGAACAGCTCGCGCCCGATCTCCGCGTTGGAACGGCCGTGGCTCATGCCCTCCAGCACCTGGATCTCGCGCGCGGTGAGGGTGGGCGCCGCGCCCATCTCGGCCGAACGGAGCCGGCGCGGGGCCAGTCGCCAGGTCGGGTCGGCGAGCGCCTGGGTGACCGTGGCCCGCAGTTCGGCGCGCGAGGCGTCCTTGTGCAGGTAGCCCCGGGCTCCGGCGGCGACCGCGAGGGCCACGCCGTCCAGGTCCTCGGCGACCGTCAGCATGATGATGCGGGCGCCCGGGTCGGCCGAGAGCAGCCGGCGGACCGTCTCCACACCGCCGAGGCCCGGCATCCGTACATCCATCAGAATGAGATCGGAGCGGTCGGCACCCCAGCGGCGGAGGACTTCCTCGCCGTTGGCAGCCGTCGTCACACGCTCGACGCCGGGCACGGTGGCCACCGCGCGACGGAGCGCCTCTCGGGCAAGCGGGGAGTCGTCGCAGACGAGGACGGAAGTCATGACCGCCCTCCGCAGCTGATGCGCGTCACCTTGAGCCTCCAGGCTGGTACGTATCGTCACCTGTGCGGTCGATGCCCCCGGACACCTGTCCGAGAACTTCTTGGTTCAACCGCCTTCGCACTCTCAACGATGGTCACTCGAAAGAGTTACGGGTCGGACGGACACCTTCGGCACTCTACGTGAGGACGCGATCACGGCGCAGGAGCCACGAGCCCCCTGTCCTCCATCTGGAGCTATGACCTATTTGGCGGCTTTCCTTCCGTTCGCCATGTGTCTGAGGCTAGATTCCCAATGAGTCATATTTACATCTACTACGACAGTAGATGTGGAGACATGGATCCCATCCGCCTCAGTACCGGCACCAAGAGGACTACCCATGGCAGATTTCTCACGGCTCCCCGGACCGAACGCCGACCTCTGGGACTGGCAGCTCCTGGCTGCCTGCCGGGGGGTCGACAGCTCCCTCTTCTTCCACCCCGAAGGCGAGCGGGGCGCGGCCAGGAGCGCGCGCGAGACCTCGGCTAAAGAGGTCTGCATGCGCTGTCCGGTGCGCGCGGAATGCGCCGCGCACGCACTCGCCGTCCGTGAGCCCTACGGGGTGTGGGGCGGCCTCACCGAAGACGAGCGCGAAGAACTGATGGGTCGCGCCCGGCACCGCCTGATCCCCGCGTCGAGCGCGACCGGCCCGGCCGCTCCGCACTGACCGCCGCTCCCCGAACCGCCCGAAGGAACGTTTCCTCACCTCGAAGGCGGATCATCCGAAGATCATCCCGACAGCTCTCCGACGAACCTCCGCACCCCCTTCGCGGAACCCGACACGCGGCGCGTCCCCGGGCGTGTCGCACCCCCGAACGTGTCGTCCACGGCGCGGTGCCGTCACGCCCCCATGGACGCGGCGGCCCGCTCCAGTTCCACCAGGGTCGCGGCCACCGCCGGCACCCGCGCCAGGTCGGGCAGGGTCAGCGCCACGACCTCCCGTTCGACGGCCGGCTCGACGACCACGGTGCTGACCCCCTTGGCCCGTACGGACTCCACCGCGAGCTCCGGCAGCACCGCCACTCCCAGCCCCGCCCCGACCAGGCCGACCACCGCCGGGTAGTCGTCGGTCGCGAAATCGATGCGCGGGGTGAACCCCGCGTCCTCGCACACCTCCACCAGATGGCGGCGGCAGCGCGGGCAGCCCGCGATCCAGGGCTCCCCGGCCAGCTCGGCCATGCCCACCCGGTCGGCCCCGGCCAACCGGTGCCCCCGGGGGACCAGGCCCACGAGCCGGTCCGTCAGCAGGGGCCGCACCACCAGGTCCTCCCATTCGGCGGTGAACCCGGCCGGGCCCCCGTACCGGAAGGCCAGCGCCAGATCGCAGTCGCCCTCGCGCAGCATCTCCACCGAGCGCGGGGGCTCGGCCTCGACGAGCGAGATCCGGGTGCCGGGGTGCTCGGCTCGCATGGCCGCCAGCGCGGTGGGGACCAGCGTGGAACTGCCGCTGGGGAAGGACACCAGCCGGACCCGGCCCGCGCGCAGCCCGGCGATCGCCGCGACCTCCTCCTCGGCGGCCGTCAGCCCGGCCAGGATGCCGGCGGCGTGGCGGACCAGCGCCTCGCCGGCCTGGGTCAGCCGCATCTCGCGGCCGGTCCGGATCAGCAGCGGGGTGCCGGCCGACTGCTCCAGCGCCTTCATCTGCTGTGACACGGCCGGCTGGGTGCAGCCCAGTTCGCGGGCGGCGGCGGAAAAGGACCCGGTCCCGGCGACGGCGCGCAGGACGCGTAGATGACGTGCCTCGATCACCCTTCGAGCATAAGCCCTGCTTTGATCAGGAGCGGAATGCCCATGACCGGCCTTTGGGAACTTCGCCCGGTGAGGCCGGCCGCACGGCCCGCAGACGAACCCCACCCCGAATAAAGCTAGGTTGCGCGTATGACGACTGCGTTGATTACGGGATCCACGGCGGGCATCGGCGCCGCCTTCGCCCGGCGGCTCGCCGCCCAGGGACACAACCTGGTGCTGGTGGCCCGGGACACCGAGCGCCTGGGCGAGCAGGCCACCGAACTCCACGACCGGCACGGCATCGAGGCGGAGGTGCTGACCGCCGACCTGTCCACGGAGAAGGGCATCGCCGCGGTCGAGGCGCGCCTCGGCGACCGCACCCACCCGGTGGACCTGCTGGTCAACAACGCCGGCTTCGGCAACAAGGGCCGCTACCTCCAGGTCTCCATGGCGGACGAACTGACGATGTTGAAGGTGCACATCGAAGCGGTGCTGCGGTTGACCTCGGCGGCGGCCGAGTCGATGCGCTCGCGCGGGCGGGGCGGCGTGATCAACGTGGCCTCGGTGGCCGCCTTCGTACCGCGCGGGACCTACGGGGCGAGCAAGGCGTGGGTCGTGCAGTTCACCCAGGGCGCCGCGAAGGACCTGGCCGGGAGCGGGGTGCGGCTGATGGCGCTGTGCCCGGGGTTCGTACGGACCGAGTTCCACGAGCGGGCCGGGATGGGCACGGACAACATCCCGGGCTGGCTGTGGCTGGACGCCGACAAGCTGGTGGCGGCGGCGCTGGCCGACCTGGCGCGCGGCAAGACGGTCTCCATCCCCGACCCGCGGTACAAGGCACTGATGGGCGTGGTGAAACTGACGCCGCGCGGGCTCCTCGGCGGGGTCTCCTCGCGTACGGGCCGCAAGTACGGGCCCCAGTAGGCGCCTGCGGCAAGCGACCGGGGTGCGGGCGGCCGACGCCGACAGCCGGCGCCGAAAGGGATATTCCTCCCTAAACTGGAGGTGTCTCATCCACCCGGGAGGCGACGCGATGACATTCGTGCAAGTGATTGATTACGAAACCACGCGGTTCGAGGAGATGAACGCGCTCATCGACCGCTGGGCGGAGCAGGCGAGCGGCCGACGGACGGTCACCCACACCATGATCGGCCGGGACCGCGACGCGAAGACGCACTACGTCGATCTCGTCGAATTCCCGTCGTACGAGGAGGCGATGAGGAACTCTCAGCTTCCGGAGACGGACCGGATGTTCCAGGAGATGGTGGCCCTCTGCGAGGGCATGCCGAAGTTCATGAACCTGGACGTCGTCCGCGACGAGTACCTCAACAAGCTGCTCGTGAACCGGATCTTCGAGGAGCTGGCGGAGAAGGGCAACTTCGACGTCATGGAGGAATGCGTCGCGGCCGACTACATGGACCACGACATGATGCAGCAGCCGGGCGCCGGCGACGGCCGCGAGGGTCTTCGCCGGAGCATGACCATGTGGCGCGACGCCTTCGACTTCACCTTCGACCTGCACCGCCAGATCGCCGAAGGCGACTGCGTCACCACCTTGTGGAACTGGACCGGCCGGCAGAAGGGCGACTTCATGGGAATGGCCCCGACGGGCCAGGAGGTCGGCATGTCGGGCTGCACCACCTTCCGGATCGAGAACGGCCAGATCGCGGAGGGCTGGTGGTACTACGACGCCCCGGGCCTGATGCGGCAGATGGGCATGGACATGGACGCGGGCATGGGCGCGGCGTCCGGCACGGGAACGGGCATGGGCACGGGCACGGCGTCCGACATGGGCACGGCCTCCGGCGGCGCGGCCCAGGACATGGGCATGTGACGGCCCGCCCCACGGCACGGGAAAGCCCCGGTCACCACCGCTTCGCAGCGGCGGGGACCGGGGCTTTCCTCAGCTCAGCCCGGCTCTGACGAGGTCAGTGGCTGTGGCCGTGACCGTGGCCGTGACCGGCGTCGGCCTCTTCCTCGGCCGGCTTCTCGACGACCAGGGTCTCGGTCGTGAGCAGCAGGGAGGCGATGGAAGCGGCGTTCTCCAGCGCGGAGCGGGTGACCTTGACCGGGTCGATGACGCCGGCCTTGACCAGGTCGCCGTACTCGCCGGTCGCGGCGTTGAAGCCCTGGCCCTTGTCGAGCTCGGCGACCTTGGCCGTGATGACGTAGCCCTCCAGGCCCGCGTTCTCGGCGATCCAGCGCAGCGGCTCGACGGCGGCGCGGCGGACGACGGAGACGCCGGTGGCCTCGTCACCGGTGAGGCCGAGGTTGCCCTCCAGCACCTTCACGGCGTGGACGAGGGCGGAGCCACCGCCGGAGACGATGCCCTCCTCCACCGCGGCGCGGGTCGCCGAG
Source organism: Streptomyces sp. NPDC058279 (assembly GCF_042881255.1). Classification (NCBI taxonomy): domain Bacteria; kingdom Bacillati; phylum Actinomycetota; class Actinomycetes; order Kitasatosporales; family Streptomycetaceae; genus Streptomyces; species Streptomyces sp. NPDC058279. The sequence continues at coordinate 232,251 of NZ_JBHVYA010000007.1, read as the reverse complement.
ATGGCGTCCTCGAGGCGGTGCTTCTTCTCCTTGAGCTCCACCTCGGTGGCGGCGCCGACCTTGATGACGCAGACGCCGCCGGCGAGCTTCGCCAGCCGCTCCTGCAGCTTCTCGCGGTCCCAGTCGGAGTCCGTGGACTCGATCTCGGCCTTGATCTGGTTGACGCGGCCGAGGACCTCCTCGGAGCTGCCGCCACCGTCGACGATGGTGGTGTCGTCCTTGGTGATGGTCACGCGGCGCGCGGTACCCAGGACGTCGAGACCGGCCTGGTCGAGCTTGAGGCCGACCTCCTCGGCGATGACGGTGGCACCGGTGAGGGTGGCCATGTCCTGGAGCATCGCCTTGCGGCGGTCACCGAAGCCGGGGGCCTTGACGGCGACGGCGTTGAAGGTGCCGCGGATCTTGTTGACGACCAGGGTCGACAGGGCCTCGCCCTCGACGTCCTCGGCGATGATCAGCAGCGGCTTGGAGGCGCCGGCCTGGATGACCTTCTCCAGCAGCGGCAGGAGGTCCTGGATGGAGGAGATCTTGCCCTGGTTGATCAGGATGTACGGGTCGTCGAGGACGGCCTCCATACGCTCCTGGTCGGAGACCATGTACGGCGAGAGGTAGCCCTTGTCGAAGGCCATGCCCTCGGTGAACTCCAGCTCCAGGCCGAAGGTGTTGGACTCCTCGACGGTGATGACACCGTCCTTGCCGACCTTGTCCATCGCCTCGGCGATGAGCTCGCCGACCTGCTGGTCCTGCGCGGAGAGCGCGGCCACGGCGGCGATGTCGGACTTGTCCTCGATCGGGCGGGCGGTCGCGAGGAGCTCCTGCGACACGGCCTTGACGGCGGCGTCGATGCCCTTCTTGAGGGCGGCCGGGGAGGCGCCGGCGGCGACGTTGCGCAGACCCTCGCGGACCAGCGCCTGGGCCAGCACGGTGGCGGTGGTGGTGCCGTCACCCGCGATGTCGTTGGTCTTGGTCGCCACCTCCTTCACGAGCTGGGCGCCCAGGTTCTCGTACGGGTCGTCCAGCTCGACCTCGCGAGCGATGGTGACACCGTCGTTGGTGATGGTGGGGGCGCCGAACTTCTTGTCGATGACGACGTTGCGGCCCTTGGGGCCGATCGTCACCTTCACCGTGTCGGCAAGCTTGTTCACACCGCGCTCGAGGGCGCGACGGGCGTCCTCATCGAACTTCAGAATCTTCGGCATGGGAGCGGTTCAGTCCTCTCGTTGCGATCCTCGGCCGCTCACCGCGACCGCCACCGCCTAGAACGAACTACGCCCCTCGCCCCCCGGCATCAGCAGGGTGACCAGGGGCGCAGCTCAAAGCAAAACTGGAGAAGTGACTTACTTCTCGACGATCGCGAGCACGTCGCGGGCCGAGAGGACGAGGTACTCCTCGCCGCTGTACTTCACTTCGGTGCCGCCGTACTTGCTGTACAGCACGATGTCGCCGACGCTGACGTCCAGCGGGAGACGCTGGCCGTCCTCGAAGCGACCCGGACCGACCGCAAGGACGACGCCCTCCTGGGGCTTCTCCTTCGCGGTGTCCGGGATGACCAGGCCGGAGGCCGTGGTCTGCTCGGCGTCGAGCGGCTGGACCACAATGCGGTCCTCAAGCGGCTTGATGGCAACCTTGGAGCTGGCGGTCGTCACGATCCGACCTCCCCCTTCGGAGATCCGGGGTTAACTGTCTGAGGTGGCGACCAGGTCGATCCGTCGTCGCGGGTGCCGGACCTGCCTGTCGCTGTGTTGGCACTCACCAGGGGCGAGTGCCAGGTGCGAGACTATTCCGGCGATTAGCACTCGGTCAAGCGGAGTGCCAACACGCCACCCGAGAGATTGCGGATCGCCCCCTTCCGGAAGGCCCCGCCAGGCCCCCAGGAACCATCACCAGGGGTTCCTCGTCGTAGTGGATATGAAGATAAAACGCCCTAATACCGACGGCGAAGGCACCCCGTGCGGGGACTGAGGCCGCTGACGGTCGCCGGCGCGCGCCGGCGCACCGAGGCATTGCTGCTGGTTCTCGTCATCTGCATCGCCGTTTTCGGCCACGCCCAGGCCGGTCTGGCGATGAACGGCGTGCTGCCGCCGCAGCTCACCGGCTTCACGATCAGCCTGTCGCTGCTCGCGCTGGTGGGGCACCTGGGCATCCGCCGGTTCGCGCCGTACGCGGATCCGCTGATCTTCCCCCTCGCCATGCTGCTGACCGGGCTCGGGCTGGTCCTCATCCACCGCCTCGACCAGGGGTACATCGAGCGCTACGGATCGGACGCGAACGCGCCCGGCCAGTTGATGTGGACCGTGGTCGGGGTCGCCGCCTGTCTGCTCGTGGTGGCGCTGCTGCGCGACCACAGGCTGCTACAGCGGTTCATCTACATCACGATGGCCGTCGCACTGGTGCTGCTCATCGCCCCGGCCTTCTTCGGCGCGGACACCTACGGCGCGAAGCGCTGGATCATCCTGTTCGGGTTCTCGCTCCAGCCCGGCGAGTTCGTGAAGATCATGATCGCGATCTTCTTCGCGGGCTACCTGGTCGTCCACCGGGACTCGCTGGCCCTGACGGGCCGCAAGTTCCTCGGCATGCGGCTGCCGCCGATGCGCCAGCTCGGGCCGATCGTCACCGTCTGGATCCTGTCGCTGCTGGTGCTGGTCTTCGAACGCGACCTGGGGACGTCGCTCATCTTCTTCGGCGTGTTCGTGGTGATGCTGTACGTGGCCACGGAACGCACCAGCTGGATCGTCTGCGGCCTCGTCATGGCGGCGGGCGGCGCGTTCGTGGTGGGCTCGACGGAGCCGCACGTGAAGGCGCGCGTGGCCGCCTGGCTCAATCCGCTGTCCTACTACTGGAAGGACCGGCCGCCGGGCGTCACCTCCGACCAGTCGGCGCAGGCGCTGTTCAGCTTCGGCACGGGCGGGATCACCGGTACCGGGCTCGGCATGGGCCACCCGGAGCTGATCAAGTTCGCCGGGCGCAGCGACTTCATCCTGACGACCGTGGGCGAGGAGCTCGGCCTGACGGGCGTGATGGCCGTTCTGCTGCTCTACGCGCTCCTCGTCCAGCGGGGGCTGCGGATGGCGCTGGCCGCGCGGGACCCGTTCGGCAAGCTGCTGGCGGTGGGCCTCGCGGCGGCCCTGGCGCTCCAGGTGTTCGTGGTCGCCGGCGGTGTGACGGGCCTGATCCCCCTGACGGGCAAGGCCCTGCCCTTCCTGGCCAAGGGCGGCTCGTCCCTCCTCGCGAACTGGATCATGATCGCCCTGCTGCTCCGCATCAGCGACAGCGCGGAACGCCAACGCGAGGCGGACGCCCGGGGCCCGGTGGAAACCACCATCACACCGCTGGTGGCGCGGCCGGGGCCCTGACGGGCGGGGGCTTCGGAGGCGGGACACCGGCCGGGGCGGTTGCGCTGCCGGGCGGGGCTGCGGGGGGCGGGGGCTGCGGGGCGCGGCGTTTCGGTGGGGCGGTGTCAGGGACGGTACTGATATCGACTACAGGACTGTCAGTTGGCGCGCTCAGCGGCGCTGCGTTCCACGCAGAACTCGTTGCCTTCGGGATCGGCCAGCGTCACCCAGCCGGTTCCGTCCGGCTTGCGGTGGTCGCCCACCACCGTCGCGCCGAGGGCGAGGACACGCTCCACCTCTTCGTCGCGCGACCGGTCCTGCGGCTGCAAGTCGAGGTGCACGCGGTTCTTCACCGTCTTGGCATCGGCCACCGCCACGAAGAGCAGATGCGCACCGGACGCCACGACCGTTGCCTCGGGGTCACCGGGAAAGTCATCGGGGGCGAGCGAGCCGTCCAGCAGGGCGGCCCAGAACTGCGCCAGACGGTAGGCGTCGGAGCAATCGACGGTGATGTGTCGGATCAAGGAAGTCATTGGCGCACTATCGACCGGCCCGACGACCGGTGTCCACCGACTTGTCGTGCGGGTCCATGACCGGCCACGGACGGGGGTCAGGCGCCGAGACGGGAGGAGCGCGTAGCGATCTGTCGCGCGCGGGTGCCGGTTCGGTGTCCGGTTCGGTGTCTGATGTGGTCTTGCTCGCCCCGGGCGATCCCTGACGGTCCCTGAGGGGTCGCTGACACCGCCCCACCGAAACCCCGCCCCCGAAGCCCCCGCCCCGCCGAAGCGCCCCTACAGGTAGTCCTCCAGGCGGCCCACCTTGAAGCCCTGTTCCTGGATGCGCTGGAGCATGTGGGTGGTCATCTGGGTTTCCGTCTCGCCCTTGAGTTCGGCCGGGCCGCGGAAGTGGGCGAGGACGATGTCCCCGGGACGCAGCGCGGAGCCTTCGGCGTACTGGAAGCCGGTGATCTGCATCGACACGCGCCACAGGATGACCTGGGAGATGCCGCACTCGGAGGCGGCCTTGAGGGTGTCGTCGTTGTAGTTGCCGAACGGCGGGCGGAAGCGGGTGGGCTTGGTGCCGAAGCGCTTCTCCAGGCGTTCCTGCTGACCGCATATCTCCTTCTTCTGCGCCGCGAAGCCCAGCGTGCGCAGGTTCGGGTGGGTCAGGGTGTGGTTGTTTATCGTGCTGCCGCTGCCGTTGTCGCGCAGCGTCTGGAAGTGGCCGTAGTCGGACGAGGCCACGTTGTCCGTCAGGAACATGCTGATCGGCAGCTTGAGGTCGGCCGCCATCTTCAGGAACTGCGGGTCCTTCTCCGCGCCGTCGTCGAAGGTCAGGAAGACGACCTTGTCGCCCGGCGCGACGGGTATTCGGTCTATGACGGCCGGCTTGCCCGGTGCGGGCTTGGGGAGTTGCGGCTTCTGGACGGGCTTGGGCGCGTACTGGACCGGGGCCGTCAGCCCCCATTTGCGGTACGCGTCGTCCGCCGACGCCGACGGCGCGGGGGACGAGGCGGCGGTGGACGGGGAGGCCGAGGGCTTCCCCGTCTCCTGTTTGGTCTTGCGCCCCAGACGTTCGATGGGGTCCACGCTGTTCCCGCACCCCGAAAGGGTCAGCGCGAGCGCGCCGGCTGCGAGCGTCCCGGCCACCAACCGGCGCGCGTACTTCACCTGGCTTCTCCCAAGTTGCCCCGGCCTTCAGGTCGGAGAGGAATGGGTCCATGGCTCGAAGCCGGGAGGCGATGGAGTTCTCTACGCATCTGCCATGACCTGTACTTTCGGCTGTTGTCAGTGGTCGGGGCTAGGTTGAAAGCGTGAAGATTGTGGTGCAGGTGAAGCTGCTGCCGTCACCCGAGGTGGCGACGGCTTTGTCCACAACCCTGCACGCGTGCAACCGAGCGGCCGATATCGTATCGGGGGTGGCGTACGAGACGGGCATCACGTCCCGCAACGAGTTGCAAAGGGTCGTTTACGCCCGTCTCAAGACCGAGTTCAGGCTTGCGGCCCAGCCGGCCGTCCGCACGGTGAAGAAGGTCGTGGACGCCTACACGACCTTGAGTGCGAACATTCGGGCGGGCGGCCTCGGCCCCCAAGGGTCGAACCGGCGTAGGCGCGCGGAGTCGAAGCCGATCCGGTTCCGGTCGGATGCGGCCCAGCCGTATGACGACCGGATCCTGTCCTGGCAGCACGAGGCGCGCACCGTCAGCATCTGGACCTTGGCCGGGCGGATGAAGGGGGTCCCGTTCGCAGGGTTCCCAGATCACCTGGCGATGTTGGCGAAGTACCGGCAAGGTGAGTCGGATCTCGTCTACCGGGGCGGCATGTGGTTCCTGATCGCGGTGTGTGAGGTTCCGCAAGCGCCGCTCGATGTCGACCCGGTGGACTGGATCGGTGTGGACCGGGGGATCGCCAACCTCGCCACCACCTCTGACGGGGACAACTACCAGGGCCGCCGTCTGGCACGGTACCGGCGCTGGAACGCCCGGAAGCGCGCCGAACTCCAGGCGAAGCACACCCGCTCCGCCACCCGGCGCGTCAAGCGGCGAGCCAAGCGCGAGGCCCGGCATGCCACGCACGTCAACCATAAGATCAGCAAGGAGATCGTGGCCGTCGCACGACGCACCGGTCGCGGAATCGCCCTCGAAGAACTGAGTGGCATCCGCGACCGGGTACGGCCTTCCCGCGACCAGCGGGCCGCGCTATTCTCCTGACCGTTCCACCAGCTCGAAGAGCACATCCGGTACAAGGCCCAACGGGCCGGAGTGCCGGTGGTCTTGGTGGACGCCCACTACACCTCGCAGATGTGTCCCAGATGCGGGCACACAGCGAGGTACAACCGTCCCACCCGGGACACCTTCCGCTGTCGTCGGTGCGGGCTCGCCGGCCCCGCCGATCACGTCGCCGGGATCAACGTGCGCAACCGCGCGCGCTCGGCGTGGGTTCTCGCCAACGGACCCGTACCACAAAGGGCTTAGCATCCCTTGTCGGTAGATGCGACCCGTGACCGCCCTGTCGTAGGGGGCAGTCGGGAGCGCGACAAGGCGTAGGCGACTGAGTCGACAAGCTCGGTCGTTTACGGCTGAGGAGTTGGCAAGTAGTCCTCCAGGCGAGCCACGGCGTAACCCTTGTCCGTGACGGTCTTCATGACATGACGGATCATGTCAGGCATCGTGCCCTTCCAGTCCTCCCGCCCCCGGAAGTGCGTGAGGATGATGTCACCGGGGTGCAGGTCACGGTCCCATTCCCGGTAGTCCATCCGGTTGACGAACGCCTCGGCGTTCCACAGCGGGACCGCCTTGATGCCGCAGGACTTCGCCGCGCGCAGGGTGTCCTGGTTGTAGTTGCCGTAGGGCGGCCGGAAGAGGGTCGGCCGCTTGCCGAACTCCTTCTGGATGGTGTCCTGCTGCCCGCAGATCTCCTCGCGCTGCTTCTCGTAGTCGAGGGCCGGCAGGTAGCGGTGGTTGAGCGTGTGGTTGTTCAGGGTGACGCCCGCGGCCTGCATCTCCTTGAAGTACGGGTAGTTGTCCCGCACCAGGTAGTCGCTGAGGAAGGCCGTGTAGGGAATCTTGAGTTCCTTCATCATCTTGAGGAACTCGGGGTCCTTCTCGGCGCCGTCGTCGATCGTCAGGAAGACGACCTTGTCCTCGGTGGGGACCGTGGTGAAGACCGGCGGGAGGTCCTCCTGGCCCTCGACCTCGAAACCGTCGCGGGTGGTGATCTCCGGCTTCGTCTTGGGCGCGGCCGGGGCGGTCAGCGGCGGCTTGGCCAGCTTCCACTTCTTCGCCGCGACGATCCGGGCCTGCTGGGCGGCCTTCTGCTGCTCGGCCGGGTTGGCGAGCGCGCCCGCCGCGCCGGCTCCTTCGGCGCCCTGGCCGCCCTTGTGCTTGGTGGCGGGCGCGTCGGGGGAGCCGCATGCGGTGCCCAGCGCGGCGACCAGCAGCGCGGTGAGGGCCACCCCGTACCGGCCGAGCGGACGCGCCGCCGACCGATGACCTTGTTGCGTATTATTTCCCTTTTGTCGTACAGGCTGCATAGCGTCGGATACTCCCAGGACGCTCCCCCGGTCCCCCGCAGACACCGCGAGCGGAGTTCGACCTTCCATCGACTGGCCCACACTGGCCGACAATGGACCGTGTGACCCCCGAAGACTTCGCCGCCCTCCTGACCCCCGAGGGGCGCGCCCTCCTCGACTCGCTCCACGACTACGACCCGGCCCGGGAGCTGGCCGTGGCCACCCGGCTGCGCCGGGAACACCCCGCCGCCCTGGTGTCGGCCGCGCTCGGGCAGGCCCGGCTGCGGCAGCGGGCGGTGGCGAAGTTCGGGGCCGAGGACGCCGGCCGGATGTACTTCACCCCCGGCGGCGGCGAGATGGCCACCCGCGCCTCGGTGGCGACCTACCGCGCCGGCCGGCTCGCGGCCCTCGGCGTACGCAGCGTCGCGGACCTGTGCTGCGGCATCGGCGGCGACGCGCTGGCCCTGGCCCGGCTGGGCATCCGGGTGCTCGCGGTGGACCGCGACCCGCTCACCGTCGCCGTCGCCCGGGCCAACGCCGAGGCGCTGGGGCTGGCGGAGCTGATCGAGGTCCGGGAGGCGGATGTGACCGCCGTCGACACCGCCGGCTACGACGCCGTCTTCATCGACCCGGCGCGGCGCGGCGGCCGGGGCCGGATCTTCGACCCCGAGGGCTACTCCCCGCCGCTGTCCTGGGCCGTCGCCGCCGCGCGCAGCGCCCCGTACGCCGCGATCAAGATCGCTCCGGGCATCCCGCACGAGGCCGTCCCGGCGGAGGCCGAGGCCGAGTGGATCTCCGACCAGGGGGACGTGAAGGAGGCCGTGCTGTGGTTCGGTACGGAGCCCGGCGGCGTACGGGCCACCCTGCTGCCCGGGCCGCGCGCGCTGCGCACCGCCGATCCGCTGCCCGATCCGGCGGCGGGGCCGGTCGGCCGGTACCTCTACGAGCCCGACGGCGCCGTGATCCGCGCCCATCTCGTCGCCGAGGTCGCCGACCAGCTCGGCGGTCGCCTCATCGACCCGACCATCGCCTACATCACCGCGGACGAGTTGCGGGCGACGCCGTACGCGACCGCCTACGAGATCACCGATGTGCTGCCGTTCGGCCTGAAGAAGCTCAAGGCGCTGCTGCGCGAGCGGGGCGTCGGCATCCTGACGGTGAAGAAGCGCGGCTCGGCGATCGAGCCGGAGGAACTGCGCAAGAAGGTCAAGCCGCAGGGACCGCACTCGGCGACGGTGATCCTGACCCGCGTCGACGGCGCGCCCTCGATGCTGATCGGCGGCCCCGTCACAGGGCGGTGACGGGGCCGCCCCGCCTCCGGGCCGGCCCTTCTTTCGGCCTAGCCGGACACCTCGCGGCCGGTGGTCCGCAACGCGCGCAGGGCCCAGCGGTAGTGGGCGCCGGCCTTGCCGAGGCCGAGGAGTCCGGTGATCCACAGGATCAGGCCGAGGCCCATGAAGTACGTGACCTCGCCGTACGTCACCTCGCCCGGCCGGGCCCCCGCCGCCGTCCCGAAGGTCACCCAGAGCCCCAGCGCGCCGAGGGCGAAGGAGGTGAGCAGCCAGGTCAGGCTGCGCCAGGGTGCTCGCACGAGGGCGTCGGCCGCCGGGTCCCGGTCGGATTCGGCCCACGCGCACAGCAGGTGCCGCAGCTGCCGGTCCCGTTCGACGCCCTTGGCGAACCAGATCCCGGCGGGGACCAGCACCCCTACGCCGAGCACGCCGAAGATGAGCCCGAAGAGGTACGAGAGCGGATCGTCGCTCTCGAACGACATCAGCGCCATGCCGATGAAGGTCCAACCGAGCGCGAAGACGGCGGCCACCGCCCAGAGCAGCAGCAGCCGGCCCGGGCCGAGGGTGCGCCGGCCCAGTTCCTTGAGGAAGCGCGCGCGGTCGGCGCGTACGACGGACTCGTCCATCCAGTCCCGCAGGTGCGCGGGCGGCGGCGGAGGCGGCAGGTCACGACGGGACATGCACATGACCATACCGGGATCTGATGCAGAGTCACTCGATGGGCGCTCAGCCGCCCGTGACCTCCACCGACTCGAACCGCCAGCGGTGCACCGCCCGGGTGATCAGGTCGGCGGCCGGCTCGGGCAGCTCGGGCAGCTCCGCCGCCACGCCCTCGGCGGCCTGCCACCAGGTGACCACCAGCACCCGGTCCTGCGGGGCCCGCAGGACCTCGCGGCGCACCGGCTCCCGGGCCAGGACCTGGGCGCGGGCCCATTCCAGCAGCTCGTCGGCGCGGCCGGGCACCGCCCGGGCCTCCCACATCAGCGCGACCGTGCTCATGAGTAGAGGTTGTCCTTGCTCGACTCGTGCACGTGGTCGTGGTCGTGGCTGTGGGCGTGACCGTGGTCCTGTGTCCCCGGCACGTGCGGGTCCGTCACCGGCAGCGAGGAGTCGGCCGACAGGTCCCAGTCCGAGGCCGGACGGTTCCGCTTGACCATCTCCGCGCCCAGTGCGGCCACCATGGCGCCGTTGTCCGTGCACAGCTTCGGCCGCGGCACGCGCAGGATGATCCCCGCGTCGTCGCACCGCTCCTGGGCCAGCGCCCGCAGCCGGGAGTTGGCCGCGACACCGCCGCCGATCATCAGGTGGTCGACGCCCTCGTCCTTGCAGGCGCGGATCGCCTTGCGGGTCAGCACGTCGACCACGGCCTCCTGGAAGGACGCCGCCACATCCCGCACCGGCACCTCCTCGCCCGCCTTCCGCTTCGCCTCGATCCAGCGGGCCACCGCCGTCTTCAGGCCGGAGAAGGAGAAGTCGTACGCCGCGTCGCGCGGCCCCGTCAGACCGCGCGGGAAGTTGATCGCCTTCGGGTCGCCCTCCCGCGCGAGCCGGTCGATGACCGGACCGCCGGGGAAGCCCAGTTGCAGCACGCGGGCGATCTTGTCGAACGCCTCGCCGGCCGCGTCGTCGATGGTCGCGCCGAGCGGCCGTACGTCGGCGGTGATGTCCGGCGCCAGCAGCAGCGAGGAGTGTCCGCCCGACACCAGCAGCGCCATGGTCGGCTCCGGGAGCGGCCCGTGCTCCAGTTGGTCGACGCAGATGTGCGAGGCCAGGTGGTTGACCCCGTACAGGGGCTTGCCCAGGGCGTACGCGTACGCCTTGGCCGCCGAGACGCCCACCAGCAGGGCGCCCGCGAGGCCCGGGCCGGCGGTGACCGCGATGCCGTCGAGGTCGCGGGCGCTGACGCCGGCTTCCTTCAGGGCGCGGTCGATGGTCGGGACCATGGCCTCCAGGTGCGCGCGGGAGGCCACCTCGGGCACCACCCCGCCGAAGCGGGCGTGCTCGTCGACGCTGGAGGCGATCGCGTCGGCCAGCAGGGTGGTGCCGCGGACGACGCCGACGCCGGTCTCGTCGCAGGAGGTCTCGATGCCGAGGACGAGCGGTTCGTCAGCCATGGGTCTCACCTTGTACGTGTACGGACGGTGCGGAGTCTGGGGATGTGGGGCCGGAGAGGCGCATCACGAGCGCGTCGACGTTGCCGGGCTGGTAGTAGCCGCGCCGGAAGCCGATCGGCTCGAAACCGAAGCGCTCGTAGAGCTTTTGGGCGCGCGTGTTGTCCACCCGCACCTCCAGCAGCACCTCGGCGCACTCGAAGGCGGTCGCCGCGCGCAGCAGGTCCTCCAGCAGGCGGGCGCCGAGACCGGTGCCCCACTGGTCGCGGGAGACGGCGATGGTCTGTACGTCGCCCAGGTCGCCGGAGGCGGCCAGTCCGGCGTAGCCGACGATGCGCCCCCCGGACCCCTCGGCGACGACGTAGCGGCGGGTGGCGCGCGGGCCGCGCGCGTGGGCGAGTTCGGACCAGAACATGCCGGCGGACCAGGCGTCCTCGGGGAACAGCTCGTGTTCCAGTTCCAGCACGGGCTCTATGTCCCACCAGCGCATCTCGCGCAGTACCGAGGTCACTGCGGGGTGACCACCTTGTAGTTCTTGGGCACCTGGGCGTCGGGCCGGCGCAGGTACAGCGGCGTCGGGGGCATGCCCTCCGCGTTCTCGAACGGGGTCCCGGCCGCGAGCCGTTCCGCCGCCAGCGCGGCGAGGGCGCCGGCGCTCTGGTGCTCGGGCTGCCGGGCGTCGGTGAAGACCTCCGGGTACAGCAGCGCGCCCTGCCCGACGGCGGGCAGGCCGGCGACCCGCTCGGCGATGTCGGCCGGGCGGTCCACGGCCGGGTCGCCGACGCGCGTGCGCGGGTCCTCGTACCGCGCCCAGTAGACCTCCTTGCGCCGCGCGTCGGTGGCGACGGTGAAGGGGCCCTCGATCCCGGCGGCGCCGGCCGCGTAGGCCAGGCCGTCCAGGGTGCACAGGCCGTGCACGGGGACGCCCAGGACGGCGGCGAAGGTGGAGGCGGTGACGAGGCCGACGCGCAATCCGGTGTAGGGGCCGGGGCCGACGCCGACGACGATGCCGGTGACGGCTTCGAGCTTCACCCCGGCCTCGGCGAGGACCGCGTCGACGGAGGGCAGCAACAGCTCCCCGTGACGGCGGGCGTCGACCTGGTTGGATTCGGCGAGGACCGACTCGCCGTCGTGCAGGGCGACGGTGACGGCGGGCGTGGCGGTATCTACAGCGAGCAAGAGCACGCGAACAGCCTACGACTCCTTGGGCCCCGGCCCTTGCGGCCGGTCGCGGACCACCCCGGCTGCTACCTTTCGACCGAGGCGGTCGGTGCGGTGCTCGACCGGATGTTCCAGCGCCCCCCGGGCCGGGTGGCCGGCGGACCCGGTGCCCCCGCGGGCCCGGTGCCCCTGCGGACCCGGTGGCCCGTGGACGACGCGCCACAGAGAACGCGACACAGAGAACGCGGGAGACCGCGGAGAGGCGGAGCAAGGTGGCACGCAGCAGCTCGGGAATCGTGGCCGGGCTCACCGTCGCGGCGCTGGTCGCCATCGCTTTCCTCGGCTACCAGGCGTCGGCCACGGCGCCCGCGCACCCTGCGAAGGCGGCGCCGCAGGCCCCGGCGCCCGCACCGGCGCCCGCCCGGCAGGACCCGTCGAAGCCCGCGCCGGTACCGGCCGACTCCGGGACCGGAATGCGCGTCGTGTACTCGGTGTCGCAGAAGCGGGTGTGGCTGGTCGGCGAGGACGGGCAGGCGCCGAAGTCCTTCGCGGTCATGCCGAGCACGGTCCACCCGGCGCCGGGCAGCTACCCGGTGGGCTCGCGCTCGGGCACGGTCACCGGCTCGGACGGGGTGCCGATCGAGCACGTCGTACGGTTCGCCACCACCGACGGCATCGCCGTCGGCTTCAGCGCGCGGGTGGACGGCCAGGTGCCGGAGCCGGACCAGACGAAGAAGACCGGCGGCATCCGCATGTCGCGGGCCGACGGCGACGCCATGTGGGCCTTCGCGACGATCAACACGAAGGTGGTCGTCGTGCCCTGACGGGCACCCTTCATGTTTCACCCGTACGGGCGATGCGCGTACGGGGCCTCAGGCCGCTTCGGACTCCGGGGCGGCCTGTTCGCCGTCGACGGCCACATCGAGGGCCCCGTCCCGGCGCTCGGGCCGTACGGGGAGGGGGGCGGGCGGTGTGGAGACGGCGGTGGCGGCCGCGCAGGAGGCGAGCAGCGCCCCCATGGACACGTCCGTGCCCGACGCCCGCCCTGCTCCCGTTGCTGCGCGTGCTGCTCCTGCTGCCGACATGGCTGCCTCCTGGACCGGCCCGGGGCGCTGTACTTAGGCACACCTAACCAGCGCTCGGAACCATGTCACCACGAGCATCCGCACTCGCGCAACGTTTTCCCGACGGACTGTCGGAACGTCGTCCGCCCCCAGGGTCGGCCCGGCTAGCGGGACACCCGCTCCGCGAGTCCGGCCAGGCCGTCGGCCGCGCCGGCCCACCGCGTCCCGATGCCGCGCACCGCGACCTCGCGCACGTCGTCGAGGACCTCCTCGTGGCCGACGGCGCGCGCGATCACCACGTGCAACCGGTCGTCGGAGAGTTCCTCGACCTTGCCGTCGCCCCACTCGACGACGACCACGGACTCGGGCAGGGACACGTCGAGGTCCAGGTCCTCCATCTCCTCCAGCCCGCCGCCCAGCCGGTACGCGTCCACGTGCACCAAGGCCGGTCCGTCGCCCAGCGGCGGGTGCACGCGGGCGATCACGAAGGTGGGGGAGGTGACGGCCCCGCGCACGCCGAGGCCCTCGCCGAGGCCGCGCGTGAGGGTGGTCTTGCCCGCGCCGAGCTCGCCGGTCAGCAGGACCAGGTCCCCGGGACGCAGCAGGCCGGCGATCCGGCGGCCCAGCTCGCGCATGGAGTCGGGCGAGTCGACGGTGATCAGGGTCTCGGTGACGGCGCCTTCGCCCGCGCCGGGCGCGGCGGCCTCAGCAGCCGGGGTGTGCGGCGCTTCTCGCGGTACTTCTTCCATGCGGGCCAACGTTAGTCGCTCCGGAAGTCGCTCCGGACGCCTCGGCGGGTACCGCGCCGGGCGCGTCCCCGGGCGGGTTCCGGTCCGCGCTCCCGGGCGCCGCCGCCGGCACGGCGCCGGTGCGCGCCAGCAGGCCGTTCAGCAACGCGGTCACGGCGTCCGGGCGCTCCAGCATCATCAGGTGCCCGGTGTGCTCCAGGACCACCAGTTCCGCGGCGGGCAGCACCTCCTTGATGGCGAGGCTGTGCTCGGGCGGGGTGATCATGTCGCGGTCCCCGGCGATGACGGTGACGGGGATGTCCGCGAACCGCCGCAGCGCGACGGTCTTGTCGTGGATCTGGAAGGCCGGATAGAACTCGGCGACCACGTCGATGGGGGTCGCCTCGATCAGCCGCTCGGCGAAGCGGGCCACGCCCGGGTCGATGTCCCGGGAGCCGAACGAATACTGCTTGATCATGCCCGCGAAGAGGTCGGCGGTGGCGCGGCGGCCCCGCTCCACGAGCTCCACCTGGGAGCCGAGCACCTTGAGCACCCCGGGCAGGAGGCGGCGTACGGCGCCCATTCCGACCGCCGGGAGTCCGTACGTGACCTCGGACAGCCGTCCGCCGGAGGTGCCGACCAGGGCCACGCCGAGTACCCGCTCCCGTACGAGGTCCGGGAACTGCTCGGCCAGCGCCATGATCGTCATACCGCCCATGGAGTGGCCGACGAGCACCAGCGGGCCGTCGGGGGTGGTGGCGTCGATCACCGCCTTGAGGTCCCGGCCGAGCTGCTCGATGGTCACCGGTTCGCCGGCGGCCTGGGCGAGGCCGCGCATGCTGCGGCCGTGGCTGCGCTGGTCCCAGTAGACGGAGCGGACGGTTCCGCGCAGGGCGGCGCGTTGGAAGTGCCAGGAGTCCTGGCCGAGGCAGTAGCCGTGGCAGAAGACGACGGTCGCGGCGGGCGGCTTCTTGCGGCGGGACCTCCCGCGCCGGCCCGGCTCCTCGGGCAGTTCGTCGACCTCGTAGTACAGCTCGGTGCCGTCCTCGGCGCGGCAGATGCCCTCCGCCCCGCGCAGGGACCCGTAGTCGCCGGCGGCGTCGAGGGCGAGCCGCGCCTTCCTGCGGATGCCGCGACCCACGGTGATCCGCTCGACCGCGACGCCGGCGGCCGCGCCGGCGGCTATGACACCGATGGCCGCTCCGGCCCAGCCGGCCTTGCGCCAGTTCTCGCTCACGCGGTCGCCGTCCTCACTCGGCCGTCCTCGGCCGTACTCCGCCCCGCTCAGCCGTTGCGGTACACCCTGGGCACGCGGCCCCCGATACGGGTGACGATCTCATACGCGATGGTGCCTGCCGCTTGAGCCCAGTCCTCGGCGGTGGGTTCGCCCTGGTCACCGGGGCCGAAGAGGATCGCCGGGTCTCCGGCGCGCACGTCGGCGCCCTCGATGTCGACGACGAACTGGTCCATGGCCACCCGGCCGGCGACGCGCCGGACGGCGCCGCCGACGAGGACGGGACCGGTTCCGGAGGCGTGGCGGGGGACGCCGTCCGCGTACCCGACCGGGATCAGGGCCAGCCGGGTCTCACGGTCCGTCACGTAGTGGTGTCCGTAGCTGACTCCGTGACCGGCGGGCACGTCCTTGACCAGCGCGACGGACGCCCGGAGGGTCATCGCGGGGCGCAGGCCGAGCTGCTCGGGCGTGCCCAACTCGGGCGCGGGCGAGACGCCGTAGACGGCGATGCCGCAGCGCACGAGGTCGAAGTGGCTGTCGGGCAGGGTGAGCGTGGCGGGCGAGTTGGCGATGTGCCGGACCTCGGGCTCGACGCCCTCCTTCTCGGCGTAGCCGAGCATCTCGCGGAAGGCGGTGAGCTGGAGGGCGATGGAGGGGTGTCCGGGCTCGTCGGCGCAGGCGAAGTGCGACCACACGCCGGTGACGTGGACGGTCCCCTCGGCCTGGGCGGCGACGGCGGCGCCCACGAGTTCCGCCCAGTCGGCGGGCTGGCAGCCGCCCCGGCCGAGGCCGGTGTCGGCCTTGAGCTGGACGCGCGCGACCCGCCCGGCCGCGCGGGCGGCGGCCCGCACCTCCTCCAGGGCCCACATCGCGCTGACGGACACGTCCAGATCGGCCTCGACGGCCTCCCGCCAGGGGCCGCCCGGCGTCCACAGCCAGCACATGATCCGGGCCCCGATGCCGGCGGCGCGCAGCGCGAGCGCTTCCTCGGGGGTCGCGGTGCCGAGCCAGGTCGCACCGGCGTCCAGGGCGGCGCGCGCGCAGGGGACCGCCCCGTGGCCGTAGGCGTCCGACTTGACGACGGCCATGAGCTCGGCCCGGGGCGCCCGCTCGCGCAGTGCGCGGACGTTGGCCCGCACGGCGGCTAGGTCGATCTCGGCGTACGCGCGCGTCGGTGTCTCGTTCATCGAGCACAGTCTCTCAGAACCCCTGCCGGCCGCCCCGCGCCCCGCCGGCGCGGGCGCCCGGCGCAGGCCCGGGGTCAGGGGGCGCGGACGGGGTCATGGGTGCGGACTGGTCATGGGGTGCGGACGTCGCGCCAGGCGGAGGGGAGGGCTTCGGCGACCTCGTGGGCGAGGAGGGGGGCGCCGCGGGCGGCGCGGCGGGCCGCCAGGCCGTGGAGGTAGGCCGCCACCGAGGCGGCGTCCGGTGCGGACAGTCCCGCCGCCAGCAGGGAGCCCGCCAGCCCGGACAGCACGTCACCGCTGCCGGCGGTGGCCAGCCACGGGGTGCCGGTCGGGTTGACCCGGACCACCCCGCCGTCGCAGACCAGCGTCGTCGAGCCCTTCAGCAGCACCGTCGCCCCGTACCGCCGCGCCAGTGCCCGTACGGCGGCCAGCCGCCCGGCCTCCACCTCCTCGCGCCGGACGCCCAGCAGGGCCGCCGCCTCGCCCGCGTGCGGGGTCAGCAGCGTCGGCGCCGTCCGGGCCCGCACCGCCTCGGGATCCAACCCGCGCAGCCCGTCGGCGTCCACCAGGACCGGCACGGGGTCCGCCAGGACCTCCGGGCCGCGCTCGTCCCCCAGCCCCGGCCCGATCACCCACGCCTGCACCCGGCCGCGCCCGATCAGCGTCTCGGGGTACCTGGCCAGGACCGCCTCGCCCACCGCCGCCGGACCCACGTACCGCACCGCGCCCGCGCCGCCGCGCAGGGCCCCCGCGACGGCGAGCACCGCCGCGCCCGGGTACCGGGTCGAGCCGGCCACGATGCCGACCACGCCCCGTCGGTACTTGTCGCTGGCCGCGCCCGGCTCGGGCAGCAGCCGCGCCACGTCGGCGTGCTGCAACGCCTGCGCGTGCGGCGCGGGGAGGGCGAGTCCGATGTCCACCAGCCGTACCGCCCCGGCCCGCTCGGCGCCCGGGTCGATCAGCAGTCCCGGCTTGTACGCCCCGAACGTCACCGTGACGTCGGCCCGCACCGCCGCCCCCGCCACCTCGCCCGTGTCCGCGTCCACGCCGCTGGGCAGGTCGGCGGCCACCACCACCGCGCCCGCCGGGATCCGCTCCACCAACGCCGCGGCCGCCGGCCTCAGTCCGCCGCGGCCGCCGATGCCGAGCAGTCCGTCCACCACCAGGTCGGCCCGTCCCGGCACGGCCGCCGCCACCGTGCCGCCCGCGCCCCGCAGGGCGGCCAGGCCGCCCGGGTGCATCCGCCGGGGGTCCATCGGCACGGCCGTCACGCCGGCGCCGCGCCGGGCGAGCCGTGCGCCGGCGTACAGCGCGTCGCCACCGTTGTCCCCCGGGCCCACCAGCAGCACGACCCGCGCGCCGTACACCCTCCCCAGCAGCCCCGCGCAGACGGCGGCCAGCCCGGCCGCCGCCCGCCGCATCAAGGTGCCCTCCGGCAGCCGCGCCATCAGCTCGTGCTCGGCGGCCCGTACGGTCTCCACGCTGTAAGCAGTACGCATGCCCCCACCCTGCCCGAAAAGGCCGCCGCGACCACCGAGGCGGTGGCGCCTACCCCTCGGCAATGACCACGGCGGAGGCGACCCCCGCGTCGTGGCTCAGCGAGATGTGCCACGACTTCACGCCGAGCGCCACGGCCCGCGCCTCCACCGTCCCCGACACCCGCACCCGCGGCTGCCCGGTCTCCTCGACGTAGACCTCGGCGTCCGTCCACAGCATCCCGCCGGGCGCGCCGAGCGCCTTGGCGAGTGCCTCCTTGGCCGCGAACCGGGCGGCGAGCGAGGCGGTTCCGCGCCGCTCGCCGCTCGGCAGGGTCAACTCGGCGTCGACGAAGAGCCGTTGCGCCAGGTGTGGCGTCCGCTCCAGGGCGGCGCCGAACCGCTCGATCTCGGCAACGTCAATCCCCACACCGATAATCACAACACCAGATCCCTACTCGACCGTGACCGATTTGGCGAGGTTACGCGGCTGGTCCACCTCGTTGCCCCGAGCGGTCGCCAGCTCGCACGCGAACACCTGCAACGGCACCGCCGCCACCAGCGGCTGGAGCAGCGTCGGCGTGGCCGGGATGCGGATCAGGTGGTCCGCGTACGGGACCACCGCCTCGTCACCCTCCTCCGCGATCACGATCGTGCGCGCACCGCGGGCCCGGATCTCCTGGATGTTCGACACGATCTTGTCGTGCAGCACCGAACGCCCGCGCGGCGACGGCACCACGACCACCACCGGCAGGTCCTCCTCGATCAGCGCGATCGGCCCGTGCTTCAGCTCGCCCGCCGCGAAACCCTCCGCGTGCATGTACGCCAGCTCCTTGAGCTTGAGCGCGCCCTCCAGCGCCACCGGGTAGCCGACGTGACGCCCGAGGAACA
Source organism: Streptomyces sp. NPDC058279 (assembly GCF_042881255.1). NCBI lineage: Bacteria > Bacillati > Actinomycetota > Actinomycetes > Kitasatosporales > Streptomycetaceae > Streptomyces > Streptomyces sp. NPDC058279. The sequence continues at coordinate 213,765 of NZ_JBHVYA010000007.1, read as the reverse complement.
GCACGGTGTTCTTGTCGGCCAGCGACCGCGCCAGCTCCCGCACCGGCTCCATCGTCTCCAGCACCGTGTCCACGGCCGCGGCGATGTCCGACAACTCGCGGATGACCGCGCGGATCTCGTCGCCCCACTTGGTGCCCCGTACCTGTCCGAGGTACAGCGCGACCAGGTAGCAGGCCACCAATTGGGTCAGGAACGCCTTGGTCGAGGCGACGGCCACCTCCGGGCCGGCGTGCGTGTACAGCACCGCGTCCGACTCGCGGGGGATCGTGGACCCGTTCGTATTGCAGACGGCCAGCACCCTGGCGCCCTGCTCGCGCGCATGCCGCAGCGCCATCAGGGTGTCCATGGTCTCGCCGGACTGCGAGATCGCGATCACCAACGTCCGCTGGTCCAGGATCGGGTCGCGGTAGCGGAACTCGCTGGCCAGTTCCGTCTCGCACGGGATGCGGGTCCAGTGCTCGATGGCCAGCTTCGCGATCATGCCCGCGTGGTACGCCGTACCGCACGCCACGATCACGACCTTGTCGACCTCGCGGAGCACCGAGGCGGGGATACGCACCTCGTCCAGGGTCAGCAGGCCGCTCGCGTCGATCCTGCCCAGGAGGGTGTCGGCGACAGCCTTCGGCTGCTCGGCGATCTCCTTGAGCATGAAGTAGTCATATCCCCCCTTCTCGGCCGCCGAGGCGTCCCAGTCCACGTGGTACGCCCGCACCGTCGCGGCCGAACCGTCGAAGTTGGTCACCGAGACCCCTTCGCGGCGGAGCTCGACGACCTGGTCCTGCCCCAACTCGATCGCGGACCGCGTGTGGGCGATGAACGCGGCCACATCCGAGGCGAGGAAGTTCTCACCCTCTCCAACGCCCACCACCAAGGGGGAGTTCCGACGCGCCCCGACCACCACGTCCGGTGCGTCGGCGTGCACCGCGACCAGCGTGAACGCGCCCTCCAGCCGCCGGCAGACCCGCCGCATGGCCTCCGCCAGATCACCTGACGCGACATCGAACTGCTCGGCGAGCAGGTGCGCCACGACCTCGGTGTCCGTCTCGGACTCCAGCTTGTGCCCGCGCTCGGCCAGTTCGGCGCGCAGCACGGCGAAGTTCTCGATGATCCCGTTGTGCACGACCGCCACGCGCCCCGAATTGTCGAGGTGCGGATGGGCGTTGACGTCGGTGGGACCGCCGTGGGTCGCCCACCGGGTGTGCCCGAGGCCCGTGCAGCCGGCCGGCAGCGGGTGCCCGACCAGTTCCTTCTCCAGGTTGACCAGCTTGCCGGCCTTCTTGACCGCGTCCAGACCCCCGTCCGCGAGCACGGCGACACCCGCCGAGTCGTAGCCGCGGTACTCCAGCCGCTTGAGTCCGGCGATGACCACATCGAGCGCCGACTGCGCTCCCACGTAACCCACAATTCCGCACATAGGCGGCAGGGTACGCCGTGGCCGGCCTCCTGCCCCGTACCCGAACCGGACGAAAACCCCGCCCCGGCGAATGCGGCGGAGCGGGGTTGACGACCATCCGAGGGCAAGTCGGTCGATCAGGCGAGCAAAGGTCGCTCAGAGCTTCTTCGCCTGCGCGTCCACGACGGCCTTCGGCTGCTCGGCCTCGCCGGTCAGGCTGAGCGCGGTGAACGTCGCGAGGGTGTTGCCCTTGCGCAGGACGACCACGCGGGTCACGTTCCGGTCGCCGTCGCCCAGGTCCATCACGGTGACGAAGGAGACCGCCTCGTCGCCGCCGGGGAGCGCGGTGTCGGCCTTGACGCTCTCGATGGCCGTCCTCTCCCCCGTCTGCGTCACCGAGAAGCCGCCCGCGCACGCCTCGACGCCCGCCTTGACGGCGCCGATGGCCTCCTCGGCGCCCTTCCCGTCGTAGGAGACCAGCGCCACCGACGTGGCCGTCGTCCTGACGGCGTCCGCGACCGCGTCCGCCTTTCCCTCGGCGCCCGCGCCCTCGGTCGCGGCCCGGGGCCTGCCGCTCGCGACGACCCGGGCGACGCCGGCGGACACGCCGATCGGCTGCATGCCCTCGGCCTGGGCCAGCGGCTTGCAGGGCGCCTTGTCCGTCTCGATCGGGTCGTCCTGCGCCGCGCTGTCCTCCACCCGCTCCAGCCGGTGCTCGGGCAGGTCCGCCTCGGTCACCAGCAGCGGGCGCAACTCGCCGGCCGTCTTTCCCTTGGGGCCCGCCGCGGCTCCGCTCGACGGCGCGGCGGACGGCCTGGTGGCGGACGCGCGGGCGGCGTTTTTGAAGTCGGCCTCGGCCCCGCCGGCCTTGCCCGAGCCGCAGGCCGTGGCCAACAGCGTCAGGGACACCGCCGAAGCGGTCAGGACGGCACGGCGGACAAGCACGGTACGCACGAAAGATCTCCCCCGGAACACGAAAACACACAGAGGCAGCCCCGGGCGGCGCCCTCGGCCGCAGGCGCGCACCGGAGCTGCGGCGATCAGCAATGTACGGCGGGAAGCACACGCGCACGATCCGGTTTTCACAGACCGTCGCCAATCGTGATCGCCGCGAGACCGACACGACACTCGAATCGATATCCGCCCCCCGGAAGGGCCCTCCCGGCAAGGCCCCGGCGCGCTGCGGCCCTCCTCCGGCACGTGACCGACCACACCACCCATAAGCGAGCGCGAGCCCCGACAATGGCCTTGTGATCACTTCGCCGCCACGAAGCACGCCCGGCCGCGCAACGGAGCGCGCCGGCCACCGCCGGCCCGCCGAGGCTTCCCCCTACGTCGACCTCACCCGGGCCGAGTGGAGCGCCCTGCGCGAGCGCACTCCCCTCCCGCTCACCGCCGACGAGGTCGAGCGGCTCCGCGGCCTCGGCGACGTCATCGACCTGGACGAGGTCCGGGACGTCTACCTGCCGCTGTCGCGCCTGCTGAACCTCTACGTCGGCGCCACCAGCAACCTGCGCGGCACCCTGAACACCTTCCTCGGCGACGCCGGCAACGGCCACGGCGCGCAGCAGGGAACCCCCTTCGTCATAGGGGTCGCCGGCTCCGTCGCCGTCGGCAAGTCCACCGTCGCCCGTCTGCTCCAGGCGCTGCTCGCGCGCTGGCCGGAGCACCCCCGGGTCGAACTCGTCACCACCGACGGCTTCCTGTACCCGATGAAGGAACTCCGGCGCCGCGGCCTGACCGCCCGCAAGGGATTCCCCGAGTCGTACGACCGTCGGGCGCTCACCCGCTTCGTCGCCGACATCAAGGCGGGCAAGGACGAGGTCACGGCCCCCGTCTACTCCCACCTGATCTACGACATCGTCCCCGGCGAGCAGCTCGTCGTCCGCCGCCCGGACATCCTCATCGTCGAGGGGCTCAACGTCCTCCAGCCGGCCCTGCCGGGCAAGGACGGCCGGACCAGGGTGGGCCTCGCCGACTACTTCGACTTCAGCGTGTACGTGGACGCGCGTCCCGAGGACATCGAGCGCTGGTACCTCAACCGGTTCCGGAAGCTGCGCGAGACCGCCTTCCAGAATCCTTTCTCCTACTTCCGCAAGTACACGCAGGTCTCCGAGGAGGAGGCCCTGGAGTACGCGCAGACGATGTGGCGGACCATCAACAAGCCCAACCTGATGGAGAACGTGGCCCCGACCCGCGGCCGCGCCACCCTCGTCGTGCGCAAGGGTCCGGACCACAAGGTGCAGAAGCTCAGCCTGCGCAAACTCTGAAAAGCTACTGTTCGGGCATGCTGCACCTGCGGATGATCACCCCGCCCGACCGGACGCACGCCGTCCTCCGCCTCGTCGAGGACACCGTCGGCACCACCCACCTGGTGGTGCTGACCGGCGCGGCCCTCGTCCCCGCCGGTGACCTCGTGCTGTGCGACGTCGCGCGCGAGGCGGCCGACGAGCTGCTGCACGCCCTGCGCGCACTGGGCATCGACGAGGACGGCTCGATCTCGGTCGAGAACATCGACCTCACCCTCTCCAAGCGCGCCGACGAGGCCGAGGAGGAGGCGCCCGGCGAGGCCGCCGACGCCGTGCTGTGGGAGCAACTGACCGAGGCGACGCACGAGGAGTCGACCCTCACGGTCACCTACGTCGCATTCATGATCGTCGCGACCCTGATCGCCGCCTGCGGCGTGGTCCTGGACAACGCCATCCTGATCGTGGGCGCGATGGCCGTCGGCCCGGAGTTCGGCCCGCTCGCCGGTGTCTGTACCGGTCTGGTCCGGTGGGCCCCCAAGGCGGCCGGGCGGTCCCTGGTGGCGCTGCTGGCGGGTTTCGCCGCCGCGATGGCGGCGACGACCCTGTTCAGCCTGGCGATGAACGCGCTGGGCCTGTTCCAGCGCTCGATGCTGGAGAACCCGCGCCCGAACACCAGCTTCATCTGGCAGCCCGACTCGTTCTCCTTCACGGTCGCCCTGCTCGCCGGGGTGGCCGGCGTGCTGTCCCTGACCTCCGCGAAGTCGGGTGCGCTGGTCGGCGTGGCCATCTCGGTGACCACCGTCCCGGCGGCCGCCAACGCCGCCGTGGCCCTCAGCTACGGCGAGGTGGGCCAGATGTGGGGCTCGGCGGAGCAGTTGCTGCTGAACCTGGGCGGGATCATGCTCGCCGGCACCCTGACCCTGTACGCGCAGAAGCGGCTCTGGCGCACCCAGCGTGGCCGCTGGAGCCGCAAGCGGCCCGAGACGACCTGAGCCACGACCACCCGGGCCGGGACGACCCGAGCCCGGAACGACCCGAGCCCCGCCGCCCCACGAAGGGGCGACGGGGCTCGGATGACGACTCCGGTGACGACTGCTGACGACTCCGGGGGCAGGGCCTAGCCGAGCGCCGACTTCACGGCGTCCGCCAGCCGCCCCGCGACCGCGCGGGCCTGCTCGATGTCGGCGGCCTCCACCATCACCCGTACGAGCGGCTCCGTACCGGAGGGACGCAGCAACACCCGTCCGGTGGCGCCCAGCTCGCGCTCGGCGTCGCCCACCGCGGCTGCCAGGTCCCCGGAGGTCGCGACCCGGGACTTGTCCACGTCGGGCACGTTGATCAGGACCTGCGGCAGCCGCTGCATCACACCCGCCAGCTCCGCCAGCGACCGTCCGGTGGCCGCGACGCGGGCCGCCAGCAGCAGACCGGTCAGGGTGCCGTCGCCGGTGGTCGCGTGGTCGAGGATGATCACGTGGCCGGACTGCTCACCGCCCAGCGCGTAGCCGTGCTCCTTCATCGACTCCAGCACGTAGCGGTCGCCGACGCCGGTCTGGACGACCTGGATGCCCTCGGCCTCCATGGCCAGCTTGAACCCCAGGTTCGACATGACGGTGCCGACCACGGTGTTCGCACGGAGCTGTCCCGCCTCGCGCATGGCCAGCGCCAGCACCGCGAGGATCTGGTCCCCGTCGACCTCCGCGCCCGAGGCGTCCACGGCCAGGCAGCGGTCGGCGTCGCCGTCGTGCGCGATGCCGAAGTCGGCGCCGTGCTCGATGACGGCCTGCTTCAGCAGGCCGAGGTGGGTGGAGCCGCAGCCGTCGTTGATGTTGAGGCCGTCGGGCTCGGCGCCGATCGTGACGATCTCCGCGCCCGCCCGGGCGAACGCCTCGGGGGACACGTACGCGGCCGCCCCGTGCGCCTCGTCCAGGACGACCTTGAGTCCGTCGAGACGGTTGGGGAGGACCCCGATGAGGTGGGCGACGTACTTCTCGAAGCCCTCGGTGTAGTCCGAGACCCGGCCCACGCCACCACCGGTGGGACGGTCCCAGGGGGCGCCGGTGCGGTGCTCCTCGTAGACGGACTCGATCCGGTCCTCCAGCTCGTCGGCGAGCTTGTGGCCGCCGCGCGCGAAGAACTTGATGCCGTTGTCGGGCATCGCGTTGTGGCTGGCGGAGAGCATCACGCCGAGGTCGGCGCCCAGCGCACCGGTGAGATACGCCACCGCCGGGGTGGGCAGCACACCGACGCGCAGGACGTCCACGCCCGCGCTCGCGAGGCCCGCGACGACCGCGGCCTCCAGGAACTCACCGGAAGCGCGGGGATCGCGGCCGACCACGGCGGTCGCCCGATGGCCCGCGAAGGTACCCGCCTCGGCCAGTACGTGTGCGGCCGCCACGGAGAGACCGAGCGCGAGCTCGGCCGTCAGATCCGCGTTGGCGACGCCTCGTACACCGTCCGTCCCGAAGAGTCGTCCCACTGTTGTCCTCCCGAGTTCACGCTTCGCTTAGTACCGCTGTGTGACAGATATGTGCCGCTTGTGGCGGTAAACGAACCGCCCCGGCAGCACAGAGAGTGCTGCCGGGGCGGTTTCGTTGCAGAACAGCAGGCGCAGATTAACGCTTGCTGTACTGCGGAGCCTTACGGGCCTTCTTGAGACCGGCCTTCTTGCGCTCGACCGCACGGTCGTCGCGGGAGAGGAAGCCGGCCTTCTTGAGCGCCGGGCGGTTGTTGTCGACGTCCGCCTCGTTCAGCGCACGGGCCACACCGAGGCGCAGGGCGCCGGCCTGGCCGGAGACGCCGCCACCCGCGATGCGGGCGATGACGTCGTAGCGGTTGTCGAGCTCAAGGAGCTTGAACGGCTCGTTGACTTCCTGCTGGTGCACCTTGTTGGGGAAGTAGTCCTCAAGGGTGCGACCGTTGATCTTCCACTTGCCGGTGCCCGGAACGATCCGGACGCGGGCGATGGCGTTCTTGCGACGACCCAGACCGGCGGCCGGCTGGGGGTCGCCGAAGCGACCGGCAAGGGACTCGGAGGTGTAGTCGCCCTCGACGACGACCTCGGACTCGCTGGTGTACTCCTCGACGTTGCCCTCGAACTCTTCGACGGGGGTCGTCTCGGCGGTGGTCTCGGCCACGATGCTCCTCAGAATTTTCTACGTCTTAGGGGGTGGCCGGAACTACTGCGCGACCTGGGTGATCTCGAACGGCACCGGCTGCTGGGCAGCGTGGGGGTGCTGGTCGCCCGAGTAGACCTTCAGCTTCGAGAGCATCTGACGGCCCAGGGTGTTCTTGGGGAGCATGCCCTTGACGGCCTTCTCGACGGCCTTCTCCGGGTTGTTCGCCAGGAGGTCGTCGTAGCGGACGGAACGCAGACCACCCGGGAAGCCGGAGTGGCGGTACGCCATCTTCTGGGACGCCTTGTTGCCGGACAGGTGAACCTTGTCGGCGTTGACGATGATGACGAAGTCGCCCATGTCCATGTGGGGGGCGTAAGTCGGCTTGTGCTTACCCCGCAGGAGGGCAGCGGCCTGGGTCGCCAGACGGCCGAGGACAACGTCCTGGGCGTCAATGACGAGCCACTGGCGCGAGATGTCGCCGGGCTTGGGGCTGAACGTACGCACGCGTATGCCTTCGCTTCTTCAGTGGTGGGTCATCCCCAGGGCGTGAGCCCACGGGGAAGGGTCCTGACAAGGGTCACCACGGACGATCACGACAGCCCTGGTCCACTACGGGGACGCAACCCGTGTGAACCGCTGGTCATCGGCCCGGTGGACCGGCGTAAGGCCCTTTCACGTGAGAATGAGAAAGCCAATACGCATAACAAACCAGCAGAGTACCCAAGAGGACCCGTACGGGTCAAAACGCGGTCCGCGATGCCGATTCAGCAGGCGTCGCGGCGCACTCCGGTTCGGTCCTGGGTGGGGACCCCGCAGTTGTTACTGGATCCAGAGTAACCCGAACGGAGCGCAGTGCTCGACGCGCCAGCATGATCGCGAGCCCGCAGAGGGTGGCGCAGTCCTTGAACGCGCGCCGCTTGTGGGCCAGCTCGGAGGGCCACGGCAGCAGCGCCACCTGGGGCGTCAGGGCCAGCCAGAACCAGGGCGAGCGGGGCATCGAGCCCGGTCGCACCGCCGAGGCCAGCAGCAGCGGGAGCACCACCAGCAGGTAGTGGTCGAAGGACGGCCGCGAGACCAGGAATGCGGCGAGCATCACCATGCAGGCCGTCTCCGCCAGCCGCAGCTCTCCCCCGTCCGCGTCCCCCGGACCGTCCGTACGCCGCCACCGCCGCCACGCCGCGACCAGCCCGCCCAGCGCCCCCGCCGCCGTCAGCAGCACCGCGACCGGCCCCGGCACCCCCAGCCGCGGCAGCACCGCGATCGGCGAGGCGTCCCAGGGCAGCGCGTACGCGTCCTGCCCGTGGAGCAGGAACGGCAGCGTCTTGGTGACGAACAGCGTCGGGCTCGGCATCATCAGCGCCCCGAGCAGGGAGACGCCGAGCGGCACCAGCACGGCCACCGCCAGCCCCCGCCACTGTCGGGCCAGTACGAAGAGCAGCCCGATCGGCACCAGCATGGGTTTGCAGGCGATGGCCAGCCCCACCACCAGCCCCGCCGTCGCCCAGGACCGACGGTGCGCGAACAGCAGCGCCATGGGCAGCGCGGCCGCCGAGATGGCGGTCCAGTTGCCGATCAGCACGAGGTTCACGTACGGCTTGTAGGCCAGGGCGAGCGCGGCGAACCCGCCGACCGCGAAGCGGGAGCGCGCCGGCACCGAGAACAGCCGCAGCGCGGTCCACCAGCCGACCGCCAGCAGGGCGGACATCGCCGGCGGGAGCACCCAGCGCAGCACCGGCTGGGGCAGCAGCGCCTCGGGGACGGCCATGATCACGGCGCTCGGGAGGTAGAGGAACCGCTTGTCCTCGTACGGGGACCCGCCCCCCAGCAGCGTCTGGGCCGCCTTCACCACGAAGGCGTTGTCCGAGCCCCAGTTCTCCCGCAGGCTGGTGGAGACCGCGATGCCGAGCACCACGGCCAGTGCGACGGCGTGCCAGGGCCCCGACGCCGGCCGCAGCAGCCAGACCACCAGCCGGTGCCCGAACGCGGGGTCCCGAACGGTTTCCCATCCCCTGAGCAGGGTGCCAGGCCGCAGCCGCACAACGCCTCCCGATCGCCGCTCGGGGGCGGTCTCCCCCTAGCGCTCGCGCTCGACCCTACGTTCGTCCCAGACCGGTTCCAGAGTCTCTCGCACAACACCGTCCGAACCGAAGACCAAGTAACGGTCAAATGTGCGGGCGAACCAGCGGTCGTGCGTGACGCACAGCACCGTGCCGTCGTACGCCTCCAGGCCGTCCTGGAGGGCCTCCGCCGACTCCAGGTCGAGGTTGTCCGTCGGCTCGTCCAGCAGCAGCGCGGTGGTACCGGCCAGCTCCAGCAGCAGGATCTGGAACCGCGCCTGCTGGCCGCCCGACAGCTTCTCGAACGGCTGGTCGCCCTGCCGCTCCAGCTCGTAGCGGCGCAGGGCGCCCATCGCCGCGCCGAGCGGTTTGGCCGCCTCCGTCCACAGGATGTCGACGAGGGTGCGGCCGAACAGCTCCGGGTGCGCGTGGGTCTGGGCGAAGTGGCCCGGGACCACCCGCGCGCCCAGCTTCCAGGTACCGGTGTGCTTGACGTCGTCGCCCGCCAGCAACCGCAGGAAGTGCGACTTGCCGGAACCGTTGGAGCCGAGCACCGCGACCCGCTCCCCGTAGAAGACCTCCAGCGAGAAGGGCTTCATCAGCCCCGTCAGCTCCAGGTTCTCCACGGTCAGCGCGCGCACCCCCGTCCGGCCGCCCTTGAGCCGCATCCGGATGTCCTGGTCGCGCGGCGGCTCCGGCGGCGGGCCGGCCTCCTCGAACTTCTGGAAGCGGGTCTGCATCGCCCGGTAGCGGGAGGCCATGTCGGGGCTGGAAGCGGCCTGGTTGCGCAACCGCAGCACCAGGGCCCGCAGCCGGGCGTGCTCCTCGTCCCAGCGCCGCTTGAGCTCCTCGAAGCGCGCGAAACGCTCCTTGCGGGCCTCGTGGTAGGTGGCGAAACCGGCGCCGTGCACCCAGACGTCCGAGCCCGTCGGGCTCGCCTCCAGGCTGATGATCTTCTCGGCCGCCTGGGTGAGCAGTTCCCGGTCGTGGCTGACGAAGAGGACCGTCTTGCGGGTGGCCCTCAGCTGCTCCTCCAGCCACCGCTTGCCGGGCACGTCCAGGTAGTTGTCCGGCTCGTCGAGCAGCAGCACCTCGTCCGGCCCGCGCAGCAGCGCCTCCAGCACCAGCCGCTTCTGCTCACCGCCGGAGAGCGTCCGGACCTCGCGGAACTGCGCCTTGTCGTACGGGACGCCCAGCGCGGCCGTCGTGCAGACGTCCCACAGGGTCTCGGCCTCGTACCCCTGGACGTCCGCCCAGTCCGAGAGCGCCTGCGCGTACGCCATCTGCGCCGCTTCGTCGTCCACCGTCAAGATCAGCTGCTCGGCGCGGTCGACGGCCTTCGCCGCCTCCCGGATCCGCGGCTGCGCCACCGACACCAGCAGGTCCCGCACGGTCGTCTCGTCCCGCACCGAGCCCACGAACTGCGACATCACCCCGAGGCCGCCGCTGACGGTGACCCCGCCGGCGTGCGGCTGGAGGTCGCCCGAGATCAGCTTGAGCAGGGTGGTCTTACCGGCCCCGTTCGCCCCGACCAGGGCGACCACCGACCCCTCCCCCACCCGGAAGGAGACGTCGGGGAGCAGCGCCCGCCCGTCGGGAAGGTAGTACTCCAGATGGCCGGCTTCGAGATGTCCCATGCCGCGCATTGTCCAGGCCCGCCCCCGATCCGCCCAAACGGATAACCGGACCGGCCGGCCCGGCGGTGGTCAGCAGCAGCCGGCTCCCGGCAGGGTGCGCAGGTTGCGCGCCTCCTTGCTGCGGGCCGCCAGCAGCTCGTCCGCCGGGTACCCGACCTCCTCCAGGGTGAGCCCGTGCGGCTTGACCACGTGCACCGAGGAGTCCCGTACGGCCGCCTCCAACACCTTGCCGGGCCAGTCGACCGGCCGGTGGCCGTCCCCGACGTGCAGCAGGGCACCCACCAGCGACCGGACCATGTTGTGGCAGAAGGCGTCGGCGCGCACCGTCGCGGTGACGACGCCGTCCTCCGCGCGCTCCCAGGCGAGCTGCTGGAGCGTACGGATGGTCGTGGCGCCCTCGCGCTTCTTGCAGTACGCGGCGAAGTCGTGCTCGCCCAGCAGCGCGGCGGACGCCTCGTTCATCGCGTCCACGTCCAGCGGCCATTGGTGCCACAGCACGTGCCCGCGGCGCAGCGGATCGACGCCCGCCTGGTGGTCGCCCACCCGGTAGGCGTAGCGGCGCCAGATCGCCGAGAACCGCGCGTTGAAGCCCTCGGGGGCCCGCGCGGCCTTCCAGACCCGTACGTCGTGCGGCAGCCGCCCCGCGAGGCGTCGCAACAGCTTGTCGTGGTGTTCGGCCCACACCTCCTCGGCCAGGTCGAACTGTGCGACCTGCCCGCGCGCGTGCACCCCCGCGTCGGTCCGCCCGGCGACGGTCAGCTCGACGGGCTCCTTCAGCCGCATCACGGTCTGCAGGGCGCTCTCCAGCTCGCCCTGCACGGTCCGCAGCGTGCGCTGCTTCGCCCAGCCGGAGAAGTCCTTGCCGTCGTAGCTCAGGTCCAGCCGTACCCGGACGTGTCCGGGCTCCACCTCGTCACTCACGTGACCGATCCTCTCAGAAACGCAGAACGGGCCCGCCCCGGCATGGGGCGGGCCCGTTCAGAGCCGATCAAACAAGCAGGATCCGAGGATCAGGCTTCCTTGGTCTCCTCGGCGGCGGGCGCCTCGGCCACGGCCTCGGCGTCCTTCGCGGCACGCTTGGTGGCGGCCTCGGCCTCACCGGTGGCCTGCTGCGCGACCGTCAGGGCCTCGACCAGCTCGATGACCGCCATCGGGGCGTTGTCGCCACGACGGTTGCCGATCTTGGTGATGCGCGTGTAACCACCGGGGCGGTTCTCGTAGCGCGGGGCGATCTCGGTGAACAGCGTGTGCACGATGCTCTTGTCCGTGATCGTCTGCAGCACCAGGCGACGGTTGTGGATGTCGCCCTTCTTGGCCTTGGTGACCAGACGCTCGGCGTAGGGACGCAGGCGGCGGGCCTTGGCCTCGGTGGTGGTGATGCGGCCGTGCTCGAAGAGCGCCTTCGCGAGGTTCGCGAGGAGGTGCTTCTCGTGCGCGGCACTGCCGCCCAGGCGGGCACCCTTTGCGGGACGCGGCATGGTGTTACTCCTTCATATCTGCACCGGCCGTGTCAGGTACCGGTGTCAGTTCCCCCGGAGCGGACGCCCCGGGAAAGATCTACGCGTGCTGCTTAGTACTGCTCGGTCTCGACGAAACCGGCGTCCGCGTCGTCGTCGGCGCCGAAGGCGTCGGCGGCGGCGGTCGGGTCGAATCCGGGCGGGCTGTCCTTGAGGGCCAGGCCCATGCCGGCCAGCTTCGCCTTGACCTCGTCGATCGACTTCGCACCGAAGTTGCGGATGTCGAGCAGGTCCGCCTCGGAGCGGGCGACGAGCTCACCCACGGAGTGGATGCCCTCGCGCTTGAGGCAGTTGTAGGACCGAACGGTGAGCTCGAGCTCCTCGATCGGCAGCGCCAGGTCGGCGGCCAGGGCGGCGTCCGTGGGGGACGGACCCATGTCGATGCCCTCGGCGTCGATGTTGAGCTCGCGCGCCAGACCGAACAGCTCGACCAGGGTCTTGCCGGCGGACGCCATGGCGTCGCGCGGGCGCATGGCCTGCTTGGTCTCGACGTCGACGATCAGCTTGTCGAAGTCGGTGCGCTGCTCGACTCGGGTCGCCTCGACCTTGTAGGTGACCTTGAGGACCGGGCTGTAGATGGAGTCGACCGGGATGCGGCCGATCTCCTGGCCCAGCTGCTTGTTCTGGACGGCGGAGACGTAGCCGCGACCGCGCTCGACGGTCAGCTCCATCTCCAGCTTGCCCTTGCCGTTGAGCGTGGCGAGGACCAGGTCCGGGTTGTGCACCTCGACACCGGCCGGGGGCGCGATGTCGGCAGCGGTGACCAGGCCGGGACCCTGCTTGCGCAGGTACATCACGACCGGCTCGTCGTGCTCCGAGGAGACGACCAGCTGCTTGATGTTGAGGATGATGTCGGTGACGTCTTCCTTGACACCCGGCACGGTGGTGAACTCGTGCAGGACGCCGTCCACGCGGATGCTGGTGACGGCGGCACCCGGGATCGAGGACAGGAGCGTGCGGCGCAGGGAGTTGCCGAGGGTGTAGCCGAAGCCCGGCTCCAGCGGCTCGATCACGAACCGCGAGCGGTACTCGTCGACGACCTCTTCGGTCAGCGAAGGACGCTGAGCGATAAGCATGTCTGTGTTCCTTCAGTCGTGGACGCCCACTATTTGACGCCCGACGGATACTGCTGGGTACTGCAAGGGTACGGGCGGCACGGCCCCCGAAGGGGTCGTACCGCCCGGACACTCAAAGACGCACAGGCGTCGCTGCGTCAGACGCGGCGGCGCTTCGGCGGGCGGCAGCCGTTGTGCGGGGTGGGGGTGACGTCCTGGATCGAGCCGACCTCGAGGCCGGTGGCCTGGAGGGAGCGGATCGCGGTCTCGCGGCCGGAGCCCGGACCCTTCACGAAGACGTCGACCTTGCGCATGCCGTGCTCCTGCGCGCGGCGGGCGGCCGACTCGGCGGCCATCTGCGCGGCGAAGGGGGTGGACTTGCGCGAGCCCTTGAAGCCGACGTGGCCGGCGGAGGCCCAGGAGATCACGTTGCCCGAGGGGTCCGTGATCGAGACGATGGTGTTGTTGAACGTGCTCTTGATGTGGGCGTGCCCGTGAGCGACGTTCTTCTTTTCCTTGCGGCGCACCTTCTTGGCAGCGCCCTGACGACCCTTGGGGGGCATCTAAATCTCCTACGGGAGGTGGTCGGTCCTACAGCGCAAGACCGCTGAACAGGACTACTTCTTGCCCGGCTTCTTCTTACCGGCGATCGCGCGACGCGGGCCCTTGCGGGTACGCGCGTTCGTGCTGGTGCGCTGACCGTGCACCGGCAGGCCACGACGGTGGCGGATGCCCTGGTAGCACTGGATCTCGACCTTGCGACGGATGTCGGCCTGGATCTCGCGGCGGAGGTCACCCTCGGTACGGAGGTTGGCGTCCACATACTCGCGGATCTTGACCAGGTCCTCTTCGGCCAGGTCACGAACGCGGGTGTTCGGGTTCACGCCGGTGGAGGCGAGGATCTCCTTGGACCGGGTGCGCCCGATACCGAAGACGTAGGTGAGTGCGATCTCCACACGCTTTTCGCGCGGGATGTCAACACCGGAAACGCGTGCCATTCAATGGCTCCTGTGTGTTCGGGGGTCTTCCGCAGAACCGTTCCCGACCGCCGACCACTCCTGATGGGTGATGGTACGTCCGGGTCCCCGGCCCCCGCCGGAGGTGCCGCCGGCCCCGTTCAGGGCTGGGCGGGTTCTGCGTATGTACGTTTTCTTACGTCGCGCGAAGAACTGCGGAAGGCAGGTCGGTCGGCGTGCGTCAGCCCTGGCGCTGCTTGTGGCGCAGGTTGTCGCAGATGACCATGACCCGACCGTGACGGCGGATCACCTTGCACTTGTCGCAGATCTTCTTGACGCTCGGCTTGACCTTCATGTGGGTGAGGTTCTCCGGGTCAGTGCCACCACCCGCGCCGGACCAGATGCCCGGTCGGGAGTGAGGACAAGATCTACTTGTATCGGTAGACGATCCGGCCACGCGTCAGGTCGTACGGAGACAGCTCCACCACGACCCGGTCATCGGGAAGAATGCGGATGTAGTGCATGCGCATCTTGCCGCTGATGTGCGCGAGGACCTTGTGACCGTTCTGCAGTTCCACCTTGAACATCGCGTTCGGGAGGGACTCGATCACGGTGCCCTCGATCTCGATGGCACCTTGCTTCTTGGCCACGCTTCGCCCTTCGAATCGGCTACCTTGATCAGCTCCGGTGCTCCACATGAAGACATGCGGATGCAAAGGAGCCGACGAGTCAGTCTACGTCAGGGCACCCAGAAAGACGAATCCGGAAAGTTTGCCCCACACACTAGATCACCAATCCTGGACGCCTCGCCCGGGACCGGTGGTACACGCCTAGCCCAGCGGGTCGGGGGCCGTGGTGACCCCGTACTCCGCGAGCTTCGCCTTGCCGCAGTCCGGGCTCGTCAGCACGATCGGGCCCGCTTCCGTCAGGGCGATCGAGTGCTCCCAGTGCGAGGACCAGGTGCCGTCCGTGGTGATGACCGTCCAGTCGTCCGCGAGGACCTCGGTCTGGGCGGTGCCCAGCGAGACCATCGGCTCGATCGCCAGACACACGCCCGGGACCAGCTTGATGCCCTTGCCCCGCTTGCGCGAGACGTAGTTCAGCAGGTGGGGGTCCATGTGCATCTCGGAACCGATGCCGTGGCCGCCGTAGTCCTCGATGATCCCGTACTTGCCGGTGGCCGGACGCGGCTGGCGGCGGATGTAGCCCTCGATCGCCTTCGAGATGTCCACCAGGCGGTTGCCGAGCTTCATCGCGGCGATGCCGGCCCACATCGACTCCTCGGTCACCCGGGAGAGCTCGATCAGCTCCGGGGCGTGACCGGTGCCCACGAACGCCGTGTACGCGGCGTCGCCGTGCCACCCGTCCACGATCGCGCCCGCGTCGATCGAGATGACGTCGCCGTCCTTGAGGACCGTCTTGTCGTCCGGGATGCCGTGGACCACGACCTCGTTCACCGACGTGCAGATCGTCGCGGGGAAACCGCCGTACCCGAGGAAGTTCGACTTCGCGCCGGCGTCCACGATGACCTTGCGGGCCACCATGTCCAGGTCCCGGGTCGTGGCGCCCGGCACGGCCGCCTCACGGGTCGCCGCGTGGATCGCGGCGACGACCAGCCCCGCCTCGCGCATCTTCGCGATCTGCTCGGGCGTCTTGAGCTGCACCATGGAACGGCCTTCCACCTTCTGAAATCGGGACTTCTCAACAGTACGGCCGCGGTGCCTCTGGGACACCGCGGCCGTACCTGCACAACGAGGGGGTGGGACGGGGGCTACTTCTTCAGGGCGTCCATCGCGCGTCGCGTGACGTCCGCGACCTCACCGAGGGCGGGGATCGTCGACACGAGGCCCTGGGCCTTGTAGTAGTCGATGATCGGCTCGGTCTCCGCGTGGTACACGGCCAGCCGGTTGCGGACGGTGTCCTCGGAGTCGTCCCCGCGCTGGTACAGCTCGCCGCCGCAGTGGTCGCAGACGTCCTCGACCTTCGGCGGCGCGTACGCGACGTGGAAGACGTGCGCGGAGTCGTTGCGGCAGGTCCGACGACCGGCGATGCGCTTGACGACCTCGTCCTCCTCGACCTCCAGGTCGAGGACGGCGTCGAGGTGGAGACCGGCGGCCTTGAGGATCTCGTCGAGCGCCTCGGCCTGCGACAGGTTGCGCGGGAAGCCGTCGAGCAGGAAGCCGTTCGCGGCGTCGGGCTGCTCCATCCGGTCCTTGGCCATCCCGATGGTGACCGAGTCCGGGACGAGCTCGCCGGCGTCCATGTAGGACTTCGCGCTCTTGCCGAGCTCGGTGCCCTGGCTGATGTTGGCGCGGAACAGGTCGCCCGTGGAGATGTGCGGGATCGACAGGTTCTTGGCGAGGAACGCGGCCTGTGTTCCCTTGCCGGCGCCGGGGGGCCCGACGAGGACGATACGCATCAGCGGAGGAACCCTTCGTAATTACGCTGCTGGAGCTGGCTCTCGATCTGCTTCACGGTTTCCAGACCCACACCCACGATGATGAGGATGCTCGTCCCGCCGAACGGGAAGTTCTGGTTCGCTCCGAAGCCCGCCAACGCCATTGTCGGCACGAGAGCGATCAGACCCAGGTACAGCGACCCCGGCCAGGTGATCCGGTTGAGTACGTAGCTCAGGTACTCGGCGGTAGGCCGGCCGGCGCGGATGCCCGGGATGAACCCACCATACTTCTTCATGTTGTCTGCAACTTCCTCGGGGTTGAACGAGATCGCCACGTAGAAGAACGCGAAGAACACGATCAGGAGGAAGTAGGCCGCGATGTAGTAGGGGTGGTCGCCCTTGACGAAGTGCTTCTGGATCCAGGTCGCCCAGGACGCCGTCGAGCCGCTGAACTGCACGACCAGAGCCGGGATGTAGAGCAGCGACGAGGCGAAGATGACCGGGATGACACCGGCCTGGTTGACCTTGAGCGGGATGTAGGTCGAGGTGCCGCCGTACGCGCGGCGCCCGATCATGCGCTTCGCGTACTGGACCGGGATCCTGCGCTGCGCCTGCTCGACGAAGACCACCAGGGCCACCATCGCGAGACCGACGAGGATCACCACTCCGAACTCGACCCAACCGTCGGCGATCTTGCCCTGGAGCTTGATCTGCCACATGGCGCCGATGAAGCCGGCCGCGATCGAGATGAACATCAGGATCGACATGCCGTTGCCGATGCCGCGGTCGGTGATGAGCTCGCCGAGCCACATCACGACGCAGGTGCCGGCGGTCATGGTGAGCACCATCGTGATCATGGTGAAGATGCCGCGGTCGTAGACGATCTCGGTGCGGAGCTGGCAGGAACCGAAGAGCGCACCCGTCTTGGCGGTGGCCACCAGACCCGTGCCCTGGAGGATCGCGAGCGCGACCGTCAGGTAACGCGTGTACTGGGTGATCTTCGCCGTGCCGGACTGCCCCTCTTTCTTGAGGTTCTCCAGCTTCGGGATGACCACAGTCAGCAGCTGCAGGATGATGCTCGCCGTGATGTACGGCATGATTCCGAGCGCGAAGATCGTGATCTGCAGCAGTGCGCCACCGCTGAACATGTTGACGAGGCCGAACAGGCTGTTGCCGGTCCCTGCCTGGTCCACACAGAACTGGACGTTCTTGTAGTTCACGCCGGGGACCGGGATGTGGGACCCGAGGCGGAACAGCACGATGATGGCGAGCGTGAAGAGCAGCTTCTTGCGCAGGTCGGGCGTCTTGAACGCCCGGGCGAACGCGGTGAGCACGGTGCCTCCTGCGACCCCCGCGCTACTGCGTCAGAGGTGACGGTCTGAGGGATCGACGAATACGTACAAGCAAAGGTGCAGCCACCTTACCGGCGACTGCGCCCCCCGTGGAACGACCAACCGGGGATGCCCCATATGTGAGGCACCCCCGGTCGGGTTTCAGCTATTTGTCACGTGCGTTCGTCTTAGACGAGCTCGGTGACGGTGCCGCCGGCAGCGGCAATCTTCTCCTTGGCGGAGGCGGAAACGGCGTCAACCGAAACCGTCAGCGCCACGGAGATCTCGCCCTGGCCCAGGACCTTGACGAGGCTGTTCTTGCGAACCGCGCCCTTGGCGACCAGGTCGGCCACCGTGACTTCTCCACCCTCGGGGTAGAGAGCGCCGAGCTTGTCCAGGTTGACCACCTGGAACTCGGTGCGGAACGGGTTCTTGAAGCCCTTGAGCTTCGGCAGGCGCATGTGGAGGGGCATCTGCCCACCCTCGAAGCGCTGCGGGATCTGGTAACGGGCCTTCTGGCCCTTCGTACCACGACCGGCCGTCTTACCCTTCGACGCCTCACCACGACCGACACGGGTCTTCGCGGTCTTGGCGCCGGGGGCGGGACGGAGGTTGTGGGCCTTCAGCGGGCTGTTCTCAGCCATGATTAGTCAACCTCCTCAACCGTCACGAGGTGGCGGACGGTCTGCACCATTCCGCGGAACTCGGGGCGGTCCTCCTTGACGACCACGTCGTTCAGGCGCTTGAGCCCGAGCGAACGCAGAGTGTCGCGGTGGTTCTGCTTGCTGCCGATGTACGACTTCGTCTGCGTGATCTTGAGGCGGGCCATCAGACACCCGCCCCGGCACGCGCACGAAGCAGAGCCGCGGGGGCGACGTCCTCGAGGGGCAGACCACGGCGAGCCGCGATCTCCTCGGGACGCTGCAGGCCCTGGAGGGCCGCCACGGTCGCGTGCACGATGTTGATCGCGTTCGAAGAGCCGAGCGACTTCGACAGGATGTCGTGAACGCCGGCGCACTCCAGCACGGCACGCACCGGACCACCGGCGATAACGCCGGTACCCGGGGAAGCCGGCTTGAGCATGACGACGCCCGCCGCCTTCTCGCCCTGGATCGGGTGAGGGATGGTGCCCTGGATGCGCGGAACCTTGAAGAAGTTCTTCTTGGCTTCCTCGACACCCTTGGCGATGGCCGCGGGAACTTCCTTGGCCTTGCCGTAACCGACACCTACGGTGCCGTCACCGTCGCCCACCACGACCAGCGCGGTGAAGCTGAAGCGGCGACCACCCTTGACAACCTTGGCGACGCGGTTGATCGCGACAACGCGCTCAACGTAAGCGGTCTTCTCGGCGGCAGGGCCACCGTCGCGACCCTTCCGGTCCCGCCGCTCGCCGCCACCGGCACCGCTTCCGCGGCGCTGGGGTCCAGCCATTGGATTACCTCTCTCTGTTACGTCCGTGAGTCCCGGAACCGGGGCTTAGAACTTCAGCCCGGCTTCGCGGGCGGCGTCAGCCAGAGCGGCAATGCGCCCGGCGTATCGGTTGCCACCGCGGTCGAACACGACGGTCTCGACACCCGCGGCCTTGGCACGCTCGGCGACGAGCGCGCCGACAGCCTGGGCCTGGGCGCTCTTGTCGCCTTCGCCACCGCGGATCGAAGCGTCCAGGGTCGACGCCGACGCCAGGGTGTGACCCTGGAGGTCGTCGATGACCTGAGCAACGATGTTGCGGTTGGAACGCGTCACGACGAGGCGCGGACGCTCCGCCGTACCCGAGACGTTCTTGCGGATGCGGATGTGGCGGCGAGCCTTGGCAGCGCGCTTGTACGCGTCGCCCTTGGCGATCTTCACACCGTATGCCATGGCTACTTACCAGCCTTTCCGACCTTGCGGCGGATGACTTCGCCGGCGTACTTGACACCCTTGGCCTTGTACGGGTCGGGCTTCCGCAGCTTGCGGATGTTGGCGGCGACCTCGCCGACCTTCTGCTTGTCGATGCCCTCGACCGTGAACTTGGTGGGCGACTCGACCTTGAAGGAGATGCCCTCGGGCGCCTCGATCAGGATCGGGTGGCTGTAGCCAAGCTGGAACTCCAGGTCGGAGCCCTTCGCGGCGACGCGGTAACCAACACCGCTGATCTCGAGAGCCTTGACGTATCCCGTGGTCACACCGGTGATCATGTTCGCCACCAGCGTGCGGGACAGGCCGTGCAGGGCCTTGTTCTGACGCTCGTCGTTCGGGCGGATGACGTTCAGAACGCCGTCCTCACCCTTGGCGACGGCGATGGGCGCAGCGACGGTGTGCGAGAGGGAACCCTTGGGGCCCTTCACCGCGACCGTGCGGCCATCGATGGTGACGTCCACACCGGCGGGAACCTGGATGGGGAGCTTGCCGATTCGCGACATTGCTTTTCCTCCGTTCCCGACTACCAGACGTAGGCGAGGACTTCCCCACCTACGCCCTTCTTGCCTGCCTGCTGGCCGGTGAGGAGACCGTGGGACGTGGAGATGATCGCCACGCCCAGGCCGCCGAGCACCTTCGGCAGGTTGGTGGACTTCGCGTACACGCGCAGACCGGGCTTCGAGATCCGCTTGATGCCCGCGATGGAGCGCTCACGGTTCGGCCCGAACTTCAGCTCGAGGACGAGGTTCTTGCCGACCTCGGCGTCCTCGACCTTCCAGCCGGTGATGAAACCCTCCTGCTTGAGGATCTCTGCGATGTGCGACTTGATCTTGCTGTGCGGCATCACGACGGTGTCGTGGTACGCCGAGTTAGCGTTACGCAGACGCGTGAGCATGTCTGCGATCGGGTCAGTCATGGTCATGAAGTGGCCTTCGGCCTCTCTCGCCGGGGTTTCCTGTATGCGCCATCCCTCTCCCCACTCAGTGGCGGGACGGGTGCGGTGCGGGGACCTACGGCGTAGTAAGTCGTTATGGGCGGCGGACGCCCAACCACACAAGCCTAAGGCATGCGCGGCCGGGCATCCGCCGACCAGATGCTTACCGAGAGTGCCTGGAAGTTCCCAAGTCCTTGCGGACCTGCGGAATTACCAGGAGCTCTTGGTCACGCCCGGCAGCTCGCCACGGTGAGCCATCTCACGAAGGCAGACGCGGCACAGGCCGAACTTGCGGTACACGGAGTGGGGGCGACCGCAGCGCTGGCAGCGGGTGTACGCACGCACACCGAACTTGGGCTTGCGGGCAGCCTTCGCGATGAGAGCCTTCTTCGCCATCTCGCTTACGCCTCCTTGAAGGGGAAGCCGAGGTGACGAAGGAGGGCACGGCCCTCGTCGTCGTTGGTCGCCGTGGTGACCACGGTGATGTCCATACCCCGGGTACGGTCGATCTTGTCCTGGTCGATCTCGTGGAACATGACCTGCTCCGTGAGACCGAAGGTGTAGTTGCCACGGCCGTCGAACTGCTTCGGCGACAGACCACGGAAGTCACGGATACGCGGCAGCGCGAGCGACAGCGTACGGTCCAGGAACTCCCACATGCGGTCACCACGGAGGGTGACGTGGCAGCCGATCGGCTGACCCTCACGCAGCTTGAACTGCGCGATGGACTTGCGGGCCTTCGTGACGGCCGGCTTCTGACCGGTGATCGTCGTCAGGTCGCGGATGGCGCCGTCGATCAGCTTGGAGTCGCGGGCGGCGTCGCCCACACCCATGTTGACCACGATCTTCACGAGACCGGGGATCTGCATGACGTTCTCGTAGGAGAACTCCTCACGCAGCTTGCCCGCGATGTCCTCGCGGTACTTCGTCTTGAGACGCGGAGTGGTAGCCATCAGATGTCCTCACCCGTCCGCTTGGCAACGCGGATCTTGTTGCCCTCGTCGTCGAAGCGGTAGCCGACGCGGGTGACGACCTTCTGGCCGTCCTTCTCCACGACCAGCTGAACGTTGCTGACGTGGACCGGCGCCTCGGTGATCACGATGCCACCGGTCTGCGAACCACCAGCGGTCTGACCGGCCTTGGTGTGCTTCTTGACCCGGTTGACACCCTCGACGAGGACGCGGTTCTCGCTGGGCATGGCCGCGATGACCTTGCCCTGCTTGCCCTTGTCCTTACCGGTGATGACCTGAACCAGGTCGCCCTTCTTGATCTTCATGCTTACAGCACCTCCGGCGCGAGCGAGATGATCTTCATGAACTTCTTCTCGCGCAGCTCACGGCCCACGGGGCCGAAGATACGGGTGCCGCGAGGGTCGCCGTCGTTCTTGAGAATGACAGCGGCGTTCTCGTCGAAGCGGATGTACGAGCCGTCCTGGCGGCGGCGCTCCTTGACGGTGCGAACGATGACCGCCTTGACGACGTCACCCTTCTTCACGTTGCCACCGGGGATCGCGTCCTTGACGGTGGCGACGATGACGTCACCGATGCCCGCGTAGCGGCGACCGGAGCCACCGAGAACACGGATGCAAAGGATTTCCTTGGCACCAGTGTTGTCGGCGACACGCAGTCGCGACTCCTGCTGGATCACGTCTATCTCCTGATTGTCTGCCGGTTCCCGGCGAGGGGTCCGTTACCGGAGCCCCTCGCCGAGCCTGGCGGAACTGACCTGAGGGAAACCCCCCAGGCTATGTCTGGCGGAACTCGCTTGCGCGAGGTTCCTTACTTGGCCTTCTCGAGGATCTCGACGATGCGCCAGCGCTTGCTCGCCGACAGCGGACGCGTCTCCATGATGAGGACGCGGTCGCCGACGCCGGCAGCGTTCTGCTCGTCGTGAGCCTTGAGCTTGTTCGTACGGCGGATGACCTTGCCGTACAGGGCGTGCTTCACGCGGTCCTCGACGGCGACGACGACGGTCTTGTCCATCTTGTCGCTGACGACGAGACCCTCACGGGTCTTGCGGAAGCCGCGGTCCTGGGTCTCAGTCACATTCTTCTCGCTCATCAGGCGCTCTCCACCGTCTCGATGCCGAGCTCGCGCTCGTGCATCAGGGTGTAGATCCGGGCGATGTCCTTACGGACGGACTTGAGCCGGCCGTTGTTCTCCAGCTGGCCCGTGGCAGCCTGGAAGCGCAGCTTGAACAGCTCTTCCTTGGCCTCGCGCAGCTTGCCAACGAGCTCCTCGTTGCCGAGCTCACGCAGCTCGGACGCCTTGGTTCCCGTCGCCATCACGACTCACCTGCCTCGCGCCGAACAATCCGGCACTTCATCGGAAGCTTGTGAGCAGCGCGGGTGAGCGCCTCACGAGCAATCTTCTCGTTCGGGTAGGACAGCTCGAACATGACCCGACCCGGGTGCACGTTCGCGATCCACCACTCGGGAGAACCCTTACCGGAACCCATGCGGGTCTCGGCGGGCTTCTTCGTCAGCGGACGGTCCGGGTAGATGTTGATCCAGACCTTGCCACCACGCTTGATGTGGCGGGTCATCGCGATACGAGCCGCCTCGATCTGGCGGTTCGTCACGTACGCCGGGGTCAGCGCCTGGATGCCGTACTCGCCGAACGAGACCTCAGTACCGCCCTTGGCCATACCACGGCGCTTCGGGTGGTGCTGCTTGCGGTGCTTGACCCTACGAGGGATCAGCATGTCGGTCAGGCCTCCGTTCCGGTGCTCTCGGCCGGAGCGGCGGCGGGAGCGTCGGCCTTGGGGGCCTCGGCACCAGCAGCCTGCTGCGGCTTGCGGCCACCACGGCCGCCGCGCTCGCCACCACGGCCACCACGGCCGGCGGGACGGTCGCCAGCGCCGGCACCACGGGCCGGGCGGTTACCCGCACGGGCCGCGGCGTTCTCGGCGCGAACCTCGGCGATGTTCTTGACGTCGCCCTTGTAGATCCAGACCTTCACACCGATACGGCCGAAGGTGGTCTTGGCCTCGAAGAAGCCGTAGTCCACGTTCGCGCGCAGCGTGTGCAGCGGCACACGACCCTCGCGGTAGAACTCGGAGCGGGACATCTCGGCGCCGCCGAGACGGCCGCCACACTGGATCTTGATGCCCTTGGCGCCGGCCTTCATCGTGCCCTGCATGCTCTTGCGCATGGCACGACGGAAGGAGACGCGGGAGGAGAGCTGCTCGGCAACGGCCTGGGCAACCAGCTGAGCGTCGAGCTCGGGGTTCTTGACCTCGAGGATGTTCAGCTGGACCTGCTTGCCCGTGAGCTTCTCGAGGTCACCGCGGATGCGGTCGGCCTCGGCGCCACGGCGGCCGATGACGATGCCCGGACGAGCGGTGTGGATGTCCACACGCACGCGGTCACGGGTGCGCTCGATCTCAACCTTCGAGATGCCGGCGCGCTCCATGCCGGACGTCATCATCCGACGGATGGCGACGTCTTCCTTGACGTAGTCCTTGTACAGCTTGTCGGCGTACCAACGCGACTTGAAGTCGGTGGTGATGCCGAGCCGGAACCCGTGCGGGTTTACCTTCTGGCCCATTACCGGGAACCTTCCTTGCTGCTGACGACCACGGTGATGTGGCTGGTCCGCTTGCGGATCCGGTAGGCACGGCCCTGGGCACGCGGACGGAACCGCTTCAGGGTCGGACCCTCGTCCACGAACGCCTCGCTGATGAACAGCGAAGAGGCGTCCGGGTGGTTGTAGTTGTGTGCGGCGTTGGCAATGGCGCTGTCAAGCACCTTGCCGACCGGCACGCTCGCGGCCTGCGGGGCGAAACGCAGGACCGCCTGAGCCTCCGTGGCATCCATGCCACGGATAAGGTCCACCACGCGGCGGGCCTTCATGGGCGTGACGCGGATGTACCGCGCCTGGGCCCTGGCTTCCATGGTTGTCCCTTCGGTGTAAGTCATAGTCGTTACCACCCCGCCTTTAGCGGCGCTTCGACTTCCGGTCGTCCTTGACGTGGCCGCGGAAGGTGCGAGTCGGCGAGAACTCGCCGAGCTTGTGGCCGACCATCGACTCGGTGACGAACACCGGGACGTGGGTCTTGCCGTTGTGCACCGCGATGGTGTGACCCAGCATGGCCGGGATGATCATCGAGCGACGGGACCAGGTCTTGATGACGTTCTTGGTACCAGCTTCGTTCTGAGCGTCCACCTTCTTGATGAGGTGTCCGTCGACGAAGGGTCCCTTCTTGAGACTGCGCGGCATCTAAACCCGCTCCTAGCGCTTCTTGTTCGTCTTGCGGCGGCGGACGATGTACTTGCTCGAAGCCTTCTTCGGCGAGCGAGTACGACCCTCCTTCTGACCCCACGGGGAGACCGGGTGGCGACCACCGCTGGTCTTGCCCTCACCACCACCGTGCGGGTGGTCAACCGGGTTCATCGCGACACCGCGGACGGACGGGCGAACGCCCTTCCAGCGCATACGGCCGGCCTTGCCCCAGTTGATGTTCGACTGCTCGGCGTTGCCGACCTCGCCGACCGTGGCGCGGCAGCGGGCGTCGACGAGACGGATCTCACCGGACGGCATGCGGAGGTGGGCCATGGTGCCCTCCTTCGCCAGCAGCTGCACGGACGCACCCGCGGAGCGGGCGAACTTCGCACCGCCGCCGGGACGCAGCTCGATCGCGTGGATGGTCGTACCGACCGGGATGTTGCGCAGCGCCAGGTTGTTGCCGGGCTTGATGTCGGCCGTGGGGCCGTTCTCGATCCGGTCACCCTGCTGCAGACCGCGCGGCGCGATGATGTAGCGCTTCTCGCCGTCGGCGTAGTGCAGCAGCGCGATGCGCGCGGTGCGGTTGGGGTCGTACTCGATGTGCGCGACCTTGGCCGGCACGCCGTCCTTGTCGTGACGACGGAAGTCGATCACGCGGTAGGCGCGCTTGTGTCCGCCACCCTGGTGGCGAACGGTGATCCGACCGGTGTTGTTACGGCCGCCCTTGCTGTGCAGCGGGCGAACCAGCGACTTCTCCGGCGTGGACCGCGTGATCTCGACAAAGTCGGCGACGCTGGAGCCACGACGGCCCGGGGTCGTCGGCTTGTACTTGCGGATACCCATTTCTCAGTCCTCGTCCGATTCCGGACGACTCAGGACTCCGTTAGGAGCCCTGGCCGCCGAAGATGTCGATTCGGTCGCCCTCAGCGAGGGTCACGATGGCGCGCTTGGTGTTGGCGCGCTTGCCGAAACCGGTCTTGGTCCGCTTGCGCTTACCCTGACGGTTGATCGTGTTGACCCCGGTGACCTTGACCGAGAAGACCGCCTCGACGGCCTGCTTGATCTGGGTCTTGTTGGCGCCAGGCGCGACGATGAACGTGTACTTGTTCTCGTCCAGCAGCGCGTAGCTCTTCTCCGAGACAACCGGCTTGATCAGCAGGTCGCGCGGGTCAGTGAAGGTCTTGCTGGTAACGGTCGCCTCGGACATCAGGCGTCGCTCCCTTCGGTCTCGTCGGCCTTGGGGCCAGACACGAAGGACTCGAGCGCGGCCTGAGTGAAGACCACGTCGTCAGAGACGATCACGTCGTACGTGTTCAGCTGGCCCGGCTCCAGGATGTGAACCTGGGGCAGGTTGCGGGCGGACAGCCACGCGGCCTCGTCGGCGCGCTCGACGACCAGGAGCAGGTTCTTGCGCTCCGAGATCTTGCCGAACAGCGTCTTGGCGGCCTTCGTGGAGGCGGCACCCTCGACCACGCCGGTGACGACGTGGATGCGGGAGTGACGCGCACGGTCCGAGAGGGCACCGCGGAGGGCGGCGACCTTCATCTTCTTCGGGGTCCGCTGCGAGTAGTCACGCGGCTGCGGGCCGTGGACGACGCCACCGCCGGCGAACTGCGGAGCGCGGGTGGAACCCTGACGCGCGCGGCCGGTGCCCTTCTGGCGGTACGGCTTCTTGCCACCACCACGGACTTCGCCACGGGTCTTGGTCTTGTGCGTGCCCTGACGGGCAGCGGCCAGCTGTGCGACGACGACCTGGTGGATCAGCGGAACGCTGGTCTTCGCGTCGAAGATCTCCGCGGGGAGCTCGACGGTACCGGCCTTGTCGCCTGCCGGCGAAAGGATGTCAATGGTGCTCATTAACCTCAAGCCCCCTTGGCCGCGGTACGGACCAGGACGAGGCCGCCGTTCGGACCGGGGACTGCGCCCTTGATGAGGAGCAGACCCTTCTCCGCGTCTACCGCGTGGATGGTCAGGTTCTGGGTGGTGACGCGCTCGTTGCCCATACGACCAGCCATGCGCATGCCCTTGAAGACACGCCCAGGGGTGGCGCAGCCACCGATCGAGCCGGGGGAGCGGTGCTTGCGCTGCACACCGTGACCGGCGCCGAGGCCCCGGAAGTTGTGCCGCTTCATGACACCGGCGAAGCCCTTGCCCTTGCTGTTGCCCGTGACGTCGACCTTGACGCCGGACTCGAACACCTCGGCAGTGATCTCCTGGCCGAGCGTGTACTCGCTGGCGTCGGAGGTGCGGAGCTCCACCAGGTGGCGGCGGGGGGTGACGTCGGCCTTGGCGAAGTGGCCCTTGAGGGGCTTGTTCACCTTGCGCGGGTCGATCTCGCCGAAGGCGATCTGGACCGACTCGTAGCCGTCGATGTCGTTCGTACGGACCTGGGTAACGACGCAGGGTCCGGCCTTGACCACGGTCACCGGGACGACACGGTTGTTCTCGTCCCAGACCTGGGTCATGCCGAGCTTCTCGCCCAGGACGCCCTTGATCTGCTTTGCCATCTTCTCGACGCCTCTCAGAGCTTGATCTCGATGTCAACGCCGGCCGGAAGGTCCAGGCGCATCAGCGAGTCAACGGTCTTGGGAGTCGGGTCGAGGATGTCGATCAGGCGCTTGTGCGTGCGCATCTCGAAGTGCTCGCGCGAGTCCTTGTACTTGTGCGGCGACTTGATGACGCAGTACACGTTCTTCTCAGTGGGCAGCGGCACCGGGCCCGCGACCGACGCACCAGTGCGCGTCACCGTCTCGACGATCTTCTTCGCCGAGGAGTCGATGACCTCGTGGTCGTAGGCCTTGAGCCGGATGCGGATCTTCTGTCCCGCCATGGCTACTCCGTAGTCCTGTCTGTTGTGGAAACGCTCTGGCTCCCGGGCGGCTGTGGATCCCTCCACCGCTTCCCTCCGACCCACGCGGTCGGGCGTGTCGCACTCCCTCCAAGAAAATTCCCATACGGAAATTCCCTCGTCCAAGGGGGTGCGGTCCCAAGACCGCGCTTCGGGGGAGAAACACCCACCGGGTGCCTGGTCGGCCCCGTGCTGACACTTCCCAGAAGATTCCCGTACGTCCGTCCCCATTGCTGCCCCGAGGGACAGATAAGGACGACGAGTACTGTGGGACTCGCTTCCGGTCCTCCCGGCGGGAGGCGCGCAGCATCGGCACTCAACCGAGCAACTTGAGTAGTCTGCCACATGAGACACGTACTGCGCCAATCGGGCGCAGAACAATACCCCGCCGCGCGGACACGTCAAACCCTGCCACGCGACGGGGACCCCGTGCGGGGGCCTTGGCAGGCCCTTGCGGGGGCGGGTCGGGAGCGGATCAGGAGCGGAAGACGGTCCCGCACTCCTTCGGCAGCGCCGACACGTCCGTACTGCGGTCGTACGGATCGGTGACCGGTCCCGACGGTCGCGGGTCGGGCCGCGTCTGCTGCTCGGACGCGAACATCGGGTGCAGATAGCCTTCGCCGTCGCGCGAGCAGTCGTCGTTGCCGGCCGATTCGGCCCAGCTCACGATCTGCAACTTGCCGGGAGTCGCCGCTATCCGCTCGGGGTCGGCCAGGGCCACGGTGAGCTCTCGCCGCACGATGGTCCGCGCCACCTCGTCCGCGCCGGCGCGCGCCCGCACCAACGGGTACACGAAGGTGTAGTCGGAGTGCACCAGCACCTCTCCGGAGCGCGTGCTGTCGAACCACATGCGCCCGCGCGTCTTGACGATGTCGCCGTGCACCCGCGCCTGGGCCGGGTCGAAGCGGCTGAACAGCGCCAACGGGTCGGCGTCCTTGGTGGGCCGGTTCAGGGCCCGCTCCATCAACCCCCGGCCGTCGTCCTGCACCGGGTCCAGCAGCTCCAGGGCCACCTGCGGGCGCTCGCCGCGCAGGGTGGCCGGCTCCAGGTTGGCCGCCACCAACAACCGACCGGTCTTCGCGAGCGCGTCGGCCACCTGCTCGCGGGAGAGCCCGCCCGTGGGCTTCGCCTCGGGCAACTCGATGCCCGCGGCCCCGTCCGCCCACTGCCGGGCCGGGGAGCCGCGGAACGGGTCCTGGAGGGTCGGCCGGTCGGGGTCCTCCGGCGGGGGCGCGGCTGACGGCCGCGCGGTCTCGGCGGCGAGCGGGGCCGCGTTCGCGGCCTTCTCCCGGGCCTCCGTCTTCCCCGTGAGCCGGTCTATGACCAGCTCAGGCCGTACGGCGAGCACCGCGAGGGCGGCGATGAAGACGATGGCCGCGGTGGCCTTGAGCCGCCGCTTGCCCTTCCCGCGGCCCTCCATCTCCTGCCAGGCCGGCCCGGTCCGCCACCCGACCGGCTCGGCGGCCTCCCGGGCCTTGCGCGCCTTGCGCCCCTTCCAGCCCTTCTCCCGCGCCGCCCGCTCCTCGTCCTCGCGCCGCAGCCGCTCGGTCACCATCCGCGCCCGCGCCGACGGCTCCACCGGGGCCTCCCCGACCCCCGCGGCGGCCTGCTCCACGAACCGGGCCCACTCCTCGTCGGAAATGCCCGTCCCGCGCGCGTCGTCGCTCGTCCCCATGCCCCCACCTTGATATGTCCACACCATGCGCAGCGGAGCCTCTCACACCCCCGGGCCAGCTGTTTTCCGCCCCTGACCAAATCCGCACCGCCTGGCACCCCCCTGTCCGAGGCGCCGCTTACCCTTGCTCGAACCATGGGGGTGGATCTTGAATACCGACAACGGCAAAGACCTGGAGATGGACCCGGTCGCCGTCAAGAAACATCACGGACGGGCTCCGCGGTGCGATCGCCGAACTGCGCGAGTTCGCCCCGGACGCCGGCGCGACCGTGGGCGCGGGGCTCGAAAAGCTCACGTTGACCGGCATGGAGGCCGGCCACCCGGACGTCACCGCCGTCTTCCACGACCTCTGCACGCGCTGGGACTGGGGACTACGTGCCCTCGTAGGGGAGGTCAGTGGCCTGACGGCCGCGCTGAACATCTCAGCGGGGATGATCTGGGAGGAGGACCAGTACCGCAGGGGCACGTTCAAGGTCGCGGTCAACTCCGTGATCGGCAATCCGCACGCCGAAGAGGACACGGTCGAGAAGACCTCCTGGGACGACATCAAGGCACCGTTCCGCCAGGAGACCCCGGAAGAGGCCCAGAAGGCGCGCGACGAGTTCCGGCAGCAATGGGAACAGGCCAAGCGGGACGCGCTGACCAAGGGCCACAGCGCCCGATTGTTGGACGGGGCGGCCGCTGCCGGGGAGCTGGACCCCGCCGCCCTCGCGCTCGTGCGGGAACGGGCACGCCAAGCGGAGCACGACGCCGCCCAGGAGGGTGAGCGCTGATGGGGCGCGACCTCCAGGGGTGGCTGGACGCCGGTAAGAGGGCCATCGGCGACGGCGTCGAATGGGTCGGGCACAAGGCGGGGGCCGGGCTCGACGAGGTAGGACTCCACCAGGCCGCCGATGTCGTACGGGAGGGCACCGACAAGGTCGCGAACCGGCTCGGCGCGGAGGTCGAAGAGGCCGAGCTGGGCCACACCGACGACCCGAAGAAGCCGATCCACGGCAGCGCGTCCAAGCTCCGGGCGACCGCGTCGCACCTGACCGACTTCCAGTCAGCCTTCGACAAGACCGGCGAGGGCCTCAAGGGCCTCGACGAAGACGGCATCAAGGGCGCGGCCGCCGAAGGATTCCGGGTGCTCGCCCAGAAGCAGCCGCCGAAATGGTTCGCGGCCGCGGACGCCTTCGAGACGGCCGCGGGGGCCTTGAACCACTTCGCGGACACGGTGGAATGGGCCCAGGGCCGAGCCAAGGAGGCGTTGGACGAGTACACGATCGCCGTCAAGGCGTCCGAGGCGGCCCGCGACGCGTACAACAAACGGGTCGACACGTACAACGCGGCGATCCACAGCAAGCAGGATCCGCTGCCGGGCCGCCCGACGGGCTTCACCGACCCCGGGACCGCCGGCATCAAGGCGGCGCGGGAAAAGCTCGCCGAGGCGCGCCACCAGCGCGACGAGGCAGCCCGAACGGCCGTCCAAGCGCTGACGAAGGCGCGGGATGCCGCCCCGCCCCTGCCGTCCTTGGCCAAGCAACTGGTCTACGAGGGGGCCATTCGGGGACTCGGGCTGGAACACCAGGGCGGCGGGTTCATCAAGGGGCTGGCGAGCACGGTCGATTTCTTCCGTGCGGTCGACCCGTTGGACCCGTACAACCGCATGCATCCGACCGAGTACAAGATGCGGCTCACCGGCTTGGGTGTCGGCATGTTGACGATGGCCAACGACCCCGTCGGCGCCGGTTCCCTGATGTACGAGCAGTTCATGAAGGACCCCGACGAGGGCGTCGGCAAGATCTACGGCGAGCTCGCCGGATCGAAGGGGGCGAGCTCGGTCACCGGCGCGCTCCGCAGGTCCTCCGTCCTGAGCCGACTGGCGAACGGCAAACTGCCCAAGCCGCCCAAGCTCCCGGAAGGGCCCGACAGCCCGACCTCGACCCGCGAGCAGCTCACCGGCAACGAGGAGCGGAGTTCCCACCAGAAGAAGGACGTCCCTTGCGAGGGCGACCCGGTCGATGTGACGACGGGCCGGATGCTCCTGCCCCAGACGGACCTCGTCCTGCCGGGCTCGTTCCCCCTCGTGTTCAGCCGTACCTTCGAGTCCTCGTACCGCTCCGGCCGCTGGTTCGGCCCCACTTGGGCGTCGACGGTCGACCAGCGCCTGGAGATCGACACGCAGGGCGTCATCTTCGTCGGCGAGGACGGCAGCCTGCTGGCCTACCCGCACCCGGAGCAGGCCGGTCCGCCCGTCCTGCCCTCGCACGGCCGGCGCCGGCCGCTGACGCGTGACGCGGACGGCGGCTATACGGTCACCGATCCCGAGTCGGGACACGTACGCCACTTCTCGGAGGACGGCGCCTTCACCCAGCTGGACGACCGCAACGGCGCGTGGATCGCCGTCGAGTACGACGACGGCACCGGCGCCCCCCTCGCGATCAGCCACAGCGGCGGCTACGAGCTGCGCCTGACCTCCCGCGAAGGCCGAATAACCGGCCTCGCCCTCGGGGACGGCACCGAGGTCCTGCGCTACGGCTACACCGACGGTCACCTCACCGAGGTCACCAACTCCTCCGGTCGCCCCCTGCGCTTCGAGTACGACGTACTGGGCCGGATCACGTCGTGGACGGACACCAACGACCGCCGCTTCGACTACGTCTACGACGAGCAGCACCGCTGCATAGGCCAGTCCGGTACCAACGGACACCTGAACATCAGGTTCGCCTACGAGGACGGGGTCACGACCCTCACGGACTCGCTCGGGCACCGCAAACGGTTCCTGATCAACGAGCGCGCCCAAGTCGCCGCCGAGATCGACGCGGCGGGGGCGACGACGCGGTTCGAGTACGACCGCTGCAACCGCCTGATCTCCCGTACCGATCCGCTGGGCCGCACGGTCCGCCTGACGAACGACGCTGACGGCCGCCTGACCGCCGTCACGCGGCCGGACGGCAAGACTTCGCGGGCCGAGTACGACTCTCTCGGCCTCCCGGTACGGCTGATCGCCACGGACGGGACGGTGACCGCCCACACGTACGACGTCCAGGGCAACCGCACTTCCACGACCGACCCGTCCGGCGCGACCACGCAGTTCACCTACGATGCGCGCGGCCACCTGTCCTCGCTGACGGACGCCCTGGGCAAGACCAGCGTTTTCGTCTTCGACCGGGCCGGCCTGCTCGTCTCGATGACAGATCCGCTGGGCGCGACGACGACGTACACCCGCGACGCCTTCGGCCGACCGGTCACGGTGACCGACCCGCTGGGCCGCACGACCCGCCTGACCTGGAGCACCGAGGGCCGCCTGCTCCGCCGAGTGCACCCGGACGGCACGTCGGAATCGTGGACGTACGACGGGGAGGGCAACTGTCTGACGCACACCGACGCCGCGGGCGGTGTGACGGTCAACGAGTACGGAGACTTCGACCTCCTCACCGCCCGCACCGACCCGGACGGTGCCCGCCACACTTTCGACCACGACACGGAACTCCGCCTCACCTCGGTCACCAACCCCCAAGGTCTCACCTGGAGTTACACCTACTCCCCCACCGGCGACCTGGCCACGGAGACGGACTTCGACGGTCGCACCCTCGCCTACGAGTACGACGCGGCCGGCGCCCTCACGACCCGCACCAATGCGCTGGGCGAGGCGGTCGCCTACACCCGCAACGCGCTCGGGCGGATCACCCGCAAGACCACCGCCTCGGGCCCGACGGTGTACGGCTACGACGGCTCCGACCGCCTGACCTCGCTGATCTCGCCGGAGTCCTCGATCACCTGGCTCCGCGACGGGACGGGCCGGGTCCTGGCCGAGACCGTCGACGGGCGCACGCTCACGTACGCCTACGACGCCCTGGGCCGCCGCACGACCCGCACCACGCCCACGGGCGCGCAGTCGCACTGGACCTATGACGCGGCGGGCCACCGCACCGCCCTGACCACTGCCGGCCGCACGATCACCTTCGAGCGCGACGCAGCCGGGCAGGAGCTCACCCGCACCCTGGGCCCGGCGCTCTCCCTCACCCATGAGTACGACCTGCTGGGCCGCCGTACCGCCCAATCCGTCATCGGCCAGGACGGCCGGACCCTCCAGCGGCGCGGCTACGGCTACCGCACGGACGGCTGCCTCACCGGGATCGACGACTCCCTGACCGGCCCGCGCACCTTCACCCTCGACGCGGCGGCCCGCGTCACCGCGGTGGATGCCGGCTCGTGGTCGGAGCGGTACGCCTACGACGAGGCCGGCAACCAGACCCATGCCACCTGGCCGGACCGCCACGCCGGCTCCGACGCGCAGGGCGGCCGCTCGTACACGGGCACCCGCCTCACCCGTGCGGGAGCGATCCGCTACGAGCACGACGCACTCGGCCGGGTCACCCTGCGCCAGAAGACCCGGCTCTCCCGCAAGCCGGAGACCTGGCGCTACGAGTGGAACGCCGACGACCAGCTATCGGCGGTCACCACCCCGGACGGCACCCGCTGGCGGTACACGTACGACCCCCTGGGCCGCCGCACGGCGAAACAACGCCTCACGGACACGGGCGCGATCTCGGAAGAGGTCACCTTCACCTGGGACGGCGCCACGCTCTGCGAACAGTCCACCGGTCCGGTCACCCTCACGTGGACCCACCAGGGCTTGCACCCGGTCACCCAGTCGGAGCGCATCGACGACGACACGGTGGACGACCGCTTCTTCGCCATCGTCACCGACCTGATCGGCACCCCGACCGAACTCCTCGCGGAGGACGGCACCACGGCCTGGCGGACCCGTACCACCCTCTGGGGCACGACTACCTGGAACCGCGACGCGACGGCCTACACCCCCCTCCGCTTCCCGGGCCAGTACTTTGACCCCGAAACCGCCCTCCACCACAACGTCTTCCGCACCTACGACCCCGAAACGGCCCGCTACCTCACCCCGGACCCCCTGGGCCTTTCCCCCGCCCCCAACCCGACCACCTACGTCCACAACCCCCACACCTGGTCCGACCCCCTGGGCCTCGCCCCTTGTCCCCCCAACGCTCACCTCGGAGATCTTCCAGTCCACAGCAACCTGGACCGGTTCTATGTCCGCGCCGATGAACTCATTCAAAATAGGATTGCGAGTCATCCGCTGACCGAGGCACAGATGAATGGGGGCGAGGTGGTGGGACACGGCGGCGTCAGGAACCTCACGAACGAAGAACTGGTGAAATTCGGCGGCCCACAGGGTGACGACCCGATTAGCGGGTACCGAGATTGGTCGATGACGGATTCGATTCAATACCCGGGATCCGAAATACACATAACTGGCGGCCATCACCGCACTGCCGAAATAGTTCGACGGATCAACACAGGAGAGTTCGACCCTCATACACTCATCGAATTTCAGATAAGGAAGTGAGTCATGCGCCGCGTCTCAGTTCCCGGCGACGCATCAACCATTGCACATGTCTTCACAAGTGCCGCAGACGGCCACACAGAAATTTGGGTATTGCTGACCGACGAGAGCGAACAGATCTACTTCGGAGGGTGGCGTCATCCTCGCAGCAGTCGCCCTGCCCAAAATTTTGATGACTTCCTCAGTAAAGTCAAGGATTCCCATGTCGGGCATCACGCACCCAAGGCAGGGGGATCCTCACCGACAGTTGACGACCATCTGTTTGTCGCAGGGTGGGAAACCTGGGGCCCCGGCATACCCGCGCCCCTGCTTCAGCGGGCTAAGTTTGAGGAACCGAGCGAACAGGTTTGGAACCTTCCGGAGCTTTTGGCCGATCATTCATTTTGGTCGGGAGATAGGCCGTGAGCACTCGTACGCAGACCTACAGCTACGTAGGACCGCAGGAGCTTCTCGCCTTCGTCCAGCCACACCGAATTGGGCGTGAAATTCTGTCAATCAGAGACCTGCACCCTAGCGACTCCAGCCATGCACACACATTCACAGTCGGCATGGAGGGCGCACTGAGGATTGCGTCACGTCACAGCGAGCACGTGGTATGCGCTGGAGGACTACCGGTACTAGCGGCTGGAGAGATCACCCTCAAGTTCGAACATTCCGGCTGGACTGCAATCGAAGCAAGTAATCAATCCACGGGATACTGCCCTGACCTTGCATCGTGGGAAGCGTTGGCTGATGCGCTGGGTCGAGCCGGGATCACTCCGCCCGAGGGATTTACTCACCCGGTTGTTTTCCGGCGGTGCCCGCAATGCCAAGAGTGCAACATCGTCAGGGACAATTGGTTCGTTTGTGTTTTTTGCGACTCCGATCTGCCCGAAACGTGGAACATACGCTGAACGGGAGCGGCAGCGCATCCGTGTACCTCGACAGGGGCCTTTCACGGGGGTTGTCGGGCATATGCTCGGCGCGACAACTCCAGACATACGTCGGCCCCCGACGGGACTCGCAATCCCGGCGGGGGCCTGGCCTACCAGGAAGACAAGACCTTCCCGATGGATACCCAGAAGCCTAACCCCGTCGTGCTCGCCTCCGGGCGCAATCGCGACGATGCCCCCCGATCAGGTGTCATCCACGTCAACGTGCGGCACGCCCGCCGCTTCACCGTGGTCGGCAACCACCTCGCCCAGCACGCGGAGATGTCCCTCGTCGCGATCGGTCTGGCCCTGCACATCCAGTCGCTGCCGGCCGGCGCCCGCATCGGCATCAAGGACCTCGCCGCCCGGTTCCCCGAGAGCGAGCACCGCATCGCCCGGGCCCTGCGCGAGCTGGAGGTGTACGGCTACCTGGAGCGGACCCTCGTACGGCTGCCCGGCGGGCAGGTGATCACCCGGACCGTGTCCTACAATCGCCCCGGGCGCCTGGAGAGTGACGAGAACCCCGGCCCGGCGCCCGCCCCGGCCCCCGCCGCAGACCCCCCTCCGGCAACCGTCCCGGCCCCCGACACCCCGGCCCCGCCCGCCCCAGCGCCCGCCGCCCCCGTCGCCGCTCCGCCCGTCGCCCCGCAGGCCACCCACACCCCGCAGGCCGCCCCCGCCCCGCCGAGCGCCACCGCCCAGCCCCTCCCCCAACCGGAGAACCCCGACAACCCCTGGCGGCGTGACGCGGCCGTCTCCGTCCTGACCGACCTGCGCTGCGAAGACCCCCGCCTCCTGCTCGGCCGGCAGGACATCGAGCGGCTCGCCCCCGCCGTCGAGGCATGGCTGGAGCGCGGGGCCCGCCCCGACGGCATCACCGCGGTGCTCACGGCCAACCTGTCGCCGCGGCCCCGCAATCCCGCCGGGCTGCTCGCCTACCGGCTCACCGTCCAGCTGCCGCCCGCCCTGGCCGCGACGCCCCGCCCGGAAGCCCACGTGCCACCGGACCCCTTCCAGAACTGCACGGACGAGACCAGCGGCCTGGCCTTCCGCGCCCTGGAACCGGGCCTGTGCGGAGAATGCCTGGCCGACGCCGCCGACGCCGCCGTCGCCTAGGCCCCTCGCCCATCGCGCCGCCGGGATACGGCGGCGGGTACGACGAAGGGCCCCTCCCCCGGCGCCGAAGCGTCGGGGAAGGGGCCCCTCTGTCGAACATGGTGCCCGCTCGCGCGAGCTACCAGGTCAGAGCACGAATTACTTCGTGATCTTGGTGACCTGGCCGGCGCCCACGGTACGACCACCCTCGCGGATGGCGAACTTCAGGCCCTCTTCCATCGCGACCGGCTGGATGAGGGAGACCGTCATGTCGGTGTTGTCACCGGGCATGACCATCTCGGTGCCCTCAGGCAGGGTCACAACGCCCGTCACGTCCGTGGTACGGAAGTAGAACTGCGGGCGGTAGTTGTTGAAGAACGGGGTGTGACGGCCACCCTCGTCCTTCGACAGGATGTACGCGGCGGCCTCGAACTCGGTGTGCGGCGTGACCGAACCGGGCTTGATGATGACCTGGCCGCGCTCGACGTCCTCGCGCTTGATGCCACGGAGGAGCAGACCGACGTTCTCACCGGCCTGGCCCTCGTCGAGGAGCTTGCGGAACATCTCGATGCCGGTGACCGTGGTGGTGGTCTTCTCTTCCTTGATACCGATGATGTCGACGGTCTCGTTGACCTTCAGGACACCACGCTCGATACGGCCGGTGACGACCGTACCGCGACCGGTGATCGTGAAGACGTCCTCGACCGGCATCAGGAAGGGCTTGTCGGTGTCGCGCGGCGGGGTCGGGATGGCCTCGTCCACGGCGTCCATCAGGCCGAGGAGCTTGTCACCCCACTCCTTGTCGCCCTCGAGCGCCTTCAGCGCGGAGACCTGGACGACCGGCAGGTCGTCGCCCGGGAAGTCGTACTCGGAGAGCAGCTCACGGACCTCGAGCTCGACGAGCTCCAGGATCTCCTCGTCGTCCACCATGTCGGCCTTGTTCAGGGCGACGACGATGTACGGAACGCCGACCTGGCGGGCCAGGAGCACGTGCTCCTTGGTCTGCGGCATCGGGCCGTCGGTGGCGGCGACCACGAGGATGGCACCGTCCATCTGCGCGGCACCGGTGATCATGTTCTTGATGTAGTCCGCGTGACCCGGGCAGTCGACGTGGGCGTAGTGACGCGCCTCGGTCTGGTACTCGACGTGCGCGATCGAGATGGTGATACCGCGCTGGCGCTCCTCAGGAGCCTTGTCGATCTGATCGAAGGCCGAAGCCGCGTTCAGGTCCGGGTACTTGTCGTGCAGCACCTTGGTAATGGCGGCCGTGAGGGTCGTCTTACCGTGGTCAATGTGACCAATGGTGCCGATGTTGACGTGCGGCTTAGTCCGCTCGAACTTCGCCTTCGCCACGGGGGTCCTCCTGAGAGTGGTTCTGTACGCCTTACAGATCGGCGCCAGGTGATCTTTGCTGGGATGCCAGTCCCCCGGGGCAATGGGAGCGGGTTGCTCCTGTTGCCCCAGAGGTACCGGTGACAAGCCTAAAGCGTGGACTCCGAAGAGTTACTCGCCCTTGGCCTTCGCGATGATCTCCTCAGCGACGTTCCGGGGAACCTCGGCGTAGGAGTCGAACTGCATCGAGTAGCTGGCGCGACCCGAGGTCTTGCTGCGGAGGTCTCCGACGTAGCCGAACATCTCCGAAAGCGGCACGAGGCCCTTCACGATGCGAGCACCGTGACGCTCGTCCATGGCCTGGATCTGGCCACGACGAGAGTTGATGTCGCCGATGACCTCACCCATGTAGTCCTCGGGCGTGGTGACCTCAACGGCCATCATCGGCTCAAGGAGCACGGGAGAAGCCTTGCGCGCGGCCTCCTTGAAGGCCTGCGAACCGGCGATCTTGAACGCGAGTTCGGAGGAGTCGACCTCGTGGTAACCACCGTCGAGAAGAATGACGCGGACGCCAGTCATCTCGTAGCCGGCGAGGATGCCGAACTTCATGGCTTCCTGGGCACCGGCGTCCACCGACGGGATGTACTCACGCGGGATACGTCCACCGGTGACCTTGTTGACGAACTCGTAAGCCGCCTCGCCGCCCTCGATGGGCTCGATCGCGATCTGCACCTTGGCGAACTGACCGGTACCACCGGTCTGCTTCTTGTGGGTGTAGTCGTGACGCTCGACGGACTTGCGGATCGTCTCGCGGTAGGCCACCTGCGGCTTGCCGACGTTCGCCTCGACCTTGAACTCGCGACGCATGCGGTCGACGAGGATGTCGAGGTGAAGCTCGCCCATACCACCGATGATGGTCTGGCCGGTCTCCTCGTCCGAGTGAACCTGGAAGGAGGGGTCCTCCTCCGCGAGACGCTGGATGGCGACACCCAGCTTCTCCTGGTCACCCTTGGACTTGGGCTCGATGGCGACCTGGATGACCGGGGCCGGGAAGTCCATGGACTCCAGGATGACCGGGGCCTTCTCGTCGCACAGCGTCTCACCGGTGGTGGTCTGCTTCAGGCCCATGACGGCGACGATGTCACCGGCGCCCACCGACTCGATCTCCTCACGCTTGTTCGCGTGCATGCGGTAGATCTTGCCGATGCGCTCCTTCTTGCCCTTGACGGAGTTCAGCACCGCGGTGCCGGCCTCCAGGCGACCGGAGTAGATCCGGACGAAGGTGAGCTTACCGAGGTGCGGGTCGCTCGCGATCTTGAACGCGAGGGCCGACAGCGGCTCGGAGTCGGCCGGCTTGCGCTTGACGACGACCTCCGCGTCCTTGACGTCGTGGCCCTCGATGGCCTCGACGTCCAGGGGGGAAGGCAGGTAGCGCACGACGGCGTCGAGCAGGGGCTGGACGCCCTTGTTCTTGAACGCGGTGCCGCAGAACACGGGGGTGACGGTGGTGTCGCCGCCCTTGCCGGACGCGATGGTGATACGACGGACGGCGGCGTAGAGCTGCTCCTCGGTGGGCTCGGTGCCCTCCAGGAACAGTTCCATCATCTGCTCGTCGTTCTCGGCGACCGTCTCGACCAGCTTGGCGCGCCATTCCTCGGCGGCCTCGGTGTGCGAGGCGGGGATGTCGACGACGTCGTACATCTCGCCCTTGGATGCCTCGGCGGACCAGACAAGAGCCTTCATGCGGACCAGGTCGACAACGCCCTGGAAGTCCATCTCGGAGCCGATGGGCAGCTGCATGACGATCGGGGTCGCGCCGAGGCGGTCCACGATCATGTCCACGCAGCGGTGGAACTCGGCGCCGGTACGGTCCAGCTTGTTGACGAAGCAGATGCGCGGCACGCCGTAACGGTCGGCCTGACGCCAGACCGTCTCGGACTGCGGCTCCACACCGGCGACACCGTCGAAGACGGTGACGGCACCGTCGAGGACGCGGAGCGAACGCTCCACCTCTACGGTGAAGTCGACGTGACCCGGGGTGTCGATGATGTTGATGGTGTGGTCGACCTCGTCAAGAGGCCAGTGGCAGGTCGTCGCGGCAGACGTGATGGTGATACCACGCTCCTGCTCCTGCTCCATCCAGTCCATCGTGGCAGCGCCGTCGTGGACCTCACCGATCTTGTACGACACACCGGTGTAGAACAGGATGCGCTCGGTGGTGGTCGTCTTGCCCGCGTCGATGTGGGCCATGATCCCGATGTTGCGGACCTTGGCCAGGTCAAGCGAAGTGGTAGCCATAAGGCTTCGGTCTTCTCTCGG
This sequence comes from Streptomyces sp. NPDC058279, assembly GCF_042881255.1. Lineage (NCBI taxonomy): Bacteria > Bacillati > Actinomycetota > Actinomycetes > Kitasatosporales > Streptomycetaceae > Streptomyces > Streptomyces sp. NPDC058279. The sequence continues at coordinate 173,452 of NZ_JBHVYA010000007.1, read as the reverse complement.
TCTCGATGTGGGGTGGGACTACCAGCGGTAGTGCGCGAAGGCCTTGTTGGACTCGGCCATCTTGTGCGTGTCCTCGCGCTTCTTGACGGCAGCGCCAAGACCGTTGGAGGCGTCGAGCAGCTCGTTCATGAGGCGCTCGGTCATGGTCTTCTCACGGCGGGCGCGGGAGTAACCCACGAGCCAGCGCAGCGCGAGGGTCGACTGGCGACCCGGCTTGACCTCGACCGGAACCTGGTAGGTCGCGCCACCGACACGGCGGGACTTGACCTCGAGGGACGGCTTGACGTTCTCCAGCGCGCGCTTCAGCGTGATGACCGGGTCGTTGCCGGTCTTCTCGCGGAGGCCTTCCATGGCGCCGTAGACGATGCGCTCGGCGGTGGAGCGCTTGCCGTTCAGGAGGATCTTGTTGATGAGCGACGTCACCAGAGGAGATGCGTAGACCGGGTCGATGATGACCGGGCGCTTCGGGGCGGGGCCCTTACGAGGCATTCTTACTTCTCCTTCTTGGCGCCGTAGCGGCTGCGGGCCTGCTTGCGGTTCTTGACAGCCTGGGTGTCAAGCGCACCGCGGATGATCTTGTAACGAACACCCGGCAGGTCCTTCACACGGCCACCACGCACGAGCACGATCGAGTGCTCCTGCAGGTTGTGTCCCTCACCCGGAATGTAAGCGGTGACCTCGATGCCGGAGGTCAGACGCACACGCGCGACCTTACGGAGCGCCGAGTTCGGCTTCTTCGGGGTGGTCGTGAACACACGCGTGCAGACGCCGCGACGCTGGGGCGAAGCCTCAAGCGCGGGGGTCTTTGTCTTCTCGACCTTGTCCTGCCGGCCCTTACGGACCAGCTGCTGGATCGTAGGCACTACTTCTCCGGTTTCTGTGTGCCGTGTAGTGAAGCTAACCTGGAACGTTGCCGACCCACGCGGTCGGGTGTGTCGGATCCGGTGGAGCTCCGCGCTAACGGAGATCACGTGGATCGCGGTGGCTTGATGCGGCTCTTATGCGGGTGATGGACACGCACGGGAGCCCAGGCACACCCCAGGCACAAGGTCTGAGCGTACCCATCCCATCCACTCCGGTCAAAACAAAAGCCCGGCGCCCGCCGCGCGGCCCGCACCCCCGCAGACCAGCAGGCCAGACGCGGCACGGGATTGGGCCCCGGAGCCCACCCCCGCACGGGCTCTGATGTGCGGAACCCGCGCACATGTGGTACGTGGCCGCGCGCTCCCCGCGCCGCCCTAGACTGACGAGCCGGACAAACCGCCACCGGCGAAGTCGATCAGCAGGGAGCAGCGCATTGGGAACCGTGGCCTCGGAGCCCACCACGCGGGAAGCTCCCGCCCGGCGGCGGCCCGCCTCGACCCGGCGCCGCCTGGGCCGCCTGCGCGGCCCACTGCTCGCCTTCCTCGTCACCTCGGGCGCGTTCTGCGCGGCCTGGGTGGCCCGCGGCACCTTCCCCTTCGGGAACACCGGCCGCGCCCTCAACGACCAGGCCAACCAGTACGTGCCCTTCCACCGCGCCCTGTGGGACCTGGTGCACGGGCAGGCCGCCGGTGACCTGCTGTTCAGCTGGCGCGGGGGGTTCGGGCAGCAGTTTCTGTCCGACTACTACACCTACCTCGGCAACCCGTTCTCCTGGCTCGCCGTCCTCGTCCCCCGGGCCCACGTCGACCTCGCCGTCTTCGTCGTCACCCCCCTGACGATGGGCACCGCGGCCGCCGTGATGACGGTGTACCTCGGCAAGCTGCACCCCGGCCCGTGGTGGCAGCGCGGGGTCCTCGGAGCGACGTACGGACTGTGCGGGTGGGCGCTCAGCGACGCCTCGTACATCCCGATGTGGCTGTGGGGTCTGGTGGCCCTGCCGCTGCTCGGCATCGCCGTCGAGTGGTGTCTGGAGCAGCGGCGCTGGCCCGGTGTCGCGCTGTTCGTCGCGCTCGCCTGGTTCGGGAACTTCTACACCGCGATGATGGCGACGATGGCCGCCTGCGTGCTCCTGGCGATCCGGCTGGCCACGCGCGAGATGAGCGGGTCCGAGCGGCTGCGCGCCGTGTGGCGGGCGGCCACGGCCACCGTCACGGGCGTCTTCCTCACCCTGCCCCTGCTCCTGCCGTCCTTCCTGTCCAGCGGCGCCGCGCAGCCCACCCGGGCGGGCTCCTTCGAGCCGGTCCGGATCGAGATCCTGCTCGCCGGGATGCTGCCCGCCACGCACCTGTGGGGCGGCCGGCCGCGACTGTACGTGGCCTCCCTCGGGCTGATCCTGGCAGGCGCGTTCCTCTTCAACTCCACGATCGCGCGCAAGACCCGCCTGGTGTGGGCGGGTGCGACGCTGCTGGTGCTCGCCTCGTTCCAGTTCCCGCCGACCCAGTACGTGTGGCACGGCCTGGCGGTCCCGAACGGCAACCCGTACCGCGAGGCCTTCGTGTTCAGCGGCATGGTGGTGATCGCCGCCTGGCTGGCGCTCGCCCACCGCCCGCGCCCGCCGCACCTCGCGCTGTCGGCCGCCCTGCTGGTGCTGGCCACCTTCGTGCTGCGGCACACCGACGACTTCGGCGGCTGGACCTGGCCGGCCGTGCTCGGCGGCGGGGCCCTGTCGCTGCTCGCGCTGGTCCTGCTCTCCCTCGGCGAGAAGCGCCGCCGGCTCGTCCCGATCGCGGCCGCGCTGATGGTCGGCGTCGTCTTCGCGGAATCCACCGCCGCCGCGCTCAACGCCGACACCCGGCGGGCCCGCGAACGCTGGGCGGCGCCCGCCGCCACCTCCAACGCGTCGATCAGCCGGCACTTCGACGCGGTCCGGGCGGTCGACGGCTGGCCCGCGTACCGGACCGACTCCGGCGCGCCCCAGACCTCGTACAACGACGCCCTGGCCCTGCGCGCGGAGGGGCCGCAGTACTACAGCAGCTACCTCCCCGAGGCCACGTACCAGGCCCTGGAGCCCCTGGGATACGGCTTCAAGAACGACGGCCGGACCTTCTTCGGCGCCGACAACCCGGTCCTCGACGCGATCTTCTCGATCGGCGCGCGGGTACGGCCGGGAGACGCGAAGAACACTTGGACCGCGGCGACGTTCCCCGCCCCGCCCCTGGTCACCCTGCGCGGCGGCGGCTACGCCTCCCCCAACCCGGCGGACAGCGTGTACGCCCGCCAGGAGAACGTCCTGGGCGCGACCGTCTACCAGGTCCCGCAGGTCACCCGCGGCGGCACCGCCACCGCCCAGACGTACGCGGCCCAGTGCGCCCCCGGCTCCGCCGCCTACTGGTACTCCCCCGAGCTCTTCGGCACGCTCTCCCAGGGCTCCCTCACCCGCCCCCTCCAGGACCGCATGAGCGGGGTGGTCCCCCTCGGCACGGTCCCCGCCTCGGGCCGCCTCGACGTCACGGTCGCCACGCACACCGCGCACGCCACCGCCGGCGCCCACCCCATCGGCTGCCTGGACCGCCCGGCGCTCGACTCGACGGTCCGCCGGCTCACCACCACCGGCGCCACGCGGGTCTCCGCGGCCGGCCACACCATCGAAGCCACCCTCCCGAAGGGCTCCGCGGGCACCGCCGTCTTCGCGATGACCGCCGTCCCGGGCTGGCAGTGCTCCGCCCCGATCCGCCCCTTCCACGGCCTGGTCGCCCTCGCCGTGCCCGCGGGCACCACGAAGGTCTCCTGCACCTTCACCCCGAAGGGCCTCACCCCCGGCCTCGCCGCCGCCACCCTGGCCCTGCTGGCCCTGGCCTCCGTCACGGTCGCCTCCCGCCGCCGCCGTCACTGACGGCCCCGGCCCAGGACCGGGCCCGGGCTGAGGCTGGGGCTGGGGCTGGGGGCCCGGCCGGACCCCCGGAACACGAAGAAGCCCCCCGCCGCTCCTCTCGGAGCGGCGGGGGGCTTCGACGTATCCGACCCTTAGCCGTTGTACGGGCCGTAGTCGTAGTCCTCCAGCGGGACAGCCTGGCCGGAGCCGGTGCCGAAGGGCGAGTAGTCGATGTCGTCGTAGCCGACGGCCGAGTACATCGCGGCCTTCGCTTCCTCGGTCGGCTCCACCCGGATGTTGCGGTAGCGGGACAGACCCGTACCGGCCGGGATGAGCTTACCGATGATGACGTTCTCCTTGAGGCCGATCAGGGAGTCGGACTTGGCGTTGATCGCCGCGTCCGTCAGAACCCTGGTCGTCTCCTGGAAGGACGCCGCCGACAGCCACGACTCGGTGGCGAGCGAGGCCTTGGTGATACCCATCAGCTGCGGACGGCCGGAGGCGGGGTGTCCGCCCTCGGTGACCACACGACGGTTCTCGGTCTCGAACTTCGACCGCTCGACCAGCTCGCCCGGCAGGAGCTCCGCGTCGCCGGACTCGATGATCGTCACGCGGCGCAGCATCTGCCGGATGATGATCTCGATGTGCTTGTCGTGGATCGACACGCCCTGCGAGTTGTAGACCTTCTGGACTTCGCCGACCAGGTGGACCTGGACGGCACGCTGACCGAGGATGCGCAGCACGTCGTGCGGGTTGGTGGCACCCATGGTGAGCTTCTGGCCCACCTCGACGTGGTCGCCCTCGTGCACGATGACCTTGGCGCGCTTGGAGATCGGGAACGCCGTCTCCTCGCTGCCGTCGTCGGGCGTGATGACGATCTTCTTCGTCTTCTCGGTCTCCTCGATCCGCACGCGGCCGGCGGCCTCGGAGATCGGGGCGACACCCTTCGGGGTACGGGCCTCGAAGAGCTCGACGACACGCGGCAGACCCTGCGTGATGTCGTCACCGGCCACACCACCGGTGTGGAAGGTACGCATCGTCAGCTGGGTACCGGGCTCACCGATGGACTGGGCGGCGATGATGCCGACCGCCTCACCGATGTCGACCAGCTTGCCGGTGGCCAGCGAGCGGCCGTAGCAGAAGGCACAGGTGCCGACCGCGGACTCGCAGGTCAGGACCGAGCGGGTCTTGACCTCCTCGACGCCGTTCGCGATGAGGGCGTCGATGAGCACGTCACCGAGGTCCACGTTGGCCGGCGCGATGACCTTGCCGTCGATGACGACGTCCTCGGCCAGCATGCGGGCGTACACGGAGGTCTCGACGTCGTCGGCCTTGCGCAGAACGCCGGCCTCGTCCTTGACACCGATCTTGAGCTTGAGGCCGCGCTCGGTGCCGCAGTCCTCCTCGCGGATGATGACGTCCTGCGAGACGTCCACCAGACGACGGGTGAGGTAACCCGAGTCGGCGGTACGCAGGGCGGTGTCCGCCAGACCCTTACGGGCACCGTGCGTGGAGATGAAGTACTCCAGAACGGTGAGGCCCTCACGGAAGGACGCCTTGATCGGACGCGGGATGGTCTCGTTCTTCGCGTTCGACACCAGACCACGCATACCGGCGATCTGTCGCATCTGCATCATGTTTCCTCGGGCACCCGAGTCAACCATCATGAAGATGGGGTTCGTCTTGGGGAAGTTCGCGTTCATCGCCTCGGCAACCTCGTTGGTCGCCTTGGTCCAGATCGCGATGAGCTCCTGCGTGCGCTCGTCCTTGGTGATCAGACCGCGCTCGTACTGCTTCTGGACCTTCTCGTCCATCGCCTCGTAGCCCGCGACGATGGCCTTCTTGGCCTCGGGCACGACGACGTCGGAGATGGCCACGGTGACGCCCGAACGGGTCGCCCAGTGGAAACCGGCCGCCTTCAGGTTGTCGAGCGTCGCCGCCACGATCACCTTGGGGTAGCGCTCCGCCAGGTCGTTGACGATCTCGGAGAGCTGCTTCTTGCCCACCGAGTAGTCGACGAACGGGTAGTCCTCGGGCAGCAGCTCGTTGAAGAGCGCGCGGCCCAGGGTCGTCCGCAGCCGGAAGCTGTCGCCCGGCTGGAACTCCTGCTCACCCTCCTCGGCGACCGGCGCCACCCAACCGCGCGGCGGGATGGTGCCCACCGGGAAGCGGATGTCGACCTGCGACTGGAGCGCGAGCTCGCCGGCGTCGAACGCCATGATCGCCTCGGCCGTGGAGCCGAACGCGCGGCCCTCGCCCTTGGTGTCACGCAGCTCGCCGTCGGTGGTCAGGAAGAACAGACCGAGGACCATGTCCTGGGTCGGCATCGTGACCGGACGGCCGTCGGCCGGCTTGAGGATGTTGTTCGAGGACAGCATCAGGATGCGGGCCTCGGCCTGCGCCTCCGCGGAGAGCGGCAGGTGCACGGCCATCTGGTCACCGTCGAAGTCCGCGTTGAAGGCGGTGCAGACGAGCGGGTGGATCTGGATGGCCTTGCCTTCGACCAGCTGGGGCTCGAAGGCCTGGATGCCGAGACGGTGCAGCGTGGGCGCACGGTTCAGCAGCACCGGGTGCTCGGCGATGACCTCTTCGAGCACGTCGTACACGACCGTACGGCCGCGCTCGACCATGCGCTTCGCCGACTTGATGTTCTGCGCGTGGTTCAGGTCGACCAGGCGCTTCATCACGAACGGCTTGAAGAGCTCCAGCGCCATGGCCTTGGGCAGACCACACTGGTGCAGCTTCAGCTGCGGACCGACGACGATCACGGAACGCGCGGAGTAGTCCACGCGCTTGCCGAGGAGGTTCTGACGGAATCGACCCTGCTTGCCCTTGAGCATGTCGCTCAGGGACTTCAGCGGACGGTTGCCGGGGCCCGTGACCGGGCGACCACGACGGCCGTTGTCGAAGAGGGCGTCGACCGCCTCCTGGAGCATCCGCTTCTCGTTGTTCACGATGATCTCGGGGGCACCGAGGTCGAGCAGCCGCTTCAGACGGTTGTTGCGGTTGATCACGCGGCGGTACAGGTCGTTCAGGTCGGAGGTCGCGAAGCGGCCACCGTCCAGCTGCACCATCGGACGCAGGTCCGGCGGGATCACCGGCACGCAGTCGAGCACCATGCCCTTGGGGCTGTTGCTGGTCTGCAGGAACGCGGAGACGACCTTGAGGCGCTTGAGCGCACGGGTCTTCTTCTGGCCCTTGCCGGTACGGATGATCTCGCGGAGGCGCTCGGCCTCCTCCTCCAGGTCGAAGGACTCCAGGCGCTTCTGCAGCGCCGCGGCACCCATCGAACCGTCGAAGTAGGTACCGAAGCGGTCGCGCAGCTCGCGGTAGAGCAGCTCGTCGCCTTCGAGGTCCTGGACCTTGAGGTTCTTGAAGCGGGACCAGACCTCGTCCAGACGGTCGATCTCGCGCTGCGCACGGTCGCGCAGCTGCTTCATCTCGCGCTCGGCACCTTCGCGCACCTTGCGGCGCACGTCGGCCTTGGCGCCCTCGGCCTCAAGCTCGGCCAGGTCGGTCTCGAGCTTCTTGGCCCGGCCTTCGAGGTCCGCGTCACGGCGGTTCTCGATCTGCTGGCGCTCGACGGAGACGTGGGCCTCAAGCGACGGGAGGTCGCGGGTGCGGCGCTCGTCGTCCACGAACGTGATCATGTACGCGGCGAAGTAGATGACCTTTTCGAGGTCCTTCGGCGCGAGGTCCAGCAGGTAGCCCAGGCGCGACGGGACGCCCTTGAAGTACCAGATGTGGGTGACGGGAGCGGCAAGCTCGATGTGGCCCATCCGCTCACGACGCACCTTGGCGCGCGTGACCTCAACGCCACAGCGCTCGCAGATGATGCCCTTGAAGCGGACACGCTTGTACTTGCCGCAGTAGCACTCCCAGTCCCGGGTCGGACCGAAGATCTTCTCGCAGAAGAGTCCGTCCTTCTCGGGCTTGAGGGTGCGGTAGTTGATGGTCTCCGGCTTCTTGACCTCGCCGTGCGACCAGGTTCGGATGTCGTCCGCGGTGGCAAGGCCGATCCGCAGCTCGTCGAAGAAGTTGACGTCGAGCACTGTGCGTCAATCCCTCTTTCGGGGTCGAGTCTCAATCATGGTCTGAACGGTCCCGGGGATGACGGGGGGCTCTTGAGCGAGCCCCCCGTCAGGCCCGTCAGACCTCTTCGACGCTGCTCGGCTCACGCCGGGACAGGTCGATACCGAGCTCCTCCGCCGCGCGGAAGACGTCCTCGTCGGTGTCGCGCATCTCGATGGACATGCCGTCCGAGGACAGCACCTCCACGTTGAGGCAGAGCGACTGCATTTCCTTGATGAGCACCTTGAAGGACTCGGGAATGCCCGGCTCGGGGATGTTCTCGCCCTTGACGATGGCCTCGTAGACCTTCACGCGGCCGGTGACGTCGTCGGACTTGATGGTCAACAGCTCCTGGAGGGCGTAAGCGGCGCCATAAGCCTCAAGCGCCCACACCTCCATCTCACCGAAGCGCTGGCCACCGAACTGCGCCTTACCACCCAGCGGCTGCTGCGTGATCATCGAGTACGGACCGGTCGACCGGGCGTGGAGCTTGTCGTCGACCAGGTGGTGCAGCTTGAGGATGTACATGTACCCGATCGAGATCGGGTCCGGGAACGGCTCACCGGAGCGGCCGTCGAACAGACGCGCCTTGCCGGACGGCAGGACCAGACGGTCGCCGTCGCGGTTCGGGATGGTGTGCTCGAACAGGCCGGCCAGCTCGTCCTCGCGGGCACCGTCGAACACCGGGGTGGCGACGTTGGTGCCGGGCTCGACGCGGTCGGCGCCGATCGCCTTGAGGCGCTCGGCCCACTCCTCCCCGAGGCCGGAGACGTCCCAGCCGCGGCTGGCGAGCCAGCCGAGGTGGATCTCCAGGACCTGTCCCGGGTTCATTCGGGACGGGACACCCAGCGGGTTCAGGATGATGTCGACCGGCGTGCCGTCCTCAAGGAAGGGCATGTCCTCGATCGGAAGGATCTTGGAAATGACACCCTTGTTGCCGTGACGGCCGGCGAGCTTGTCGCCGTCGGTGATCTTGCGCTTCTGGGCGACGTAGACGCGGACCAGCTGGTTCACGCCCGGAGGAAGCTCGTCGCCCTCCTCGCGGTCGAAGACGCGGACACCGATGACCTTGCCGATCTCACCGTGCGGGACCTTGAGCGAGGTGTCGCGCACCTCACGGGCCTTCTCACCGAAGATCGCGCGGAGCAGGCGCTCCTCCGGCGTCAGCTCGGTCTCGCCCTTGGGCGTGACCTTGCCGACCAGGATGTCGCCGGCGACGACGTCCGCACCGATGCGGATGATGCCGCGCTCGTCGAGGTCGGCGAGGACCTCCTCGGAGACGTTCGGGATGTCCCGGGTGATCTCCTCGGGGCCCAGCTTGGTGTCACGGGCGTCGACCTCGTGCTCCTCGATGTGGATCGAGGAGAGGACGTCGTCCTGCACGAGGCGCTGCGACAGGATGATCGCGTCCTCGTAGTTGTGGCCTTCCCACGGCATGAACGCGACGAGCAGGTTCTTGCCGAGGGCCATTTCGCCCTCTTCGGTGGCCGGGCCGTCGGCGAGGACCTGGGCCTCGACGATCCGGTCGCCCTCGTTGACGATGACCTTCTGGTTGACCGAGGTGCCCTGGTTCGAGCGGGAGAACTTCGCGACGCGGTACGTGGTGTACGTGCCGTCGTCGTTGGCGACGGTGATGTAGTCGGCCGAGACCTCCTGGACGACACCGTCCTTCTCCGCCTTGATCGAGTCACCGGCGTCGACGGCGCAGCGGTACTCCATGCCGGTGCCGACGAGCGGCGCCTCCGCCTTGATGAGCGGAACGGCCTGGCGCATCATGTTCGCGCCCATGAGGGCGCGGTTGGCGTCGTCGTGCTCCAGGAAGGGGATCATCGCGGTCGCGACGGACACCATCTGGCGCGGGGAGACGTCCATGTAGTCGACGTCGTCGCCGGCGATGTAGTCGATCTCGCCACCACGACGGCGAACCAGGACGCGGTTCTCGGTGAAGCGCATCTCGTCGTTCAGGCCGGCGTTGGCCTGGGCGATGACGAAGCGGTCTTCCTCGTCGGCGGTCAGGTAGTCGACGTCGTCGGTGACGACACCGTCGACGACCTTGCGGTACGGGGTCTCGACGAAACCGAACGCGTTGACGCGACCGTAGGACGCGAGCGAGCCGATCAGACCGATGTTCGGGCCTTCGGGGGTCTCGATCGGGCACATGCGGCCGTAGTGCGACGGGTGGACGTCTCGGACCTCGAAGCCGGCCCGCTCACGGGACAGACCACCGGGGCCCAGCGCCGACAGGCGGCGCTTGTGGGTCAGGCCCGACAGCGGGTTGTTCTGGTCCATGAACTGCGACAGCTGGCTGGTGCCGAAGAACTCCTTGATGGAGGCGACGACCGGCCGGATGTTGATCAGGGTCTGCGGCGTGATCGCCTCGACGTCCTGGGTCGTCATCCGCTCGCGGACGACGCGCTCCATCCGGGCCAGACCCGTACGGACCTGGTTCTGGATGAGCTCGCCGACGTTGCGCAGACGACGGTTGCCGAAGTGGTCGATGTCGTCGGTCTCGACGACGATCGAACGGCCCGACTCACCGGTGGTCTCGGTCTCGCCCGCGTGGAGCTTCACGAGGTACTTGATCGTCGCGATGATGTCGTCGGTGGTGAGCACACCGGCGTCCAGCGGCTCGTCGGCGCCGAGCTTCTTGTTCACCTTGTAGCGGCCGACCTTCGCGAGGTCGTAGCGCTTCGGGTTGAAGTAGAGGTTCTCGAGCAGCGTCTGAGCGGCCTCGCGCGTCGGCGGCTCGCCCGGACGCAGCTTGCGGTAGATGTCGAGCAGCGCGTCGTCCTGGCCCTGGGTGTGGTCCTTCTCCAGGGTGGCGCGCATGGACTCGTACTCGCCGAACTCCTCCAGGATCTGCTCGGTGGTCCAGCCGAGTGCCTTGAGGAGGACGGTGACGGACTGCTTACGCTTGCGGTCGATGCGGACACCGACCATGTCGCGCTTGTCGACCTCCATCTCCAGCCAGGCACCCCGGGACGGGATGATCTTGGCGGAGAAGATGTCCTTGTCGGACGTCTTGTCGATGGAGGAGTCGAAGTAGACACCGGGGGAACGGACGAGCTGCGACACCACGACACGCTCGGTGCCGTTGATGACGAAGGTGCCCTTGTTGGTCATGAGCGGGAAGTCGCCCATGAAGACCGTCTGAGACTTGATCTCTCCGGTCTCGTTGTTCGTGAACTCGGCGGTAACGAAGAGCGGCGCCGCGTACGTGAAGTCGCGCTCCTTGCACTCGTCGACCGAGTTCTTCGCCGGCTCGAAACGGTGGTCGCGGAAAGTCAGCGACATCGACCCGGAGAAGTCCTCGATCGGCGAGATCTCCTCGAAGATCTCTTCAAGACCGGACTTGGTGGGGACGTCCTGTCCACTCTCGAGAGCCGACTCGACGCGAGCCTTCCAAGCGGCGTTGCCGAGCAGCCAGTCAAAGCTCTCGGTCTGCAGCGCCAGGAGGTTCGGAACCTCGAGGGGCTCCTTGATCTTTGCAAAGGAGATGCGCAGCGGGGCGGTGCTGGCACCGTTGTTCGTATTGGTCGAGGCGTTGCGCGAGGCGGCCAAGAGGGGGTCCTTCCGAGGGCTCGGACTCACTACGCGCGTACCGGTCCCAGCCGACACAGAAGACAGACGCTTTCAATCCGGTCCGAAAGACCAGGTCAGGGCGGATCAGTCAGGTGTGCTCGAGCGTGGGCATGCCCCTGGCGACGGGCAGGGGGCAGCTAACAGGCAGCGCAAAGGGTCAGTGTAGCCACTTGGCTCACTGATGTCCAGACCAGGTTTCCGGAAACCGGCAACAGGCCCTTCCCCACTCGATCAACCAACACCGTGTTCAACCAACACCGTGCCCAACCCTGCCGCGCTCGTAAACAGAGCGCGTATCAGTACTGCCCTCTTCGTAGTCGATCCATGCCTCGAACCGCAGATCCGCAAGCGCCGATCCGTGGCCTCGGGCCGGAGCGGTGCGGGCGGATCTCCCACGACGGGACTGAGAATTGCGCGCCGCCGCCCGTTCGTCAAGGCCCCCTGCTCCGAGCGGATCAGCTCCGGACCCCGGTCCGGGACGACGAAGATCACCCTACTCCTCAACGAGAGCAGGGCAAATCAGGCACACCGGGTACGCCAAAGGGCGACCACCCTTACGGGTGACCGCCCTTTGAAGAGGCCCCAGAGGGCCTCAGAGGTGTTACTTGACCTCGACAGCCGCGCCGGCAGCCTTGAGGGACTCGGCGGCCTTGTCAGCGGCCTCCTTGTTGACCTTCTCGAGGACCGGCTTCGGGGTGCCGTCGACGAGGTCCTTGGCCTCCTTCAGACCCAGGGAGGTCAGCTCGCGCACGACCTTGATGACCTGGATCTTCTTGTCGCCCGCACCGGTGAGGATGACGTCGAACTCGTCCTTCTCCTCCTCGGCCTCGGCAACCGGGCCCGCACCGGCGGGGCCGGCAACGGCGACGGCCGCGGCGGCGGTGACGTCGAACTTCTCCTCGAAGGCCTTCACGAACTCGGAGAGCTCGATGAGGGTCATCTCCTCGAACTGGGCGAGGAGGTCGTCCTGAGAGAGCTTCGCCATGATGGGCGATCCTTCCACTAATTCGGCAGGTGCCGGATGTATAGAGAGGCGGGCGTAACGGCCCGCTACGACCCACGCGCTAGGCGGCGTGGATCAGTGCGCGAGCCGAATTACTCGGCACCGCCCTGCTCGGCGAGCTTGACGCGAAGCGCTTCCGCGGTGCGGACGAACTTCGACGGCAGCGCCTGGAAGAGCGAGGCAGCCTGAGACTGCTTGCCCTTGAACGCGCCGGCCAGCTTGCTGAGCAGAACCTCGCGGGACTCGAGGTCCGCAAGCTTCTTGATCTCATCGGCGGTGAGCGCCTTACCATCAAGGACACCCGCCTTGATGATGAGGTTGGGGTTGTCCTTGGCGAAGTCACGCAGGCTCTTCGCCGACTCCACCGGGTCACCGGTGATGAAGGCGACCGCGGTCGGACCAGCGAAGTGCTCGTCCAGCGCGGTGATCCCGGCCTGGTTGGCCGCAATCTTGGTCAGCGTGTTCTTCACCACGGCGTACTGGGCGTTCTCACCGAGCGAACGACGCAGCGTCTTGAGCTGCGCGACGGTGAGACCCCGGTACTCGGTCAGCACGGCGGCGTTCGAGCTCTGGAACTGGTCCGTGAGCTCGGCTACCGCGGCAGCCTTGTCGGGCCTTGCCATAGAGCGTCGGCCTCCTTCCGGGTGATGAGGACCGCTCAGAAGGGGCTACATGCAAAACGCCCCGGCGCAGGCGCCAGGGCGTAGCTCAACCGAATCGTGAGACTCGGGAACTTCCTCGGTCACCTACGCGGGTCGTCCGCATCCAGCGGATCCTTCGGCCACCGCACCCTTGCGGGCACGGCAACGACCAGCGGTCTTTGGCTTCTGGGGAACTGTACGTGAAGCGCACGACCCGAGGCAAATCGCCCCCGGACCGCCCACCGGGCCCGGGCTCAGCCCTGGGCGCCGCCGTCCTTCATCATGTCGGCCATGTCCACGACCTGGTCGGCCGGCGGCGCGGTGACCTCGACCGGCTGGTTGTAGTCGGTGAACTTGATCGTGACGTCCATCGGACCCTTGGCGGTCTGGGCCTGGGTCCGCACCTGCTTGGTGTGGTTCGTGGCGTCGATCCACATGTCGATCACCATGCTCCGGACGCCCTGGTCCTGGAGCTGCTTGACGGTCTTGTCCTGGCGGTCCTTGGCCTCCGGGGAACCCGCGGCCGCGGCGGCCTTCATCTGCTCCAGGCCGACAGTGCCGGTCAGGTGCGTGGTCTTCTGCCCGTCGATGGTCTCCTCGCCGAGCGACTTCAGGTCCTTGGCCGCGCTCAGCTGATTCGCCTGGTCACCCGGGTTCTCGCCGGTCTGGCCGACCTTGCCGAGCGCGTCGAGCTGCGCCGCCGCGTCCGGGCTGGCGCTCTTGAGGTCGAGCTTGAGGAACTTGCCCTCGCTGCCCATGTACATCACGTTGCCGATGAGACGCAGGTCGACCGTGCCGCCGTCCTCCTCCGGGGAGGCCATCTTCATGGACATGGCCACCTCGGGCTTGAGGCGCATGGCCACGTCGCCGGCGACCGACTGGCCCGCCACGTTGCCGGACATGGTGTAGCGCAGCGAGGTGATCTGCTCGGAGCCCTTCTTCACCTGCTCCAGGAAGGCGGCCGGCTCCCCCTGCGCCGGCTTCGGGGCGCTCGGCGGCGCGGACGGGCTAGCCGCACTCTTCGGCGCGGCGGCGCCGTCCTTCTTGCCGCCCTCGCACGCCGTGGCCCCACCGGCGAGCAGTACGGCCGCGGCGACGGCGACGACGGTCTTCTTGCGGTACGTGTTCATGGACATCCCACCCCTGTCTGCGGTCGATCAGCAGCGACCTTACTGGGTGGTCACCACATCGTCCGCACGGATGTGCCGGCCCTACGAGAAACGGGCCCCCCGCTCCCGGGAAGGGAGCGAGGGGCCCGTTCAGCCACTCGGTGAGCCGTGACCGCGGTCAGGCTCGGACCGGACCGGTCAGACCGCGGCCGGGTCTTCCTCGACGAGGAGGTTCCGGGTGCGGTTGGAGTCCAGCTGGATGCCGGGGCCCATCGTGGTGCTGAGGGCGGCCTTCTTGACGTAGCGGCCCTTGGCGGCGGACGGCTTCAGACGAAGGATCTCGTCCAGCGCGGCGCCGTAGTTCTCGACCAGCTGCTCATCGGTGAAGGAGACCTTGCCGATGATGAAGTGCAGGTTCGAGTGCTTGTCGACGCGGAACTCGATCTTGCCACCCTTGATCTCGGTGACAGCCTTGGCGACGTCCATGGTGACGGTGCCGGTCTTCGGGTTCGGCATCAGGCCACGGGGACCGAGCACGCGGCCGAGGCGGCCGACCTTGCCCATGAGGTCCGGCGTGGCGACAACGGCGTCGAACTCGTTCAGGCGGTTGCCCTTGGCGATCTCGTTGATCAGCTCGTCGTCGCCGACGATGTCGGCGCCGGCGGCTTCCGCGGCCGCAGCACGGTCACCGGTCGCGAAGACCAGGACCCGGGCGGTCTTACCGGTGCCGTGCGGGAGGTTCACGGTGCCGCGGACCATCTGGTCGGCCTTGCGCGGGTCGACACCCAGGCGGAAGGCGACCTCGACGGTGGCGTCGAACTTGGTCGTGGAGGTCTCCTTGGCGAGACGGACGGCCTCGAGCGGGGCGTACAGCTTCTCCCGGTCGACCTTGGCGTCCGCAGCGCGGAGAGTCTTGCTGCGCTTCACTTCTGCTCCTGTATTTCGGCTTCAGGCATGGAGTCGTGGTGCGGGCCAGCGCTTGGCCCTACCACTGGTGGAACTGGGGTGGCTGAATCAGCCTTCGACCGTGATGCCCATGGAACGGGCGGTGCCGGCGATGATCTTCTCGGCGGCGTCGAGGTCGTTGGCGTTCAGGTCGGGAAGCTTGATCGTGGCGATCTCGCGGACCTGGTCACGCGTGAGCTTCGCGACCTTGGTCTTGTGCGGCTCGCCCGAGCCCTTCTCGACGCCCGCGCTCTTCAGGATGAGGCGCGCGGCCGGCGGCGTCTTGGTGATGAAGGTGAAGGAGCGGTCCTCGTAGACCGTGATCTCCACCGGCACGACCATGCCACGCTGCGACTCGGTCGCGGCGTTGTAGGCCTTGCAGAACTCCATGATGTTGACGCCGTGCTGACCGAGCGCGGGGCCGACCGGCGGAGCCGGGTTGGCCGCACCGGCCTTGATCTGGAGCTTGATAAGCCCCGTGACCTTCTTCTTCTTGGGAGGCATTGCTCTCTCCGGGTCCTAGTGAGAGTTTTTCGCCGCCAATCCGGTCATCCGGATGGAGGCATACCGCACCACGATAACGGGTATCGGTGCGGGGCTGAAAACCGAGCAGGTCAGACCGCCCTTTACGGGGCGTTCTGACCTGTTCGGAAGCGTGGGACCAGAAGATCAGTTCTTCTGGATCTGGTCGAAGCTCAGCTCGACCGGGGTCTCGCGACCGAAGATCTCGACGAGGCCCTTGACCTTCTTGGAGTCCGGGTTGATCTCGTTGATCGTCGCCTGGAGCGTCGCGAACGGACCGTCGGTGACGGTGACCGAGTCGCCGACCTCGAAGTCGAGGACCTCGATCTGACGCTTGACGGCGGGCGCGGGCAGACCGGCCTCTTCCGCGGCGGCCTTGGCGGCCTTCTCCTGCGCCTCCGGGGCGAGCATCTTGACGATCTCGTCCAGGGTCAGCGGGTACGGGTCGTAGGCGTTGCCGACGAAGCCGGTGACACCCGGGGTGTTGCGGACGACGCCCCAGGACTCGTTCGTCAGATCCATGCGGACGAGAACGTAACCGGGCAGCTTGTTCTGCCGGACGTTCTTGCGCTCGCCGTTCTTGATCTGGACGATCTCTTCCTCGGGCACCTCGGCCTGGTAGATGAACTCCTCGACGTTCAGCGAGACGGCGCGCTGCTCCAGGTTGGCTTTCACGCGCTTCTCGTAGCCCGCGTAGGTGTGGATCACGTACCACTCGCCGGGCAACCGGCGGAGTTCCTCGCGCAGCGCCTCGATGGGGTCGACCGGCTCGGCGGGCTCTTCGGCCTCGGCCTCGGCGGCGTCCTCCGCGGCTTCCACGGCGTCGTCATCGTCGGCGGCGTCGTCGGACTCGACGTCCTCGGACTCCACCTCGGCGGCGTCGGCAGCATCGACGTCGGCAGCGTCGGCGTCGGCTTCCGCTTCGTCGGCGGCAGCATCGTCGGACTCGACGTGCAGCGCGGCTTCCTCGGCAGCGGCACCCGCTTCGGCGTCGGCGGCCTCGGCCTCATCGAGGTCCGCGTCCGCCGCCTCGACGATGTCGAGCTCGTCCTCGACGGACTCGACGGAGTCGTGGCTCGCGTTCAGGTTCGGGTCAGACACGGTGGCTGCTTCTTCCTGGATACAAAAGGTGGTCGAACATGCGAAAACGGGCGGCACCCATCAAGGCGCCGCCCTCCGCGGGGATCAGCCGAAGACGAACTTGATGGCCTGCTGGAACCCATAGTCAATCACGGTCACCAGACCGATCATGATGACGACGAAGACAATCACCACAGTGGTGTACGTCGTGAGCTGGTTGCGAGTCGGCCAGACAACCTTGCGGAGCTCCGCGACGATCTGGCGGTAGAACAGCGCGAGCCGGCCCAGAGGACCCTTCTTGCCGCGCTTGCCGCCCTTGCGGGACTTCTTCTCGCGGGTGTCGTCCTCGGCGTCAGGCATGTCGATGGAGCCCAGGGCGTCCGTCACGTCTCTCACCTGAATCCGGGTCGTGGCCGTAGCCGCGCCCGGTTGCGCCGCACGGCGTTGCATCGAAGTACGTACCTGCGCACACGTCCGAGAAGGAGTGTGGAGCAGGGCCGGAGGGACTCGAACCCCCAACCGCTGGTTTTGGAGACCAGTGCTCTACCAATTGAGCTACGACCCTTTGCGTTCCCAACCTACCGCATCCGGACGAGTGCACGGAGTGCTCACGCTCTGGGGCGGTCGGCGAGGACCAACGACAGGTGAGTGTACGTGGTCCGGGCCCTGACGTCGAACAGAAGCCACCGGGGGCACATCCGGATCTTCCGCGTCCGCTCAGTGAAACGGTGTGCGGCCGTCGTTTGCGGTCTGGGACGATTGCCACATGACCTCTGCAACGCCTTCCTCCGAGCGCCGGGTGTCCGCCCGTATCGGCGCCATCTCCGAGTCCGCCACCCTCGCCGTCGACGCCAAGGCCAAGGCCCTCAAGGCCGCCGGGCGCCCGGTGATCGGCTTCGGCGCGGGCGAGCCCGACTTCCCGACCCCGGACTACATCGTCGAGGCGGCGGTCGAGGCCTGCCGCAACCCCAAGTACCACCGCTACACGCCGGCCGGCGGGCTGCCCGAGCTCAAGAACGCGATCGCCGCGAAGACGCTGCGCGACTCCGGCTACGAGGTCGACGCCTCCCAGGTCCTGGTGACCAACGGCGGCAAGCAGGCCATCTACGAGGCGTTCGCCGCGATCCTCGACCCGGGCGACGAGGTCATCGTCCCGGCCCCGTACTGGACCACGTACCCGGAGTCGATCCGGCTCGCGGGCGGTGTCCCGGTGGAGGTCGTCGCCGACGAGACCACCGGCTACCGGGTCTCCGTCGAGCAGTTGGAGGCCGCGCGCACCGACCGCACCAAGGTCGTCCTGTTCGTCTCCCCCTCGAACCCGACCGGTGCCGTCTACGGCGAGGACGACGCCCGCGCCATCGGCGAGTGGGCGGCGGAGCACGGCTTGTGGGTGCTCACCGACGAGATCTACGAGCACCTGATCTACGGCGACGCGAAGTTCACCTCGCTCCCGGTGCTGGTCCCGGCCCTGCGCGACAAGTGCATCATCGTGAACGGCGTCGCCAAGACGTACGCGATGACCGGCTGGCGGGTGGGCTGGGTCATCGCGCCGAAGGACGTCATCAAGGCCGCGACCAACCTGCAGTCGCACGCCACCTCCAACGTGTCCAACGTGGCGCAGGTCGCCGCGCTGGCCGCCGTCTCGGGCAACCTCGACGCGGTCGCGGAGATGCGGAAGGCGTTCGACCGCCGCCGCCAGACCATGGTCAAGATGCTGAACGAGATCGACGGCGTCTTCTGCCCGACCCCCGAGGGCGCGTTCTACGCGTACCCGTCGGTGAAGGAGCTCCTCGGCAAGGAGATCCGCGGCAAGCGCCCGCAGTCCTCGGTCGAGCTGGCGGCCCTGATCCTGGACGAGGCCGAGGTCGCGGTCGTCCCGGGCGAGGCCTTCGGCACCCCGGGCTACCTGCGCCTCTCGTACGCCCTGGGCGACGAGGACCTGGTGGAGGGCGTGACCCGCATCCAGAACCTCCTGGCGGAAGCCAAGGCGTAAGCCTCCGGCGGTCCCCCTGATCCACCCTGAGCGGTGACGCCCCACCCGGGCGCCACCGCTCAGCCATTCCCGGCGGCACCGCCCCGAATCAAGCCCCGCCGGCGATTGAGGCGCGGGTCCGGGCGGAGCCCGGGTAGGGCCCGGGCGGCGGAAACCGGCCCGCCCGCGCGTTCGAGCAAGCCCCCGATCGGCAAAACCCCCTCCCGCCGAGCGCAGCGGTACGGCAGGATCACCGGATGGAGCACGTACGCGATCTCACGCTTCTGCCGAAAGCCCACCTGCACCTGCACTTCACGGGTTCGATGCGGCCGTCCACCCTGCTGGAGCTCGCCGACAAGTACGGCGTGCGCCTGCCCGACGCCCTGACCGCCGGCGAGCCGCCCAAGCTGCGCGCCACCGACGAGCGCGGTTGGTTCCGCTTCCAGCGGCTCTACGACGCCGCCCGCTCCTGCCTCCGCGAGCCCGACGACATCCGCCGCCTGGTCCGCGAGGCCGCCGAGGAGGACGTCCGGGACGGCTCCGGCTGGCTGGAGATCCAGGTGGACCCCACCTCCTACGCCCCCCTGCTGGGCGGCATGATCCCCGCCGTCGAGATCATCCTCGACGCCGTCGACGCCGCCTCCCGCGACACCGGCCTGGGGATGCGCGTCATCATCGCCGCCAACCGCATGAAGCACCCCCTCGACGCCCGCACCCTGGCCCGCCTCGCCGTCCGCTACGCCGATCGCGGCGTCGTCGGGTTCGGGCTGTCCAACGACGAGCGCCGCGGCATGGCCCGGGACTTCGACCGGGCCTTCGCCATCGCCCGCGAGGGCGGCCTGCTGGCCGCCCCGCACGGCGGTGAGCTGACGGGCCCGGCCTCCGTGCGGGACTGCCTCGACGACCTGCACGCCGTCCGCGTCGGGCACGGCGTCCGGGCCGCCGAGGACCCCCGACTGCTCAAGCGGCTCTCGGACCGGCAGATCACCTGTGAGGTGTGCCCCGCCTCCAACGTGGCCCTCGGGGTGTACGAACGGCCCGAGGACGTGCCGCTGCGCACGCTCTTCGAGGCGGGGGTGCCGATGGCGCTGGGCGCGGACGACCCGCTGTTGTTCGGGTCCCGCCTGGCGGCCCAGTACGAGATCGCGCGCCGCCACCACGCCTTCACGGACGAGGAACTGGCCGAGCTGGCCCGGCAGTCGGTCCGCGGCTCCGCGGCGCCCAAGGAGGTACAGGCGGAGCTGCTGGACGGGATCGACCACTGGCTCACCGGGTGAGCCGCAGGTCCCCTTCGTAGCAGTCGGCGCGCACCCGGTCGCCGTCGGCGAAGCCGATCTCCAGGTGGGTGCGGCCCGTCTCGGGGGCGGCGTACTCGGCGACGGTGGCCACGGTTTCGCCGAGGTGGCGCAGGAAGGGGTGGTCGCCGAGGTCCTCACCGACCTCGATCCGGCCCCACTCGCCCATGTCGTACGGCTGGTGCGGGATCTCGGACTCGACGATGAGGCACTGGTCGGAGCCGGTGGTGATGCGGGTGGACTCGCCCTCGCTGTCGAGGAGCCAGACGTCGAGCGGCGCCTCGGAGCGTTCTCCCTCGTAGACGTGCCAGGACGCGACGACGGCCTTGATCGCGCGGCCCACCAGCCGGGTGGGGTCCGTACCGGCCCCGTGCAGGGGACATCGCATGGCGGCCGGTGCTCCTCAGATGCTGACGCCGACCGTCACCGGTTCGTTGACCAGGGTGACGCCGAACGCCTCGTGGACGCCCGCGACGACCTCGCGGGCCAGGGCGAGGAGGTCCTCGGTGGTGGCCTCGCCGCGGTTGGTGAGGGCGAGGGTGTGCTTGGTGGAGATGCGCGCGGGGCCGGTGCCGTAGCCCTTGGTGAAGCCGGCCTTGTCGATCAGCCAGGCGGCGCTGGTCTTCGTACGGCCGTCGCCGGCGGGGTACGCGGGCGGGGTGGTCTCGGCGCCGAGGCGGTCCTGGACGCGGGCGAGGAAGGCGGCGTACGCCTCGTCGGTCAGGATCGGGTTGTGGAAGAAGGAGCCCGCGGACCAGGTGTCGTGGTCGGCCGGGTCGAGGACCATGCCCTTGCCGGCGCGCAGGCGCAGTACGGTCTCGCGGGCGACGGCGGCCGGGACGCGGTCCCCGGCCTCGACGCCGAGGGCGCGGGCGGTCTCGGGGTACTTGATGGGGGCGGAGAGCCCGCCGGCGTCTTCGAGGGCGAAGCGGACGCGCAGGACGACGTAGCGGTCGGGCTGGTCCTTGAAGGTGCTGTTGCGGTACCGGAAGTCGCACTCGGCGGCGCTGAGGGTGACCGTTTCGCCGCTGCTGCGGTCGTATGCGACGACCTCCGTGATGGTGTCGCAGACCTCCTGGCCGTACGCCCCGACGTTCTGGATCGGCGTGGCACCGGCGGAGCCGGGGATGCCGGCGAGGCACTCGATCCCGGCGAGGCCGGCGTCGACGGTGCGGGCGACCGCGTCGCTCCAGTTCTCGCCCGCGGCGAGCTCCAGGCGGGTCCCGTCGAGGTGGAAGCCGGTGGTGGCGATGCGCAGGGCGGTGCCGTCGAAGCCCCGGTCGCCGATGACGAGGTTGCTGCCGCCGCCGATGACGAGCAGCGGGGTACCGGTGGCGTCCGCTGCGCGGACGGCGTCGATGACCTCGGCGTCGGTGGTCGCGGTGACCAGCCGGGCGGCGGGGCCGCCGAGCCGGAAGGTGGTCAGCGGGGCGAGGGGGGCGTCGTGGAGTTCCTGCACGGGGACAAGAGTACGGTCCGCACCCCTCGCATCCTCGCGGGGCACGGACCGTGACTCGATGGCGGGCGCGGCGGCCGTTTCGACGGGCCGGTGGGCGGCCGTGGGGGGGGGGGGGGGGCCGGGGCCGCCGGCGCGCGCGGCGGGGCGCGGGCGGGGGGCCGCCGG
>NZ_JBHVYA010000007.1:49980-151862 GCF_042881255.1 Streptomyces sp. NPDC058279 | reverse complement strand
CCCCGCACCGTGACTCGCGGGGGGGCGCGGCGGCCGTGACGACGCCCGGGGGGGGGGCCGGGCGGCGCCGGGCCCCCCGGCCGCCGCACGTGGGGCTCGGGCTCAGCTCGCGGCGGGCACCTTCGGCGCGCCCGCGGCGGAGGCCGGCGCCGCGTCCGCGGCGGGCTCGGTCGGCGCGGCGGCGACCGGCGGGGTCTTCGCCTTGCGGGGCAGCAGCAGGGCGAGCCCGGCGGCGAGGGCCACGGCCCCGGCGCCGATCCACAGCGCGGGGACGGTGCCGTCGGTGAAGGCCTGCGGGGTCTCGTAACCGCCCTGGGCGGAGAACACCGAGGCCAGGACCGCGACCCCGAGGGCGCCGCCGACCTCGCGCAGCGCGTTGTTGGTGCCGGACGCCTTGCCCTGGTCGGCGGGGCCGACGGTGGACATGAGCGCGTTGGAGGCGGGGGCGAAGTACAGCGCCATGCCGATACCGCTGAGGATCAGGGCGGGCAGTTGGGCGGCGTAGGAGACGTCCGCGCTCAGGATCACCGCGAACCAGCCGAGGCCGATGGCCTGGAAGGCGAGACCGGCGGTGACGACGGGACGGCTGCCGATCCGGTCGGAGAGGATTCCGGCGATCGGCGCGACGATCATCGGCATTCCGGTCCAGGGCAGCATGCGCAGCCCCGCCTCGGTGGGCGAGTAGCCGGCGACGCCCTGGAGGAACTGGCTGAGCAGGAAGATCGACCCGAACATGCCGAGGAACATCAGGAGGCCCGCGAAGTTGATCCCGAGGAAGCCGCGGTCGCGGAAGAGGCGCATCGGGAGCATGGCGTGCGGGTTGCCGGAGCCGTGGCGGATGAAGCCGCCGACGAGCGCGACACCGACGATCAGGCCGGTCAGGACGGGCGCGCTGGTCCATCCCTTGGCGTTGGCGTTGACCAGGGCGTAGACGATCCCGAAGAGACCACCGCTGATGAGGAGGGTGCCGGGGACGTCGAGGCGGGCGCCGGGGGCGGTGGACTCGGCGAGGCGGAGGCGGGCGAGCGGGACCAGGGCCACGCCGATCGGGACGTTGATCCAGAAGATCCACTGCCAGGAGACGTGCTCGGTGAGGCTGCCGCCGATGAGGGGCCCGCTGGCGACGGCGAGGCCGGTCACGGCTCCGTAGACGCCGAGGGCCATGCCCCGGCGGGCGGCCGGGACGGCGGCCGTGAGCAGGGTGAGCGTGAGCGGCATCATGACGGCGGCGCCGACACCCTGGACGGCCCGGGCGGCGATGAGCTGGTCGATGCCGGGCGAGAGGGCGGCCGCGGCGGAGGCGACGGTGAAGAGCGAGAGCCCGCCGATGAAGAGGCGTCGCCGGCCGAAGCGGTCGCCGAGGGCGGAGCCGAACATGAGGAGGACGGCGAAGGTGAGCGTGTAGGCGTTCACCGTCCACTCCAGGTCTTCGAGCTTGCCGCCGAGGTCCGCGCGGATGGCGGGGAGGGCGGTGGTGACGACGAGGTTGTCGAGGGCGGCCATGAAGCTGGCGGCGCCGGTGATGACCAAGGCCCAGACGGCGGAGCGGCTGAGGGCGGGTGGTGCGGCTATCTGCTCGTTCACGGGTCCCCCTGAGAGACGATGTTAGTTATTGCTGACTAACTTGACGGGACAAACGAAAGGGCGGCGGGTAGGTGCACCGGAAGGTGCGGAGGTGCCGGAGGCGCCGAGGTGCGGGAGGCGCCGAGGTGCGGGAGGCGCCGAGGTGCGGGAGGCGCCGGTCCGGGGTCTACGCCTCCGCCTCCGCCTGGGCTGTACCGCCCGGCTCCTTGCCGGTGAGGTAGCACCCCTCCCAGACGCGGTGACCGGGCGGGAAGCCGAGGGCGGTGAGGGTGTTGATGAGCATCCCGTGGGCCATGAAGTCGGTGGTCTGTCCGACGTCGGCCCCGAGCGCGAGGTGGACGGTGTCCCACAGCCGCATCCAGCCGGCCCGCACCATCTCCCCGAACTCCGGCTCCCCGGCGGCCTCGGCGGCGGCGATGGTGAGGCTGGCCTGGAGCTGCATCTGCAGCTTGTCGGGGTGCTCGGCGATGAGCCGCAGGTAGGCGTCCCCCATGGAATGGAGGGCCTCCTCGCTCGTCCGCCCCTCGGCGGCCTCTTCGAAAACGATCCGAATGTCCTCGGTACACCGGGCGACGGCGGCGACGAAGATCGCCTGCTTGTTGGGGAAGAGCCGGAAGAGGTACGGCTGCGAGACACCCACGCGCTTGGCGATCACCTCGGTGGAGGTCCCGTAGTAGCCGCCGCGGGCGAACTCCTGCATCGCCGCGCGGATGACGCTCTCGCGTCGTTCTTCTGCACTCATCCTTGCCATGAGAGAAAGTTAGTATGCAATCACTAACTTGGCAAGGGGGCCGGAAAGCGGGTCGGGCGGGGCGGGGTCGGCCTCGTGGGGCCCGTCACGGGGGCGGGGTTGTGGTGGGGCGGTGTCGGGGTGGTGCTGGGGGCTGGAACGGTCGGAGGTGTGCCCGGGGAGAGCCGGTCTCAGCGCTGCCCGACCGAAGCCCCGGTTCAGCCCCTTGGCCGCCTGGGTCGTTTCAGCCTCGTGGGGGCACCTCCCAGCGGTAGCTGGGGGAGTTTGAGGCGCGGCTCGAAAGGGGCCCCGCCAGGCCGACCCCGCCCCGCCCCTTTCCGCCCCCTACGCCAGCCGCACCACAGCCCGGGACATGCCCAGGACCTTCTGGCCCGCGCTCGTGGCCGTCAGGTCGACCCGGACGCGGTTGTCGTCCAGCTTCGCCGCGACCTTGCCGGTGACCTCGATCACCGCGCCGGCGTCGTCGTTCGGGACGACCACCGGCTTCGTGAACCTGACCCCGTACTCCACGACCGCGCCCGGGTCGCCCACCCAGTCGGTGACCACACGGATCGCCTCGGCCATGGTGAACATGCCGTGCGCGATCACGTCCGGCAGCCCGACCTCCTTGGCGAACTTCTCGTTCCAGTGGATGGGGTTGAAGTCACCCGAAGCCCCGGCGTACCGGACGAGCGTGGCGCGCGTCACGGGGAAGGACGCCGCCGGCAGCTCGGTGCCGACCTCGACGTCGGCGTACTGGATCTGCGCGGTCATCTCATGCCTCCTCAGGGGCGCGGGACACGAGCTTGGTCCACGCCGTCACCACGTGCTCGCCGGATTCGTCGTGCACTTCACCCCGGATGTCGATGATGTCGTTGCCCGCCAGCGACTTCACGGCCTCGATCGTCGACGTCACCGACAGCCGGTCCCCGGCGCGCACCGGGCGGGAGTACGCGAACTTCTGGTCGCCGTGCACGACGCGGCTGTAGTCCAGCCCCAACTGCGGATCCTCGACGACCTGGCCCGCGGCCTTGAACGTGATGGAGAACACGAACGTCGGCGGCGCGATCACGTCCGGGTAACCGAACGCCTTGGCGGCATCCGGGTCGGTGTAGACGGGATTGGCGTCACCCACCGCGACCGCGAATTCGCGGATCTTCTCCCGGCCGACCTCGTACGGATCGGTGGGCGGGTAGCTCCGCCCCACGAAGGTCTGGTCGAGGGCCATGGCTCACTACCTCCTGTTGAGGGACACGAAAGTCGTCCGACGGTCGACCGTCGATCGTCGGACACCGGCATCGCCCGCCCCACTCCCGCCGGCTCGGGCCGGGCCGCGGCCGGAGCGGTGCGGTGCGGTGCGGTGCGGAAACGACACGAGGCCGCCCCCGGTGAAGGGGACGACCTCATGACGGTGCCTGTATTCGAGACTCGCTAAGGCTTAGCGGGTCTCGCGGTGCGCGGTGTGCGAGTTGCAACGCGGGCAGTGCTTCTTCATCTCAAGACGGTCCGGGTTGTTACGCCGGTTCTTCTTGGTGATGTAGTTCCGCTCCTTGCACTCCACGCAGGCCAGCGTGATCTTCGGGCGGACGTCGGTGGCAGCCACGTGAGTGCTCCTTGACGGACAATTGGGACGGATGAACGCATACAAGAGTAGCCGACCGGGAGACCGACCCCGCAATCGGCTACTGTGTGTAGCGGCGACCGGACTTGAACCGGTGACACAGCGATTATGAGCCGCTTGCTCTACCGACTGAGCTACGCCGCTTTGATGTGATCGACTCCCCACCCGAGGGTGGGGAACCTCTCTCACCAGAGCCCCAATGCGGAATCGAACCGCAGACCTTCTCCTTACCATGGAGACGCTCTACCGACTGAGCTATTGGGGCGAGCGATGAAGACATTACACGGTTGCCCGCCGATCGCCCAAATCCTTTGGGGCGACAGGGCTCGGGGGCGCTCCGGCCTCGATTCCCGTCCGGCTCCCACGTCACGCCCGACCCGTTTTCCCCCGTATCCGCGGAGATTTGTGTCCGACGTCACGCGCCGGCCCGCGCCGCCGTCACGCAGCGCATGCGACGCCACGGGACACCGCACCGCGGCGCGCACCCCGTGGCACCACACCGGTACGACTATTTCGCTCCTCCGCCAACCGGCCATCCCCGCACCCTAGGCTCTGACCACGCTGCGTGATCTTGGGCCGCAGGCCGCGGGCCGTGGCCCAGGAACCGCCCGAGCCACCGCAGGAGCGCGATGTCCGACAGCCAGCCGCAGCAGCCCTCCCCTCCTCCGCGCGGCGGCCGGGGTGACGGCGGTGGGTACGGATCCGCGCGGGGCTCCGCCGGAGGGTCCGCCGGGGCCGAGGTCACCACGCTGCTCCTCGTCGGCGCGCGCCTCACCGACGGCCGGACCGTCGACATCCGGCTGCGCGGCGGCCGTATCCAGGCGGTGGGCGCCCCCGGCAGCCTGCCCGTGCCCGCCCCCTCCCGCGTCGACCTGAGCGGCTACCTGCTGCTTCCCGCCCCCGCCGAACCGCACGCCCACGGCGACACCGCCATGACGGCGGACGGCGAGGGCCCCGTGTCGTACACCGCCGACGAGGTCCAACGCCGGGCCACCGAGTCCGCGCTGCTCCAGCTCGGCCACGGCGCGACCGCCCTGCGCTCGCACGTGCGCATCGGCGAGGCCCACGGGCTCGGCCCCCTGGAGGCCGTGCTCCAGGCCCGCCGCTCCCTTCGCGGCCTCGCCGACCTGACCGCGGTCGCCGTCCCCCGGCTGCTCACCGGTGCCGCCGGGGCGGACGGCCGTGCCATGCTGCGCGACGCCGTCAAGATGGGCGCCTCGGTGATCGGCGGCTGCCCGGACCTGGACCCCGACCCGGCCGGCTACCTCGACACCGTCCTGGAGCTGGCCGGTGAGCAGGGCTGCCCCGTGGACCTGCACACGGACGGTGACGACCCCGCCCGTCTCACCCGCCTCGCCGCCATGGCCGGCGGCCTGCGTCCCGGCGTGACCATCGGCCCCTGTGGCGGCCTGTCGCGCCTCCCGCTCGACGTGGCGAGCCGCGCCGCCGACGAGCTGGCCGCGGCCGGGGTGGGGGTCACCTGCCTCCCGCAGGGCGACTGCGCCGCGCTGGAACGCCGGGGCCTGCGCACCGCGCCCGTACGCCTGCTGCGCAGCGCCGGGGTCCGGGTCGCGGCGGGGAGCGGGGCGCTGCGGGACGCGGCCAACCCGGTCGGCCGCGGCGACCCGCTCGAAGCCGCGTACCTGCTGGCCTCCCAGGGCGGCCTGCGACCGGCGGAGGCGTACGAGGCGGTCAGCGCCACCGCCCGCGAGGTGATGGGCCTGCCGGAGGTGCGGGTGGAGGCGGGGTTCCCGGCGGAGCTGCTCGCCGTACGCGGTGACCGCATCGCGGGCGTGCTGTCTCTCGCGTACAGCCGCATCGTGATCCACCGGGGGCGGGTGGTAGCCCGTACGAGTGCCGTACGGGAGTACTGCGACTCGGCGGTCGCGGTCGCCCTGGACCTGCCCCGGCAGGGACGTACGGAGCCGGGACCCTGACCGGTGTCGGGCCGGCGCCGGCCGTTCGCGGGCGGTCGGGCCCGGCTCGTCGTACGGTCGGGGCATGCGCATCGTCATCGCTGGTGGACACGGTCGGATCGCGCTGCGGCTGGAGCGGCTGCTCTCCGCGCGCGGGTACGAGGTCGCGGGCATCATCCGTGACCCGGAGCAGGGCGACGACCTGCGGGAGGCGGGCGCCGAACCGGTGCTGTGCGATCTGGAGACCGCCACGGTGGAGCACGTGGCGGGAATCCTCCAGGGCGCGGACGCGGCGGTGTTCGCGGCCGGCGCCGGTCCGGGCAGCGGTATCGCGCGCAAGGACACGGTGGACCGCGCGGCGGCGGTGCTCTTCGCGGACGCGGCCGAACGCGCGCGCGTCCGGCGCTTCCTGATGGTCTCCTCGATGGGCGCGGACGCCCGCCACGAGGGCGAGGAGGTGTTCGACTACTACCTGCGCGCCAAGGGCGAGGCCGACGACCACCTCCGCACGCGCCTCGGCCTGGAGTGGACGGTACTGCGCCCGGGCGCGCTGACCGACGCCGAGGGCACGGGGCTGGTCCGCATGGAGGCGCACACGGGGCGCGGGTCGATCCCGCGCGAGGACGTGGCGGCGGTGCTGGCGGAGCTGGTGGAGACCCCGGCGACGGCCGGCCTGACGCTGGAACTCGTCTCCGGGTCCGCCCCGGTGTCGGTGGCCGTCAAGGACGTGGCGGGCAACTGACCGGGGCGGAAACCGGGCGCCCGGGCGGCGCGGGGGCGGAAGCGGGGGTCGGCGGCGGGGGTTAGAACTCGGCCGTGACCTCGTCGTCGGAGCGGCCGACTGAGTCCTGTTCGTACTGCCGCTCGTACGCCTGCCGGATCCGCTCGATGCGCGCGCTGCGGTCGTCGGCCTCCTTCTTCGGGTAGAGCAGCACCACTTCGTACGACGCCTCGTGGACGATCGCGCCGTCTTTGCCGCGCCACTGGCCGTGCGCGTCCTGGACGGTGAGCCCCTCGGGGAACGCCGGGGTGATCTCGCGGTCGATGAAGCGGTCGAACTCCGCCGCGTCGACCGGCTCCTGGCCGACGGGCCGCGCGGTGCCGAAGTAGAGCCGGGTCTCCTGGTACGGCTGCCCGACATGGGGGTGCAGGGCTGCTCCGACCAGGGCCGGGATGCCGGCGCCGAGCAGGGCGATGAGCACCCCGCCGCCGACCTTGCCACGTGTATGCGATGTCCAATTCACGCCCCGTGAACGACGGGACGCGTTGATCGTTGCGCCGGGGCGCCCGATGGGGTCACCGCGACTCTGGCGCGGAGGCGGGGCGGAGGGCGGCCGGCTCGCCCCACTCCGCCCACTCCGCCCCCGGCGTCTCAGGGCCGCTCCAAGCGGCGAAGCCACCACGGGTCCTGGGGCGAGGCGAACGGGTCGTTGAGCGTGCGGGCGAGGAACCGCTCGTCGAGCGGGGTGAGTACGGCGCGCAGCTCCCGGGCCGATCGGCGCGGCAGGACACGGCACATGGCTTCGAGCACCGAGCGGACTTCCACACCGCGGAACGGGTCACAGCACTCGCACGTGCCATCGTCGAGTACGGCGTGCATCACCCACGGCCCGGGTTTGTAGGCGAGCGCTCGCCAGCGCCGCCATGCCTCGAACGTCGGGCCGGGCCAGTACGGTTTGCGCTCTGTCCGGGAGATGTCCGCCACGGCTCTGGCGGACAGGCCGGGTACGACCTGGCGCCGGCTCGCCGCTGTTCCCCTCCGGGGCAGGTCTGCTCTGACCTGCGCGGGTGTCCTACGCGGCATGGGCCTTTCGGGCGTTGTTCATGGCGGCCATGGTGCCAAGACCCGGGCGGCCTGCCCACCGGTTTTCCCCGGCGTGCCGGCGGGACTTGTCGCCGGACCGAGAGCAGGGCCGGGGCCGGGGCCGGGAGCAGAGCGCCAGGGTCGAGAGCAGTGCCCGGGCCGGGGGTAACGAAAGAACCCCCGTTCGCTGCGTTTCCGCAGAGAACGGGGGTTCCACTCGCGTGGCGGCGCCAGGGTTCGAACCTGGGTAGGCTGAGCCGGCAGATTTACAGTCTGCTCCCTTTGGCCACTCGGGCACACCGCCATGGGATGTTGCCGTTTTTCCGCCTTGCGGCGGCGCTCCGTGGCAACGACGTAAACAATACCCGATGCCCGGGGGTGCTCCGCCACCGGATTGATCAGCACCGCACGGGGGCGTGATGGCTAGGCTTGCGGAGCGGTCCGGGGATGTCCGGACCGTGGCCCCACGGGGCACAGCCAGCCGACTTCAAGGAGCCACAGCACATGGCCGACTCCAGTTTCGACATCGTCTCGAAGGTCGAGCGGCAGGAGGTCGACAACGCCCTCAACCAGGCCGCCAAGGAACTTTCGCAGCGCTACGACTTCAAGGGCACGGGCGCGTCGATCGCCTGGTCCGGCGAGAAGATCCTCATGGAGGCGAACTCCGAGGAGCGTGTGAAGGCCATCCTCGACGTTTTCGAGACCAAGCTGGTCAAGCGCGGCATCTCGCTAAAGGCGCTGGACGCCGGCGAGCCGCAGCTGTCCGGCAAGGAGTACAAGATCTTCGCGACGATCGAGGAAGGCATCTCCCAGGAGAACGCCAAGAAGGTCGCCAAGATCATCCGGGACGAGGGTCCCAAGGGCGTCAAGGCGCAGGTCCAGGGTGAGGAGCTGCGTGTCAGCTCCAAGAGCCGCGACGACCTCCAGGCCATCCAGGCGCTCCTCAAGGGCAAGGACCTGGACTTCGCGATCCAGTTCGTGAACTACCGCTGATCAGCGGCTCCGCCCTGGGCGAACGCGGCAGGGTGAGCACGGCAGGGCGCGATGGGGGCACGGCGCCGAGGACCGCCTCGACGGCTGCCCGCGTCGCGCCCTCGCCGTGCCGGACGTGAGTGCGGGCTTCTGTACCCGTGGGCGAGACAGCCCGGGCCACCGCCCGTCACCGGGGGTTCCGGGCGGGGCGTGGGGCGTGGGTGGGGTGCGCCGGGCGTGAGCGGCGCGTGCTCCGCCAGGGCTCCCAGTGGTCACTAGGCACCGGGCTGCGCGCCCGTCACGCTGAGTGCCATCCGTCACCGTGTGACAGGAGGTTCTCACATGCCTGGGGCCGACACCTTTCGCGAAGACTTCGGGGCGTCCGTCGTCGTCGCGCTCGTCGCGCTGCCGCTCTGCGTGGGGGTGGCCGTCGCCTCCGGCGTGCCCGCCGAGCTGGGCATAGTGACCGGGATCGTCGGCGGCCTGCTGACCGGCTGCTTCCGTGGGAGCTCGCTTCAGGTCAGCGGGCCGGCGGCGGGACTGACCGTGCTCGTCTACGAGGCGGTGCGGACGTACGGCCTCGCCGCACTCGGCGTACTGGTGGCCGCTGCCGGGGTGGCGCAGCTGGGTATGGGGATGCTCCGGCTCGGGCGGTGGTTCCGGGCGATCTCCGTTGCCGTGGTGCACGGGATGCTGGCCGGGATCGGGCTCGTGCTGATCGCCGGGCAGCTCTACGCCCTGGGCGGTGTGGAAGCGCCGGCGAGGACCCTGGGGAAGCTGGCCGGGGTCGCCGCGTTGGGCGCGCGGGCCGACTGGGGGGCCGTGGCGCTCGGGGTCGGGACCATCGCCGTTCTGGTGGTGTGGCGCCGGATGCCGGCCCGCCTGCGGCTCATGCCCGGGGCGCTGGTCGGGGTGGCGGCCGCCACCGCCGTGGCCGCGCTGCTGCGGCTGCCGGTCGAGCGGGTACGGGTGACGGGCGTACTGGGCGCGGTGTCGCCGCCCCGCTGGGAAGACCTCGGGGCGCTGGCGTCCGTGGGGGCGTTCGGGACGGTGGTGGCGATCGCCCTGATCGCCTCCGCGGAGACCCTTTTCAGCGCCGCCGCAGTGGACCGGATGCACGACGGGCCCCGCACCGACTACGACCGGGAGCTCGTGGCCCAGGGCGTCGGCAACCTGGTGTGCGGGCTGCTCGGCGCGCTGCCGATGACGGCGGTGATCGTACGCAGCGCCGCGAACGTGGAGGCCGGGGCCCGGACCCGGGCGGCCAGGGTGATGCACGGCGGCTGGCTCCTGCTGTTCGCCGTGGCCTTCCCCCGGGCGCTGGAGGTGGTGCCGCTGGCCGCACTGGCCGGCGTGCTGCTGCACGCGGGGTGGAAGCTGCTCCCCGTCCGGGCGGTCACCGCCCTGTGGCGTACCCACCGCGGCGAGGCCGTCGTCCTGGTGGCGACGGCCGGCGCGATCGTGGCCACCAACCTTTTCGAAGGTGTGCTGGTCGGTCTGGGGCTGGCCGTCGCCAAGGCGGCCTGGGAGACCTCCCAGGTGCACATCGAGGAGGTCTGGGAGGCGGAGGGGGACGTACTGTGCGTGCGCATGGTGGGGACCGCCAGCTTCCTACGGCTGCCCAAGATGCTGGACTCCCTCGACGGCCTGCCGCCGGGCCAGTCGGTGCGGCTCGACCTCACCGGGTTGCGGCACCTGGACCACGCCTGTCTGACCGCCCTCGACGGCTGGGAGAAGCAGCGCTCGCCGGTCCCGCGCCCTCGGGGCGTCATGTAGGGCGGTTAGCCTCCCCCCATGGAGGATTTGCCCAGAGACGGCCTGCCCGAGGCACTGCCCGGGACCGACTCGCCGATGGGTGACGCACCGGCGCAGAAGCCGCCGCACGACGCGGAGTTGAAGCGCACGCTCGGTGTCTTCGACGCCGTCGTGGTCGGGCTGGGCGCGATGGTGGGTGCCGGGATCTTCGCGGCGCTCGCCCCGGCCGCCCGCGCGGCGGGCCCGGCGGGCGGCGCGCTGCTCACCGCGCTCGGGTTGGCGGGCATCGTGGCGTACTGCAACGCACGGTCCTCCGCGCGGCTCGCCGCCCGGTACCCCTCCTCCGGCGGCACGTACGTGTACGGGCGCGAGCGGCTCGGCCCGTTCTGGGGATATCTGGCCGGCTGGGGCTTCGTCGTCGGCAAGACGGCCTCGTGCGCGGCGATGGCACTGACCGTGGGGGCGTACCTGTGGCCGGGGCAGCGGCATGTAGTGGCCGTGGCGGCGGTAGTGGCGCTGACCGCCGCGAGCTACGGCGGTGTGCGGAAGTCGGCCGGGATCGCCCGGGTGATCGTGGCGACGGTGCTGGTGGTGCTGGCCGGGGTGGTGGCCGTCTGTCTGGCCTCCGGCGCGGCGGACCCGGCGCGGCTCGGTGCCGGCCCGGCGGCCGACGGGCCGTGGGGAGGCGGCCAGTGGGGAGGTGGGCAGTGGGGAGGCGTGGCCGGGCTGTTGCAGGGCGCCGGGCTGCTGTTCTTCGCCTTCGCCGGCTATGCCCGGATCGCCACCTTGGGCGAGGAGGTGCGTGATCCGGAGCGGACGATCCCGCGCGCCGTGCCGATCGCGTTGGGCATCGCCCTGCTGGTGTATGCCGCCGTGGCGGTGGCGGTCCTGTCGGTGCTGGGCGGTGCGGCGCTGGCGCGGTCCACTGCCCCGTTGGTCGATGCCGTGCGCGCCGCGGGGTGGTCCGGGCTTGCCCCTGTGGTCCGGGTGGGTGCGGCCTTGGCCGCCTTGGGCTCGCTGTTGGCCCTGGTGCTCGGGGTGTCGCGCACCAGCCTGGCGATGGCCCGGGACGGCCATCTGCCGCGGGTGCTGGCCGCCGTACATCCCCGGCGTCGGGTGCCGCACCACGCGGAGCTCGCGGTGGGCACCGTGGTGGCGGTGCTCGCCGCGACCACCGATCTGCGGGGAGCGATCGGTTTCTCCTCCTTCGGAGTGCTGGTCTACTACGCGATCGCGAACGCCTCCGCGTGGACTCTGGATTCAGGTGTCAAGGACCGGGCCGGGGCAGCGGTCGGACTGGCCGGCTGTGTGCTGCTCGCCTGCGCGCTGCCCGTCGCGTCGGCGGTCGCGGGGGCGGCGGTGCTGGGGGCGGGCGCGGTCGGCTACGCCGCGCGGAGGCGGCGTCGGCACGGCATATGAGGACGGGTCAGGTGTGCGGTGCACAGGGGCGGCGGGCGCGGCCGGGAGCGACCGCCTATGCGGTCGGCGCGGGAGGGCGTACCGGCTTCCGGCAGGGCGCGTGCGGGCCTTCCACAGGACTTCCCGGACGTCTGCGCGGAGTTGGTTCGCCGGTGGGGTGCTTGCTGTGGCAACTGCCTGGTCTGCTTGGTCTCGTTCATGTGTTCATGGTGGACCACCCCACTGACAATCGCCCTGACCTGCGCCGACCCGTCAGCGGGAGGTGAAGGGGGCGTCCGTCGGGACGATCTCGCGACCCAGCGGCAGCAGGGAGAGCGGCACCATCTTGAAGTTGGCGATGCCGAACGGGATGCCGATGATCGTCACGCACAGGGCGAGGCCCGTGACGATGTGGCCGATGGCCAGCCACCAGCCGGCCAGGACGAGCCAGAGCACGTTGCCGACGCAGGACGCGGCGCCCGCGTCGCGGCGCTCGACCGTGGTGTAGCCGAAGGGCCAGAGGGCGTACAGCGCGATGCGGAAGGCGGCGATCCCGAAGGGGATGCCGATGATGGTGACGCAGAGGATCAGCCCGGCGAGGCAGTAGCCCAGGAACAGCCAGACGCCGCTGAGTACGAGCCATATGACGTTCAGAATGGTCTTCACTGGGTCCTGCCTGCCATCTGTTCGAGCCGGGCGATGCGCTCGGCCATCGGGGGGTGCGTCGAGAACATCTTGGAGAGCCCTTCGCCCGGACGGAAGGGGTTGGCGATCATCATGTGGCTCGCCGTCTCCAGTCGGGGCTCGGGCGGCAGCGGGAGCTGCTTGGTGCCCGCGTCGAGCTTGCGCAGGGCGCCGGCCAGGGCCAACGGGTCCCCGGTCAGCTGGGCACCGGAGGCGTCCGCCTCGTATTCGCGCGAGCGGCTGATGGCGAGCTGGATGACGGAGGCGGCCAGCGGACCCAGGATCATGATCAGCAGCATGCCGAGGAGGCCCGGCCCCTCGTCGTCGTCGGAGCGGCCGACCGGGATCAGCCAGGCGAAGTTCACCAGGAACATGATCACGGAGGCGAGGGCTCCGGCGACCGAGGAGATGAGGATGTCCCGGTTGTAGACATGGCTCAGTTCGTGGCCGATGACGCCGCGCAGCTCGCGTTCGTCGAGGATGCGCAGGATGCCTTCGGTGCAGCACACGGCGGCGTTGCGGGGATTGCGGCCGGTGGCGAAGGCGTTGGGGGCTTCGGTGGGCGAGATGTAGAGCCGGGGCATGGGCTGGCGCGCGGAGGTCGAGAGTTCGCGCACCATGCGGTATAGCGCGGGCGCCTCGAACTCGCTGACGGGACGGGCGCGCATCGCGCGTAGAGCCAGCTTGTCGCTGTTCCAGTACGCGTACGCGTTCGTCCCGAGGGCGATGAGGACGGCGATGATCAGACCGCCGCGCCCGAAGAAGCTTCCGATGACGATGATGAGTGCCGACAGCCCGCCGAGGAGTACGGCGGTCTTCAGCCCGTTGTGCCGGCGGTGCACGGTACGCCCTCCAAATGGTGCGGCAGGGGGAACCCGTCCAGGTGGTGTGGAACGGAGGGTCTTCCGGTCCAGTGGACCCTCCCTTCCTGGTCAACGCGAGGTGAACGCGCCAGGTTCCCGGGGCCGCGCCCCCGCCCCCGCCCTCGGGGGGCCGCCCCCGCCCTCGGGGGGCCGCCCCCGCCCTCGGGGGGCCGGTGGGGGGCGACCTGGGGCGTTGCTCCGTCCGGGCTACCGCGGGGAAGCGCCGACCGGCGTAGCCGCTGCCGCGGAGGCGCCGACGTACGGCTACTGCGGGAAGAGGCTGCCCGACGCGAAGCGCAGCACCAGTTGCGGCGCACCCGAGAGGACGAGCGCGGTGACACCGGTGAGCAGGATCGCGACGGTGACCGGCCAGGGGGCAGTGACCACGGCGGGGACTCCGCCGGCGGGCACGGCCCCGGTCGGTACGGCCGAGATCGGTGCGGTCCCGGTCGGTACGGCCTCGGTGGCTGCGGGGCGGAAGAGCAGGGCCGTCCACCGCAGGTAGTAGTACAGGGCGATGACCACGTTGATCGCCATGACCACGGCCAGCCAGCCCAGGCCCGCGTCCACCGCCGACCGGAAGACGGTGACCTTGGCGAAGAGGCCGATGATGCCCGGTGGCAGGCCGGCCAGGCAGAGCAGGAAGAAGGCCAGCGCGAGGGCGGTCAGCGGGCGCTCGGCGTACAGGCCGCGGTAGTCGTCGATCCGGTGCAGCGGCTTCGTCCGGGCCACCACCGCGGCCACGGCGAAGGCGCCCAGGTTCACGGCTCCGTACATGAGCGCGTAGGCGACGGTGGACCCGATCTGGTCGCGCTCCGCGTACGCGGCGGCGGCGATCGGCACCAGCAGGTAGCCGGCCTGTCCGACCGAGGACCAGGCGAGCAGCCGGACGGCGCTGTTCGGGCGGTCGGCGGCCTGGCGGAGGGCGGCGACGTTGCCGACGGTCATGGTGAGGGCGGCGAGGACCGCCAGCGCCGGGCCCCAGACGGCGGAGTACGCGGGGAAGGCGACGACCGTGACGAGGATCAGGCCGGTGAAGCCGACGGCCTTGCCGACCACCGACAGGTAGCCGGCGATGGGCAGGGGCGCGCCGACGTACGTGTCGGGGACCCAGAAGTGGAAGGGGACCGCGGCCGTCTTGAAGGCGAAGCCGACGAGGGTGAGGGCGACGCCGGCCATGGCGAGGGTGTCGAGCTGCGCGGGGACGTCTTCGAGGCGGTCGGCGACCTGGGTGAGGTGCAGGGTGCCGGTGGCGGCGTAGACGAAGCTGACGCCGAGCAGGGACACGGCCGTGGCGGTGACCGAGGACAGGAAGAACTTGAGGGCGGCCTCGGAGGAGAGCCGGTCGCCGCGGCGCATGCCGACGAGCGCGAAGGCGGGCAGTGAGGCGACTTCGAGGGCGACGATGAGGGTGGCGAGGTCGCGGGCGGCGGGCAGCAGGGCCGCGCCGGCGGCGGAGGAGAGCAGCAGGAACCAGTATTCGCCGGCGGGCATGCGCGACTCGTGGACGGCGGTGATCGACAGCAGGGCCGTGACCAGGGCGCCGGCCAGGACGAGGAACTGGATGACGAGCGTGAAGTGGTCGGCGGTGTAGCTGCACGCGGCGGCGTCGCCGGTGAGGCAGAAGGTGGCGCGGTCGCCGGCGCGCAGCGGCAGCAGGGTGGCGGTCGCGACGGCGAGTCCGGCCACGGAGAGCCAGCCGAGGAGCGGCTTGTGCTTCGGCGCCAGGAAGAGGTCGGCGACCAGGACGACCAGGGCGACGGCGGCGGGGATCAGGACGGGTGTGATCGCAAGCCAGTCGACGGACTGGACGAGGCTCGGCGCGGCCGGGCCTGGGGCCGGGGCGGCCGCGACGGACAGGACCGTCATGAGTTGCCTCCTGCGAGGAGCTTCTGGACGGCCGGATCGGTGAGGCCGAGGAGGACGGCGGGCCACAGGCCGGCGAGGACGGTGAGGGCGACGAGCGGCGTCCAGGCGGCGAACTCGTAGCGCTGGACGTCGGCGAGGGCGACGGCGGGGCCCTGCTTGGGGTCGCCCATGCACACCCGTCGTACGACGATCAGAAGGTATGCGGCGGTGAGCAGGGTGCCGAAGGCGCCGACGGCCATGTAGGTGAGGAAGGCCGGGCGGGACAGGCCCGCGGCCGGGTCGAACGCGCCGAACAGGGCCAGCATCTCGCCCCAGAAGCCGGCCAGGCCGGGCAGGCCGAGCGAGGCGACGGCGGCGAAGGCGAGCAGCGCGCCGAGGCGGGGGGCGCGGCCGTAGAGGGCGGCGCCGGTGGCTCCGGCGAGGGTGTCGAGATCGGCGGTGCCGTGGCGGTCCTTGAGCGCACCGACCAGGAAGAAGAGCAGGCCGGTGATCAGGCCGTGGGCGATGTTGGCGAAGAGCGCGCCGTTGACGCCGGTGGGGGTCATGGACGCGATGCCG
Organism: Streptomyces sp. NPDC058279; assembly: GCF_042881255.1. NCBI lineage: Bacteria > Bacillati > Actinomycetota > Actinomycetes > Kitasatosporales > Streptomycetaceae > Streptomyces > Streptomyces sp. NPDC058279. The sequence goes on along the minus strand of NZ_JBHVYA010000007.1, from coordinate 136,108 downwards.
AGGAGCACGAAGCCCATGTGGCCGACGGAGGAGTACGCGATGAGGCGCTTGAGGTCGCCTTTGTTGCCCTTGCGGGTCAGCGCGAGGCAGGCGAGGGACCCGTAGACGATGCCGATGGCGGCGAACGCCCCGAGGTAGGGGGCGAAGGTCTGCATGCCCTCGGGGGTGACGGGGAGCAGGATGCGCACGAACCCGTACGTGCCCATCTTGAGCAGTACGCCCGCCAGCAGGACCGAGCCGACGGTGGGCGCGGCCGTGTGGGCGTCCGGGAGCCAGCTGTGCAGCGGCCACATCGGGGTCTTCACGGCGAGGCCGATGCCGATGGCGAGGACGGCCAGCAGTTGGGTGGTGTGGGTCAGCCCGCGGCCGTTGTCAGAGGCGAGTGCCACCATGTCGAATGTGCCGCTGTTCAGTCCGATCAGCAGCAGACCGAGCAGCATGACCACGGACCCGAGGAGGGTGTAGAGGATGAACTTCCAGGCGGCGGCCTGCCGCTGAGCACCGCCCCAGCGGGCGATGAGGAAGTACATCGGGATGAGGACCATCTCGAAGGCGAGGAAGAACAGCAGCAGGTCGAGGACGGCGAAGGTCGCGAGGGTGCCGGACTCGAGGACCAGGAGCAGTGCGACGAACGCCTTCGGGGAGGGGCCGTCGGGCAGCTTGAAGTAGCTGTAGAGCGCGCAGAGGAAGAACAGCAGCGCGGTCATCAGGAGGAGGGGGAGCGAGATGCCGTCGACGCCGAGGTGGATCCGGATGTTCAGCGCCTGGATCCAACTGATGTCCGTCGTCGCCTGGAAGCGGGACGGGGTGTCCTGGTCGAAGCCCACGGCGAGGGCGATCGCCGCGGCGAGGATCACGCCGGTCACGGTCACGCCGTGGCGCAGCACGGCCTGTTCGGGGCTCTTTCCCTTGAGCCCGGGCGGGGCGGGCAGCAGGGCCGCGACGGCGCCGAGGAGCGGTGCGGCCACGATGAACGCCAGAAGGAACTGCATCACGGACGGGCTGATATCAATCACGGCTGGCTCACGGCTCACGATCCGGCGTTGACGTTGGCGATGACGGCGGTGGCGATGGCCAGGACCACGGCGCCGGCGAGCAGGGCGCTCAGGTAGCTCTGCAGGTTGCCGGTCTGGGCCCGGCGTACGAGACCGCCGAGCAGCCGGGGGCCGGTGCCCGCGCCGCGGACGTACGTGTCCACCACCTCGCGGTCGAGGAAGCGGACCAGGCTCGCGGCGCCGCGGACGGGGCGGACGAAGAGCCGGTCGTAGACGGCGTCGAGGTGGAAGCCGTCGGCGGCGTGGCGGTGCAGGGGGCCGAGGAGGGCCTTGCCGGGGTCGGGGGCCGGCCCGGCGGGCACGGTGGGGTGGTCGTGGGTGACCTCGGCGACCTCGGGGGTCTCGGCGGCCGACTCCGCGGCTGCGGCAGCGGCGGGCACTCCGGTCGCGGCCAGGCCCGCGCCGGCGGCGGCCTTGGCGGTGGCGCGCTGCCACAGGCCGTAGGTGAGCAGGGCTCCGATGAGCGCGGCGCCGGTGCCGAGGAGGGAGGTCGTCAGGGTCGGGGTGAGTGCGCGGCCGTCGAACCAGTCGGCGATCGGTCCGGCGGCGAGGCCGAAGCCGATCGACGGGATCGCCAGCAGCCACAGCACGCCGGTCATGGCGAGGGGTTCCCGGCCGTGGTCGGGGGCGGCGGCGCCCCGGCCGTGGAAGGCCATCAGCCACAGGCGGGTGGCGTAGGCGGCGGTGAGCAGGGCGGTCAGCACGCCGGCGGTGAGCACGATCCAGCCGGCGGCGGCGGGCGCGAACTCGGAGTGGCCGCCGGCGGTGTGTTCGGCGGCGACGAGGACGGCTTCCTTGGAGAAGAAGCCGGCGAAGGGCGGGATCGCGGCGAGCGCGAGGAGCGCGATCGTCATGGTCCAGAAGGCGTCGGGGATGCGCTTGGCCAGGCCGTCCATCCGGGACATGGCGGCCAGGGAGTTCGTCCCGGCGGCGTGGATGATGACGCCCGCGCCGAGGAAGAGGAGCGCCTTGAAGGCGCCGTGGGAGAGGAGGTGGAAGACGGCGGCGGCACGGTCGCCGACGGCCAGGGCGCCGGTCATGTAGCCGAGCTGGCCGATGGTGGAGTAGGCGAGGACGCGTTTGATGTCGTCCTGCGCCAGGGCGGCCAGGGCCGAGCCGACCATCGTGAGGGCCGCCATGACGGCCATGACCATCAGCGCGGCGCGGGAGGCCGCGAAGACGGGGAGGAGGCGGGCGACGAAGTAGATGCCGGCGGCGACCATCGTGGCCGCGTGGATGAGTGCGGAGACCGGGGTGGGGCCCGCCATCGCGTCGGGGAGCCAGGTATGTAGCGGGAACTGCGCGGACTTGCCCGCCACGCCGGCCAGCAGGAGCAGGGCGATCAGCGTCGGGTGGTTCAGGTCGCCGGAGGCGACGGCGCCCAGGATCTTGGTGATCCGGAAGGAGCCGGCGTCGGCGGCGAGCGCGAACAGGCCGATGAGGAAGGGCACGTCGCCGAGCTTGGTGACGAGGAAGGCCTTGAGGGAGGCGGAGCGGGCCGCCTCGGTCTCCCAGTAGTGGCCGACCAGGAAGTAGGAGCAGATGCCCATGACCTCCCAGCCGACCAGCAGCACCATCAGGTCGCCGGAGTAGACGACGAGCAGCATGGCGGAGGTGAACAGGGAGACCAGGGCGGCGTAGGAGGGGTAGCGCGGGTCGTCGCGGAGGTAGGCCGTCGAGTAGATCTGCACGCAGGTGGCGACGACCCCGACGAGGACGGCGACCAGCGCGGCGAAGCCGTCGATGTCGAGGGAGAGGTCGATCGGCACGGAGCCGGTCGGAGTCAGCTCGGTCGCCGTTTCGATGGCCTGGCCGCCGCCTTGGCGGACGGCGACGAGGACGGCGAGGACGGCGGCGGCCAGCGTCGGGAGTACGGCGAGCGGCCGGACGAAGCCGGGGGCCCGGCGGCCGAAGAGGAGTCCGGCGACCGCGGCCAGGAAGGGGAGGACGGGGACGAGGACCGCGAGGGTCGTGGTGCTCACGCGGTGACCTCGCTCTGCTGGTTCGCGGCGGTGGAGGAGTCGGGGGTGGCCGGGGGCGGTTCGTGGCCTTCGGCGGTGTCGCGCAGCCGGTCGATGTCGGAGCTGCCCCGGTTGCGATACACCATCAGCACGATCGAGAGGCCGATGCCGATCTCGGCGGCGGCGATGGCGATCGTGAAGAGGGTGAGGGCCTGGCCGGCGTGCAGGGTGTCGCGCAGCCAGATGTCGAAGGCCACCAGGTTGAGGTTGACGGCGTTGAGCATCAGCTCGACGGACATCAGGACGAGGATGGCGTTGCGGCGGGCGAGCACTCCGTACAGGCCCGTGCAGAACAGCAGCGCCGCGAGCACGGCGGGGTAGGCGAGGTGCATCAGCGCGGCCCCTTCTCGGTGGCGCGGCCGGTGGCTCGGGGGCCGGTGGCTCGGGGGCCGGTGGGGCGGGAGGCGACGGCGTCGCGGTCGGGGTCGGCCGGGTCGGTCCTGCGGGAGAGCACGATGGCACCGATCAGGGCGGCGAGGAGGAGGACGGAGAGCGCCTCGAAGGGCAGCACCCAGTGCCGGAAGAGGATCTCGCCGGAGACCTTCGTCGAGCCTTGGACGGGCCCGTCGAGGTCGATCCAGGTGGTACGGAAGGCATCGACGACGACCCAGACGAGCGCGGCGGCGGCGACCGTCGCGACGCCGAGGGCGACCGGGCGGTTGCGGGAGTCGGCGTCCGGTGAGGGCCCGATGGGGGCCTTGGTGAGCATCAACCCGAAGAGGAGGAGGACGACCACGGAACCGAGGTAGATCAGCACCTGCACCCAGGCGATGAACTCGGCGGTCAGCAGCAGGTACTCGACGGCGATCCCGCCGAGCGCGACGACCAGCCACAGGGCGGCGTGCACGAGCTGCTTGGTGGTGACGGTGATGGCGGCCGCGCCGAGGGTGGCGAGGCCGACCAGGACGAAGGCGATCTCCACGCCGGTCGGGGACAGGAAGCCCGGTCCCGCCGTCGTGGCCGGCGCGTGGGTCGTGGCCAGGATGTGGGCGGCGGGGCTCACGCGTCTGCCTCCGGCGTGCTGTCGGTGGCCGGCCCGGCGGTGGGCTCGGTGCTGGTCGGCGCGGTGGCCGCCGCGGCGGCGGCCTCGGCCTTCTCCACCGCCTTGCGGGCGGCGGCGACTTCCTTCGGCTCCTCGGCTGCCGGGTCGAGGGCGGGCGGGGCGGGCACGGTCCACATCCACTCGCGGAGCTTGTCGCGCTCGTGGGTGAGTTCCAGGATGTCCGTCTCCGCGTACTCGAACTCCGGCGACCAGAACAGGGCGTCGAAGGGGCACACCTCGATGCAGATGCCGCAGTACATACAGAGGGAGAAGTCGATGGCGAAGCGGTCGAGGACGTTGCGGCTGCGCTCGCGGCCGCCGGGGGCCGCGGCCGGCACCGTCTCCTTGTGGGAGTCGATGTAGATGCACCAGTCGGGGCACTCACGGGCGCACAGCATGCAGACCGTGCAGTTCTCCTCGAACAGGCCGATGACCCCGCGCGAGCGGGGCGGGAGTTCGGGCTGCACCTCGGGGTACTGGGCCGTGTGCGAGCGCTTCGTCATCGTGCGCAGGGTGACGGCCAGCCCCTTGGCGAGGCCGGATCCGGGGATGGGGGGCATTACTGGATCGCCACCTTCACGATGCCGGTGAGCGCGATCTGGACGAGCGCGAGGGGGATGAGCACGGTCCACGCCAGCTTCTGCAACTGGTCCTCGCGCAGTCGCGGGTAGCTCACACGGAGCCAGATCACACCGAAGGCGAGGATCGCGACCTTGAGGAGGGTCCACACCCAGCCGAGGCCGTCGGCGCCGAACGGGCCGTGCCAGCCGCCGAGGAAGAGGACCGTGGTCAGGGCGCAGAGGACGACGATGCCCGCGTACTCGGCGAGCAGGAACAGCGCGAAGCGCAGGCCCGTGTACTCGGTGTACGCGCCGAAGATGATCTCGGAGTCGGCGACGGGCATGTCGAAGGGGGGCCGCTGGAGCTCGGCGAGGCCGGCGGTGAAGAAGACGACGGCGCCGATGATCTGCCAGGGCAGCCACCACCAGTGGAACGATTCGAGGATGCCGGGCAGGGACACGGTCCCGGCGGCCATGGCGACCGAGGCGGCCGCGAGCAGCATCGGCAGTTCGTAGGCGAGGAGCTGGGCGGCGGTGCGCAGGCCGCCGAGCAGGGAGAACTTGTTCGCGGACGCCCAGCCGGCCATCAGGCTGCCCAGTACGCCGACGCCCATGACGGCGAGCGCGAAGAAGAGACCGGCGTCGATGACCTGGCCGACGGCGCCGGTGCCGGGGCCGAGCGGGATCACCACCAGGACCAGGAGGTACGGGAGCAGCGCGACGGCGGGCGCGAGCTGGAAGATCCGCCGGTCGGCGTTGGCCGGGACGATGTCTTCCTTCTGTGCGAACTTCACGCCGTCCGCGACGAGCTGCGCCCAGCCGTGGAAGCCGCCGGCGTACATGGGGCCGAGGCGGCCCTGCATGTGGGCCATGACCTTGTGCTCGGTCTGGCCGACGACGAGCGGGAGCACGAGGAAGACGGCGAAGACGAGGACCAGGCGCAGGGCGACGTCGAGTACGTCGTTCACGCGTCGCCTCCATCGTGGGGGTCGGGGGTGTTCGGGCTGGTGGTGTCGGGGCGGGCGGCCGGCTCCGCGGTCGGGGCCGGGTCGTCGAAGGCCGGCTTCGGGTCGTGCCACGGGGCGTCGCGCCTGGCCGGCGGTTTCGCGGCGGGGGTCGTCGCCTCCGTCGCGGGCTCGGCGGGAGCGGGCTGAGCCGGAGCGGCCTCGGTCGGAGCGGCCTCTGCCGGCGGGGTCGCCTGGCTCGCCGAGCCCTCCGACACCGAACGGGTACGCCGGGCCGGACGCGGGGGCGGGGTCTCCTCCATGGGCGCCTGGCCGGCGGAGCCTTCGGCGACCGAGCGGGTGCGGCGGACCGGGGCGCCCTCGCGCGCGGCGGCGGCGCGGGGGGTGCGGGCCGGGCGGGCCGGGGCCGGGGGCAGCTGGCCCTTGAGCGGGCCCCACTCGTTCGGGTCGGGCACGCCCGGCGGCAGCATCTGCCGCCGCTTCGGCGCGTCCGGGTCGTGGGCCTCGCCCGGCTCCTTCGCGCCCGGCCACGCCTTGGCCACGCGCGCCGCCAGGACGAAGTCCTTGCGCAGCGGGTGTCCCTCGAAGTTCTCCGGCAGCAGCAGCGGCACGAGGTGCGGGTGGTCGGTGAAGGTCACCCCGAACATCTCGAAGGTCTCGCGCTCGTGCCATTCCGCGCCCGCGTAGACCGCGACCGCCGACGGCAGCGACGGCGCCGCGTGCGGAACCGTCGTCCGCAGCAGCAGGCGACGTACGCGGTGGCCCTCCAGCGCGACGACGTGCGCGCAGATCCGGAAGCCGGTGCCCGGCTCGTCCACCGCGCTCAGCCAGTCGAAGTAGGTGCAGCCCAGCTTGTCGCGGGCGATCTCCAACGCGGCGATCCAGGACCCGACGGGCACGTCGACCGTGAGGACGTCGTACGCGAACGAGCCCACGGCCTCGGCCCCGAACACCGTCGGGGCGCCGTCGGGCAGGGTGTCGTAGAGGTTCACTTCGCCGCCCCCTCGGCGGCGGGCGGTGCGACGAGGCCGCTGGTGAGCTGCGCGACCGACGAGCCGGCGGTGGCGTAGCGGTCGGCGAGCGACTCCCGGGCGATCTTCTCCTGGAGCTTGAGGATGCCCTGGAGCAGCGCCTCGGGGCGCGGCGGACAGCCGGGGACGTAGACGTCGACGGGGATGATCTGGTCGACGCCCTTCGTCACCGCGTACGAGTCCCAGTACGGTCCCCCGCAGTTGGAACAGGCGCCGAAGGAGATCACGTACTTCGGCTCCGGCATCTGCTCGTAGAGCCGCTTGACGGCCGGGGCCATCTTGTCCGTGACGGTCCCGGAGACGATCATCAGGTCGGCCTGGCGGGGGCCGGGCGCGAACGGGATGACGCCGAGCCGGATGAAGTCGTGCCGGGCCATCGACGCGGCGATGAACTCGATCGCGCAGCAGGCGAGGCCGAAGTTGAAGACCCACAGGCTGTACCGGCGTCCCCAGTTGAGGACCACCTTCATGGGTTCGGGGGCCAGCCGGGAGAGCACTCCGAGCCGCTTCGGCTCCGGGAGGAACTCCGGGGTGGTCGCGGCCGGTGGCAGGTCCGGCGTCATGCCCGGTGTCACGTCCGGTGTCACGTCCATTCGAGGACGCCCTTCTTGTACGCGTAGAGCAGGCCGACGGCCAGGAAGCCCAGGAAGACGAACATCTCCACGAGCGTCGTGGCGCCGTAACCGGCGGCGGCGAAGACCGTCGCCCACGGGAAGAGGAAGATCGAGTCGACGGCGAAGATGACGTAGAGGAACGCGTACACGTAGTAGCGGACCTGGGTGTGGGCCCAGCCCTCGCCCACCGGGTCCACACCGCATTCGTACGTCAGCAGCTTTTCGGGGGTCGGGACCACGGGCCGCAGCAGGCGGCCGGCGCCGAAGGCCACGGCGACGAAGAGCACGCCGAGTACGGCGAGCAGTCCGACGACCGAATAGCTTCGGAAGTAGTCCGCCGCGAGCACGTTTACGGTCGATACCGTTGGGTCGGGCACGTCCGTTTCCTCGCTCCTCGGCCACTGTCGACGATCTGGATGATCTGGTACGCACGGGAGTCTAGAGCCTGGGCCACAGCGGGTGGGGTTATCCCCCGTTCACTGCGGGCGGGCCACCCCATGGCATCCGGGCTGCGCACTTGGCACGCTGTGCCGCATGACCGCGAGCAGCCACACCCTTGATGACGACCGTCCTCCCCGCGTCCGGGGCGCCTTCGACGTCTCGACGTGGAAGGAGATCGCGTACCTGCTGAGCAATCTGCCGGTGGCGTTGATCGGTTTTGTTTACATGGTTGTCATGGTTGCGGCGATGGCTGGGCTGTCCGTGACCGCCGTCGGACTGCCGTTGCTCGCCGGTGGCCTGTGGGGCGCGCGGCAGCTCGGGAAGCCGGAGCGCGCGCGGGCGCGGGCACTGCTGGGGGTCCGCGTGGACGAGCCCACACCGCTGCCGGGGCCGCGGCGGTCCGGTGGGTTCTTCCCCTGGCTGTGGACGAGCGTCAAGGATCCGGTGGCCTGGCGGACCGTGCTGTACGCGCTGGTCCGACTGCCGTGGGCGGTGCTGACTTTCAGTATGGCGCTGGTGGGGCTGTTCGTGCTGTGGCCGGTGTTGCCGTGGTTGGTGCGCGGCCTGGCCCTCGTGGACCGGGCGATGGTACGGGGTCTCCTGTCGCCGTCCGACGGGCTGGAGCGGCGCATCGCGGAGCTGGAGTCCGGCCGGGGCGTGGTCGTCGACACGGCGGCGGCGGACCTGCGGCGGATCGAACGGGACCTGCACGACGGGGCGCAGGCGCGGCTGGTGGCGTTGGCCATGGGGCTGGGCCTGGCGAAGGAGAAGGTGCTGGAGGACCCGGACGCGGCGGCGGCGATGGTCGACGAGGCGCACGGGGAGGTGAAGATCGCCCTCCAGGAGCTGCGGGACCTCGCACGGGGGATCCACCCGGCGGTGCTGACGGACCGGGGGCTGGACGCGGCGCTGTCGTCGTTGGCGTCGCGGTGCGTGGTGCCGGTGAAGGTGGCGGTGGACCTGCCGGGGCGGCCGGCGGCGGCGATCGAGGGGATCGCGTACTTCGTGGTGTCGGAGCTGCTGCAGAACGTGAGCAAGCACGCGCGGGCGACGGGCGCGAGTGTCGAGGTGTGGCGGGCGGGAACGGGGCGGCCGGGGGGCCGGGGTGCGGGGCGGCTGCTGATCCGGGTGTCGGACGACGGGCGGGGCGGAGCGGATCCCCTGGCCGGGGGTGGGTCTGGGATGGCGGGGCTCGCGGAGCGGGTGGGGGCGGTGGACGGGGTCTTCCTGGTGGACTCGCCGGAGGGTGGGGGGACGGTGGTGACGGCGGAGCTGCCGTGGCGCGACCGCGCGGTGTAGCGGGGGGCTCCGCCGGTTTCGGGGGTTCGGGGGCGTGGGTGCGGCGCCGTTGCGCGAAGCGGTCCCGGCTGCGCCGGGCCTTACGGGGCTCCGCCCCGGGCCCCACGCCTCAAACGTCGGCGAGGCTGGATCGGGCCCGGCGGGGGTGGATTTGCCCAGCAGGGCTGGATCGGCGCCGCGAGGCTGGGTTTGCCCGGCGAGGACGGAGTGGCCCCGCCAGGCTGAAGTGGGGGTGGGGTTAACCCCCCGGGCGGGAGGCCCACGTGCCGGATGGTTCGGGGGTGGGGGCGGCGGCAGGGTGGGGGTATCGGAAAGACGCGAAGGGCGGGGACATGGGTGAGGGCAGTGGGGTCGGGCGAGTGGTGCGGGCGCCCGTGGCGGGGCGGACGTGGCGGGAGTTCGGGTACCTGATCACCGGGTTTCCGCTGAGCGTGCTGTACTTCGGGCTCACCGTCACCGGGCTGAGCCTCGGCGCCGGGCTGTTGGTCACCTTCCTCGGGGTGCCCGTGCTGGCCGGGGTGCTCGCGATGGGCCGGGGTTTCGGTCGGGTCGAGCGGGCCCGGGTGCGGGGGTTGCTGGGCGGGAAGGTCGGGGAGCCGGCGCCGATCCGGGCTCGTAAGCCGGGGATGTTCCCCGCCGTGGGGGCCGTGCTCAAGAGCGGGAGCGCGTGGCGGCACGCCCTGTACCCGGTGCTGCACTTCCCCTGGGCGGTGTTCGGGTTCACCGTGGCACTGGTGTTCTGGGTGTGCGGCTGGTCCATGCTGCTCTACCCGCTCTGGTTCTGGATCTTCCCGACCTTCACCGACCGGAGCGGCCTGGTCGTGTTCCAGAACGACAGCTACTCCTTCACCCTGGACACCCCGGCGGCCGTCGCCGGCGCCGCCGTCTGCGGCCTCGCCCTCACCCTGACCACGCCTTGGGTGATCCGCGCGCTGACCACCGTCGACCGCGTGCTCGTGACGTCCCTCCTCGGACCGTCCCGGCTGGACAGCCGGGTCAGCGAGCTGGAGTCGGACCGGGGCGCGGTCGTCGACACGGCCGCCGCCGACCTGCGCCGCATCGAGCGGGACCTGCACGACGGGGCGCAGGCCCGCCTGGTGGCGCTGGCCATGGATCTGGGTCTGGCCAAGGAGAAGCTGGCCGAGGACCCGCACGGCGCCGCCCGGATGGTGGACGAGGCGCACGGTGAGGTGAAGGTCGCCCTCCAGGAGCTGCGGGACCTGGCGCGCGGCATCCATCCGGCCGTCCTCACCGACCGGGGACTGGACGCGGCGCTGTCGTCGGTGGCCGCGCGGTGTGCGGTACCGGTGGCGGTGGCGGTGGAGCTGCCGGAGCGGCCGTCGGCCTCGGTCGAGGGGATCGCGTACTTCACGGTCTCCGAGCTGCTGCAGAACATCAGCAAGCACGCGGGGGCCCATACCGCGAGCGTGGAGGTGTGGCGGGCGGGCGACCGGCTGCTGCTCCAGGTGTCCGACGACGGCCGGGGCGGTGCGGACGCGCGGGCGGGGTCGGGGCTCGCGGGACTCGCCGGACGGCTCGACGCGGTGGACGGGACGCTGGTCGTCGACTCCCCCCTCGGCGGCGGCACCACCGTGACGGCCGAGGTGCCCTGGCGCGCGTAGCGCCGTGACCGGACGCCTCCGGCCGGCCACAGCACCGGTGGCCCGGATCGGCCCCCGATCGCCCCCGATCACCCCCACTTGGCCCGGACTCCCCTGTTCCGGGCCATCGGGCTGGGATGCTTGGCCCAGCCGGGATCACCGGGGTCACGGGTACGAGTGGACGCGGGAGCTGCTGAGTCGTGGAAGACAGGGTGCGGGTGGTCATCGCCGAGGATTCAGTGCTGCTCCGTGAGGGCCTGACCCGGCTGTTGACCGACCGGGGGCATGACGTCGTCGCGGGCGTCGGGGACGCGGAGGCCCTGATCAAGACGGTGGCGGAGCTGGACGCCGAGGGTGCGCTGCCCGACGTGGTCGTCGCCGACGTACGGATGCCGCCGACGCACACCGACGAGGGGATCCGGGCCGCCGTGCGACTGCGCCGCGACCACCCCGGGATAGGTGTCCTGGTGCTGTCGCAGTACGTGGAGGAGCAGTACGCCACCGAACTCCTGGCCGGTTCCACTACCGGCGTGGGGTACCTGTTGAAGGACCGGGTGGCCGAGGTGCGGGAGTTCCTCGACGCCGTGGTGCGCGTGGCCCGGGGCGGCACCGCCCTGGACCCCGAGGTGGTCGCCCAGTTGCTCGGCCGCAGCCGGAAGCAGGACGTGCTCGCGGGCCTGACGCCGCGCGAGCGCGAGGTGCTGGGGCTGATGGCCGAGGGGCGCACCAATTCGGCGGTGGCCAAGCAGCTCGTGGTGAGCGACGGGGCGGTCGAGAAGCACGTCGGCAACATCTTCATGAAGCTCGGCCTGTCCCCCAGTGACGGGGATCACCGGCGCGTACTGGCGGTTCTCACCTATCTGAAGTCCTGATCGACTGACACCTTGTCAGCCGGGACGGGTCGGCGCGGTCAGCCGGCACGGGTCGGCGCGCCTCCATCGACGCGCCGGCCGGTATCCGGGGCAGCACCGTCGACCGTTTGGCATATTCGCGTAATGCACGGCGTCTGTCGGACAGACCGTCCTCGAAACGACGGTCCAGAATACGGGCGGCCCAGGGACGAGAGACCTGACGGACGTAGGGTTGACCTTGGGAGCGAACGCCCGCCTCGAAGGAGGTCCAGTTCAGTGACCAGCCAGGTCAGTAGCCCAGCCGAGCAGGCCGACGGGGCCGGAGAGACCGTGGTCGGCGAGCAGCGCACGCTGCCCCGACCAGGTGGGGGCGGCAAGGAGATCCGCCGTCTGGACCGTGTGATCATCCGTTTCGCCGGTGACTCGGGTGACGGCATGCAACTCACCGGCGACCGCTTCACCTCTGAGACGGCGTCGTTCGGCAACGACCTCTCGACGCTGCCGAACTTCCCGGCCGAGATCAGGGCGCCCGCGGGCACCCTCCCGGGTGTCTCTTCGTTCCAGCTGCATTTCGCGGACCACGACATCCTGACGCCCGGCGACGCGCCGAACGTGCTGGTGGCGATGAATCCCGCGGCCCTCAAGGCGAACATCGCCGATGTGCCGCGCGGCGCGGAGATCATCATCAATACGGACGAGTTCACGAAGCGGCCGATGGCGAAGGTGGGTTACGAGACCTCCCCGCTGGAGGACGGTTCCCTCTCCGCGTACAACATCCACCCGGTGCCGCTGACGACGCTGACGGTGGAGGCGCTCAAGGACTTCGGTCTCTCGCGGAAGGAGGCCGAGCGGAGCAAGAACATGTTCGCGCTGGGCCTCCTGTCGTGGATGTACCACCGGCCGACCGAGGGCACGGAGAACTTCCTGCGGCAGAAGTTCGCGAAGAAGCCGGACATCGCCGAGGCGAACGTGACGGCGTTCCGGGCCGGCTGGAACTTCGGCGAGACGACCGAGGACTTCGCGGTCTCCTACGAGGTCGCCCCCGCCACCCGCGCGTTCCCGACGGGCACCTACCGCAACATCTCCGGGAACCTGGCCCTCGCCTACGGCCTCATCGCCGCAGGTCAGCAGGCCGATCTCCCGCTCTACCTCGGCTCGTACCCGATCACCCCGGCCTCGGACATCCTGCACGAGCTGAGCAAGCACAAGAACTTCGGCGTGCGGACCTTCCAGGCGGAGGACGAGATCGCCGGCATCGGCGCGGCCCTCGGCGCGGCCTTCGGCGGCGCCCTCGCGGTGACCACCACCTCCGGCCCCGGTGTCGCGCTCAAGTCCGAGACCATCGGCCTGGCGGTCTCCCTGGAACTGCCGCTGCTGATCGTGGACATCCAGCGCGGCGGCCCCTCCACGGGTCTGCCGACCAAGACGGAGCAGGCCGACCTGCTCCAGGCGATGTACGGGCGCAACGGCGAGGCGCCGGTGCCGATCGTCGCCCCCCGCACCCCGGCCGACTGTTTCGACGCCGCCCTGGACGCGGCGCGGATCGCGCTGACCTACCGCACGCCGGTCTTCCTGCTCTCCGACGGCTACCTCGCCAACGGCTCCGAGCCCTGGCGGATCCCGGAGGTCGCCGACCTGCCCGACCTGCGGACCCGTTTCGCCACGGGACCCAACCACACCCTCGCCGACGGCACCGAGGTGTTCTGGCCCTACAAGCGGGACCCGGAGACCCTGGCCCGCCCCTGGGCGCTGCCCGGCACCCCCGGACTCGAACACCGCATCGGCGGCATCGAGAAGCAGGACGGCTCGGGCAACATCTCCTACGACCCGGCCAACCACGACTTCATGGTCCGCACCCGCCAGGCGAAGATCGACGGGATCGCCGTCCCGGACCTGGAGGTCGACGACCCGGACGGGGCCCGCACGCTCGTCCTGGGCTGGGGCTCCACGTACGGCCCCATCACCGCCGCCGTCCGCCGGCTGCGCACCGCCGGTCTCCCCGTCGCCCAGGCCCACCTGCGCCACCTCAACCCGTTCCCCGGAAATCTCGGGGAGGTCCTGAAGCGTTACGACAAGGTAGTGGTGCCGGAGATGAACCTCGGGCAGCTGGCCACCTTGATCCGGGCGAAGTACCTGGTGGACGCCCAGTCGTACAACCAGGTCAACGGCATGCCCTTCAAGGCGGAACAGCTCGCGACGGTTCTCAAGGAGGCCATCAATGACTGACGTGACCGACGCGCCGACCCCGTCGCTGCTGTCGCTGGTGCCCAAGGCGCAGGCCAAGCAGTCGATGAAGGACTTCAAGTCGGACCAGGAGGTCCGCTGGTGTCCGGGGTGTGGTGACTATGCCGTCCTCGCCGCCGTGCAGGGCTTCATGCCCGAGCTGGGGCTGGCGAAGGAGAACATCGTCTTCGTCTCGGGCATCGGCTGCTCCTCCCGCTTCCCCTACTACATGAACACGTACGGGATGCACTCCATCCACGGCCGTGCCCCCGCCATCGCCACCGGCCTGGCCACCTCCCGCCGGGACCTGTCCGTGTGGGTCGTCACGGGCGACGGGGACGCCCTGTCGATCGGCGGCAACCACCTGATCCACGCCCTGCGCCGCAACGTCAACCTGAAGATCCTGCTCTTCAACAACCGGATCTACGGTCTGACCAAGGGCCAGTACTCGCCCACCTCAGAGGTCGGCAAGATCACCAAGTCCACCCCGATGGGCTCCCTCGACGCCCCCTTCAACCCGGTCTCCCTCGCGCTCGGCGCCGAAGCGTCCTTCGTCGCCCGCACCGTCGACTCCGACCGCAAGCACCTCACCGAGGTCCTGCGCCAGGCGGCCGACCACCAGGGCACCGCCCTCATCGAGATCTACCAGAACTGCAACATCTTCAACGACGGCGCCTTCGAGGTCCTCAAGGACCAGGAGCAGGCCCAGGAGGCGGTCATCCGTCTCGAACACGGGAAGCCGATCCGCTTCGGCGCCGAGGGCCACAAGGGCGTGGTCCGCGACCAGACCACCGGCGACCTGGAGGTCGTCACCGTCACGCCGGAGAACGAGGCGCGCGTCCTGGTCCACGACGCGCACGCGGCGAGCCCGACCACCGCCTTCGCCCTCTCCCGGCTCGCCGACCCCGACACGCTGCACCGGACGCCCATCGGCGTCTTCCGCGACATCGACCGGCCGGTCTACGACACCCTCATGGCCGACCAGCTCGACACCGCGATCGACCAGCGCGGCAAGGGCGACCTCGGCGCCCTCCTGACGGGCAACGACACCTGGACGGTGGTCGGCTGATCCGCCGCCCCCCGCGAGAGGCCCGGATCCCGTCAGGGAGTCCGGGCTTCGTCGTAGCGGGCCCGGGCCGCCTGGACGTCCGAGGTCCGCCGCTCGGTCCAGCGGGCGAGCGCCCAGACCTGTTCGGCCGCCTCGCGGCCGAGGTCGGTGAGCGAGTAGTCGACGCGCGGCGGTATCACCGGATACGCCCGGCGCAGCAGGAAGCCGTCGCGTTCCAGGGTCCGCAGGGTCTGGGTGAGCATCTTCTCGCTGACGCCGCCCACCTCCCGGCGCAGTTCGGCGAACCGGTACGGCCGCTCGACGAGGGCCGCGAGGACGAGGACGCCCCAACGGCTGGTCACGTGCTCCAACACCCCGCGCGACGGGCACATCGGGGCCTTCACACTTACGTCCGCACTCGTCTCTGCCCTTACGTCCATACCAGCACCTTACTTCAAAGTGGGTACTTCCCAAAAGTTAGCGCTCTCCATACGGTAGTGACACAAGCGAACGTCGCACGAAGGAGAGCCGTCATGAGCCGCATCGTCGTCACCGGAGCCACCGGAGCCCTCGGCCGGCTGGTCGTCGCGGACCTGCTGGAGCGGGTTCCGGCCGACCGGATCGCCGTCCTCGTCCGGAACGAGGAGAAGGCCGCCGACCTCGCCGCGCGGGGCGTCGACGTACGCGTCGCCGACTACGACGACCCGGCGAGCCTCGCCGGCGTCTTCACCGCGGGCGACCGGGTCCTGCTGATCTCCGGCAGCGAGGTCGGGCGCCGCGTCCCGCAGCACACCGCCGTGATCGAGGCCGCGAAGGCGGCGGGCGTCGCGCAGCTCGCCTACACCGGCATCCTCGGCGGCCCCGACGCGGACTTCGAGCTGGCCGCCGAGCACAAGGTCACCGAGCAGGTGATCCTCGACTCCGGGCTGCCGTACACCTTCCTCCGCAACGGCTGGTACCACGAGAACTACACCGCCCAGCTCCCCGTCGTCCTGGAGCACGGCGCGGTCGTGGGCAGCGCCGGGGACGGCCGGATCGCCTCCGCCGCGCGGGCCGACTACGCGGCGGCCGCCGCGGCAGTGCTGACCGGCGAGGGGCACCTGAACCGGGTCTACGAACTCTCGGGCGACACCGCCTGGAGCCTGGAGGAGTACGCGGCCGAGGTGGCCGGGCAGTCCGGCCGCGAGGTCGCGTACGCGGCGCTCCCCGCCGACGCCCACCTGGACGTCCTCACCGGCGCCGGGGTGCCCGAGCCGTTCGCGGCGATCCTGGTCGACGTGGACGCGGCGATCGCGCGCGGCCGACTGGCCGGGGCGAACGGCGACCTGTCCCGGCTGATCGGGCGGCCCACCACCCCCGTCGCCCGGGCCATCGCCTCGGCCCTGGCCTGAGTCCGCTCGGCTTCGGCTCCACAAGCTCTCGGATGTGTCATGAGTATCTCGCGCTGACGGACATGACATCCACGCGCTGCGGCGCTACGGTCGTGAAGTTGTGAGATTGGCCGGAAGTCGCACTGGAGGGCCCGTGAAGGCGGACAACGAGCAGCGCACGGGTTTGCTCTACGGATTCGGCGCATATGGGATGTGGGGGCTGGTCCCCCTGTTCTGGCCGCTCCTCAAGCCGTCCGGGGCGATCGAGATCCTCGCCCACCGCATGGTGTGGTCCGTCGTCGTGGTGGGCGTCGCGCTCCTCGCGCTGCGCCGCTGGGGCTGGATCGCCGAACTGGTGCGGCAGCCGCGCAAGCTCGGCCTGACCGCGGCGGCCGCCTGCGTGATCAGCGTGAACTGGGGCCTTTACATCTGGGCCGTCAACCACGGCCGGGTGGTCGAGGCGAGCCTCGGCTACTTCATCAACCCGCTCGTGACCATCGCCCTGGGCGTCCTCCTCCTGGGCGAGCGGCTGCGCCGGGCCCAGTGGGCGGCGGTGGCCATCGGCTGCGCCGCCGTCGCGGTGCTCGCCGTCGGGTACGGGCGTCCGCCGTGGATCTCGCTGGTGCTCGCCTTCTCCTTCGCCGCCTACGGGCTGATCAAGAAGAAGCTCGACATGGGCGGCCTGGAGTCGTTGACCGCCGAGACCGCGCTGCTGTTCCCGGCCGCGCTGGCGTACCTGGTGTGGCTCGGGGTGCGGGGCGAATCGACCTTCACCACCCATGACCTCGGCCATTCCGCGTTGCTCGCCTCGACGGGCCTGGTCACGGCGCTCCCGCTGATCTGCTTCGGGGCCGCCGCGATCCGCGTGCCGCTCTCCACCCTGGGGCTGCTCCAGTACCTGGCGCCGGTGTTCCAGTTCGGGCTGGGGGTCGTGTACTTCCACGAGGCGATGCCGCCCGAGCGCTGGGCCGGCTTCTCCCTGGTCTGGGTCGCGTTGGTCATCTTGACCTGGGAGGCGCTGCGGACCTCGCGGCGGAACCGGGCCCGGCTCGAAGCCGCCACGCCCGGGTCCCCCGGGACGGCCGCGCCCTCCGATTCGACGCCGCCCGCGGCCGTGGCGCCGACCCCGGAACCCGCGTAACGCCCCCGAACCCGCGTAACGCCCGCCCGTCACACCCCACCGCACCCCCGCTCCCCGGCACGGACCCACCGTGCCGGGGATCGTCCGTTCACCGAACACCGCTGTCCGGATTGCGCTCTTGACGGTTCGTCGCGCACTCACTGAGCATCGGGCTCGCACTGACGCACGCACGCTCACTTGCTCGATCCCCACACGTTCCGTCTCATCCCCAACGGAATCCGGAGCCCCCACATGAGCCTGTCCGTCTCCCGGCGCCTCGCCGCCGTGACCGCGCTCGCGGTCGCGGCCACGGGACTGTACGCGGCCACCACCCCCGCCGCGCTCGCCGCACCGGCCCAGCCCCCCAACGCCGTGACGGCCGCGACGGCCGTCACGGCGGCGCCGACCCCGCCCGACATCCCGGTGGCCAACGTCAAGGCGCACCTGGCACAGCTCCAGACCATCGCCACCAACAACGGCGGCAACCGCGCCCACGGCAAGTCCGGCTACAAGGCGTCGATCGACTACGTGAAGGCCAAGCTGGACGCGGCCGGGTTCACCACGACCGTGCAGACCTTCACCTCCAGCGGCGCCACCGGCTACAACCTCATCGCCGACTGGCCGGGCGGCGACCCCGATTCCGTGCTGATGGCCGGCTCCCACCTGGACTCGGTGAACGCCGGTCCCGGCATCAACGACAACGGCTCGGGCAGCGCTGCCATCCTGGAGACCGCGCTCGCCGTCTCCCGCGACCGACTCCAACCGACCAAGCACCTGCGCTTCGGCTGGTGGGGCGCGGAAGAACTCGGCATGATCGGCTCGAAGTCCTACGTGAACAACCTGCCGGCCGCCGAGAGGTCGAAGATCTCCGGCTACCTGAACTTCGACATGATCGGCTCGCCGAACCCCGGCTACTTCGTCTACGACGACGACCCGACGATCGAGCAGACCTTCAAGACCTACTTCGCGGGCCAGAACATCCCCACCGAGATAGAGACCGAGGGCGACGGGCGCTCCGACCACGCCCCCTTCAAGAGCGCGGGCATCCCGGTCGGCGGCCTGTTCTCCGGCGCCGACTACACGAAGACGGCCGCCCAGGCGCAGAAGTGGGGCGGTACCTCCGGTCAGGCGTTCGACCGCTGCTACCACGCGTCCTGCGACACCTCCGCGAACATCAACGACACGGCGCTGGACCGCAATTCCGACGCGATCGCCTACGCGGTGTGGACCCTCGGCGCCGCCGCCACGGTGCCGCCCGGCCGGTCCTTCGAGAACACGGCGGACGTGGCCGTCCCCGACTCCCCCGCCCCGGCGGTGACGTCACCGATCACCGTCTCGGGCGTCACGGGCAACGCTCCGGCGACCACCAAGGTCGACGTGAACATCGTCCACACCTACCGCGGTGACCTGGTGATCGACCTGATCGCTCCGGACGGCACGGCGTACCGGCTGAAGAACTCCGACTCGGACTCCGCCGACAACGTCGTCGCCTCGTACACGGTGAACGCGTCGAGCGAGGTGGCCAACGGGGTGTGGAAGCTCCAGGTCAAGGACGTGGCGGCGCAGGACACCGGCTACATCGACAGCTGGCGGATCACCTTCTGACCCGGCGCACCGGAACGGGACCACGCCGCCCCGGCTCCGCTACGCGTCCCCGCCGTGGGACCGCAGCGAGGCCGGGAGCGGCTCCCTGATGAGGGCCCGCAATTCCTCGGCGACCGTCCCGATGTCCGCGCGGCCGACCTTTGCCGCCTCCACCAGGTCGCCGAGCTCCTCCGGCGAGGGCAACTGCTTGGCCCCGGCGACCCGCAGGTACGAGCGGGTCGCGGCGGCGGCGTAGAACTCGTTCATCGGGGATTCCAGCGCCGGGCAGACGGCGAGGGTGTGCAAAAACGCGGCGGCCCGCCACGCGGTGTCCGGGGCGGGCTGTTCGGGCACCAGCACGAGGTCGTTCTGGTGCCGGGCGACCGCGGCGGCCACCCCGGACGGGTCCCATACGGCGGGATCCGACGGCAGATGATGGGCCAGAGCGGTCCAGGCCCACTCCATGGTGATCTTCAATGGCCGAACCGCTTCTGGAAATAGCCCCAGTGGTCGGCGAACTCGTCGATACCGGAGAGGAACGACTTCCGGTCCTCGTCCAGCTCGCGTTCGGTGACCTCGGTGATCAGCGCGGTGACCGTCGTACCCAGTGCCGCCGCGCGCGCCTTGAGGCGTTCGTGGAACTCTTCGTCCAGGCGGATGGTGACGTGTCTCGACATGTCCCTCACGGTACAGCGACCGCGCTGTACGCAGGAGGGGAACGGCACAAGGGTGGCCGGGGACACAGTCCCGGGCCACCCTCGCGCGTGGTGCGCCTACTTGGCGTCCGGTTACTTGGCCGAGTTGGCCGTCTTCACGAGCGCGTCCTTGGTGACCGCGCCGACGTAGACCTTGCCGTCGTCCGTGATCAGGGCGTTGACCAGGCGCGTCGAGAAGATACGGCCCGAGCCGAAGGAGCCGGTGACCTTGTCCCCGAGGGAGTCGAGGAACTGCTTGGCCTCCTTCGGGGCGTTCTTGTCCTTGGCCGCGCTCTCGGCGTCCTTGAGGCCCTTGCCGCCCGGTACGGAGATCTGCGCGACGGAGGCCCAGCCCTCGCCGAGCACCTTCACATCACCCTTGCCGGCACCGGCGGCGCCGCCGGTCAGACCGTCGAGGCCGGGGATGGACTCCAGGCCCTTGCCCCACTCCTTGCCGTGAACGCCGTCCTTGCCGTCCTTGCCGTCCTTGCCGGGGCCGTCCGCGCCCTCGGTCACCTTCGCGCCCTTGGGCGGGGTGAAGGCGAAGGAGTCGGCGGCCGGCTTGGCGAAGTCCACCTTGGTGAAGCCCGCGTCCACGATCGGCTTGCCGCCCTGGCTGGACAGCACCTGCACGCGCAGCGGCACACCGTTCTTGGCGTCCACGGCGATCTGTACCGAGCCGACCGTGGAGCCGGCCTGCTTGGGCTTGAGTACGAGCTGGTAGGCGTCCCGCCCGGCCACCTGGGCGGTGTCGCCCACGCTGACGTCGGTGGTGGGACCGGCGGCCTTGAGGGCCTGCTGCGCCATCTCCTGCGGCGAGGCCGGCATCCGCTCTCCGGCCTTGCGCTCGACGCCCGGCCCGGTCCGGCCGTCCTTCTCGTGGAAGACCTGGTTGGACTTGCTGTCGTAGCCCCACACGTCCTGGCCGTTGTGGGTGAGGCTGTACTCGTCCTTGCCGTCGAGGACGGTGAGCTTCTGCCGGTCCGGTCCGTCGGCGGCGACGCGGACGGTGTGCGTGCCGGTCGCGAGCTGCGCCACCTTGTCCTGCGGGTCGGCCGAGCCGCCCGTGACGCCGCCGCCGGCGCGCCCGCCCAGCAGGCCGCCCGCGAGGGTCGGCAGCCCCAGGTCCGTGCTGATCTTGGCGCTGCCGGAGAGCTGCTGGACGTCCGAGGCCGCGATCTTCTCGATGAGCTGCTGGGCGGTCACCTTGGGCAGGTCCGGGTTCCCGGCGTTGGCGAAGGCCGGGACCATCGCGATGGTCGCGGCCGCCACGCCGAACACCGCGACCGGTACGGCGTACCGAGCGGCCTTGCGGGTCTTCGTGTTCGTTGCCATCTTCTCTGCCTGCCTCCGTAGATGCGTCACGTCCACTCCCCGCCGCCACTCTCACCCGATCTGGTGGGGATGTGCCTCTATCTGACCAAAGGAGAGGGGTCGACGGCGTCACTCCCCGGACTCAACCCGGCGTACACCCCAGGGATGACACGACACGGGCCCGGCACCCCCTACCCGTAGGGGATGCCGGGCCCGTCGCAAGAGCCACCGGGTCCGTCCCGCGCGCCCAAACCAGCGCGTCCGACCCGCGCGTCCAACCCGCGCGGCTAGCCCGCCCGGTGCACCACCGCGTCGCACAGCTCTTCGAGCGCCGACTTGGCGAAGCACTCGGGGAGCGGGGCGAGCGTGGCCCGCGCGTCCTGCGCGTAACGGATGGTGTCGCGGCGCGCCTGCTCCAACGCGGGGTGCACGCGCAGCCGGGCCAGGGCCTCGGCGTGCCGGGCGTCGTCGCTCAGGTCCCCGTCCAGCAGCCGTACGAGGTCCAGGTCGTCGGGGTCGCGGTCCCGCTCGGCCATCTCGCGCAGGCGCAGGACAGGCAGGGTCGGGATGCCCTCGCGCAGGTCGGTGCCGGGGGTCTTGCCCGACTCGTGGGAGTCGGAGGCGATGTCGAGGACGTCGTCGGCGAGCTGGAAGGCGATGCCGAGCCGCTCGCCGTACTGGGTCAGGATGTCGACCACGGACTCGTCGGCACCGGCCATCAGCGCGCCGAACCGGCCGGAGACGGCGATCAGCGAGCCGGTCTTGCCGGCCATGACGTCGAGGTAGTGGGCGACCGGGTCGCGGCCGTCGCGCGGGCCGGCCGTCTCCAGGATCTGCCCGGTCACCAGCCGCTCGAACGCCTCGGCCTGGATGCGTACGGCCTCGGGGCCGAGGTCGGCCAGGATGTGCGAGGCGCGGGCGAAGAGGAAGTCACCCGTCAGGACCGCCACCGAGTTGCCCCAGCGGGTGTTGGCGCTCTCCACCCCGCGGCGTACGTCCGCCTCGTCCATGACGTCGTCGTGGTAGAGCGTGGCCAGGTGGGTGAGTTCGACGACCACCGCGGACGGCACGATCCCGGGGGCGTACGGATCTCCGAAACGGGACGCGAGCAGCACCAGCAGCGGTCGGAACCGCTTGCCTCCGGCCCGCACCAGGTGCTGCGCGGCCTCGGTGATGAAGGGGACTTCGCTCTTGGTGGCCTCCAGCAGACCCGCCTCGACGGCGGCCAGTCCGGCCTGGACATCGGTCTCAAGAGCCTGGTCCCGCACGCTCAGTCCGAACGGCCCGACGACGGTCACGAGGGGTACTCCTGTCTGCTGACGATCACTTTGACGATCACATGGATTGTCGATGTGTCGCTGCCATCACTCAAGCCAGCGTATCCGGTCTGTTTTCGATCACCCAGAGCGCCTGCCCCGTCGCCACGCGCGCACCGCCCGATGCGCACCGGTATGTTCGTCAGGAGCCTGAACAACCGGAGAAACAGGTTTTGTCCGGAACTGTCACCGACACAGACGAGCCGACCGATCCGGAGGCGGACGCCATGGCCGGGCCGCCCCCGTTCACCGAGGCGGTCCCGCATGATCATCCGTACCGACTTCCCCTACGAGACCACCCGCGAGGATGTCCGGATCCCGATGGCCGACAGGGTCGAGCTGTACGCGCGGATCTGGCGCCCGGTCGGCGACGAGCCCGTCCCGGCCCTGCTGGAGTACACCCCGGAGGGTCTCACCGACCGCACCGCCCCGCGCGACTGGCAGCGCCACCCCTGGTACGCGGGTCACGGCTACGCCTCCGTACGCGTGGACGTGCGCGGCCACGGCTGTAGCGGCGGCGTGCCCGGTACCGGCGGCGGGCCCGGCGACGGCGGCGGGCCCGGTGACGCGTACGACGCGCGGGAGCCCGCCGACGGCGTGGCGGTGGTGGAGTGGCTCGCGGCGCGGCCGTGGTGCACGGGCGCGGTGGGCATGTTCGGGATCTCCCGGGGCGGCTCCGACAGCCTCCGGATCGCCGCGCTCGCCCCCCGGGCGCTCAAGGCCGTCGTCGCGGTCTGCTGCACCGACGACCCCTACGACAACGACGGGCACTACCTGGGCGGCTCCGTGCTGGCCGCGGACCTGCACGCGGGGGCGGCCCGGACGCCGGCCCTGGCCGCACTGCCCCCGGACCCGCTGTACGTCGGCGACGGCCGGCGGGAGCAGTGGCTGACCCGGCTGGAGGCCGTGGAACCGCTGATCCACGCCCGGCTCGCGCACCAGACCCGCGACGCCTACTGGAGCCGGGAGAGCGTCCGCGAGGACTACGGGAGCGTCCGCGCGGCGGTGCTGGCGGTCGGCGGGTGGCACGACCCGTACCGGGACACCGTGCTGCGCCTGGTCGAGCACCTGCCGCGGGGCCGCGTCCGCGGACTGATCGGCCCCTGGTCGCACCAGTACCCCGACCGGGGGCTGCCGGGCCCGGCGATCGGCTTCCTCCAGGAGACCCTGCGCTGGTGGGACCACTGGCTCAAGGGCGAGGACAACGGGGTGATGGACGAGCCGCTGCTCCGCTCCTGGATCGGCGAGTCGCATCCGCCCGCCACCGGGTACGAGCGGATGGCGGGGCGCTGGGTCGGTGACGCGGCCTGGCCGTCGCCCTCGGTCGTGCCCGTCTCCTACGGGCTCCAGGGCGCGCCGGTGGCGGTCGCCTCGCCCCAGCACACCGGGCTGGACGCGGGCCGGTTCCGCCCCCTGGGGGGTGACGCGGACCTGCCGCCGGACCAGCGCGAGGAGGACGCGAAGTCGGCGTGCTTCGAGTTCCCGGTGGCGCCGGGCGAGCCGGTGGAGGTCCTGGGCCGGGCGCGGGTGACGCTGCGGCTGCGGATGGACGTCCCGTACGGGCAGGTGATCGCCCGGCTGTGCGACGTCGCGCCGGACGGGGCGTCGACGCTGGTCACGCGGGGCGCGTTGAACCTGTCGGCGCGCGGCGGCCGGGACCGGGCGGCGCCCTGGCCGGTGGGCTCGTACGAGGAGGTCGCCTTCGAGCTGAACGGGATCGGGCACGCGTTCCCGCCCGGTCACCGCATCCGGTTGGCGCTGTCCTCGGCGTACTGGCCGTGGATCTGGCCCCGGGCCGGCTCGGAGACGGGCTGGACCCTCGACCCGGCGGGCAGCACGCTGGAGCTGCCGTTGCGCACGGCGGGCCCGTTGGACGGCGGCATCGTCTTCGAGGCGCCGGAGCAGGCGGCGCCGCTGGGGGTCGTGTACCCGGCGACGCTGGACGAGCCGCGGCCGGAGCGGGTCGTCGTACGGGACGTCGCGCGCGGGGCGTGGCGGCTGGAGGTGAACCCCCGCCGCGGGGGGACGCGGGTGTACCCGGACGGACTGGAGGTCGGGGAGGAGGGGACGGAGGAGTACGAGATCCGCTCGACGGACGCCCTGTCCGCGCGGGTCCGCTCCCACTGGCGGATCCGGCTGCACCGGCCCGAGCCCGCCTGGGAGGCCACGGTGGAGACCCGCTCGGAGGTCTCCTGCGACGCGGGCGGGTTCCTGACGTCGAACGAGGTGGTGTGTCGGGAGGGCGACGAGGTGGTCTTCCACCGCACCTGGGAGCGCCGCTTCCCGCGCACGGCGGGCTGACCGGCCCCGGCCCCCTGCCCCGGCCCCCGGCGGCGGTTCAGCTGAACAGTCGCTCCAGGACCACCGCGATCCCGTCCTCCTCATTGGAGAGCGTCACCTCGTCGGCCACCGCCACCAGTTCCCGGTGGGCGTCCGCCATCGCCACCCCGTACGCCGCCCAGGCGAACATCGGCACGTCGTTGGGCATGTCGCCGAAGGCGATCGTGGCCGAGGCGGCCAGTCCCAGGACGTCCGCGGCCCGCGCGAGGCCGCTCGCCTTGTCGATGCCCGGTGGTTGGAGCTCCACCGTGTGCTCGCCGGCCATCGTCACGTTGACGAGGTCTGCGACCACCCCCCGGGCGACCCGGGTCAGTTCGTCGTCGTCCAGCTCGGGATGCTGGAGCAGCACCTTGTTGATCGGCGCCGTCCACAGGTCCGCGCGGCGCCGTACCCGGACCGTGGGCAGGTGCGGGTGCGGCATCCGGTAGCCCGGCCCTATCAGCATCTCGGCGTCCACCCCCTCCTGGTCGACCGCCACGTACACCTCGCCGATCTCCGCCTCGATCTTGCCGAGGGCGACCTCCGCCAGCCCCCGGTCCATGCACACGGAGTGCAACAGGCGCCCGCGCGCCGCGTCGTACACCTGCGCGCCCTGCCCGCACACCGCGAGCCCCGTGTACCCGAGGCCGTCCAGGACGTGGCGTACCTGGGGGACCGGGCGGCCGGTGACGATGATGTGCTGGGCCCCGGCGGCGCGGGCCCGCGCAAGGGCGGTGTGGGAACGGGCCGAGACGGTGTCCCCGGCGCGCAGCAGAGTCCCGTCCAGGTCGGTGGCGATCAAGGCGAAGGGGAGGGCCGAAAGCGGGGCGGAAGTCACCCGCGCAAGGATACGGACCCCTTTGGACAAGTCCTACAAATAGCGCCCGAATCCGGCCTCCCGCACGCCCCACCAGCCACGTAACGTGTCAACGAGCCCCCGGGACACCCCCGGACCGCGTCGAAAGCGAGGCAGCAACCCATGCCCCAGCAGAGCCCCCTCGATGTCCCCGAGGGCGACCCGTTCGGACCGCACAACCTCCCCTACGGCGTGTTCTCCACCGCCGAGGACCCCCGGCGCCGGGTCGGTGTGCGGATCGGCGGGCACGTCCTGGACGCCGGAGCGGCCGCGCTCGCGCTCGGTTCCCCTTACGCGGGGCTGCTCGGGCGCCCCTCCCTCAACCCGCTGCTCGCCGCCGGGCGCACCACCTGGCGCGACGTACGGCGCGCGCTGACCGCCTGGGTGACCGACCCCGGCCACCGCGACACCGTCGAGCCGCACCTGACGCCGCTCGACGCGGTCACCCTGCACCTGCCGTACGAGGTCGCGGACTACGTCGACTTCTACGCGAGCGAGCACCACGCCACGAACGTCGGGAAGATCTTCCGCCCGGACGGTGACGCGCTCACCCCGAACTGGAAGCACTTGCCGATCGGTTACCACGGCCGCTCCGGCACCATCGTGGTCTCCGGGACCGATGTCGTACGCCCGCGCGGGCAGCGCAAGGCGCCCGCGGACCCGGCGCCCGTCTTCGGCCCGAGCGTCAAGCTCGACATCGAGGCCGAGGTCGGCTTCGTCGTCGGGACCCCCTCCGAACTGGGCCGGCCGGTCGGGCTCGGCGAGTTCGAGGACCACGTCTTCGGCCTGTTCCTCCTCAACGACTGGTCGGCGCGGGACATCCAGGCCTGGGAGTACGTGCCGCTCGGCCCGTTCCTCGGCAAGTCCTTCGCCACCTCCGTCTCCGCCTGGGTCACCCCGCTGGAGGCGCTGGACGCCGCCCGGGTCGCCCCGCCCGCCCGGGACTTCCCGCTGCTGCCCTACCTGGACGACGCGGACGCCGACCGTCCCGGCGGCTTCGACCTGCGCATCACCGTCTCCATCAACGGGCAGGAGGTGGCCCGGCCGCCGTTCGCCTCGATGTACTGGACCGCCGCCCAGCAGTTGGCCCACATGACGATCAACGGCGCCTCGCTGCGGACCGGTGACGTGTACGGCTCCGGCACCGTCAGCGGTCCCGAGACCGATCAGCGCGGCTCCCTGCTGGAGCTGACGTGGAACGGGCGCGACGCCATCGAGCTCACCGACGGCAAGCGCACCTTCCTGGAGGACGGCGACACCGTCACCCTCACCGCCTGGGCGCCCGGTCCGGACGGCAGCCGCGTCGGCCTCGGCGAGGTCACCGGCCGCATCGCCGCCTCCCGCTGACCCCGACCGGGGCGGCCACCACGCCACCCCGGGCAACGCGAGGGCCCGGCCCCCCTTCCGCGGGGAGCCGGGCCCTCGGTACGACCGCGCGGGCGCTACCGCACGAACGTGCTCGCGTGCCCCGCCAGGTCCAGGAAGTACTGCGGCGCCACACCCAGCACCAGCGTCACCGCCACACCGACCGCGATCGTCGTCATCGTCAGCGGCGAGGGCACCGCCACCGTCGGGCCGTCGGCCTTCGGCTCGCTGAAGAACATCAGCACGATCACCCGGATGTAGAAGAACGCGGCGATCGCCGACGAGATCACACCGACCACGACCAGCACCCCGGCGCCGCCCTCCGCCGCCGCCTTGAACACGGCGAACTTGCCGGTGAAGCCGGACGTCAGCGGGATGCCCGCGAAGGCCAGCAGGAACACCGCGAACACCGCCGCCGTCAGCGGCGAACGACGGCCCAGCCCCGCCCACTTCGACAGGTGGGTGGCTTCTCCGCCCGCGTCCCGCACCAGCGTGACCACGGCGAACGCGCCGATCGTCACGAAGGAGTAGGCGCCCAGGTAGAAGAGGACCGACTTGACGCCCTCGGCGGAGGTGGCGATGACACCGGCCAGGATGAAACCGGCGTGCGCGATCGAGGAGTACGCCAGCAGCCGCTTGACGTCGGTCTGGGTCACCGCGATCACCGCGCCGGCCAGCATCGTGACGATCGCGACGCCCCACATCACCGGCCGCCAGTCCCACCGCAGGCCCGGCAGCACCACGTACAGCAGCCGCAGGAGCGCGCCGAAGGCCGCGACCTTGGTGGCCGCCGCCATGAAACCGGTGACGGGGGTCGGGGCGCCCTGGTAGACGTCCGGCGTCCACATGTGGAAGGGGACGGCGCCCACTTTGAACAGCAGACCCATCAGGATCAGCGCGCCGCCGATGAGCAGCAGCGCGTCGTTGCCCATGGTGGAGGCCAGCGCCGGATCGATCTTCGAGACGGTGCCGTCCACCACGTCCGCGATCACCGCGTACGAGACGGAGCCGGCGTAGCCGTAGAGCAGCGCGATGCCGAAGAGCAGGAACGCCGACGAGAACGCCCCCAGCAGGAAGTACTTGACCGCGGCCTCCTGCGACATCAGCCGCTGGCGGCGGGCGAGGGCGCAGAGCAGGTACAGCGGGAGGGAGAAGACCTCCAGCGCGATGAACAGCGTCAGCAGGTCGTCGGCCGCCGGGAAGATCAGCATGCCGGAGATCGCGAACAGGGCCAGCGGGAAGACCTCGGTGGTGGTGAAACCGGCCTTGACGGCCGCCTTCTCGCTGTCGCTGCCCGGGACGGACGCCGCCTGCGCGGCGAAGGAGTCCACCCTCTTGCCGTGTGCGGCCGGGTCCAGGCGCCGCTCCGCGAAGGTGAACACGGCCACGATCGAGGCCAGCAGGATGGTGCCCTGGAGGAACAGGGCGGGGCCGTCCACGGCGATCGCGCCCATGGCCGCGATGTGCGCCTTGGAGTTCGCGTACCCGCCGGCAGCGAGGCCGACGACCGCGGCGAAGGCCGCGGCCAGGGCGGCGACGGCGAGGAACACCTGGACGTAGTAGCGGTACGCGCGCGGTACGAACGCCTCGACGAGGACGCCGAGGACCGCCGCGCCCACCACGATCAGCGTGGGCGCGAGCTGCGCGTATTCGATGTGCGGGGCCGGGATCTTGGCGGCCGGGTCCGCGGCAGCCAGTGTCAGCAGGTGGCCCTGGGCAGCAGTCAGCGTGCTCACTTCGCCGCCTCCCCGTTCTTCGCTTGGACGGCGACCTCGGGCTTGGGGTCCGTCTGCTTCACATCCGACATGGTGTGTTTCACCGCCGGGTTGACGATCTCGGTCAGCGGCTTCGGGTACACGCCCAACCCGATCAGCAGCGCGATCAGCGGGGCCACGACCAGGACCTCCCGCAGGCGCAGGTCCGGCATCGCGCGGACCTCCTCCTTCACGGGTCCGGTCATCGTGCGCTGGTAGAGCACCAGCGTGTAGAGCGCGGCCAGCACGATGCCGAAGGTGGCGATGATGCCGACGACCGGGTACCGGGTGAACGTGCCGACCAGGACCAGGAACTCGCTGACGAAGGGCGCGAGTCCCGGCAGGGACAGCGTCGCCAGACCGCCGATGAGGAAGGTCCCGGCGAGGACCGGGGCGACCTTCTGCACGCCGCCGTAGTCGGCGATGAGCCGGGAGCCGCGCCGCGAGATCAGGAAGCCGGCGACCAGCATCAGCGCCGCCGTGGAGATCCCGTGGTTGACCATGTAGAGCGTCGCGCCCGACTGTCCCTGGGTGGTCATCGCGAAGATGCCCATGACGATGAAGCCGAAGTGCGAGATCGAGGCGTAGGCGACCAGCCGCTTGATGTCCCGCTGGCCCACGGCGAGCAGCGCCCCGTAGACGATGCTGATCAGGGCCAGGACGAGGATCACCGGCGTGGCCCACTTGCTGGCCTCGGGGAACAGCCCGAGGCAGAAGCGGAGCATCGCGAAGGTGCCGACCTTGTCGACGACCGCGGTGATCAGTACGGCGACCGGGGCGGTGGCCTCGCCCATCGCGTTCGGCAGCCAGGTGTGCAGCGGCCACAGCGGGGCCTTCACCGCGAAGGCGAAGAAGAAGCCGAGGAACAGCAGCCGTTCGGTGTTGGTCGCCATGTCCAGGGTGCCCGCGCCGCGCGCGGCGGTGATCTCCTGGAGGGAGAAGTTCCCGGCGACCACGTAGAGCCCGATGACGGCGGCCAGCATGATCAGGCCGCCGGCGAGGTTGTAGAGGAGGAACTTGACCGCCGCGTACGAGCGCTGCGCGGCCGCGTTCTCGTCGGCCCCGCCCGCCGCGCCGGCGGCCGATCGGGTGGAGGTGGCCCGGTCGCCGAAGCCGCCGATGAGGAAGTACATCGGGATGAGCATGGCTTCGAAGAAGACGTAGAAGAGGAAGACGTCGGTGGCCTCGAAGGAGATGATCACCATCGCCTCGACCAGCAGGATCAGGGCGAAGAAGCCCTGGGTCGGCCGCCAGCGTCGGCTCTTGGTCTCCAGGGGGTCGGCGTCGTGCCACCCGGCCAGGATGATGAACGGCATCAGCACGGCCGTGAGCGCGATCAGCGCCACCCCGATGCCGTCGACGCCCAGTTCGTAGCGGACCCCGAAGTCGGAGATCCAGGCGTGGGATTCGGTGAGCTGGTAGCGGGCGCCACCGGGCTCGAAGCGGACCGCGACGAGCACGGCCAGGGCCAGGGTCGCCAGGGAGACGAGCAGCGCGAGCCACTTGGCGGCGCCCCGGCGGGCGGCCGGGACGGCCGCCGTCAGGACCGCGCCGACCGCGGGCACGACCGCCGTCACCGTCAGAAGCGGGAAACTCATCTCACACCGCCCTCATCAGCAGGGTCGCGGCGATGAGGATCGCCGTGCCCCCGAACATCGAGACCGCGTAGCTGCGGGCGTAGCCGTTCTGCAGCTTGCGCAGCCGGCCCGACAGTCCGCCGACCGAGGCGGCCGTCCCGTTGACCACCCCGTCGACCAGGCTGTGGTCGACGTACACGAGGGAGCGGGTCAGGTGCTCCCCGCCGCGCACCAGCACGACGTGGTTGAAGTCGTCCTGGAGCAGGTCGCGCCGGGCGGCCCGGGTGAGCAGGCTGCCCCGGGGGGCGACCACCGGGACGGGCCTGCGGCCGTACTGCAGGTAGGCGAGGCCCACGCCGATCAGCAGGACCACGACCGTGGCGGCGGTGATCGCCCCGGCGCCCAGCGGCGGGTTCCCGTGCTCGAAGGAGGTGACGGGCTCCAGCCACTTCACGAACGCCTCGTTGATGCTGAACAGGCCGCCGAGGAAGACGGAACCGAAGGCCAGCACGATCATCGGCAGGGTCATGACCTTCGGGGACTCATGCGGGTGCGGCAACTCGCCGGCCCGGTGTTCGGCCGCGGGCTCGGCGCTGGGCACGGCGTCCGCGTCGGGGGCCGGCTGCCAGCGCTTCTCACCGAAGAAGGTCAGCAGCATCACGCGGGTCATGTAGAAGGCGGTGATCGCGGCGCCCAACAGGGCCACGCCGCCCAGGATCCAGCCCTCGGTGCCGCCCTTCGCGAAGGCGGCTTCGATGATCTTGTCCTTGGACCAGAAGCCCGACAGGCCCGGGAAGCCGATGATGGCGAGGTAGCCGAGGCCGAAGGTGACGAAGGTGATCGGCATGTACGTCCGCAGGCCGCCGTACTTGCGCATGTCCACCTCGTCGTTCATCCCGTGCATCACGGAACCCGCGCCGAGGAAGAGGCCGGCCTTGAAGAAGCCGTGCGTCACCAGGTGCATGATCGCGAAGACGTAGCCGATGGGGCCGAGGCCGGCCGCGAGGACCATGTAGCCGATCTGCGACATCGTGGAGCCCGCGAGGGCCTTCTTGATGTCGTCCTTCGCGCAACCGACGATCGCACCGAAGAGGAGCGTCACCGCGCCGACCACGACGACCGCGGTCTGCGCGTCCGGCGCCGCGTTGAAGACCGCCCCGGAGCGGGTGATCAGGTACACGCCCGCGGTGACCATGGTGGCGGCGTGGATCAGGGCCGAGACCGGGGTCGGGCCCTCCATGGCGTCACCGAGCCAGGACTGGAGCGGCACCTGCGCCGACTTGCCGCAGGCGGCCAGCAGCAGCATCAGGGCGATCGCCGTCAGCTTCCCCTCGGAGGCGCCGCCCACGGCGCCGAACACCGGCCCGAAGGCGAACGTCCCGAAGGTGGTGAACATCAGCATGATCGCGATCGACAGACCCATGTCGCCGACCCGGTTGACCAGGAACGCCTTCTTCGCGGCGGTGGCCGCGCCGGGCTTGTGCTGCCAGAAGCCGATGAGCAGGTACGAGGCCAGGCCCACGCCCTCCCAGCCGACGTACAACAGCAGGTAGTTGTCGGCGAGCACGAGGAGCAGCATCGCCGCGAGGAACAGGTTCAGGTAGCCGAAGAAGCGGCGGCGCCGCTCGTCGTGCTCCATGTACCCGATCGAGTAGATGTGGATGAGGGTGCCGACACCGGTGATCAACAGGACGAAGGTCATCGACAGTTGGTCGAGCTGGAAGGCGACGTCCGCCTGGAAGCCCTCCACCGGGATCCAGCTGTAGAGCCGCTGGTACACGGCGCGGTCGTCGGCGCCGCGCCCCAGCATGTCGACGAACAGGGCCACGCCGATGCCGAAGGAGGCGGCGGCGAAGAGGGTGCCGAGCCAGTGGCCGGCCTTGTCGAGGCGACGGCCGCCGCACAGCAGCACCGCCGCTCCGAGCAGGGGCGCCGCCACCAGCAGCGCAATCAGATTCTCCACTGTGAAGGCCCCTTACAGCTTCATCAGGCTGGCGTCGTCGACCGAGGCCGAGTGGCGGGTACGGAACAGCGACACGATGATCGCGAGGCCCACCACGACCTCCGCGGCGGCGACGACCATCGTGAAGAACGCGATGATCTGACCGTCGAGGTTGCCGTGCATCCGCGAGAAGGTGACGAAGGCGAGGTTGCAGGCGTTGAGCATCAGCTCCACGCACATGAACAGCACGATCGCGTTCTTGCGGATCAGTACGCCGGCCGCGCCGATGGTGAACAGCAGGGCGGCCAGGTACAGGTAGTTGACCGGGTTCACTTCGCGGCCTCCTCTCGGCCGAGGCGCTCCGCGGACTTCTGCTCCAGCGCCTTCAGGTCGTTCAGCGCCTCGTCCGACACGTCACGGATCTGGCCGCGGGCCCGCAGCGTCTTGTTGACGGTCAGCTCGGACGGGGTGCCGTCCGGCAGCAGACCGGCGACGTCCACCGCGTTGTGCCGGGCGTAGACGCCGGGGGCGGGCAGCGGCGGGAGCTGGACGCCCTCGCGCACGCGCCGCTCGGCGAGTTCGCGCTGGGTGGCGGCCCGCTCGGTGCGCTCGCGGTGCGTCAGCACCATCGCGCCGACGGCCGCCGTGATCAGCAGGGCGCCGGTGATCTCGAAGGCGAAGATGTACCGGGTGAAGATCAGCTCGGCGAGTCCCTCGACGTGCCCGCCGGAGTTGACCGCGCCCAGGCCGTTGAAGTGGGTGAGCTTGGCGTTGGCGATGCCGGCGATCAGCAGGATCCCGAAGCCCAGCCCACACAGGGCGGCCAGCCAGCGCTGCCCCTTGAGGGTCTCGGTGAGCGAGTCGGCGGCGGTGACGCCGACGAGCATGACCACGAAGAGGAACAGCATCATGATCGCGCCGGTGTAGACGACGACCTGGACGACGCCCAGGAAGTACGCCCCGTTGGCGAGGTAGAAGACCGCCAGGATGATCATCGTCCCGGCCAGGCACAGCGCGCTGTGCACGGCCTTCTTCATCGTGATCGTGCACAGCGCGCCGATGACGGCGACCGTGCCGAGCACCCAGAACTGGACGGCCTCACCCGTCGAGGTGGTCGATGCCGCCGCGGCGAGCGCGCTCATGCGTCCACCCCCTCGGCTTCGGCCGCGTCCTGCCCGGCCCCTTCGGGAACCTCGCCCCTGGAGCGCGCGACCTGCCGCGCCGTCCCCGGCGCCGCGCCCGTCACCAGACCGCGGTAGTAGTCCTGGTCGTCGGTGCCCGGGTACATCTCGTGCGGCGCGTCGACCATGCCCTCGGTCAGCCCCACCAGCAGCTGTTCCTTGGTGTAGATCAGCGACGCGCGGCTGGAGTCGGCCAGTTCGAACTCGTTCGTCATCGTCAGCGCCCGGGTGGGGCACGCCTCGACGCACAGCCCGCACAGGATGCAGCGGGCGTAGTTGATCTGGTAGACCGCGCCGTACCGTTCACCCGGGGAGTAGCGCTCCTCCGCGGTGTTGTCCGCGCCCTCCACGTAGATCGCGTCGGCCGGACAGGCCCAGGCGCACAACTCGCACCCGATGCACTTCTCCAGACCGTCGGGATGGCGGTTGAGCTGGTGCCGCCCGTGGAAGCGGGGCGCGGTGGTCTTGTGCTGCTCCGGGTACTGCTCGGTGAGGCGCTTCTTGAACATGGCCTTGAAGGTCACGCCGAAGCCGGCCACCGGGTTCTGCCACTTCTCGTTCTCGGGGTCAGACATTCTCACCACCCTCCTCTCGGTCACTGTCAGTATTCGCCCCGCCACTGACAATCAGCTCCCGCTGCCCGCGGGGCCGCCTGCGCGGTACGGGTGCGGATCGCTGGCCGGGCTTGGGGGGCACGGGGAATCCGCCCGCCATCGGGTCGAAGGGCTCGTCCGTCGCACCCTCGCCCGCCGCGCCCCGGGCCTGCTCCTCCCGCTTGTTGCGGAGGACGTCGGCGACGAAGGAGAGCAGCAGTACGGCGATGACCGCGCCGCCGACGTAGAGCACGATCTGCTGGAATTCGTAGTGCTCGTTCCGCAGCGCCCGGACGGTGGCCACCAGCATCAGCCAGACCACGGAGACGGGGATGAGCACCTTCCAGCCGAGCTTCATCAGCTGGTCGTAGCGCACCCGCGGCAGCGTGCCGCGCAGCCAGATGAAGAAGAACAGCAGCAACTGGACCTTGATGACGAACCAGAGCATCGGCCACCAGCCGTGGTTCGCGCCCTCCCAGTACGTCGAGATCGGCGCGGGGGCCCGCCAGCCGCCGAGGAAGAGGGTGACCGACACCGCCGAGACCGTGACCATGTTGACGTACTCGGCCAGCATGAACAGCGCGAACTTGATGGAGGAGTACTCGGTGTTGAAGCCGCCGACCAGGTCGCCCTCGGACTCCGGCATGTCGAAGGGGGCGCGGTTCGTCTCCCCGACCATCGTGATCACGTAGATGATGAAGGAGACCGGCAGCAGGACGATGTACCAGCGGTCCGCCTGCGCCTCCACGATCTTCGAGGTCGACATCGACCCGGAGTAGAGGAACACCGAGGCGAACGCCGCGCCCATCGCGATCTCGTACGAGATCATCTGCGCGCAGGACCGCAGGCCGCCGAGCAGCGGGTACGTGGAGCCCGAGGACCAGCCGGCGAGGACGATGCCGTAGATGCCGACCGAGGCCACGGCGAGGACGTACAGCATCGCGATGGGCAGGTCCGTCAGCTGCATCGTGGTGCGCTGGCCGAAGATCGAGACCTCGTTGCCGGAGGGGCCGAAGGGGATCACCGCGATGGCCATGAAGGCCGGGATCGCCGCGATGATCGGGGCCAGGACGTACACCACCTTGTCGGCCCGCTTGACGATGACGTCTTCCTTGAGCATGAGCTTCACGCCGTCGGCGAGCGACTGGAGCATGCCCCAGGGGCCGTGCCGGTTGGGCCCGATGCGCAGCTGCATCCAGGCGACGACCTTGCGCTCCCAGACGATGGAGAAGAGCACCGTCACCATCAGGAAGGCGAAGCAGAACACCGCCTTGACGACGACGAGCCACCACACGTCCTTGCCGAAGAGGGACAGGTCCTCCGCGGCGAGCTGTACCGGGTTCACGCGTCCACCTCCGCGGTGCTGTCGCCCGCGCCGGCCGCGACGGCCGGGCCGATGCGTACGAGGGCGCCCGGGCGGGCGCCGGTGTCGGCGAGGACGCCGGCGCCGGTGGAGTTCAGCGGGAGCCAGACCACCCGGTCGGGCATCGCCGTGATCCGCAGCGGCAGTTCCACGGTCCCGGCCGGGCCGGTGACCGCGAGGACGTCCCCGTCCTTGACGCCCGACTCGGCGGCCGTGGCGGCCGAGAGACGGGCGCTCGCCTCGTGTCGGGTGCCGGCCAGGGCGGCGTCGCCGTCCTGCAGCCGGCCCTGGTCCAGCAGCAGGCGGTGGCCCGCGAGGACCGCCTCGCCCGCGCCGGGCCGGGGCAGGGAGGCGGTGTCCGCGCGCTGCTCGGCGGCGCGCTCCCCCGTCCACGGGCCGAGCCGGTCGAGTTCGCGCCGTACGGCGTGGACGTCGGGCAGGCCGATCGACCGGTCCGCCGCGTCGGCCAGCATGTGCAGCACGCGGTGGTCGGCGGGGGCCAGCCGGCGGGTCATCTGGTCGGGCTTGAGCGCCGCCTCGAAAGGCCGCACCCGACCCTCCCAGTTGATGAACGAGCCGGCCTTCTCGGCCACGGCCGCGACCGGGAACACCACGTCGGCGTGGTCGGTGACCTCGCCGGGCCGCAGCTCCAGCGAGACCACGAACGCCTCCTGGAGCGCGAGGCGGGCGCGGGCCGGGTCGGGCAGGTCGGTCACCTCGACGCCCGCGACGAGCAGCGCGGACAGCTCGCGCCCGGCCGCCGCCTCGACGATCTGGCCGGTGTCGCGGCCGTAACGGTGCGGGAGTTCGTCCAGCCCCCAGGCCACCGCGACCTCCTCGCGGGCCCGCGGGTCGGTGGCCGGGCGGGCGCCGGGCAGCAGCGACGGCAGCGCGCCCGCCTCCACGGCGGCCCGCTCCCCGGCCCGGCGCGGGATCCACACGAGCCGCGCGCCGGTCGCGGCGGCCGCCCGTACGGCGGCGGTCAGCGCGCCCGGCACGCCGGCCAGGCGCTCCCCGACGACGATGACGGCGCCGGGCTCGCGCAGCGCTTCGGCGGCCTCGTGGCCGCCCTGCTCCAGGCCGGTCCGCGAGGCCAGCGCGTTCAGCCAGTCGGGTTCCGTCCCCGGGGCGGCGGCCAGCAGGGTGCCGCCCGCCTTCTCCAGCCCTCGGGTGGCGAACGGGGCGAGGCCGAAGGTCCGCTGCTTGTGCTTGCGGTGGGCCTTGCGCAGCCGCAGGAAGACCCCGGGGGCCTCCTCCTCGGACTCGATGCCGGCCAGCAGCACGGCGGGCGCGGCCTCCAGGGAGGAGTACGTCACCCCGCCGCCGGAGAGGTCCTTGCCGGTGCCGGCCACGGTGGCGGCCAGGAACTCGGCCTCCTCCGCGCTGTGCACCCGCGCCCGGAAGTCGATGTCGTTGGTGTCCAGCACCACGCGGGCGAACTTGGCGTACGCGTAGGCGTCCTCGGCGGTGAGCCGGCCGCCCGTGAGCACCCCGGCCCGGCCGCGCGCGGCGGCCAGCCCGTGCGCGGCGGCCGCCAGCGCCTCGGGCCAGCTCGCCGGGGCGAGCACCCCGTCGGAGCCGCGCACCAGGGGGGTGGTGAGGCGGTCGGGGCGCTGCGCGTAGCGGAACGCGAAGCGGCCCTTGTCGCAGATCCACTCCTCGTTGACCTCGGGGTCCTCGGCGGCGAGCCGGCGCAGCACCTTCCCGCGCCGGTGGTCGGTCCGGGTCGCGCAGCCGCCCGCGCAGTGCTCACACACGCTCGGGGAGGAGACGAGGTCGAAGGGGCGGGCGCGGAACCGGTACTCGGCCGAGGTGAGGGCGCCGACCGGGCAGATCTGGATGGTGTTGCCGGAGAAGTACGACTCGAACGGGTCGCCCTCGCCGGTGCCGACCTGCTGGAGGGCGCCGCGCTCCAGCAGCTCGATCATCGGATCGCCCGCGATCTGCGTGGAGAAGCGGGTGCAGCGCGCGCACAGCACACACCGTTCGCGGTCCAGCAGTACCTGCGTGGAGATCGGGACCGGCTTCTCGTACGTCCGCTTCTTGCCCTCGAAACGCGATTCGGCGTTGCCGTGCGAGAGGGCCTGGTTCTGCAGCGGGCACTCGCCGCCCTTGTCGCAGACCGGACAGTCCAGCGGGTGGTTGATGAGCAGCAGCTCCATCACCCCGCGCTGGGACTTGTCGGCGACCTGCGACGTCAGCTGCGTCTTGACGACCATGCCGTCGGTGCAGGTGATGGTGCAGGAGGCCATCGGCTTGCGCTGGCCCTCCACCTCGACGATGCACTGGCGGCAGGCGCCGACGGGGTCGAGGAGGGGGTGGTCGCAGAACCGGGGGATCTCGATGCCGAGCTGTTCGGCGGCCCGGATGACCAGCGTCCCCTTGGGGACGGACAGTTCGATGCCGTCGATGGTCAGCGAGATCAGGTCCTCGGGCGGAACCGCCGCCCCGCCGCCGCCCGCCGGGGCGTTAGTGGTGACGGTCATGCGTTCACCTCCGTGTCAGCCCAGAGGGTCGACTTCTTGGGGTCGAAGGGGCAGCCCTTGCCCGTGATGTGCTGCTCGTACTCCGCGCGGAAGTACTTGAGCGAGGAGAAGATCGGGCTGGCGGCGCCGTCGCCGAGGGCGCAGAACGACTTGCCGTTGATGTTGTCGGCGATGTCGTTCAGCTTGTCGAGGTCGCTCAGCACGCCCTTGCCGGCCTCGATGTCACGCAGCAGTTGGACGAGCCAGTACGTGCCTTCGCGGCACGGCGTGCACTTGCCGCAGGACTCGTGGGCGTAGAACTCGGTCCACCGGGTCACCGCGCGGACCACGCAGGTGGTCTCGTCGAAGCACTGGAGCGCCTTGGTGCCGAGCATCGAGCCGGCCGCGCCGACGCCCTCGTAGTCGAGCGGGACGTCGAGGTGTTCGTCGGTGAACATGGGGGTGGAGGAGCCGCCCGGGGTCCAGAACTTCAGCCGGTGCCCGGGGCGCATGCCGCCGCTCATGTCGAGGAGCTGGCGCAGGGTGATGCCGAGCGGGGCCTCGTACTGGCCGGGTCCGGCGACGTGCCCGGACAGCGAGTACAGCGTGAAACCGGGGGACTTCTCGGTCCCCATCGCCTTGAACCAGTCCTTGCCCTTGTTCAGGATCGCGGGAACCGAGGCGATGGACTCGACGTTATTGACGACAGTGGGGCACGCGTAGAGGCCCTCCACAGCGGGGAAGGGGGGACGCAGCCGGGGCTGACCGCGCCGGCCTTCGAGGGAGTCGAGCAGTGCCGTCTCCTCGCCGCAGATGTACGCGCCCGCTCCCGCGTGCACCGTGATGTCGAGCTTCAGCCCGCTCCCGAGGATGTTCTCCCCGAGGTACCCGGCCTCGTACGCCTCGCGCACCGCCTCGTGCAGGCGCCGCAGGACCGGCACGACCTCGCCGCGCAGGTAGATGAAGGCGTGCTCCGACCGGATCGCGTAGCAGGCGATGACCATTCCCTCGATGAGGGAGTGCGGATTGGCGAAGAGGAGGGGGATGTCCTTGCAGGTTCCCGGTTCCGACTCGTCCGCGTTCACGACGAGGTAGTGCGGCTTGCCGTCGCCCTGCGGGATGAACTGCCACTTCATTCCGGTGGGGAAGCCCGCGCCGCCGCGTCCGCGCAGACCGGAGTCCTTCACGTACGCGATCAGGTCGTCCGGGGTCATCGCGAGCGCCTTGCGCAGGCCCTCGTACCCCTCGTGGCGCCGGTAGGTCTCCAGCGTCCACGACTCGGGCTCGTCCCAGAACGCCGACAGGACGGGCGCCAGGAGCTTCTCCGGGCTGGTGCCGCCCCCGGCGTCCGGCCGGGAGCTCCCGTTGCCCAGTTCGGATGACACGGACATCACGCCCCTCCCTCGGTGGTGGTCCCGCCGCGCGCTTCGCCGCGCGGGTGCACGATCGGGGTGTGCGGGGCCTCGCCGCGGGCGATGCGCAGGCCGATCAGCGAAGCCGGGCCGGCGCCGCCGCCCGCCTCCACCGCGCCCTCCCGCTCGTCCGGGAACCCGGCCAGGATGCGGGCGGTCTCCTTGTACGTGCACAGCGGCGCGCCCCGCGTCGGTACGACCTGCCGGCCGGCCAACAGGTCGTCCACCAGCGCCTTCGCGGACTCCGGGGTCTGGTTGTCGAAGAACTCCCAGTTGACCATCACCACGGGGGCGTAGTCGCAGGCCGCGTTGCACTCGATGTGTTCGAGGGTGACCTTCCCGTCGGGGGTGGTCTCGTTGTTCCCGACGCCCAGGTGCTCCTTGAGCTCGTCGAAGATGGCGTCGCCGCCCATCACCGCGCACAGGGTGTTCGTACAGACGCCCACCTGGTAGTCGCCGGAGGGCTTGCGCCGGTACATCGTGTAGAAGGTGGCGACGGCCGTCACCTCGGCGGTGGTCAGGCCCAGTGTCTCGGCGCAGAACCGCATGCCGGTGCGCGTGACGTGGCCCTCTTCCGACTGCACCAGGTGCAGCAGCGGCAGCAGCGCGGAGCGGCTGTCGGGGTAGCGGGCGATGATCCGGGCGGCGTCGGCCGCCAGCCTCTCGCGGACCTCCGCCGGGTAGTCGGGGGCCGGGAGCTGGGGCATGCCCAACGACACGTCTGTCATCGGTCGACGCCTCCCATCACGGGGTCGATGGAGGCGACGGCGACGATGACGTCGGCGACCTGGCCGCCTTCGCACATCGCCGCCATGGCCTGGAGGTTGGTGAAGGACGGATCGCGGAAGTGGACCCGGTAGGGACGGGTGCCGCCGTCGGAGACGACGTGCACGCCGAGCTCGCCCTTGGGTGATTCGACGGCCGCGTACGCCTGTCCGGCGGGGACGCGGAAACCCTCGGTCACCAGCTTGAAGTGGTGGATGAGGGCCTCCATCGAGGTGCCCATGATGGTGCGGATGTGGTCGAGCGAGTTGCCGAGGCCGTCGGGGCCCATCGCGAGCTGCGCCGGCCAGGCGATCTTCTTGTCGGCGACCATCACCGGGCCCGGCTCCAGCCGCTCCAGGCACTGTTCGACGATCCGCAGCGACTGGCGCATCTCCTCCAGGCGGATCAGGAACCGCCCGTAGGAGTCGCAGCTCTCGGCGGTCGGCACGTCGAACTCGTAGTCCTCGTAGCCGCAGTACGGGTCGGACTTGCGCAGGTCGTGCGGCAGACCGGCGGAGCGCAGGATCGGGCCGGTGGCGCCCAGGGCCATGCAGCCGGTCAGGTCGAGGTAGCCGACGTCCTGCATGCGGGCCTTGAAGATGGGGTTGCCGGTGGCGAGCTTGTCGTACTCCGGCAGGTTCTTCCTCATGGTCTTTAGGAAGTCGCGCAGCTGGTCGACGGCGCCCGGGGGCAGGTCCTGCGCGAGGCCGCCGGGGCGG
Source organism: Streptomyces sp. NPDC058279 (assembly GCF_042881255.1). Taxonomy (NCBI): domain Bacteria; kingdom Bacillati; phylum Actinomycetota; class Actinomycetes; order Kitasatosporales; family Streptomycetaceae; genus Streptomyces; species Streptomyces sp. NPDC058279. Next base: position 95,647 of record NZ_JBHVYA010000007.1, on the reverse strand, counting down.
ACGAACGCGTGGTTCATGCGCAGGCCGGTGATCAGCTCGAAAATGTCGAGGATCAGCTCGCGGTCGCGGAAGCCGTAGATCATGATCGTGGTCGCGCCCAGCTCCATGCCGCCGGTGGCGATGCACACCAGGTGGGAGGAGAGCCGGTTGAGCTCCATCAGCAGGACGCGGATGACGGTGGCGCGGTCCGGGACCTGGTCGGTGATGCCGAGCAGCTTCTCGACGCCCAGGCAGTACGCCGTCTCGTTGAAGAACGGCGTCAGGTAGTCCATGCGCGTCACGAAGGTGGTGCCCTGCGTCCAGTTCCGGAATTCGAGGTTCTTCTCGATGCCGGTGTGCAGGTAGCCGATGCCGCAGCGGGCCTCGGTGACCGTCTCGCCGTCGATCTCCAGGATCAGCCGGAGCACGCCGTGGGTCGAGGGGTGCTGCGGGCCCATGTTGACGACGATCCGCTCGTCGTCCGCGCGGGCCGCCGACTGGACGACCTCGTCCCAGTCGCCGCCGGTGACGGTGTAGACGGTGCCCTCGGTCGTCTCGCGGGCGGACGCCTGCCGCGAAGTGTTCGGGGTGTTCATCAGCTGTACGACCTCCGCTGGTCGGGAGCCGGGATCTGGGCGCCCTTGTACTCGACGGGAATGCCGCCGAGCGGGTAGTCCTTGCGCTGCGGGAACCCCTGCCAGTCGTCCGGCATCATGATCCGCGTGAGGGCGGGGTGTCCGTCGAAGACCAGGCCGAAGAAGTCGTACGTCTCGCGCTCGTGCCAGTCGTTGGTCGGGTAGACGGAGACGAGCGACGGGACGTGCGGGTCGCTGTCGGGGACCGAGACCTCCAGGCGCAGGACCCGGCCGTGGGTGAGCGAGCGCAGGTGGTAGACCGCGTGCAGCTCGCGTCCCTTGTCCTTCGGGAAGTGCACGCCCGAGACGCCGGTACAGAGCTCGAAGCGCAGCGCCGGGTCGTCGCGCAGGGTGGAGGCGACCCGGACGAGGTGTTCGCGGGCGATGTGGAAGGTGAGCTCGCCCCGGTCGACCACCGTCTTCTCGATGGCGTTCTCGGGGACGAGGTCCTGTTCCTCCAGGGCGCCTTCGAGTTCGTCGGCGACCTCGTCGAAGTACGAACCGTAGGGGCGGCTCGTCGCCCCGGGCAGGGCCACGGTGCGCACCAGACCGCCGTAGCCGGTGGTGTCGCCGCCGTTGTTCGCGCCGAACATGCCCTTGCGGACGCCGATCACCTCGGGGCCGACCGCGCCCCGGGGGGCGGGAACGTTGTTGCCGTTGTCCACGGCGGGGTCGTCGCTCACCGCAGGAGCCCCTTCATCTCGATGGTGGGGAGGGCCTTGAGGGCCGCCTCCTCCGCCTCGCGCGCCGCCTCTTCCCGGTTCACGCCGAGCTTGGAGCCCTGGATCTTCTGGTGGAGCTTGAGGATCGCGTCCATCAGCATCTCGGGGCGGGGCGGGCAGCCGGGCAGGTAGATGTCCACGGGCACGATGTGGTCGACGCCCTGGACGATCGCGTAGTTGTTGAACATGCCGCCCGACGAGGCGCAGACGCCCATGGAGATGACCCACTTCGGAGCGGGCATCTGGTCGTACACCTGCCGCAGCACCGGGGCCATCTTCTGGCTGACCCGGCCGGCCACGATCATCAGGTCGGCCTGGCGCGGGGAACCGCGGAAGACCTCCATGCCGAAGCGGGCGAGGTCGTAGCGGCCGGCTCCGGTGGTCATCATCTCGATGGCGCAGCAGGCCAGGCCGAAGGTGGCCGGGAAGACGGATGACTTGCGCACCCAGCCCGCGGCCTGTTCGACGGTGGTCAGCAGGAAGCCGCTCGGCAGCTTCTCTTCCAGTCCCATGGAAAATTCAGCCCCTCAGTCCCATTCCAGGCCGCCGCGGCGCCAGACGTAGGCGTAGGCGACGAAGACGGTGAGCACGAAGAGCAGCATCTCGACGAGCCCGAAGATCCCCAGGGAGTCGAAGGTGACGGCCCAGGGGTAGAGGAAGACGATCTCGATGTCGAAGACGATGAAGAGCATCGCCGTCAGGTAGTACTTGATGGGGAAGCGACCGCCGCCGGCCGGCATCGGAGTGGGCTCGATGCCGCACTCGTATGCTTCGAGCTTCGCCCGGTTGTACCGTTTTGGGCCGATCAGCGTGGCCATGACCACGGAGAAGATCGCAAACCCTGCGCCGAGGGCGCCGAGCACGAGGATGGGCGCGTACGCATTCACGCTCCTCGCTCCTTCCAGTCGTCCTTGACCGTTGGACCGCTGTGCCGGCGCCAAGAGCCCCGCCTCGCGAAGATCTTGCACATGTGAGGCAGTTCACAAGCCGGACTGCTGCGCATCTTATGCCTGTCGATCTGTGATCTGCGACACGGGTTACAACAACGAGTTTGTGATCTCCACCACCCGACGAACGATCATGAAGTCCGTTGAGCGGCGATCTTCATACGCAAGGCATCCACATGGTTACCAAAGGTGACATCCACGCCTGTCACCGCAGGTGGAAGGGGGGTTCCACTATCAAATGATGGCCATTGCAGGCAAATTCGCCCCCTGGGTGGAGCCGGTGATAAAGGAATCCGCGTCGCCCGCGCGGGGGAGCCGGCGCGGACGCGAGTGGACGGGGGCCGCGCGGGGGCCGCGCGGGAGGCCGGACGAGGGGTCGCCGGCGGGGAGCGCCGGAGGTGCCGGCGGGGGCGGGAGGGGCAGGAGCGGCCAAGATCGCGGAGCCCCGGGAGCCCCACATCCGCTCGCCAATCCCACGAGAAGCTCACAGCCCGGTCACGGACCGGCCACAGCACCCGCACAGCGGTAGGCGAATGTGACCTGCGCCACTCGGAATCCGGGCCGCCGAAAGGGGGCTTGGCCAACTGTCGAACGGGATGGTAGGCGCGGATCAATTCGGACTTATTAGAGAAAGCCCATGATCACAGGCTTGTGAGGGCGTGTCCGATTCGCCCGTTACGGCGTCAATATGCCGCGTGACGCGCCCGGTTAAGCCGCTTCTCGCGCAACTGTGGCGCACACCACGTTTCTTGAAGCCAACCCCTGCGCCCTGATAGCGGTTGTCCCATGTCCCACACCGCTCACATACCCAGCCACCGGAAGCCCCGCCGCAGCGCCTCGAAGCTCGCGGTCCGCGCCGGAGTTGCCGGTGGCGTCCTCAGCACCCTCGCCATGGCCGGCACCGCGAGCGCGTCCCCGTCCGCCGAGCCCGTGGCCGAGACGACGCTCGAAATGCCGGTCCTGAGCCTGGACCTGACCGCCGACGTCGCCTCCGCGGTCACCACCGCGGCCGAGAACACCCGCGTGGCAGCCGTCGAGGCGGCCGTCACCGGCGAGCTGAACGCCCAGGAGGAGAGCGCCCGCAGCGGCGCCGCCGCCGAGGCCAAGCAGGCCAAGGAAGACGCCCAGCAGAAGGCCGAGAAGAAGGCGAAGGAGGAGGCGGACCGCAAGGCCGACGCCGAGCGCGCCACCCGCGGCTCCGGCCGTTCGACCCTCCAGACCGCCTCCGCGTCCGCCGGCGCCTCCGACGACGGCGAGGGCACGGTCACCGCCCCGGCCACCGGTTCGGCATCCGCCATCATCAACTTCGCCCGCAACCAGGTCGGCAAGGCGTACGTCATGGGCGGCACCGGCCCGTCCTCGTACGACTGCTCCGGCCTCGTGCAGGCCGCCTACCGCCAGGCCGGCATCTCCCTGCCGCGCATGTCCCAGGACCAGTCCTCCGAGGGCACCTCGGTCTCCCTGGGCAACCTGCAGCCGGGCGACGTCCTGTACTGGGGCTCCCGCGGCAACGCGTACCACGTCGCCCTCTACATCGGCGGCGGCAAGTTCATCGGCGCGCAGAACCCCAGCACGGGCATCGTCGAGCGTCCCCTGAGCTACGACATGCCGACGGGCGCCGTCCGCATCCTCTGAGCCTCCCGAGGGGCCCCGAAGGCGTCCTGAGCCGCTCTCAGGGCCTTCGGGGGCCTTCCCGGCCGCCCCGCGGCCGGCTCACGCATGCGCGTAAGGGCCGGTACTCCCCCGCTCGGGGGTGGAGTACCGGCCCTTTCGCATGCCGTTGTCCGCTTTCGTCCGACATTCGCCGACGCGGCGTCAGGCGAGGCTCGCCGCCAGCTTGAAGCGGGCCTCGCGCTGTTTCTTGTAGAGCGCGAGCGTCTCTGCCTGCTCCTCGACGAGGCGCTGTTGGTAGGCCTTCTCGACGGCGTACCAGATCCCCACGAGGTTCACCTCGCGCTTGCACGCGACGTCCGCTTTGGCCGCGGTGACTGCCTTGGCTCCTCCCAAGTCACTTTCCAGGCCGAGCTTCTCCACCACCTCGTACGGGGTTTTGATCCCGGTGTAGCCGGACTTGTCCATGCAGGCGGACCACTTGCGCAGGACGTCGGCGACACGCGAGTCCCCCTTGGACCGGTCGTGCGCCTCGCCCGCCAGGCCGAAGGCGAAGAGGAGGTCCACGCTGTCCTTGGTCGGCGCGTACAGCTTGCGGTACCCCTCCCGTCCGCATCCCCCGGCGGGCACCTTCTGCCCGCCGACCTCGATGCCGCTGTCCACCCGGGCGGCGTCCTCCTCGTTGAGCGCGTCGGGGGGCGGTTGTGCGCCCTGCCCGCCGCCGCCCGGCGTTTCACCGTGCAGGACGGTGTACGCGCTGTCGCTCAACTTCGGGGCGGCCGGCTTGGCCGGCCTTCCCTCCCCCGAGGTCTTGTCGTACCCGTGGGCCGCCGCGCGTGCCGGGTCGGCCAGGCCGAACAGATAGGCGTGCCGGTCCTGCGCCGCCGCGCCCGGGGACGGCTCGACCGCGGTCACCCCGTCGTACGTGAATCCGAACCGGGCCATGCACCGGGCGACCAGGCTTTCCTGCACCCGGCCCATCCGCAGGGCGTCCGCCTCGGTGTCCGTGTACGCGTCCATCGGCAGGGACAGCGATGACGTGGGCGGGTTCACGGCGACGGTGCCCAACTCAGGCTCTCCGCCGCTGCTCCCCCCGCCGGGATCCGAACAGCCCGCCAGGAGGACGGCCGCCAGCAGTACCGCCGGAACGGGAATCCGGTGGAAACCGGCGGTGCCCATCTCGGTCGACTCCTTCACCCCGCTCAGGCGTGAAGGGTGAAGGTGGACGAGCTGATCGTGTTCTTGAAGGTGGCGGAGGCGTTGCCCTGGTAGTTCGAGGGGACCTCACCCACACTGCCGTCGATGTTGGCGTCGGTCGCCACCTTCCACGCGTACACGTCCCGGTTCTTGTAGGACTCCGTATTGTCGTTCACCAGGGACGTGCCGCCGGTGCAACCGCTCTTGAAGTAGTTGTCGTTGAAGTTCAGGTCCTCGCCGTATAGGTCGAAGACACAACCCCCCTGGTACTGGTTGTAGAAAAGACCGAACTCGTTGACTTCGAGATTTCCGTCCTTGCCGTACGCGGCCGACGGACCCGCCGCGGCCAGCAGGATCGCGGCGGTCGAAACGGCGGCGACGCAGCCCGTCGCCAGGTTGCGGAATACCTTCTCCATCGTGTGCTCCTCAGTCCTCGGGATAAACAAGTGACCCGGTGGGAGAACCGTGATCACGGTTCACTTCCGGCGGGGAGTCAACAGGCTGGAAGGCCTTCCGGCAAAGCCCCTTCTCATCTGATGGACAGTCACCCTTGGTTTCCCGAAGGTAACTTGTGGCAGTCGATCTACACTCCTTACTATCTGCCGACGTGTCTCCGCGCCCTTCGCCGCGGACGCTCCGCAGCCCCACTTCTACGGCCCTAGGGAATCGCCGACGTGCACGCACGCCATTTCGCTCCACTGCTCGCCCTGTGCCTTTCCCTGACGGCATGCGGAGGCGAGAAGGAGCCCAAGGCAAGCGATAGCCCGCCCCCCACGCAGCAGGAAATCGCCTACCACGAATGTCTGAAAAAGCACGGGGTCGGCATTGTTTACCGGGGCAACGGAATGCCCTACGAGGACAAGACAAAGCCCTGGAACGAAGAGGCGCACACCGCGTGCGCTTCACTGCATCCGGTGCCGCGCAGTCCCGACCCGGCCGACCCCGATCAGCTCGCCGCCGCGCGGAAGCAGACCGCCTGCATGCGGGCCGAGGGTGTCTCCTGGTATCCGGATCCCGACCCGGTCACGGCCGAGATCGACCAGGCCAAGGGCGGCACCCCCGAGCAGTGGTCCGCCCTCAAGCGGGACCACGCCGACGTCCTGCAGAAGTGCCGGCCGGCGAGATGAGCGAACCCGACCCCACCGTGGAGACGGTACCCGCCCCGGCGTCCGCCGAGGACGACCGCGGCGGGCTCGCCCGGGGGCGGCGTGTCGTCCTCGGGGTCGTCGGCGGCGCCGCGCTGATGGCGGTCGGCGGCCTCCTGGCGACGGCACTGGTCAAGTCGCCGGCGCAGGTGGCTGCGGAGACCGGCCCGCCGACACAGGGCGCGTTGACCGCGGAGGTCGAGCGACGGGTCCTCGCCGAGACCGTGGTGATGCGCGGGACCGTCGTGGCCGGCCAGAGCGTCACCGTCTCGCCCCAGGGGCTGCGGACGGGCGAGGGCTCCGGGGCCGCGGTGGTGACCAAGCTGCCGCTGAAGCCCGGGGATCCGGTCAAGGCCGGGCAACTGCTCGCCGAGGTGTCCGGACGGCCGGTGTTCGCGCTGCACGGCAGCCTGCCGATGTACCGGGACCTCAAGCCGGGTGCCACCGGTGACGATGTCTCGCAGCTCCAGCAAGCGCTGCGCGAGCTCGGGCACGGCACCGGCGAGGACGCGCGCGGGGTCTTCGGCCCCGGTACGAAGGCAGCCCTCGCCGCCCGTTACAAGGCGGCTGGATACGACCCGTTGCCGGCCGTCGCGGACGGCGGCTCGGCGCTGAAGGCCGCCCGGGAGGCGGTGCGGTCGGCGCAGTGGGCGGTGGAAGACGCCGGCGGGGCGGGCGCAGCCGGCGCAGGCACCGGGCAGCCCTCCCCCAGCGCGACGCCCGGCGCCGGCAAAGCCTCCGGCTCCGGCTCCGGCTCCGGCTCCGGCTCCGGGCGCGAGCTCGCTCGCGCCCGGGAGGCTCTCACGGAGGCACGGACCGCCCTGGCCGCCGCAGAAGCCGCGGATGGGCCGATGCTGCCCGCCGCCGAGACCGTGTTCCTCGGGAACTTCCCGGCTCGGGTCGGCTACGTCGGCGGCCAGATCGGCGCGGCCGCGTCCGGACCGGTGCTGACCCTGTCCGCGGGGGAACTCGTCGTGGAGGCCTACCTCAAGGAGGACAAGAAACAGCTGCTGCGCGCCGGAATGACCGTGCTGATCTCCTCCGAGCTCGCCGGCAGCGACGCTCGGGGCAGAGTCTCGGTGGTCGCCGCCGAGCGGTCGGGAGGCCAGGCCGCCGGGCGAACGCAGCAGGACCAGGCACAGGGCCAAGGCCAGGACGCCAAGGGCACGGGCGGCGGGAGCGGCAGCGGCGGCGGCGGCGATCTCGGCTACCGCATGGTCATCCGCCCCGACCAGCCGCTGCCGGCGTCGTTCGCCGGGCAGGACGTACGGCTGACCGTGGAGTCCGCCGCCACGGACGGCGAGGCACTCGTGGTGCCGGTCACCGCGGTCTCCGCCGGTGCGGACGGGCGCACGGTGGTCACCGCCCAGGACGCCGACGGCGCGCAACGCCGTGTCGAGGTCCGCATCGGCACCAGCGGAGACGGCTATGTGGCCGTCGCCCCCGTCCAGTCGGGCGCCCTCACGGCCGGGACCCGGGTGGTCGTCGGGGTCGCGCCCAAGGGGGCGCCCCGATGAAACTGCGTTTCCCGCGCGGCGCCATCACCCGCCCCGGAACCCCCGACCAGGACCTGGCCGTCGACGAGGCAGCGGAAGGGACGGCTCCACCCGTCATCGAGTTCCGCGGTGTCGGGCTCACCTATCCCGGGCCGCCTCCCGTCGAGGCGCTGCACCCCTTCGACCTGGCCGTGGGACGCGGGGAGTTCATCACCGTCGTCGGACCCTCCGGTTCCGGGAAGTCCACCTTCCTCAACGTCGCCGGGCTGCTGGACTCCCCCACGTACGGCCGCTACCTCCTCGACGGGATCGACACGGCCGCCCTGCCGGACCGCGAGCGCACGGCTTTGCGCGGGCGCCGCATCGGCTTCGTCTTCCAGTCCTTCCACCTCCTGTCGCACCGGTCCGCCCTGGAGAACGTCACCCTCGCCATGCTCTACACCGAAGTCCCGCGCGCGCAGCGCCTCGTACGCGCCCGTGCGGCCCTGGAGCAGGTCGGACTCGGGCACCGGGCACATGCCGTCCCCGGGCGGCTCTCCGGCGGGGAACGCCAGCGCGTCGCCATCGCCCGGGCGCTCGTCGGACGTCCGTCGCTGCTGCTGTGCGACGAACCGACCGGCAACCTCGACTCCGCCAACGCCGCCTCCGTCCTCGCGCTGCTCGACGAACTGCACGGCTCCGGCATGACCGTCCTGCTGATCACCCACGACCCCCAGGTCGCCGCCCGCGGCCGGCGGACCGTCACCATCCGGGACGGGCGGCTCTCCGAGTGAGCGCCGTCCGCCCCACCCGGCTGTCCCCGCGCGACACCGTCTCCGAGGCGGTCGCCGGGATGCTGCGCCGTCCCGGTCGGGCCGTGCTGACCGCCCTCGGCACCGTCCTCGGCGTCGGCAGCTTCGTCGCCGTGCTGGGCCTGACCGCAACCCTCTCCTCACAGATCGACGGCCGTTTCAACGTCCTCACGGCCACCGAGGTGACCGTCGAGGACGTCGCCGCACAGCACGAGGCGTTCGCCGGCCCGGCCTTCCCCGCCGATGCCGAACATCGGCTGCGCCAGGTCGCCGGCATCGCCCACGCCGGGGTGCTGTGGACCGTGCGGCTCGACCAGAAGACCCCGATCGGGGCGCTCCCGCCGGCCGCCGGCCCGGGCGCGCCGGGCACCGCGGGGGGAACCTCCGTGGTCGCCGCCTCCCCCGGTGCCATCGCCGCCCTGGCGCCGACGCTGGCGCAGGGCCGGCTCTACGACGAGTACGCCGAGCGCGACCACCTGAGGGTCGCGCTGATCGGTGGCGGCGTGGCCGAGCGCCTCGGCATCACTACCCTCGCCACCCGGCCCGTGGTCTACGTGGGCGAGGAGCCGTTCACCGTCGCCGGCATCATCGGCGATGTCGAACGCCGCCCGGAGCACCTGCTGTCGGTCCTGGTCCCGCGGTCCACCGCCGAGGAGCTGTGGGGACCGCCGGGCCCGTCCGACGCTCAAGTCCTGATCGCCACCGACCTCGGCGCCGCCCGCCAAGTCGCCGACCTCGCCCCGCTCGCACTGCGCCCCGACCACCCCGAGTACCTGAAGGCCGTACCGCCACCGGACCCGCGCACGCTGCGCTCGGGCGTCACCTCCGACCTGAGCGCCCTGTTCCTCCTGCTCGCCGGCATCTGCCTGGTCATCGGGGCGGTCGGCATCGCCAACACCACGCTCGTCGCCGTACTGGAGCGGACCGCGGAGATCGGGCTGCGTCGCGCGCTCGGCGCCCGGGGGCGGCACGTCTCGGCCCAGTTCCTCACCGAGTCCGCCGCGCTCGGCGGACTGGGCGGGCTGGTCGGGACCTCGCTCGGCGAACTGACCGTGGTCGCCGTCTCATTGGCGCGCGACTGGACCCCGGTGATCCACCCGGCCACCGTCGCCGCCGCCCCGCTCGCCGGGCTGGCCACCGGACTGCTGGCCGGGCTCTATCCCGCCTGGCGGGCAGCCCGCGTCGAACCGGCCGAAGCCCTGCGAAGATAGCGGGGGGTGCAGCGCCCGATTCGCCCCAGGAGGTGTGGTCCGTGATCACCGAGCCGTACGAACGCCACGGCCCCGGCGGCGACCCCACCGCCCTCCCCGCCGCCGGCGGGCTCGCCCTCCTCGCCCTGGGCGGCTGGCTGCTCACCACCACCCGCCCCTGGGCGAAGCCGGGACACCCCGTCACCCTCGGCCTCGACTGGACGGCTTCGGGGCTGCTGTTGCTGTGGGGGCTGGTCCTGCTGACCCGCTGCGTGCGGACGGTGCACGCGGCCCCGCACGACGCCCTCCCCGCCGAAGCCGCCCCGGTACCCGCCCCGCCCGGAGACCACCCGCCCCGCCCCGCCGACGCCGCGAACTAGCACCGGCAGGCGCCAAGAGCGAGGGCACACTCGTCCTCGACGCCCAAGGGCTCTCGCTGCACGTCGATGACGACGAGGGGATGCGGGCGCGCGTCGAGGTCGCTCAGCAGAGCGGCCGGCGCGTGGCGCTGTCCGCCCTGACGCCCTGACGCCCTGACGCCCTTGGAGGTGCGCCGAACCGGGGAGGCCGCCGAGCGACTCCGGGTCCTGCTGTCCCGGTTCGACGTGAAACCGTCAACGACGCGGTGACGGACGCCGCGGCGAAGCTGCTGGGCGCCTCCGGCGTTGACGGACACGAATGCCTCGTGGACGCACTCGTGGTGGCCACGGCGGCGCTCTGCACACCCCCGGTACTCCTCGTCACCTCCGACACGTCGCACATCCGGCGCTTTGCAAGGCCGCCGAGGAGCTTCCCGGCTCGCCGAAGGTGAAGATCGTCAACGTGTGAGGGGTCGACCGCCCCGCGCCGGGCCGCTCGGCTTCGTGCCGGGCGGCCCGGTTCCGGGGCCGGGGGAGGTCACGCCTTCGGCGCGACCTTCGAGAGGCCGTTGATGATGCGGTCCATCGCGTCGCCGCCCGTGGGGTCGGTGAGGTTGGCCAGCATCTTGAGGGTGAACCTCATCAACACGGGGTGGCTCAGGCCGCGCTGTGCGGCGATCTTCATCACCTTCGGGTTGCCGATCAGCTTCACGAAGGCGCGGCCCAGCGTGTAGTAGCCGCCGTACGTCTCCTTGAGCACCTTCGGGTAGCTGTGCAGCGCCAGTTCGCGCTGCGCCGGGGTGGCACGGGCGTGGGCCTGGACGATGACGTCCGCCGCGATCTGGCCGGACTCCATCGCATAGGCGATGCCCTCGCCGTTGAACGGGTTGACGAGCCCGCCCGCGTCACCGACCAGCAGCAGGCCCTTGGTGTAGTGCGGCTGCCGGTTGAAGGCCATGGGCAGGGCCGCGCCGCGGATCGGCTGCGTCATGTTCTCGGGGGTGTAGCCCCAGTCCTCCGGCATGGACGCGCACCACGCCTTGAGGACCTCGCGCCAGTCCAGTTCCTTGAACGCGGACGAGGAGTTGAGGATGCCGAGGCCGACGTTGGACGTACCGTCGCCCATGCCGAAGATCCAGCCGTAGCCGGGCAGCAGCCGGTCCTGCGGGCCGCGCCGGTCCCACAGCTCCAGCCAGGACTCCAGGTAGTCGTCGTCGTGCCGCGGCGAGGTGAAGTACGTACGCACCGCCACGCCCATCGGGCGGTCCTCGCGCCGGTGCAGGCCCATCGCCAGCGACAGCCGGGAGGAGTTGCCGTCGGCGGCGACGACCAGCGGCGCCTTGAAGGTGACCGGGGTCTTCTCCTCGCCCAGCTTCGCCTGCACACCGGTGATGTGGCCTGTGCGCGGGTCCCGCACGGGCTCGCCGACGTTGCAGCGCTCGTACAGCCGCGCGCCCGCCTTCTGCGCCTGGCGGGCCAGGGTCTCGTCGAAGTCGTCGCGCTTGCGGACGAGACCGTAGTCCGGGAAGGAGGCGAGTTCCGGCCAGTCCAGCTGGAGCCGCTGGCCGCCGCCGATGATCCGCAGGCCCTTGTTGCGCAGCCAGCCGGCCTCTTCGGAGATGTCGATGCCCATGGAGACCAGCTGCTTGGTGGCACGCGGGGTCAGCCCGTCGCCGCACACCTTCTCGCGCGGGAAGGCCGTCTTCTCCAGCAGCAGGACGTCCAGTCCCGCCTTGGCGAGGTAGTAGGCGGTGGTGGAGCCGGCGGGCCCGGCCCCGACGACGATCACATCCGCGGAGTGTTCGGAGAGGGACTCGGTCACTGCCTCGGTCACTGCGGGGTCTCCCGAAGGCTCGATAAGGGGTGCCCAACGGCACGGGACACGTGCAGTCTATGCAGCAGGAAAGATCGCGATCAGAAGGGCTACTGCGTTGACTGGCTCGACCACCTCGCCGACCCGGCCACTCCCCGTCGTACGGCTGCGCGTGCCCACCGACGAGGACGCGCGCGGCTGGCACGGCGTCTTCGACGACCCGGACGTCATGGAGTACCTGGGCGGCCCCGCCGAGCTGTCGCTGTACGAGGAGTTCACCGCGCGACAGCGCCTGCACGACGCCCGGCTCGGCTACTGCCTGTGGACCCTGCTGGACGAGGAGGGCACGGTGATCGGCTTCACCGGGGCGCAGCCGTGGCCCGAGACGAAGACGTGGGGGCCGGTCGGCGAGATAGAGATCGGCTGGCGGCTGGGCCGCGCCCACTGGGGCAAGGGGTACGCCTACGCCGCCGCGCTGGCCACCTTGGACCGGCTCCGGGAGGTGGGCCCGCCGCGGGTGGTCGCGGTGATCGACGAGGCCAACGCCCGGTCCGTCGCGGTGGCGGAACGCCTCGGCATGACCCTGGCCGGGACCTTCGACCTCCCGGGCGAAGGTCGCCGGCGGTGCCGTTACGAGCTGACGCTCCGGGCGGAGTGAGGGGGCCGGGGCGGGCCCCCGGCATCCTGCCGCGGCCCCGCGCCGCTCGATCGCGGGGCCCCGGAGCGTCTGACCTGCCGGACTGCCGGACTGCCAGGCTGACGGCTGGCGGACCGCCGGACGGAGTCTGGCGCAGCGGCCCGAAGCCCGCGAGGCGCCCCGGCGCCGCGCGGTGCGAGGGGCGCGTCAAAAGGGCGCGGGGCGCGTCAAAAGGGCGCGGGGCGCGTCAAAAGGGCGCGGGGCGCGTCAAAAGGGCGCGGGGCGCGTCAGAAGACGGACATGCCGGTCAGGGTCGTGAACCGGTCGAGCGCCGCGACGCCCGCCACCGAGTTGCCGTGCGCGTCCAGCCCCGGACTCCACACCGCCAGGGAACACCGGCCGGGCACGACCGCGACGATCCCGCCCCCCACGCCGCTCTTGCCGGGCAGGCCGACGCGGTAGGCGAACTCGCCCGCCGCGTCGTACGTCCCGCACGTCAGCATCACCGCGTTGATCTGCTTCGCGCCGCTGCGCGTCAACAGCCGCGATCCGTCCGCGCGCAGCCCGTGTCGGGCCAGGACCCGCCCGGCGCGGGCCAGGTCGGCGCAGCTCATCTCGATGGAGCACTGCCAGAAGTAGTGGTCCAGCAGGGTCGGTACGGGATTGTCGATGTTCCCGTAGGAGGCCATGAAGTGGGCCAGCGCCGCGTTGCGGTCACCGTGCTCGTGTTCGGAGGCCGCCACCTCGGCGTCGAACGCGACGTCCGGGTTGCCGCTCTCCTCGCGCAGGAACTTGAGCAGTTCGCTGCTCGCGTCGCCCGTCAGCGTCTGGAGCCGGTCGGTGACGACGAGCGCCCCCGCGTTGATGAACGGATTGCGCGGGATGCCGTTCTCGTACTCGAGCTGGACGAGCGAGTTGAACGGGTTGCCGGACGGCTCGCGCCCCACCCGCTCCCACAGGCTGTCGCCGCCCTCGGCCGCCAGCGCCAGGGCGAGCGTGAACACCTTGGTGATCGACTGCGTGGAGAAGGGCACCTGCCAGTCCCCGACCCCGAAGACCTTGCCGCCCATGGTGACCAGCGCCATGCCGAACTGCGCGGGGTCCACCGCGGCGAGGGCCGGGATGTACTCGGCCGGGGTGCCGCCGCCGACCAGCGGCGCGACGTCCCGCGCGATCTGGTCGAGCACCGCCTGGTAGTCGAAGGGCACGGTTTCGAAGGGCGCGGAGTCGAAGGGCGCGGTATCCACGGGTTCGTTCCTCCGTACGCCGCTACGCCTTGGTCCCGCGGTGCAGCGCGACGATGCCGCCGCTCAGGTTCCGCCAGGCGACCTTCGACCAGCCGGCCTTCTGCAGCAGCGCGGCAAGCTCCGGCTGGTCCGGCCACGCGCGGATCGACTCGGCGAGGTACACGTACGCGTCGGGGTTGGAGGACACCGCGCGGGCGACGGGCGGCAGGGCGCGCATCAGGTACTCGGTGTAGACGGTGCGCAGCGGCGCCCACGTCGGCTGGGAGAACTCGCAGATGACCACCTGGCCGCCCGGCTTCGTCACCCGGTACAGCTCGCGCAGCGCCGCGTCGGTGTCATGGACGTTGCGCAGCCCGAAGGAGATCGTCACGGTGTCGAAGACGTCGTCCTTGAACGGCAGCTTCGTCGCGTCACCGGCGGTCAGCGGCAGCCAGGGCTGACGCTTCTTGCCCTCGCGCAGCATCCCGAGGGAGAAGTCGCAGGGGACGACGTACGCGCCGGTCGCGGCGAACGGCAGCGAGGACGTCGCCGTACCGGCGGCCAGGTCGAGGACGGTGTGCCCGGGGCGCGCGCCGACCGCCTTGGCGACCTCCCTGCGCCACAGCCGGGCCTGGCCGAGGGAGAGCACGTCGTTGGTGAGGTCGTAGTTCGCCGCGACACCGTCGAACATGGAGGCGACTTCGTGCGGCTGCTTGTCCAGGGAAGCGCGGGTCACTGGCGTAGGCCCCTCGGTGCGGTGTGGCTCGGGTCGGTCGATACCGGGCCATTCTCGCAGGCGGCCCCGGCGTCGCTTCGCCCGGCTCAGCGCCGGCGGTGCAGCAGCCGGCCGCCGATGACGGTGGCCACGCAACCGGTCGCCCCCTGCTCCAGCAGGTCCCGCGCGTCCGCCGCCGCGAACACCGCGAAACGGGCCGGGGCACCCGCCTCCAGCAGTCCGTGGAACGCGTCCTCGGCGGCGGTGAGTCCGGCCAGCGGGTCGAGGGACGGCGGAGCCCCGTACGGCAGCGGCCCGAGGACCGTCAGCCCCGACCGCACCACCGCCGTGCGCACCGCCGGCACCGTCAGCCGCCCGGCCACCGCCACCACCCCGCGCGCCAACAGCTTCTGCGTGGCCCGCCGGGCGCTGTTGCCCCGGCGGGACTCGGTCAGCTTCAGGTCGGCGAGCGCCTCGGCGCCGCTGATCGGGTCGGTCCCGAGCTCGGTGGTCTCGTACGGGTCGTCCGGGTAGTACGTCCGCTCCAGCAGTTCGTCCGCCCCGCGCACCAGCAGCCCCGGGGTCAGCACCCCGGGCCAGCGGCGGACCCGGGCGTGCGCGAAGGCCGCGCCGAGTTCCTCGTACGGTCCCACCCGGGCGATCCCGTCGCCGTCGACGAGGACCGCCCCGCCGGGCAGCGGCGCGCGGCCGGGCCCGGGGAGGAGGAGGTCGGCGGTGTGCAGCGTCAGCACGGGCGTCAGTTGGAGGAGATGAGCTTCAGCTCGGGGTGCGCCGTACCGCCCTCGATGGCGGTGGAGGAGATGTGCGAGACCACGCGGTCGTCGACCGGGTCGTTCGCCGGGTCGTCGTGCACGACCAGGTGCTCGTACGTCGTCGCGCGCTGCGCCGGGACCCGGCCCGCCTTGCGGATCAGGTCGATGATCTCCTGGCGGTTCGAGCGGTGCTTGGCACCGGCCGAGGAGACCACGTTCTCCTCCAGCATGATCGAGCCCAGGTCGTCGGCGCCGTAGTGCAGGGACAGCTGGCCCGCCTCCTTGCCGACGGTCAGCCAGGAGCCCTGGATGTGGGCGATGTTGTCGAGGAACAGGCGCGCGATGGCGATCATCCGCAGGTACTCGAACACCGTCGCCTGCGTCCGGCCCTTGAGGTGGTTGTTCTCGGGCTGGTAGGTGTACGGGATGAAGGCGCGGAAGCCGCCCGTGCGGTCCTGCGTGTCACGGATCATCGCGATGTGCTCGATGCGCTCGGCGTTGGTCTCGCCCGTGCCCATCAGCATGGTGGAGGTGGACTCCACGCCCAGCTTGTGGGCGATCTCCATGATCTCCAGCCAGCGCTCGCCGGACTCCTTGAGCGGGGCGATCGCCTTGCGCGGCCGCTCCGGCAGCAGTTCGGCGCCGGCGCCCGCGAAGGAGTCGAGACCCGCGGCGTGGATGCGGCGGATGGCCTCTTCGGCGCTCACCCCGGAGATCCGGGCCATGTGGTCGACCTCGGACGCGCCGAGGGAGTGGATGACGAGCTGCGGGAACGCCTTCTTGATGGCGGAGAAGTGGTGCTCGTAGTACTCGACGCCGTAGTCCGGGTGGTGGCCGCCCTGGAACATGATCTGCGTGCCGCCCAGCTCCACGGTCTCCGCGCAGCGGCGCAGGATGTCGTCGAGGTCCCGGGACCAGCCCTTGGCGGTGTCCTTGGGAGCGGCGTAGAAGGCGCAGAACTTGCAGGCCGTCACGCACACGTTGGTGTAGTTGATGTTGCGCTCGATGATGTACGTCGCGATGTGCTCGGTACCCGCGTAGCGCCGCCGGCGCGCCGCGTCGGCGGCCTGGCCGAGCGCGTGCAGCGGGGCGTGCCGGTAGAGGTCGAGCGCCTCTTCCTTGGTGATCCGGCCCCCTGCGGCGGCACGGTCGAGGACAGACTGGAGAGCGGCCTGGTCGGTCACCGGTGCTTCACCTTTCGGCGGTGTGTCAAGGTCCGGGCCGATCCAGCCTACGGCAGGGCCACCCGCCGGCGGTTTGAGGGGGCGGTGGTCCGGGGCTCGGGGGCGGTTCATCCGGGGCTCGGGGGTCGGCGTCCGCGGGCGGGCGTCAGCCGGCCGGCGTCAACGGGCGGGAGGTTTCAGGGGCTACGGGTGAGGTCGCCCTCCGGGTTGCCGGCCGCCCGGTCGCCGGACCGGTAGTGGAGGGTGCCGTTCGGGTTGAGCGTGAACCGCTCGTCGGCCGAGCCGTCGGAGCAGATCCCGGGCGCGGGGTTGGGGCCGCCCGCCGTGTCGAGGACCAGGGAGCGGTCGGTGGCGGAGGCCAGCTTCCAGTCGCCGCCGCAGTCGGTGTCGAAGAGCGGGATGACCGACTTGTCGCGGGCCACCACCTCGCCCGTCTTGCCGCCCTTGATGGTGATCTCGAACCGGCCGGGGGCGCCGAGGTTGGTGGTGGTCGTCCCCTTCCAAGTGCCGAGCAACTCCTTCGGCACGGTGTCACGGGTGCCCTGCGGGCCGGTGGACGGGCTCGGGGAGGGGGTGGTGGTGGAGGCGCTCGCCGGGGCCGACGGCTTGCTCCCGGTGGGCAGCGGGTGGTGCCCGTCCCCGCCGCCCGTGCCGGGCAACAGTCCCAGCCCGTACAGCCCGCCGGACAGCGCCACCAGTGCGGCGGCCACCGAGACGACCACCGTGCAACTGACCCGGCGACGCCGGCCGGGGCCGCGGTCGCCGTCAACCCCGCCGCCGGGTTCCGCGCCGGCCCGCGCGCTCCCGCCGCCGCCGCCCGTCCGGGTGCCGGCGTGATGGACGGAAGCAGGGCAGCCGGGTGGCCCGTAGGGCCCGTACCCCTCCGCGCCCGCGACCACCTCGGAGTCGAGGTTCAGCAGCGCCACCGCCGCGCGGCTCGCCTCCTCCACCAACGGCGCGGGCAACCACCCCGGCGTGCGCAGGGCGCCGTCCAGCGCCGCCGCGATCGCCGCCGGCGCCGGGCGGTCGGCGGGCGCCTTGGCCAGGCACGCCTCGATGAGGTCGCGCAACTCCCCGGGCGCGACCCCGTCCAGTTCCGGCGGCTCGTGCACCACCTTGTAGAGCAGCGCCGCCGAGTGGTCCCCGGTGAAGGGCGGCCGCCCGCTCGCCGCGAAGGCCAGGACCGCGCCCAGCGAGAACACGTCCGCGGCGCCGGTGACCTCCTTGCCGATGATCTGCTCCGGCGCCATGTAGCCCGGCGAACCCACGGACACCCCGGTGGAGGTGAGGGAAGCGGTGCCGGCGGTGGCCCGGGCGATCCCGAAGTCGATCAGCCGGGGCCCGGGCCCCTCCAGCGTCAACATCACGTTCGACGGTTTCACGTCACGGTGTACGAGGCCCAGCGCGTGCACCGCCACCAGGGCCCGGGCCAGACCCTCGCCGATGGCCCGTACCGAGCCCTCGGGCAGCGCGCCCTGCGCGGCGACCGCCCGGTCCAGGGAGGGGCCGGCCACGTAACCGGTCGCCACCCACGGCACTTCCGCCTCCGGGTCGGCGTCCAGCACGGGCGCCGTCCACTCCCCGCCGACCCGGCGCGCGGCCGTGACCTCCCGGCGGAAGCGGGCGCGGAACTCCGGGTCGGCGGCGAACTGCGGGTGCACGACCTTCACGGCGACGGTCCGGCCTCCGGCGCTCCGCCCGAGGTACACCCGTCCCATGCCGCCCGCGCCCAGCCGGCCGAGCAGCCGGTACGCGCCGATGGTCCGCGGATCGCCGGCTTCGAGCGGCTGCATCGCGTCCCTCCCCCGTCCCCGTTCACCTTGGTGGGTCAAGCCCATGAGCACCCTAGGGCGGCGCGGACGGGAGCGGCCACGATTACCCGTATCCGGCTCGTCACGACGGCGGGACGGGCACCGCGCCCTCCCTCCTCTCCCTTCCCCCGGCCGTCCATTCCATGACGGAAAGCGAAAGGGGAACGAATTCCCGGGAAACGACCCATTGCGCGTTCCGCGATACGGAAAGGGGCTCGCGTGTCGCTACCGTGTTCCCCTTCCCGTCCGTCGGGTATAAGCCGCGCT
This sequence comes from Streptomyces sp. NPDC058279, assembly GCF_042881255.1. Lineage (NCBI taxonomy): Bacteria > Bacillati > Actinomycetota > Actinomycetes > Kitasatosporales > Streptomycetaceae > Streptomyces > Streptomyces sp. NPDC058279. The sequence continues at coordinate 77,149 of NZ_JBHVYA010000007.1, read as the reverse complement.
AATGGCCGGCGGGGGACGCGGCCAGCAGTTCGACGGTCACGTCCGCCGCGTAGCCCGAGGCGGAACCGGTACGGCGGGCGAATTCACGCACGCCCGCCAGCTGCTCCGGACCGAAGCGGAAGTCGAGGGTGGTGAAGTACCGCTCCAGCAGCTCGGCGTCGAAGCTCTCCCAGCGCGCCGCCTGCTCGGCGACCTTGGTGACCTCCTCCAGGGAGACGTCCCGGGAGGAGAGGAACGCCTCGTGGACCTCGCGCACGACGAGGGGCTCGCGGGCGAGGTAGTCCTTGCGGGCGGCCCAGACGGCGAAGACGAACGGCAGTCCGGTCCAGTCCTTCCACATCTGCCCCAGGTCGTGCACGGCGAGGCCGAGCCGGGGCGCGTCGTGCAGCGAAGCGCGCAGCGCGGCGTCCCCGATCAGGACCGCCGCCTCGGCCTCCTGCATCATCAGCCCCAGGTCAGGGGGGCAGGTGAAGTAGTCGGGGCGTACTCCGTACTGCTCGGCGAGCAGGAGCTGGGCGAGCCGGACGGACGTACGGGAGGTCGATCCGAGGGCCACCCGGGCGCCGTCGAGTTCCTCCAGGGGGACCTGCGAGACGATCACGCAGGACATCACGGGGCCGTCACAGCCCACGGCGAGGTCGGGGAAGGCGACGAGCTGGTCGGCGTTGCGCAGGAACTCCACGAGGGTGATCGGCGCGATGTCCAGATCTCCCCGGACGAGGCGTTCGCTCAGCTTCTCGGGGGTGTCCTTCGTCAGCTCCAGGTCGAGCAGCGTGCCGGTTCTGGCCAGCCCCCAGTAGAGCGGAAGGCAGTTCAGGAACTGGATGTGGCCGACTCGGGGCCGGCTGCGATAGACGTCCACATCGCGAGACTAGCCCCCGGGGTCTCGTCAGCCTTAGGGCGGGTCTCAAACGTCCGAGTGACGTGATCTTTCCCTCTGGTCTCGGCCGCAGGGTGCGTGCTAGGCTCGACGCAAGTTGCAGTTTGGTTTCCCTTGCAGTACGAAGCCTGCGGAGAATGTGACCCGCAGGCTTTTGTAGTTTTCAGACTTCTTAGCAGGTTCTGGAGCAGGGCGACCCTTTGGCCCATAGGAGGGCTCATGGCTACCGGAACCGTGAAGTGGTTCAACGCTGAAAAGGGCTTCGGCTTCATCGCCCAGGACGGCGGCGGCCCGGATGTCTTCGTCCACTACTCCGCGATCAACGCCTCTGGCTTCCGCTCCCTCGAGGAGAACCAGCAGGTCACCTTCGACGTCACGCAGGGTCCGAAGGGCCCGCAGGCGGAGAACGTCATCCCGGCCTAGTCGCCTGGCCGACCGGATCGCGGTTGGATTAGCAGTACCCAAGGAGCCCTGCCTCCTCCGTGCGAGCGGAGGTGGCGGGGCTCCTGCCTTTTGTGCGCGCTCGCGCGGGTCCGGGTACGCGAGCGCCCCCGGCACCGTGCGTACGGTGTCGGGGGCGCTCGGTGTTCCGGCCTACGGCGGGTTCGGGTCTACGGCGGGTTCGGGCCTACGGCCTTACGGCTTGGTGGCCTTGGGGGTGCCGGTCGGAGCGGGGGACGGCGTAGGGGCGGGGGTGGGGGTCGTCGTCGGCGGGGCGGTGATCTTGAGTTCCAGGATCAACTCCACCTTCTCCGGCGTGACGACCCGAAGGAAGTACGTACCCGGCGCCACGTCCGTGGTGAGCAGCTCCGGCAGGGTGAGTCGCCCGTCGGCGTCGCTCGGGTCGAGGTCCGGGGTGAACAGCTTCTTGCCGTCCTTGCCCTTGAAGTAGGGACCCGTCGTCTTCTCCGGGTCCACCGGGACCCACGCGCCGTCCTCGCCCTTCACACCGAGGCCCGCGGTGGCCTTCGTACCGGCCACCGGCCGGCCCTTGTACGTCGCGAGCATCCGGAAGTCCTTGACGCTGTTGCCCGCGACGATCTCCAGCGGCTTCGTCCCGGCGTCGGCCCGCACCAGCAGGTCGGCGGCCGGCTTCGCGGTGACGGTGCCCTTGAGCGTCACCGTGAACTGGTTCGAGGCGTCGTAGGCCGAGGCGCGGAAGGAGAAGGTGCCGGGCTTCGGGCCCGCGACGAGCTGTGGCACCCGCGCGATGCCCTGGTCGTCGGTGACGACGACGACGTCGGCCTTCTTGGCGTCCTGGAAGAGCGTGCCTCCGGTGGTGTCCGACTCGACGACGAACACGACCTTCCGGCCCACGGCCGGCTTGCCGTCGGAGAGCGTCGCCTTGACCTTGGCGTCCGGGGTGAACGCGGTCCCGACCTCGGCCGTCAGGGCCGGATCGCCGACCGGCTCCAGTTTGTTGAGCCGGGGGGCCGTCGGCTTCGGCTTCTCGGGCTCGGTCGGCTTGTTCGGCTTGCCGGCGGGCGGCTGGGGGGCCGGGGTCGTCGGCGTGGGCAGCGGGGCCGTGACCGGCGGCGTCGGGTAGTTGCCCGCGGGCGGGTTCGGGACGTCGGCGACGCCACCGTCCTGGTACTGGCGCATGTAGCCGAGCACGGAGTTCACGTACTCGCGCGAACTGTTGTAGCTCAGGATCGCCTGGTCGAGCTTGGCCGGATCGGAGAGGTCCCGGTCGCCGGCGCAGAGGTAGAGGCCGGCGCCCAGTGCCGCGTCGTAGATGTTGTTCGGGTCGCGCTTGCCGTCGCCGTTGCCGTCGGCGCCCCACGTCTTCCACGTCTCGGGGATGAACTGGAGCGGCCCGACGGCGCGGTCGTACTCGGCGTCCCCGTCCCACTCGCCCTTGTCGGTGTCCTTGATCTGGGCGTAGCCGTTGCCGTCGAGGCGGGGGCCGCGGATCGGCTTCTCGGTGTAGCCGTCGGACTTGAGCCCGTAGCCGGATGCGTGCACGGACTCGACCCGGCCTATGCCCGCGAGCAACTGCCAGGGCAGGTTGCAGTGGGGCAGCGCGGCGGCCACCGACACCGCGCCGCGCTTGTAGGCGTCGAGCGCGGTCGCGGGTATGCCGCTGGCGCCCTCGGGGGCGACGGCTCCGGGCGGCGGAGACGGATCGGCGACCAGGCCCGGCAGATCCAGCCGGGCGTCACCGCGGTCGGTGGCCTGTGGGCTGTCGGGCGTGGGCTCGGACTCCCCGGCGCCCGCGGTCGGTGTGTTGGTCACGACCGCGGCGGTGGTCAGACTGGCCGCGAGCGCGGCGGTGCACAGGACCTTGCGCGAGGTGTTGACTACGTGGCGGTGAAGCGGCTTCACAGTGCGGCGATCCCCCCAAGGCGGCCGACAGGACGTGTGGCTGGTCGAGCCGTGAATATTCTGTCTATCAGGTATTCGCCCACGACTCGCCGTCACCCCGACAGATATGACACACCATTCGTCTCACCTTCGCCATGTGTTCGACGGGGCGGGGCGGAGGGCGGGGCGGGGTCGGCCTGTGGGGCCCCTCACGGGGGGCGGTGTTGCGGTGGGGCGGTGTCGGGGTGGGGCTGGGGGTCCCGCTGCAACCCCGCCCCCAAACCCCCCGCCCCGCCCCCCACCTTCCCTTCCACCGCCGCCGGCCCTACCCTGACGCCCCGTCAGGTGAAACGTGGACACAACCACAGGAGGCCAGGCCGCATGCTGCTTCGCGGGAAGACCGTCATCGTCTCCGGGGTCGGCGCCGGGCTCGGGCATCAGGTGGCCGCCGCCGTCGTGCGGGACGGGGGGAACGCCGTGCTGGGGGCGCGGACCGAGGCGAACCTGGTCAAGTCGGTCGTCGAGATCGACCCCGACGGCGCGCACACCGCCCACCGCCCCACCGACATCACCGACGAGGCGCAGTGTCAGGCCCTGGCCGCGCTCGCCGTCGAGCGTTTCGGCGGCATCGACGCCGTCGTGCACGTCGCCGCCTGGGACTCCTACTTCGGCGGTGTGGAAGACGCGGACTTCGGCACCTGGCAGCAGATCATCGACGTCAACCTGCTCGGCACCCTGCGCATGACCCGGGCCTGCCTGCCCGCGCTCAAGCGGGCCGGCGGCTCCGTCGTCATCATCGGCACCCAGTCGGCCGTGGCCTCCCCCTCCCAGGTGCAGCAGGCCGCGTACGCCGCGTCCAAAGGCGCGCTGACCTCCGCCATGTACTCCATGGCCCGGGAGCTGGGCCCCCACCGCATCCGGGTCAACACCGTGTTGCCGGGCTGGATGTGGGGTCCGCCCGTGCAGGCCTTCGTGACCTTCACCGCCCACTCCGAGGGCGTGCCCGAAGCCGAGGTGCACGCGCGGCTGACGGAGCGGATGGCCCTGCCGGACCTCGCCACCGACGGCGATGTCGCGGACGCCGCCGTCTTCTTCGCCTCCGACCGGGCACGGGCCATAACCGGCCAGTCCCTGCTGGTCAACGCAGGTGAGCTGATGCGATGACCTCCCCCCGCCCGGTCGACCGGATCGTATGCTCGGCCCATGACCACTCCGAGTGACGCTCCGACCGACAACGCGATGCGCCGCGCGCTCCGGCGTGCCCGTGACGGCGTCGCGCTCGACGCGACCGAGGCGGCCGTGCTCCTCCAGGCGCGCGGGGAGGCCCTGGCGGACCTCACCGCCTCCGCCGCCCGGGTCCGCGACGCCGGCCTCGCCGCGGCCGGCCGCCCGGGTGTGATCACGTACTCGAAGAGCGTGTTCGTCCCCCTCACCCGGCTGTGCCGCGACAAGTGCCACTACTGCACCTTCGCGACCGTCCCCGGCAAGCTCCGCCGGGCCGGGCACGGGATGTTCATGTCGCCCGACGAGGTGCTCGACATCGCCCGCCGGGGCGCCGCGCTCGGCTGCAAGGAAGCACTCATCACCCTCGGGGACAAGCCCGAGGACCGCTGGCCGGAGGCGCGCGAGTGGCTGGAGGCGCACGGCTACGACGACACGATCTCCTACGTACGGGCCATCTCGATCCGCATCCTGGAGGAGACCGGCCTGCTCCCCCACCTGAACCCGGGCGTGATGTCCTGGGCCGACTTCCAGCGCCTCAAGCCGGTCGCCCCGTCCATGGGGATGATGCTGGAGACCACCGCCACCCGCCTGTGGTCCGAGCCGGGCGGCCCGCACCACGGTTCCCCCGACAAGGAGCCGGCGGTCCGGCTGCGCGTGTTGGAGGACGCCGGGCGGTCCTCCGTACCGTTCACCTCCGGCCTGCTCATCGGCATCGGCGAGACGTACCAGGAGCGCGCGGAGTCGCTGTTCGCGCTGCGCCGCGTCGCGCGCGCCTACCACGGCATCCAGGAGCTGATCATCCAGAACTTCCGCGCCAAGCCGGACACGGCGATGCGCGGGATGCCGGACGCCGAACTCGACGACCTGGTGGCGACGATCGCCGTCGCCCGGCACATCATGGGCCCCGCGGCCTGCCTGCAGGCGCCGCCCAACCTGGTCGACGGCGAGTACGCGCGGCTGATCGGCGCCGGCATCGACGACTGGGGCGGTGTCTCCCCGCTGACGCCCGACCACGTCAATCCCGAGCGGCCCTGGCCCCAGATCGACCTGCTGGCCGAGCGGTCGGCGGCGGCCGGCTTCGAGCTGCGCGAGCGGCTGTGCGTGTACCCGGAGTTCGTGCGGCGCGGCGAGCCGTGGCTGGACCCGCGGCTGCTGCCGCACGTACGGGCGCTCGCCGATCCGGAGACCGGGCTGGCCGATGAGACGGCCGAGGTGACGGGCCACCCGTGGCAGGAGCCGGACGAGGGCTTCACCGCGTTCGGGCGCACCGACCTGCACGCCACCATCGACACCGAGGGGCGGACGGGCGACCGGCGCGAGGACTTCGACCTGGTCTACGGCGACTGGGACGCCCTGCGCGAGGCCGCCGCCCCCGGCATGGTTCCCGAGCGCATCGACACGGACGTACGGGCCGCGCTCGCCCAGGCCGCCGACGACCCGACGAAGCTGACCGACGCCCAGGCGCTGGCGCTGCTGCACGCCGACGGGCCGGCGCTGGACGCGCTGTGCCGGATCGCGGACGACCTGCGCAGGTCGGTGGTGGGCGACGACGTCACCTACATCGTCACGCGGAACATCAACTTCACCAACGTCTGTTACACCGGCTGCCGGTTCTGCGCGTTCGCGCAGCGCCGGACCGACGCGGACGCGTACACGCTCTCCCTGGACCAGGTCGCGGACCGGGCGGCGCAGGCGTGGGACGTCGGCGCGGTCGAGGTGTGCATGCAGGGCGGCATCCACCCGGACCTGCCGGGGACGGCGTACTTCGACATCGCGCGGGCCGTGAAGGAGCGGGTGCCCGGCATGCACGTCCACGCGTTCTCGCCGATGGAGGTCGTCAACGGCGCCACCCGGACGGGGATGTCCGTACGGGACTGGCTGACGGCCGCCAAGGAGGCCGGGCTCGACTCGATACCGGGCACGGCGGCGGAGATCCTGGACGACGAGGTCCGCTGGGTGCTGACGAAGGGGAAACTGCCCACGGCGGACTGGATCGACGTCGTCACGACGGCGCACGAGCTGGGCATCCGCTCCTCGTCCACGATGATGTACGGGCACGTGGACCAGCCCCGGCACTGGCTCGGGCACCTGCGCACGCTGGCCCGGATCCAGCAGCGGACGGGCGGTTTCACGGAGTTCGTGACGCTGCCGTTCATCCACACCAACGCGCCCGTGTACCTGGCGGGCATCGCGCGGCCCGGGCCGACGGTCCGCGACAACCGGGCGGTGACGGCGATGGCCCGGATCCTGCTCCACCCGCACATCACCAACATCCAGACGAGCTGGGTGAAGCTGGGCACGGAGGGCGCGGCGGAGATGCTCCGCTCCGGGGCCAACGACCTGGGCGGGACGTTGATGGAGGAGACCATCTCGCGGATGGCGGGTTCGAGTTACGGCTCGTACAAGTCCGTGCGGGACCTGATCGCGGTCGCGGAGGCCGCCGGGCGGCCCGCGAAGCCCCGTACGACCCTGTACGGCGAGGTGCCGCAGGAACGCGTCCGGGCGGCGGCGGCCTCGGACGGGCACCTGCCGGAGCTGCTGCCGCTGGTGGACTGAGCCGGCGCGGTGGGGGCGCGCTCAGCGGCGCGCGGTGTGGTGGGCGAGGGCCGCGTGCGGGTCGGCGCCGTGGTCGTGGTCGGCGGTGTGGTCGGTGTGGACGGTGGCGGCCGTCAGCCGGGGCACGGCGTGGATGAGGGCGTGTTCGGCGGCGACGGCCAGGGCGTGGGCCTGCACGACGGTGAGGTGCGGGTCGACGACGATGTCGGCCTCGGCCCGCAGCGTGTGGCCGATCCACCGCAGTCGGACCTGCCCGAGGCCGCGTACCCCGGCCACGCCGCGCAGCGCCCGTTCGGCGGTGTCGACGAGGGCGGGGTCGACGGAGTCCATCAGCCTGCGGTAGATCTCGCGGGCCGCGTCGCGCAGCACCAGCAGGATCGCCGCGGTGATGAGCAGGCCCACCAGCGGGTCGGCGGCCCGCCAACCGAGCGCGGCGCCGGCCGCGCCGAGGAGGACGGCGAGCGAGGTGAACCCGTCGGTCCGGGCGTGCAGTCCGTCCGCGACGAGGGCGGCCGAGCCGATCCGGCGGCCGGTGCGGATGCGGTACCGGGCCACCCACTCGTTGCCGACGAACCCGACCACCGCCGCGGCGGCCACCGCCCCCAGGTGGCTGATCCCGCGCGGGTGCAGCAGCCGGTCCACGGCGGCGTGGGCGGCGAGCGCGGAGGAGGCGGCGATGGTCAGCACGATGACGATGCCGGCCACGTCCTCGGCACGGCCGTACCCGTACGTGTAGCGGCGGTTGGCGGCCCGGCGCCCCAGGACGAACGCGATGCCGAGCGGTACGGCCGTGAGCGCATCGGCCCCGTTGTGCAGGGTGTCGCCCAGCAGCGCCACCGAGCCGGAGAGGGCGGCGACGACGGCCTGGACGGCGGTGGTCAGCGCCAGGACGGCCAGGGAGAGCCACAGGGTGCGCATGCCGTCGCGGGAGGACTCCATGGCGGGGTCGACCTTGTCGCGGGTGTCGTGGCTGTGCGGGGTGAGGAGGTGGGCGAGCCGGTGGCGCGGCCGGAAGCGGCGGGTGGCGTGGCGCTGCCGGTGGTCGTGCGCGTGGTCCGCGTGGTCGTGGGCGTACGCGTGGTCATGGGCGTGGGCTTGCACGTGGTCGTGGTCGTGCACGTGGGCTTGCACGTGGTCGAGGTCGTGCACGTGGTCGTGGGCGGGGGGTTCGCCGTGCTCGTGGTCGAGGTCGTGATCGTGCGGGGTGTTCACGGCAGGGGCGCCTTCCGGGAAGACGGGGCAGCACGTCACCAGCCTACAAACGGCGCCCTCGCCGAAGGCGTATCCCACGTCGGGCACGTGCCCCGGTTGCGGCGGGCTTAAGGCCGGGCGGCGTCCCGGTTCCGCCGATCGCCGGACCGGTGAACAGCTCGGGAACACACGGCAGTTGGCGTTCCACCGCCCGCTCTACGCGCGTCATCATGGCCCGCATGAGGATCTCCCCACGCATCGCAGCCCTCGGCACGGCCGCCGCCGTCGCCGTCACCCTCCTCGCGGGCCCGGCCGCCTCCGCCGCCCCCGCCGCCCCCACCTCCGTCGCCTCCGTCACCTCGGTCGGCCGGATCTGTTACTCCGCCCTGCCCTCCCAGGCCCACGACACCCTGGACCTCATCGACCAGGGCGGCCCGTTCCCGTACTCCCAGGACGGCGTCGTCTTCCAGAACCGCGAGGGCCTGCTGCCCGGCCAGGCCACCGGCTACTACCACGAGTACACCGTCATCACCCCGGGCTCCCCGACCCGCGGCGCCCGGCGCGTCATCACGGGCCGACAGACCGCCGAGGACTACTACACGGCGGACCACTACGCCTCGTTCCGCCGCGTCGACTTCGCCTGCTGACACCGCGGTCGAACCGGCTCGCGCACAGGCGCACACGTACGCGCACGCCCCCGAACGGTCACGGACCGGCCGGGGGCGTCGCCGCGTCCGCGGGCCCTCGACGGCGGGGCGACGACCGACTGCGGCCGGAAGCGTTCGGATTCCGGCCGTTCTCCGGCCACTTCTGCGCGACGTGACTCATACCGTCCGGGTTCGACCGAACCTGTCCACTACAGTGCGCGCCAAACCCTGGGGGAAACAGCATGGACACGAGTACAGCGACGCCTACGGCCCCGGACGCGGCGGCCCCCGCGGGCAACGGCCCTCCGGCGGCCGCGTCCACCCTCTCCTCCACCGCCACGTCCACCGCCCTGTGGGGCCGGGCCGAACAGCAGGACTTCCGCAGCCGGGTGCGCGGCGCCCTGCTCGGTTCCGCGATCGGCGACGCCCTCGGCGCGCCCGTCGCCGGGCTCTCCCTCGACGGCATCCGCGAGACCCACGGCCTGGCCGGCCTGACCGAACCGGCCCCCGCCTTCGGCCGGCGGGGCACCGTCACCGCGTCCACGCAGCTCGCCCTCTTCACCGTCGACGGGTTGATCCGGGCCCACGTACGGCGGGACACCGGCGGCTGGCACCCGCCGACCGACGTCCACCGGGCCTACCTGCGCTGGGCCGCGACCCAGCACGACTGGGGTCCCGACGAGCGCCGCAAGGAAAACGGCTGGCTCGCGCAACAGGAGTGGCTCTACGCCCGCCGCGGGCCCGATCGCGCCTGCATGACCGGCTTCGCCGACGACCTGCTCGGTACCCCGGACCAGCCGAAGAACCCCACCGCCCGGGACGCCGCCGCGACCGCCCGCTCGGCCCCCTTCGGCCTGTTGGTCGGTTGGGAACCGGCCCTCGTCCTGCAACTGGCGGTGGAATGCGCCACGCAGAGCCACGGACACCCCACCGCGTTCCTGTCCGCCGGCGCCTTCGCCGTGATCGTCCACGGCCTGACCCGGGGCGAGTCGCTGGACGCCGCCGTCCAGCGCGCCCTCGGCCTGCTCGGCGTCCGCCCCTCGCACCAGCCGGTCACCGACGCCCTCCAGCGCGCGGTCTCCGCCGCCACGCAGGGGGAGCCGAGCCCGAAGATGGTGGAGTCCCTGTCCCCGGGCGACGGCCGTGACGCCGAGGACGCGCTGGCCGTCGCCGTGTACTGCGCCCTCGTCGCCGAGGACGTCCCGCACGGCCTGCGGCTCGCCGTCAACCACGGCGGGGACTCCACCGTCACCGGCGCGATGTGCGGGGCGCTGCTCGGCGCGCTGCACGGGGAGACGGCCCTGCCGGCGGCCTGGCTGGCCGACCTGGAAGGCCGGGCCACGATCCTGGAGTTGGCCGACGACTTCGCGCTGGAGATGACCCAGGGTCCGGCCCTCCACGGCCCCTCCGCTTCCGCCCCGGGCTGGCTGGCGCGCTACCCGCGCGCCTGACCCCCGGTGGCGGGCGGCATGTCGGAGGCGTCAAGTAGCTTTCGGTCATGAGCATGCCGCCTTCGCCCCCGCACTCCCCCGGCCCGTACGGGCCCCCGCAGCAGCCGAACCCCTACGGCGGCGGGCAGTACGGGCAGCAACAGCCCTTCCCGCAGCAGTCGGGGCCCCAAGGACACCCCGGCGGTCCCTACGCGCAGCAGCCGTACCCGGGCCCGGCACCCTGGGGCGGGCCCCCCATGGGACCGCCGATGGGGCCGCCGCCGCGCAAGAACCGGACCGGGATGGTGATCGCCATCGTCGCGATGGTCCTGGGTGGGCTGCTCGTCGCCGGCTTCGTGGTGAACCGGATCACCCAGGCGGGAGCCGTCGCGAGCGGGGCCGGCTTCCCCGCCGCCACGTACCGCCTGACGGTGCCGAAGACGCTGCTCGGCACGTACCGGCTCTCCGATGACGCGTCCGCGACCAAGGGCAAGGAGATAGTCGACGGCGCCTACGACCCCAAGGTCCGGGACCCCAAGCCGGTGGTCGTCCGGTACACCGCCGAATCGGACACCGACGCCGGTGTCCTCGTCGTCTCCGGCATGTACGGCCGGTTCAAGGACCCGGCGGACGCCCGCCGGAAGATGGTCAAGGGCGCCCAGGAGGGCGGCGGCACCCAGCCGGCGGTACCCCCGAAGGACATCACGCCGACCGGCTCGGACGTCACCCTGACCTGCCAGGTGCTCACCTCGCTCCAGAACGGCACCAAGGTCTCCCTCCCCACGTGCGCCTGGGCGGACGGGAACACGGTGGCCACGGTCGGCGTGGTCACGGCCGAGACCGCCCGGCAGACCCCCGCCGCCATCGACCTCACCCGCGTGGCCGAAACCACCCTCAAGGTCCGCAAGGAACTCCGCCAACCGATCGCCTGACACCCTCCGACCTCGGGCCGGCGGGGCGCGGCCCGCGCTCTGTCGCCGGGCGGTCGGGGCGCCGTACGTTGGCCGTCCGACGTCTCGGAGGTGCCATCACCCATGCGGATCGCCACGACCATCTTCCTCACCGACCGCACCATCAGCCCCACCCGCCTCGCCCGGGCCCTGGAGGAGCGCGGCTTCTCCGGCCTCTACCTCCCCGAGCACACGCACATCCCGGTCAGCCGTGACACCGCCGCGCCGATGGGCGGTGAACTGCCCGAGGAGTACGGGCGCACGCTCGACCCCTTCGTGGCGCTCGGTCAGGCCGGCGCCGTCACCGAGCGGCTGCACCTGGGCACCGGCATCACCCTGGTCGCGCAGCACGACCCGATCGTCCTCGCGAAGCAGGCCGCCACGCTGGACCACCTCTCCGGCGGCCGTCTCACCCTCGGCGTCGGCTACGGATGGAACGTGGAGGAGGCTGCCGACCACGGCGTCGAGTGGCGGACCCGGCGCGAACTCGTCGCGGACCGGCTGGCCCTGATGCGCGCCCTGTGGTCCCCCGAGCCCACCGCCCACGAGGGCCGGTTCGGCTCCGTACGGGCCAGCCAGGCCCACCCCAAGCCGGCCCGCCCGGCGCGTGAGCTGGGCCCCGGCGTCCCGTTGTACGGGCCGCGCACCCTCATCGGCGGCGCCGCCGGGCCGAAGCTCTTCGCGGCCGTCGCCGAGCACGCCGACGGCTGGCTGCCCATCGGCGGCGGCGGGCTCACCGAGTCCGTCCCGGTGCTGCGGCGGGCGTGGGAGGACGCGGGTCGCGATCCGAAGGCCCTCCAGGTGGTCCCGTACGCCGTCCGCCCCAACCCGGGGAAGCTCGCCCACTACGCGGACCTCGGGATCGAGGAGGTCGTACTGCAACTGCCGCCGGCGGCGGAGCCGGAGGTGCTGCGGGTCGTGGACGACTTCGCCCGGTACCTCTGACCGACCCGGCATCGCGGGCCGACCCGGTACCTCGGGGAGATCCAGTACCTCGGGCCGACCCGGTAGCTCAGCCCGACCCCGTGGCTCAGGCCGTCCTCGGGGGCCGAAGCGCTAGTGGCCGCCCGGTGCCTCGCCCTGGGCGACCTCCACGTCATGGTGCAGGAGGTCGAGCCCGACGCCGGTGGTGACGGTGGTTCCCGCCGCGAGGGCCACCAGCAGGCAGGCCGCCGCCGCTGCCGCGAGCGGCCGGGCCGTCGGGGGGTGGAGCAGGGCCCGTACGCGTTGCGGGACCGGCCCGCCGACGGCGCGGGCGGCGAAGGCCGGGCGGGCGCCGACCGCCGCACCGCCGTGCCCGCCCCCGTGCGCCTGCCCGGCCAGCGCGGCGCGACCGATGGCCCGCGCGGTGAGCCGGCGGTCTCCGGTGGCGGTCGCGGCGGCCTCGTCGGCGACCCGCTCGACGGCCAGCGCGATGGCGTCGCGTACGGCCCGCAGGGCGGGGTGACAGCGCGCGGCGAGGTCGGCGGCGGCGAGGAACCAGTGGTGGCGGCCGCTCAGGTGGGCCCGTTCGTGGGCGAGCAGCGCCTCGCGCTCCGGCCCGTCCAGGGCCCGGAGCATGCCGGAGGTCACCACGACGCGCCCCGGGTTCCCGGGCAGGGCGTAGGCGTCGGGGTCGGGCCGGTCCAGGATGCTCAGGTCGCCGGCCTCGGCCGCCCCGCGCACCTGCTCGCGTGCCCGGCGGTAGTGACGGAGCTGGCGGAGCACCGAGCGGGTGATCCCGTACGCGCAGAGCGACAGGGCGCCGACGGCGAGCGCCGCCGCCGGGTCGGCGAGCGCGGCCGGTGCGACGTCGAGCGGGTGGATCAGGTGGCCGAGGCGCGCCAGCGCGGACACGCCGAGCGCGCCGGTGAGCAGCAGGCCGCCCAGGGCGGCGAGCCAACCGGCCGCGAGGGCGCACGCGGTGAAGGTCAGCGCCCACAGGGCGACCGACGGGCGCAGACGGGGGGCGGCCCAGCGGGCGAGGGGCGGTGCGGCGAACGGCAGCAGGAGGGAGGCGAGCAGGCCGGTGATCACTGGGCGCCGCCGTCCAGCAGTTCCCGTAGGACGCGCTCGTCGTCGGGGCTCAGCTCGGAGACGAACCGGGCGAGGACGGTCTCGCGGTCGCTGTCCTTGTCGAGCTCGTGGTGCATGCGCCGGGCCGTGAGGCCGTGGGCGTCCCGCACGGGGAAGTAGGCGTAGCCGCGGCCGGAGCGCTCCCGGGCGACGGTCCCCTTCTCGTGGAGGCGGGACAGGATGGTCGTCACCGTCGTGCGCGCGAGGTCCGCCGTCAGGGTCTTCTGCACCTGGGCGGCCGTCTGGGGCTCCTTCGCCGCCCACAGCGCGGCGAGCACGCTCGCCTCCAGCTCACCCGCCGGTCTGCGGTCGGCCGTCGCCCCGGTCATCGCTCTCTCCCCGCCTCGCGATCGTCTACAGTGCCGTAGACCGTCTACGGGATTGTAGTCGACCGGATGTTCCCCCCGGCGGCCGGCTTCGGCTGCGCGCATCCGTCCCGAACCCAATGAGAGGCCCCCTTCCATGGCCGTTGACATCTCCTTGGCCGCGTCCGTCTCCTCGGCCGTCCCCGCCCCGAGCGACCTCGCGGTCAACCTGCTCGACGCGCACTCCCTCCTGGCCACCTTCGGCGTCGTCGGCATCGCGGTGGTGATGTTCGCGGAGACCGGGCTGCTGGTCGGGTTCTTCCTGCCCGGCGACTCGCTGCTGTTCACGGCAGGTCTGCTGTGCGCCGGATCCTCCGAGGGTGATCTGCGCCTCTCGCTCCCGCTGGTGCTGGCCGCCTCGGTCGTCGGAGCGTTGGCGGGTGCGCAGACCGGCTATCTGATCGGTCGGCGCGCGGGCGGCGCCCTCCTGGAGCGCAGCCGGTCCCAGCGCCTGCACGAGGGCGCGGAGCGCGCCGGGGAGTTCCTCGCCAAGTACGGGCACGCCAAGGCGATCGTGCTGGCCCGCTTCGTCCCCGTGGTGCGTACGGTCCTCAACCCGCTGGCCGGGGCCCTGGACGTGCCGGCCCGCGTCTTCACCCTGTGGCAGGTCCTCGGCGGTCTCGCCTGGACGGTCGGCCTGGTCCTCGCCGGCTACGCGCTCGGCTCTTCCATCCCGAACGTCGACCGGTACCTGCTGCCGATCGTCGCCCTGGTCGTCGCAGTGTCCCTGCTGCCCCTCGCCATCGAGGTGCTCCGCTCCCGGCGGGCCCGCAAGCACCAGAACGGAACCGTTTGATGACCCACGCGTACGACGGCTCGCACATCGACGGCTCGGCCTACGTCGACGTCATCGATGCCGCCCACCGGGCGCCGGGCTGGCTCAACACCCTGACGGCCGGCTGGTCGGCCTACGGTCTGGCGCTGTTCGCGCTGCTGATGCTGGTCGGCTGGTGGCGAGCCCGCCGGGCCGGCACCCCGGCGGTGGTCAACGCCCTCGCGGTCCCGCTGATCACCCTCGCCGCCTTCGGCGTGGACGTCCTGCTCAAGCTCGTGGTCCGCGAGGACCGGCCGTGCCAGACCTTCGGGGTGGCCACCCTGGAAGCCTGCCCGGCCCCCGGCGACTGGTCGTTCCCCAGCAACCATTCCGCCCTCGCCGCCGCGGCGGCCGTCGCGCTGCTCTACGTATCGCGGCGGCTCGGCGCCGTCGCCCTGGCCGCGGCCGTCCTCATGGCCGCCTCCAGGGTCTGGGTGGGCGTGCACTACCCGCACGACGCGATCGCCGGCTTCCTCGTCGGCGCGCTCGTCGCGGCCGTCGCGGCCATGACCGTCCGCCGGCACGCGCCGGCCCTCGCCGGCCGCCTGGCCCGCGGGCCGCTCCGCCCGCTCCTGGCCGCGAGGACCTGACGGCGCCCGAGCGGTCGCGGCGCCCGGCCGGCACGCCGGACACCGCGACCGCGGGCCCCCACCACCGCGGACCCCCTTGGCACGCCACCGCCGCGTCGGGATCTCCGTCACCAGGAGCGCAACGTTTCCCGCCACGTGATCACAGCCGCGGACCCACCCGGTCGATGAGGTCGGCGACGGTGGGGGCGACGACGCCGAACACGTCCCGGATCGTCGTCAGGGCGGCCGTCTGGAGCGCGGCGGCGGGCACGACGGTCCCGTCCGGGCCGGCCGGCGCGCGGGTGGCCGTCGCCTCGGCGACGACGGTGGGACGGTAGCCGCGGTAGAAGGCGCCCTCGGCCGTGAAGGTGACGCACATGTGCGTCATGAAGCCCGCCAGCACCAACTCCTTGCCCGCGCCCACCTCGCGCAGCGTCTTCTCCAGGTCGGTGTCGTGGAAGGCGTTGGGCACCCGCTTGACCACCACCGGCTCCCCGGCGATCGGGGCGACCTCCTCGCTGATCGCGCCGATCTCCGCGCGGATGTCGTACGGGGTGCCCTCGCCGCCGTCGTTGACGACGTGGATGACGGGAACCCCCGCGGCACGCGCCGCCCCCAGCAGCCGGGCTCCGGCCGCGAGGGCCTGCTCGGCGTTTTCGAGGGCCATGACGCCGGTGCGGTAGGTGTTCTGGTAGTCGATCATGATCAGGGTGGTGTCGGCGAGGCGCGGCAGCGCGTCGTCGAAGCCGGACAGGGCGCGCAGGGTCGTGGAAGCGGGCATGGCGAAGCTCCTTGGGTCGGTAAGGGGGGAACAACGCGGCGCGGGCGCGCCGGTCGGTCAGGAAGAGACGCGGAAGCGGCGGCGGTACGCGGCCGGGGTGGTGCCGATCTGCTTGCGCAGTGCCCGGTGGAGCGTCTCCACCGAACCGAACCCGCAAGCGGTCGCGACCTGCTCCAGAGGCTGGTCGGTGCTCTCCAGCAGCCGTCGGGCCGCCTCCACCCGGGCGGCCTCGACGTAGGCGGCGGCGGTCGTGCCCGTCTCCTGGCGGAACACCCGGGCGAAGTGGCGTTCGCTCAGGCACATCCGCTCCGCGAGGGCCGCGGCGGACAGATCGCCGTCCAGGTGCTCGGCGATGTGCATCCGCAGCGCGTCGATGTCCCTGCGGGAGGCGGCCGGCCTGCTGAGCGGGACCGAGAACTGGCTCTGGCCGCCCTGCCGCTTGAGGTACATGACCAACTGCCGCGCCACCGCAAGGGCCACCTCCTCCCCCAGGTCGTCGGCCACCAGCGCCAGCGCGAGGTCCATGCAGGCGCTGATCCCGGCCCCGGTCCACACGTTCCCGCTCCGCAGGAAGATCGGGTCCGGGTCGACCGTCACCTTCGGGTGTTCGGCGGCCAGTTGGGCGGCGGTCGACCAGTGGGTGGTGGCCGTCCTCCCGTCCAGCAGCCCGGCCGCGGCCAACAGGTGCGCGCCCACGCACACCGACGCCACCCGCCGGGCGAGCGGCGCGACCGTCTCCAGCCACGCCACCACGTCGCGGTCGATCCGGGCGATCGGCCCGTCCGGGCGGGGGTCCACGGCGCCGGGCACCAACAACGTGTCCAACACCCCCGCCACGTCGGCGAACGCGAGGTCCGCGACCAGCCGCACCCCCGCCGACGTGGTCACCACTCCCGCCGACGGCCCCGCGAGCTCCACCCGGTACCCGGCCCGCCCCCCGGTCTCCCGGTTGGCGAGCGCGAACACCTCGGCCGGGCCGGTGACGTCGAGCAGGTCGACATCGGGGAAGACCGCGATGACGACGCGGCGGTTGGTGGACATGCCCCCATCCTCACCCGACCCCCGGATGGCGGCAATGACGCGGTTCTGTCACATCCGGCCACCCCCACCGTTCCTCGGGGCGGTCCGCGACTACGGGGGCGGAATCGGCCCCGGGGCGGTCACACCGACCGCCGGACGCCAAAAACGCCCGTCAGGCAGGGCCTGACGGGCGCCGAGGTAGTAGTCCGCGTCACGGTGGAAGCAGAGACCCGCGACGGCTTGCCGCAGGTGGGGCCACAGGCCCGGCGCGACCCGGTATTCGCCGGCCACCATCCAGGGGTCGTCACCCAGCACGAACAGGTGCCGGATCGCCAGGAACTGGTCCCGGGTGAGGGTGACGGACCCGACCATCTCCTCGTCGGGACTGAAACCGGTCAGGTCCCAGACGAGGTTGTGCCCATCGGCGAATGGATAGTCGCTGCTCACCGCCTCACGCTAGGCCGCCCGCCGCCCCGCCCGCACCTGCTTTTAGGGCCCGGACCGGGGCCCGGCGGCCGCGCCTTCCGCCCAGAACTGGGCCAGCGCCGCCTCCTTGTACGGGGCCGGGCTGACGCTCAGGTCTCCCGCGAACGGCCGGTCCAGGACCATCACCAGCAGCAGGCTGAAGCCGATGAGCGCCGCCACCGCCGACACGAACAGCAGTTGCATCTTCAGGCTCCGCAACCCGAACAGGAACGTCAGCGGCAGGATCACCAGCGCACCGCCGTACACCAGTACCTGCAACAGCGTCGGCAGTGAGGTTTCCGCCATCGTGACGCGCGCCCTGCGCTGCGCCGCCACGTCGTTGAGGCGGGTCGCGGCCTCCTGGTAGAAGGTCTCGCTGCGGGGGCCGGCGGGTTCGTACGCCTGGAGAGCCGT
Source organism: Streptomyces sp. NPDC058279 (assembly GCF_042881255.1). Taxonomy (NCBI): domain Bacteria; kingdom Bacillati; phylum Actinomycetota; class Actinomycetes; order Kitasatosporales; family Streptomycetaceae; genus Streptomyces; species Streptomyces sp. NPDC058279. Next base: position 59,484 of record NZ_JBHVYA010000007.1, on the reverse strand, counting down.
GTACATGGCGTGCGTCTGCTCGGCGGTCGCGTCGAAGCTGGGCCTGCCGTCGCGCATCATCGGCCACTGGACGTCGACCACCGCGTGGACGTACGCGCCCACCGCCCGGTCCACCTTGGCCCGATCGGCCGCCGGGAACGCCTCCGCGCTGCGGACGACCAAGGCCAGGTCGGTGGCCTCGTTGGCGACGACGGTCTGGGTGTTCTCCAACTGCGTCCAGAGCGTGACGACGACGAACGCGAGGATGATTCCGTAGATCGCGCCGAACATGCCGAGGGCGACCCCGACCATTTCGTTGTGCTCACCGGCCGCCAGGTGCGGGAAGCGCCGCCGGGCGGCGACGCTGCCGGCCACCGCGAGGGCCGTGAAACCGCCCACGAGCAGGACGCCCAGGACGAACGTACTGAGGTTGTTGAGTAACCAGAGGATCATGCCCGGTTCAACGAGTGCGCCCGCCCGCGGCGACGGCCGCCGCGGGCGCGCCCGCCGGCGGGTCGGCGGCCCTCGGCTCAGCCCACCTTCGGGGCCTTCGGCAGGCCCGCGGTCAGCGCCGAGCCGGCGCCCGTGAGGGAGTTGTCGGTGGCCTTGGTCGCGCTGCCGGCCGCCGAGGCCGTGGCGCCCACCGCCGTCTTGGTGTCCTGCACGGCGTGGCCCGGGTGGTCGACGATGTCACCGACGCGCTCGGTGATCGGGGGCGCCTGGGCGGCGGGCTCGTCGGCATGGGCGAGGGCGGGGGTGAGGGCGAGGGCCGCACCGCCGGTGAGGATCAGGGCGGCGAGGCTGCGCTTGATGGGGTTCATGCCGGGCCCAACGACCCCACCGCGCGAGGGGTCACTCGCCGGGCGCACCCGAGGATGCGCCGATCGACGGACACCCCCTCGCACCGATCAGTCCTCGACCACCAGCGCCGGCGTCGACTTCGTCAGCACCTCGCCCCGGAAGAAGGCGGGGCTGCGGCGTTCGGTGACGAGCATGACGACCAGGCCGAGGACGAGCAGGCCGACGCCGATGATGAAGACGCTGCCCACGCCGAAGACGGTCGACCCGGAACCGTAGGCCGGGTTCCACATGTCGACCAGCGTCTTGCAGAAGACGGAGGCCAGCAGCAGGCCGCCCAGGACCGGGAAGACGCCCTTGAAGAGCAGGCCGCGGGCCGAGTCGCGCAGCTCGCGCCGGAAGTACCAGGCGCAGGCGAAGGCGGTCAGCGAGTAGTAGAAGCAGATCATCAGGCCGAGCGCGAAGATCGTGTCGGTCAGGACGTTCTCGCTGACCAGGGACATGACCGTGTAGAAGACGCCGGTCGCGGCGCCCGCCATGACGGTGGCGCGGCCCGGGGTCTTGAAGCGCGGGTGGACCTTGGCGTAGGAGGCGGGGAGCGCCTCGTACGTGGACATCGCCAGGACCGTGCGGGCCACCGGGATGAAGGTGGTCTGGAGGGAGGCGGCGGCGGAGGCGAGGACGGCGACGAAGAGCAGGATGCCCAGGAGCGGACCCATCACGGGGCCGGCGAGGGCGGCGAAGATGTTGCCGGAGGTCTGCGGGTTGCCGAGGCCCAGGCCCTTGGCGCCGGAGCCGACGGCCAGCTGGGCGGCGATGCCGGTGGCCAGGTAGGAGCCGACGAGGACGACCATGGCGATCAGCGAGGCGCGGCCGGGGGTCTTGGCCGAGCCGATGGTTTCCTCGTTGGCGGTCAGACAGGTGTCCCAACCCCAGTACATGAAGATCGAGAGGGAGAGTCCGGCGGTGAAGGCGCCCATGGACTCCACCGCGAAGGGGTTCATCCACTGCCAGGAGAAGTGCGCGCCGGTGTCGAAGGTGCCGGCGGACGCCTTCTGGAAGGCCATGGCCACGAAGATCGCGAGGACGGCCAGTTGCAGGCCGACGAGGGTGTACTGGACGCCCTTGGTGGCGGTCATGCCGCGGTAGCTGATGGCGGTCGCGGCGGCGATCAGGGTGAGGCAGGTGCCGATGTGGACGGCCTTGTGGTGGTCCAGGGCGGCGATCGCGTCGTTGCCGGTGATCTGCCCGGCCAGGAGCCAGAAGTAGGAGGTGGCGACGCCGGCGAGGTTGGAGAGCACGATGATCGTGGCGATGACCAGGCCCCAGCCGCACATCCAGCCGACGCGCGGGCCGAACGCCTTCACGGTCCAGGTGAAGGAGGTGCCGCAGTCGGGGACCGCCTTGTTCAGCTCGCGGTACGCGAAGGCGACCAGCAGCATCGGGAGGAACCCGGCGAGGAACACGGCGGGCATCTGGACGCCGACCTCGCCGGCCGTGGAGCCGAGCGTGGAGGTCAGGCAGTAGACGGGAGCGACGGTGGAGATGCCGATGACGGCGCTTCCGACGAGGCCGACGGACCCCTTGCCGAGCCCTTTGCCGCGGACGTCGCCGTCGGCGACGCCGCTCCCCGTCTCTGCGGCCGTTCGGGGCGGCCGTACGTCCAGCTGTGTCATGAGTCAGGACGTTAGAGGGTGCGGTTTCCACATCTGGAGGCTTTGACTCCGGATGGCCGACGGCCAAATGACCTTTGAATCCAGCCTCCGAACAACTTCACACCCCTGCAATACAAGGTTTCCTCAGGCACCCATCCATAGGTCGACAGGAGTCGGACAACGCCTTCCGTTATGCGGAAACCGCAGATGTGTCCGTTTCGCGAGGTTTCAAACTTGCCCGTGTGACCCGCGCCTCACCCCGCCCACACGATCGATTGCGTCTCGCTGTAGGCGTGCAGCGCGTACGAACCGACGTCCCGCCCCACCCCGGACCGTTTGAAGCCCCCGAACGGCGCCTCCATGTTCCGCCCGATCGTGTTCACGCCGACCCCGCCCGCCCGCAGCCGCCGCGCGATCCGGAAGGCCCGCGCCGGGTCCCCGGACCACACGTAGCTCAGCAGCCCGAAGTCGCTGTCGTTGGCCAGCGCCACCGCCTCGTCCTCGCCCCCGTCGAACGGCACGACCACCACCACCGGGCCGAAGATCTCCTCCCGCACCACCCGCATGTCGTTCGTGCAGTCCACCAGCAGCGTCGGGGCGACGTAGAAACCGCGGCCGTCCCCCACCACCGGGCGCTCGCCGCCGTACGCGATCCGCGCGCCCTCCTTGCGGCCCAGCTCCACGTACGACTCCACCCGGTCCCGGTGCGCCGCCGAGATCACCGGGCCGACCACCGTGCCCCGCACCCCCGGATCGCCCACCTTCATGAACGCCAGATAGCCGGTGAGCTTCTCCACCAGCGCCCCGTACACCGACCGGTGCACGATCACCCGGGTCGGCGCCGTGCAGATCTGGCCGCTGTAGAAGGAGAAGGTGGTGCCGATCCCCGCCACCGCCGCGTCGAGGTCGGCGTCCTCCAACACCACCGCCGCGCCCTTGCCGCCCAGCTCCATCAGCTGCCGCTTCATGGAACGGCCGCACACCTCGGCGATGCGCTGCCCGACCCCGGTGGAGCCGGTGAACGACACCATGTCCACGTACGGGGAGTCCACCGCCGCCTCGCCCACCTCCACCGAGGCACCCGAGACCACGTTGACGACGCCCGCCGGGACCCCCGCCTCGTGCAGCGCCTCGGCCATCTTGAACACCGACAGCGGGTCCTGCGGGGCCGGCTTCACCACCACCGTGTTGCCCATGGCCAGCGCCGGGGCCACCTTGCCCGCCGGGTTGGCCCACGGGTTGTTGTACGAGGTGATGCAGGTGACCACGCCGACCGGCTGGCGCACCTCCAGGGCGCCCAGCACGCTCGCCGCGCCCATCGGGCCGGCCTCGGTGACCTGCGGCGGGAGCCCCCGCTCCACCGGTTCCAGGGCGCCCTTCGCGTACCGCCGGAAGCGGGCCACCCCGACGCCCACCTGCATGCCGCGCGCGATGCCCGTCGGCGCGCCCGTCTCCGCCTGGGCGAGCGCCGCCCACGGCTCGTACTCCCGCTGGATGATGTCCGCCGCCCGGTCCAGGACCGCCGCGCGCGCCTCGGGGCTCGTACGGGACCAGCCCTCGAAGGCGTCGGCCGCCGCGCGCGCCGCCTCCGCCACCTGGGCGCGGCCGGCCTCGGGGGCGAGACCGACCACCGACTCGTCGGCGGGGTTGACCACCTCGTAGTGGCCGCCGGCGGGCTCCACCCACTCGCCCCCGATGTAGAGCCGCTGCGGAGCGTTCATCGTGTGCTCACCGTCCTCGTGTCGCGGCCCGAGCGCAGCACGGTGCCCGGGATCGCGCCGGTCACCTGGTCGTCGCGGATCGTCTCCACCCCGTTGACGCGTACGGACACGATCCCCACCGCCCGCGCGTCCAGCCGCGGGCTGTTCCCGGGCAGGTCGTGTACGAGCGTCGCCGGACCGGCCTCGATCCGCACGGGGTCGAAGAGCACCAGGTCCGCGTGGTACCCCTCGGCGATCCGCCCGCGCCCGCGCAGCCCGAACAGTCGCGCCGGGTCGTCGGTGAGCATCCGTACCGCCTGCTCCAGCGGCACCAGCCTGCGGCCGCGCAGGCAGTCGCCGAGGAAGCGGGTCGTGTACGGGGCCCCGCACATCCGGTCCAGGTGCGCGCCCGCGTCGGAGCCGCCGAGCAGCACGTCCTCGTGCTGCCAGGTCTCGGCGCGCAGCGCCCAACTCGCGGGGTCGTTGTCGGTGGGCATGGGCCACAGGATCGTGCGCAGGTCGTCGTTGGCGCAGATCTCCACCAGGCAGTGGAAGGCGTCCAGGCCGCGCTCGGCCGCGATGTCGTTCACGACCCGGCCCGACAGGCCCTCGTTCTCCTTGCTGTACGTGTCCCCTATGACGTAGCGGCCGAAGTTCGCGAGCCGGCGGAAGACCCCGGCCTCCTTGCTGTCGGCGCGGCGCAGCAGCTCGGCGCGCACGTCGGGGTCGCGGAGCCGCGCGATCCGCTCGGGGACGGGCAGGGCGAGGACCTCGCCCCAGCCGGGGATGAGGTTCAGCGCGCAGAAGGTGCCGAGCGACATGTTCATGGGGGTGAGGATCGGCATGGTCAGCGCGACGATCCGGCCGCCGGCCCTGCGGGCCCGCTCGCTCGGGATCAGCTGGCGCGGGACGCGTTCCGGGACGGAGGCGTCGATGGTGAGGACGTTCCAGTTCAGGGGGCGTCCGGCGGCGGCGCTCATCTCCACGAACAGGTCGATCTCCGCGTCGGAGAACTGGTCGAGGCAGCCCGCGACGATCGCCTCCAGTTGGGTGCCCTCGTGCTCGGCGACCGCCCGGGAGAGGGCGAGGAGTTCGGCCGGTTTCGCGTGCCGGGAGGCGACGGGGGCGCCGGAACCGTCGGAGTGGGTGGTGGACTGGGTGGTGGACAGGCCCCAGGCGCCGGCGTTCATGGCGTCGTGGAAGAGGTCGAGCATCTGCCGCATCTGCTGCTCGGTGGGCTGCCCGCCGATGGCGTCCTCGCCCATGACGTGCCGGCGCAGCGCGCAGTGGCCGACCATGAAACCGGCGTTGACGGCGATCCGCCCCTCCAGCGCGTCGAGGTACTCGCCGAAGGTCGACCAGGTCCAGTCGACGCCTTCCTCCAGGGCGGCCAGGGCCATGCCCTCGACCTTGCTCATCATGCGGCGCGTGTAGTCGGCGTCGTCCGGGCGGGCCGGGTTGAGGGGGGCGAGGGTGAAGCCGCAGTTGCCGCCGGCGACGGTGGTCACGCCGTGGTTCATGGAGGGGGTGGCGTACGGGTCCCAGAACAGTTGGGCGTCGTAGTGCGTGTGGGGGTCGATGAACCCGGGGGTCAGCACGAGCCCGGTGGCGTCCTCGCCGGTCCGGGCCGGCTCGGTGACGGTGCCGGGTTCGCCGATGACGACGATCCGCCCGTCCCGGATGCCGACGTCGGCGACGTACGCGGGCGCGCCCGTGCCGTCGACGACGGTGGCTCCCTCGATCAGGTGGTCGAGCATGACGCTGAGGCTCCTTCTTCCGTGACGTGATCACTGCCACCGGCGCCCCGCCGACCCGTCGGCCCCGCCGGTGGCGGCTCCCGGCGAGGCCGCGGACAGCCCGGTCAGACGGCCTGGCGGAAGCGGGTCGTGCGGTGCACCGGGTCCGTGTCGATGTGCGGGATCACGTGTTCGCCGATGAGCTTGATGGTCGTCATCGTGTCCTCGTACGACACGCCGGTCGGCAGGCCGAAGGACAATTGGTCGGCCCCGGCCTGCTCCCAGCGCTCGCACTGGGCGCGGACCTCGGACGGGTCGCCGCAGATCAGCAGCTCCTCGGCGATCAGCAGCTCGATGATCTCCGCGTTGTACTCGGGCAGCGTCTCGGGCCACTGCGGGATCGCCTCGGGGCGCGGGAAGGTGTCGTGGTAGCGGAAGACCAGCGACTGGAACCGGTTCATGTTCGCGTTGACGGCGATCTCGACGGCCTTGTCGTGGGTCTCGGCGCAGATCGCGGTCGAGGTGACCATCACGTTGTCGTTGACGAAGGCGCCGATGGCCTTCGCCTCCTGGACGGCTGTCTTGTACTGCTCCAGCACCCACTCCATGTCGGAGACCTTCTGCACGCTGAAGCCGAGCACCCCGAGGCCCTTCTTCGCGGCCATCGCGTACGAGGACGGCGACCCGGCGGCGTACCACATGGCGGGGTGCGCCTTGCCGTACGGCTTGGGGAAGATCTTGCGCGGGGGCAGCGACCAGTGCTTGCCCTGGAACCCCTCGTACTCCTCCTGGAGGAACATCTTGGGGAACTCCGCGATGGTCTCCTCCCAGATCTCCTTGGTGTGGTTCATGTCGGTGATGCCGGGGAGGAACCCGAGGATCTCGTGACTGCCCGCGCCGCGGCCGGTGCCGAACTCGAAGCGGCCCTTGGAGAGGTGGTCGAGCATGGCGACCTTCTCGGCCACCTTGACCGGGTGGTTCACCGGGGCGAGCGGGTTGAAGATGCCGGAGCCGAGGTGGATGCGTTCGGTGGCGTGGGCGAGGTAGGCGAGGAACACCTCGTTGGCGGAGAGGTGCGAGTACTCCTCCAGGAAGTGGTGCTCGGAGGCCCAGGCGTACTTGAAGCCGGACTTGTCGGCCTGGATGACGTACTCGGTCTCCTCGATCAGCGACTTGTGCTCCGCCTGGGGGTCGACCTTGGACCGCGCCTCAGGCACGTATCCCTGCACGAAGAGCCCGAATTCCAAGGGGGGTCACCGTCCTTAGTTTTCTGACGTAGCGTCAGATATCGATGAAGCCGACTGTTCCATCGCATGCCGGGAGCGTCAATACCTGACGCACCATCAGACAATGCTGCGGTCCCGGCGGGCTAGAAGAGGCTCACCCCGGCCATCCAGCCGCCGTCGATGACGAACGGCTGACCGGTGATGTACGAGGAGTCCTCGCCGGTCAGGAAGAGCGCGAGCTTCGCGACCTCCTCCGGCCGCCCCACCCGCCCCAGCGGGACCACCCGCTTGTAGAGGTCCGCCATCGCCTCCCGGGCCTCCTCGGTGACCCCCGCCGGGTCCAGCAACCCCGGGTTGGCCATCGGGGTGTCCACGGCGCCCGGGCACATCGCGTTGACCCGGATGTTCTTCGCGGCCAGCTCCAGCGCGGCGACGCGCGTCAGCCCCAGGACGGCCGCCTTGGTCGCGGCGTACGCGCCCACGTACGCCATGCCCGTCAGGCCGGTGTAGGAGGACGTGTTGACGATCGTCCCGCCGCCGGCCGCCTCGATCTCGGGGGCGAGCGCCCTGATACCGAGGAAGCAACCGACCTGATTGACCCGCACCACCTGCTCGAACTCCTCCAACGGGGTCGCGGTCAGCTCGTTGAAGCGCAGGATGCCGGCGTTGTTGACCAGCCCGTCGACCCGGCCGAAGGCCTCCTTCGCGGCGGCGACGGCGGCCGTCCAGTCCTCCTCCCGGCTCACGTCCATCCGTACGTAGCGCGCCCGGTCCCGGCCGATCTCCTTGGCGACCGCCGCGCCCCGATCGTCGAGTACGTCGCCGAGCAACACCTTCGCCCCCTCGGCGGCGAAGAGGCGGGCCTCCTGCTCGCCCTGGCCGCGCGCGGCGCCGGTGATGAGGACGACGCGTCCCTCCAACTTGCCCATGCCGGTGCTCCCAGTCTCTTGGTAGTCGGTCGCCGGTGGCCGGTCATCCGACGACGGTTGCCGGTCGTCAGTCGTTGAGCAGGGGGGCCACTTCGGTCCCGAAAGCGGTGATCTGGTCGGTCAGTTCGGCACGGTCACGGCTGCGGAAGCGCACCTGGATCTGGTCGACGCCCAGAGCCGCGTACTCCCGCAGGGACTCGGCGAGCGCCTCCGCCTTGCCGGTCAGGGTGCGGCGGCCGGTGGCCCAGCCGGGCTCGCCGACGTAGAGCGCCTCGGTGATCGCCCCGAACTCGACGGGTTCGGTGATCCCGGCCGCCTCGCGGAGCTGCCGGATACGGGCGATCCGCGCCGGGAGCTCGCCGCGCGGGTCGCCCTGCGGGAGCCAGCCGTCACCGCGCACGGCGGCCCGTCGCACGGCGGCGGGCGACGAACCGCCGACCCACACGGGGATCCGCGCCCGGGCGGGTCGGGGTAGCTGCCCGAGGTCCTTGAAGGAGAACCGCTCGCCCTCGAACTCCGGGTATTCCTCGGGGCCGAGGGCCGCGCGCAGGGCGTCCAGGGTCTCGTCGAGCACGGCCCCGCGGCGCGCGAAGTCGGCGCCCACCACCTCGAACTCCTCGGCCACGTGACCGGCCCCGACCCCGAGGATCAGCCGGCCGCCCGAGAGGTGGTCGAGGGTGGCGTACTGCTTGGCGGTGATCAGGGGGTGGCGCAGTCCGACGATCGCGACGTGGCTGAGCAGCCGTACCTGCTCGGTGATCCCGGCGAGGTAGGCCAGGGTCGCCACCGGGTCGTACCAGACGGTGCTCATCGCGCCGGCGAGGCGACGCGGGATGGCCACGTGGTCGCAGGTCGCGAGGTAGCCGAACCCGGCCCGATCGGCGGCCCGGGCCACCTCGGCGAGGTCGACGACGGTGGCCCCGGCCTCCCATGCCTCGGCGTACAGGGTGCTCTGCGACTGGATCGGGAGCTGCATCCCGTATGCCAGCCGGCCTTCCGTAAACACGCGCGCCATGCCGTGACCGCCTCGCCTTCGTGTGGGGCTTGCGTCCGCCGATGCGTGATACCGGCTCGGGGCATCGTCGTAGCTGACGATCCGTCAGGCAAGGGGTAGGGGCAACGGGTTGCGGTCCGGGGGGCGATCGGTCGACGGGCGGGGGCTTTGGGGGCGGGGTTGCGGTGGGGCGGTGTCGGGGATGGTCCGGGGGTGTGCCCGGGGAGAGCCGGTCTCAGCGCTGCCCGACCGAAGCCCCGGTCCGGCCGGGTTGGAGCGAAGCCCCCGTTCCGGCCCGAGCGGTGCTCCGCGCAGCCCCGGCCCCGGCCCCGGCACATTCCAGCCCCGCCGGCGATTGAGGCGCGGGGCCCGGGGCGGGGCCCCCGGCCCCCCGCCCCGCGCGGGGGGCCCGACACCGCGCCGCCCAACGGGTCGCGCGCCCCCCCCCACCCCGCGGGGGCCCCCCCGGGGGCCGGGCTCAGCCCCC
>NZ_JBHVYA010000007.1:41976-49970 GCF_042881255.1 Streptomyces sp. NPDC058279 | reverse complement strand
GGGGGCGGCGGGGGCGCCCGCCCCCCCCCCGCGGGCCGCCCCCCCCGCGCCCCCCCGCCCCCCCCCCCGCCCCGCGGGGGGGGGGGGGGGGGGGGGGGGCGGGGGCCCCCCCCCCCCGCCCCGAGCGCAGCGAGGGGACCCATCCACGGCGCGACAGATCGCTACGCGCTCCCCCCGTCACGCGTCTGCGGCCCGCCTGGGGCCGGTCATAGGCCGCCACGGACCGTGAAACGGCTGACGTGCCCCGGCGACGATCGCCGCGCTGGACAGGGATGTCCGAGCGCGGATCGAGGTGCTGCGCAACGCAATTGGTCTCATGATCCACATCAGTGATACTGGCGCCATGACCAGGGCACGACTCATCGGTGGCATATTCGGGTTCATCTTCATCATGGTGAACGCCGGCGCTTTGCCGACGGCAGCCGCCATCGCGTTCCGCGTCCTCGGGTTCGCCGCATTCGTCGCTCTGGTGGTCGTACTGCGCCGCGCCGGCAGGGTCGCACCGCCCGCCACAGATGCCACGACATTCGGACGGAACTACCGCTACGTCGTCGCCGCCGAGGTAGTCGTCGGGGCGGCGGGCCTCATCGTGCTCAATCCGGTTCTTCACGCCCGTCAGGCGACGGTCGGTTGGATCGCGCTGGTGGTCGGTCTCCACTTCTTCGGCTTGGCCGCCGTCTGGCGGCTGCCGTCCATGCGATGGCTGGCCGCCGGGATGTCATTCTGTGGCGTGGTGGGACTGGCGCTGAGCGCCTACGGTTCCTCCGCGTCCCTCATCGCGCTCGTCGCCGGCATCCTTCCCGGGGCCATGCTCTTCGGCTCGGTCCTGGCCAAGCGCCCGGCCTGGCCTCCCCTCGCGTTCCGTTCGGTGGAGCGACCTGCCGGATGACTGCGCGGTAATTGTGGAACGTTGTCCACGTTGTCAGTTAGCGCTTGCCGGCGACACGAGCGCCGGGCCCAGTGAGCTTGGAACCGCCCCATCCGGCCTGCGGCCGCTCTCCGGGCGGCAATCGGCGCCGGTTTCGTCGGTCTGTGTTCAGCCGATGGCGTGTGGTTCGTCGCCGGGGCCCGTCAGCCGTTTCACGATCCGTGGCGGCCTATGACCGGCCCCAGACGGGCCGCGGACGCGTGACGGGAGAAGCGCGTAGCGATCTGGGGCGGCGGTGGGCGGATCCCCTCGCTGCGCTCGGGGCTTTCCGGGCCTCCGCCCCAGACCCCGCGCCTCAAACTCCCCCAGCTACCGCTGGCAGGTGCCCCCACGAGGCTGAAACGACCCAGGCGGCCAAGGGGCTGAACCGGGGCTTCGGTCGGGCAGCGCTGAGACCGGCTCTCCCCGGGCACACCTCCGACCGTTCCAGCCCCCAGCACCACCCCGACACCGCCCCACCACAACCCCGCCCCCCAAAGCCCCCGCCCCCACACCGGTACCGTCCCGCACCTTCCGACGTACTCTGATCTGATGAGAACTCCACGTCAGGCAGCGCGAATTGTCGTACTCTCCCCGACTGGATCCGTGTTCCTCTTCCGGGAGAACAACATCGAAGTCGGCATCCACTGGCTCCCGCCCGGCGGGGGTATCGACCCCGGGGAGAGTCCCGAGGAGTGCGTGCGGCGGGAGTTGCGGGAGGAGACCGGGTGGACCGACCTGGAGCCGCAGCGGCTGCTCTGCACCTGGGAGCACGACTTCACGTACAAGGGCACACCGGTCCGCCAGCACGAGCACATCTACGTCACCACCGGCCCCCGCCGCGACCCCGTACCGGAGTACCCCGAGGCCCACTGGCGCTGGCTCTCCCAGGACGCGCTGGCCACCCTCGGGGAGCCCCTCTGGCCGCCGCGGCTGAACGAGCTGCTGGCCCGCGCCTCCACCGGGCCCGTCCACCTCGGTCTGATCGCCTGATCGGCTGATCGCCGGAACACCGAAGAACCCGGCGCCCAAGCGCCCCGACCCCGCCGACGGGTCGGCGTTCAGCCCGCCGTCGCGCGGGCGTACAGGGAAGCGGCGTACTCCCCCAGCACCGTGCTCGTGGAGACGTCGTCCGTATCGCCGCCCGTCAGGATGCCGACGATCTTCCCGTCCCGGGCGATCCACGCGCTGCCGCTGGTACCGCCGGGGAAGTCGGCGCAGTCGAAGCGCTGCTCGGTCGCCTTCTCCCGGATCGACACCGCCGTGCAGGTACGGGGCACCTTGCGGTCGGCCGGGTAGCCGGTCACCGTGACCTCCTCGCCGGTGCGGCCCGAGGTGTCCAGGACGGCCGCGCCCGTGAGGTCCTCGATGTTGCGGCCCGAGGCGTCGGGGGCGAGGCGGGCGAAGGCGAGGTCGTAGTCGTCGTTCCCGTCGTCCGTCCAGCGTTCGTCCTCGTAGACCTCTTCGAGCTTCCACGTACCGTACGGGGCCTTCCCGTTCGCGTACGCGGGTGCGAAGACGGCGCTGCCCACTCCCCCCTTGCCCGCCACCAGGCAGTGCCCGGCGGTGACGATCAGGTTCCGGCCGGGGCTGTGCACGACGGTCGCGGTGCAGAAGTGATCACCGTCCAGACCGCCCTCGAACAGCGCGCCCGTGAAGGCGGACGGACCGCCGGGGCGCGGAATCACCGGGGTGGAGCTCGGCCGGGGCGGCTTGGCCAGTTGGGGTTGCTTCGGTGATTGCGACCGCGACGGCGGCTTCGCAGAGACCGCCGCCGAGGGCGCCGACTTCGGATGCGCCGTCGCCGTCCCGTCCGCGGCCGGCACCACCGTCGTCATGGCCGCGGACGCGCCCAGCGCCGCCACCCCGCACAGCACCGCGGTCACCACGGTCCGCTTGTCCACCACCGCCACCCTCCCCACTTTGCTCTGGCGAAGCATGCCCTGGCGCCCCTGCCGCCGCAAGGGCCGGACCCCGCCGAGGTCCCGGGCTCTACCATCCCACCACCGGGCCGAGGGTGTTGACGCGCGCGGGCCGACGGATCAGCCGCTCAGCCGGCTCACCCCGCCCACAGCCCCTCCGGCGTCAGGCCGAGGAGGTCGATGGCGTTGCCGCGGACGATGCGCTCCACCACGTCGGGCGCGAGGTGCCCCATCTGGGCCTCGCCGACCTCGCGGGACTTCGGCCAGGTGGAGTCGGAGTGCGGGTAGTCGGTCTCGTAGAGGACGTTGCCGACGCCGATCGCGTCGAGGTTCCGCAGCCCGAAGGCGTCGTCGAAGAAGCAGCCGAAGACGTGTTCCGCGAACAGCTCGGACGGCGGGCGGTGGACCTTGTCCGCGACCCCGCCCCAGCCCCGGTTCTCCTCCCACACCACGTTCGCGCGTTCCAGGATGTACGGGATCCACCCGATCTGGCCCTCCGCGTACATGATCCGCAGGTTCGGGAAGCGCTCGAACTTGCCGCTCATCAGCCAGTCGACCATCGAGAAGCAGCAGTTGGCGAAGGTGATGGTGGAGCCGACGGCCGGCGGGGCGTCCGCCGAGGTGGACGGCATCCGGGACGAGGAGCCGATGTGCATGGCGATGACCGTGCCGGTCTCGTCGCACGCCTGGAGGAAGGGATCCCACTCGTCGGTGTGGACGGAGGGGAGTCCGAGGTGCGGGGGTATCTCGGAGAAGGCGACGGCCCGCACCCCGCGCGCGGCGTTGCGGCGGACTTCGGCGGCGGCGAGTCGGGCGTCCCAGAGGGGGACGAGGGTGAGCGGGATGAGGCGGCCGTGGGCGTCGGGGCCGCACCACTCCTCGACCATCCAGTCGTTGTACGCCCGTACGCCGAGCAGCCCCAGGTCCCGGTCGGCCGCCTCGGTGAAGGTCTGCCCGCAAAAGCGGGGAAACGTCGGGAAGCAGAGGGCGGACTGGACGTGGTTGACGTCCATGTCGGCCAGTCGCTCGGGAACCGAGAAGGAGCCCGGGCGCATCTGCTCGTAGGTGATGACTTCCAGTTTGATCTCGTCGCGGTCGTATCCCACGGACGTGTCGAGACGGGTGAGCGGCCGGTGCAGGTCCTCGTACACCCACCAGTCGCCGATGGGCCCGTCGTCGCCCTCGGCCCCCATGACGGGGGCGAACCTCCCGCCGAGGAAGGTCATTTCCTTCAGCGGGGCGCGGACGACGCGGGGCCCGATGTCGCGGTACTTGGACGGGAGCCGGTCCCGCCAGACGTGAGGGGGCTCCACCGTGTGGTCGTCCACCGAGATGATCTTGGGGAAGGTCTCCATGACGACTACCGTAGCGCTGAACTGACGGATCGTCAGCTAGTTGTGCGGCGGTCGGGAAGGGATCACTCCGCTGCGGGCTGACGGGTACGTGCAAGACAGGGCAGACTGGCCCTTACACCGACGGAAGGCAGGGGGGACGACAGATGGACGGCATACCGGCCATCCCGCACCAGCGGAACCACCCCGAGGCGGCGCGGATGTCCCCCACCACCGCAGGCACCCGTACCCCGGCCGGCACCCCTGCCGCCGACAGGCCCACCGCCGGCCCCGTCCGCCCCGCCGAGCCCGCCGCCGGCACCGTCGACACCACCGCCCCCGACCCCGGCAACCGCTTCGCCGTCCTCGGCACCGTCCGCGCCTGGCGCGGCGCCGAGTCGCTGCCCTCCGGCAGCCCCCAGCAGCGCGCCCTGCTCGCCGCGCTCCTGCTCCGCGACGGCCGCACCGCCACCGCGCCCGAACTCATCGACGCGATCTGGGGCGACGAGCCGCCGCAGCAGGCCCTCGCCACCATCCGTACCTACGCGTCGCGCCTGCGCAAGGTCCTCGACCCGGGGCTGCTCGTCACCGACGCCGGCGGCTACGCGATCCGGCTGCACCACGCCGCTGCCCTGGACCTCGGCGTCGCCCGCGCCCTCGCCGCCGACGCCGACATGGCCCGCGCCGCCGGTGACCGCGTCCTCGCCCGTACGCTGCTCGCCCGCGCCCTGGACCTGTGGGACGGCGAACCCCTCGCCGGCGTCCCCGGCCCGCACGCCGAGACCGAGCGCACCCGCCTCGCCGAATGGCGCCTCCAACTCCTCGAAACCCGGCTCGACCTGGACCTGGAGGTCGGCCACCACGCCGAGGCCGTCTCCGAACTCACCGCGCTGACCGCCGCCCACCCCCTGCGCGAGCGGCTGCGCGAGCTGTTGATGCTCGCCCTGTACCGCAGCGGCCGGCAGGCCGAGGCGCTCGCCGTCTACGCCGACACCCGCCGCCTCCTCGCGGACGAACTCGGCGTCGACCCCCGCCCCGAACTGTCCGCGCTCCAGCAGCGCATCCTGCGCGCCGACGCCGAACTCGCCCGCGCCGAGGACCCGGCCCCGGCCGCCGCGCCCGTCGCCGTCCGGCCCGCGCAACTACCCGCGACGGTGCCAGACTTCACCGGCCGCGCACCCTTCGTCAACGAGCTCGGCGCGATCCTGGCCGGCGCCGAGGGCCAGGTGATGGCGGTCTCCGCGCTCGCCGGCATCGGCGGCGTCGGCAAGACCACCCTCGCCGTCCACGTCGCGCACGCCGCCCGGCCGCACTTCCCCGACGGCCAGCTCTACGTCGACC
This sequence comes from Streptomyces sp. NPDC058279, assembly GCF_042881255.1. Taxonomy (NCBI): domain Bacteria; kingdom Bacillati; phylum Actinomycetota; class Actinomycetes; order Kitasatosporales; family Streptomycetaceae; genus Streptomyces; species Streptomyces sp. NPDC058279. Next base: position 44,469 of record NZ_JBHVYA010000007.1, on the reverse strand, counting down.
TCCAGGGCACCGAGCCGCGCCCCGCCGAGCCCGTCGCCGTCCTCGGGTCCTTCCTGCGGGCGCTGGGCATTCCCGACACCACCATCCCCGACACCGCCGCCGAGCGGGCCGCGCTGTACCGCTCCACCCTCGACGGCCGGCGCGTCCTGGTCCTGCTCGACAACGCCCGCGACGCCGCCCAGGTGCGCCCGCTGCTGCCGGGCACCGCGGGCTGCGCCGCCCTCGTCACCAGCCGGGTCCGCATGTCGGGCCTGGCCGGGGCCCACCTGGTCGACCTGGACGTGATGAGCCCCGACGAGGCCCTCCAGTTGTTCACCCGCATCGTGGGCGAAGAGCGCGTGCGCACCGAGCGGCAGGCCGCCCTCGACGTGGTGGGCGCCTGCGGGTTCCTGCCGCTCGCCATCCGCATCGCCGCGTCACGGCTCGCCGCCCGCCGCACCTGGACGGTGTCCGTCCTCGCCGCGAAGCTCGCCGACGAACGCCGCCGGCTGGACGAGCTCCAGGCCGGCGACCTGGCCGTCAAGGCCACCTTCGAGCTGGGCTACGGCCAGTTGGAGCCCGCCCAGCAGCGCGCCTTCCGGCTCCTCGGGCTCGCCGACGGCCCCGACATCTCCCTCCCGGCCGCCGCCGCCGTACTGGACCTGCCCGAGCACGACACCGAAGACCTCCTCGAAGCCCTGGTCGACTGCTCCCTGCTCGAATCCGCCGCGCCCGGCCGCTACCGCTTCCACGACCTCGTACGGCTCTACGCGCGTGCCTGCGCCGACCGCGACGAGCAGCCCCCGGGCGGGCGCACCGCCGCCCTCGACCGGCTCCTCGACTTCTACCTCGCCACCGCCGCCGGGGTGTACGCCCTGGAACGCCCCGGCGACCGGTTGCCCGCGCACATGTCCGCCACCCACCACCCCGGCCTGGCCTTCACCGAGGCGCGGACCGCCCTGGACTGGCTGTTCGCGGAGGCGGACCCGCTGCTGGCGTGCGTCCGGCAGGCATCCGTACGCGGCGCCGAGCGGCCCGACGTGCTGCGCCGGGCGGTGGACCTGCTGTGGGCGGCGAAGGACCTCACCGAGTCCGGGGCCAACTCCAAGCAGTACGAGTCCGCCGCCCGCGCGCTGTGCGAGACGGCGCGCGGCGTGCGCGACCCGCACGCCGAGGGCCGGGCCCGGACCACGCTGACGATGGTCCACCTGGTGGCGGGCCGCTTCGCGGAGGCCGACGACGAGGCGCGTCGGGCGATGGCCCTGGCCCGGGAGGCCGACGACCCGTTGCCCAGTTGCTGGGCCCCCAACGACCGCGGGATCATCGCGCTCTACCAGGGGCGGCACGCCGACGGCGAGCGGTTCCTGCTGGAGGCGATCGCGAACTTCCGGGCCGACGCCAACTTCGTCGGGGAGGCCAGTGCCCTGTGCAACCTCTCCCGGATCCACGTCGAACTCGGCCGCCTGCCCAGCGCCATAGACCTCGCGCAGCAGGGCATCGCCATCTACGACCGGATGGGGCTGACCCTGCGCCTGGCCAACGGCCGCTACGCGCTGGGCATCGCGCTCACCCAGGCGGGCCGGCTCGGGGAGGCGTTGGAGCAGCTCGGCGAGGCGCTGTCGCTGTTCCACGAGAACCGGCAGCCGCTGTGGGAGGGCGTGACGCACTTCCGGCTGGCCGAGGCCCATCTGGCGGCCGGCCGGCCGACGCTGGCCGCCTCGCACGCCGAGCAGGCCATCGCGCTGCGCGGCATCGGCGGCGAGTGGCGCCGGGCGACGGTGCTGACGGTGCTGGGGAAAGCCCTGGTGCGGTTGGGGCAGCGGGACCGCGCCCGGGTGTGCTGGCGGGACGCGGAAAGCGTGTTCGCGCAACTGGGTTCGGCGGAGCTGGCCGAAGTACGTACCTTACTGGCATCGCAGTTGGCGGCCTGACCTGCACGGACGCCGGATGAACGGGACGTTCATCGTTCGTTTATCGCCGCACGCCATCATGAATACATCGGCTCGGTCGGGGGGCTCGCGGGTCGACTGGAGGACTACCCGTTCGGCGGTCCACGGGGGAATCGCCGAACGGGCCCGACTCATCCATCAGGAGATCCGATGACGACGAACGAGAACGCCCTGCCGAACGACGGCGACATCAAACCGCTCGACAATCACGCGTCGGGCATCGAGATCACGCCGCTCGACAACCATGCCTCGGGCGGTACGCCGCTGCCCGGGCAGGAAGACAAGGCTCTGGACGCGGACATCGTGACGCTGGACAACCACGCGTCCGTACCGCGCCCGTAGCGGAGGCGAGCACAGCACGCACGGGGGACGTACGGGGGAAACGTACGGGGGAAGCCCACGGGGATGCGTACGGGGGGATACGTACGGGGGAGATCCGAGGGCTCGTACGGGGGACGGCGGCCGCGGGGGGCCGGGGGGGCCACCCCGGCCCCCCCCAGTGCATGTGTACGGCCAGTTGCCCGCAGCATGGGCAGCCTCACAACCAACCCCCCACGCGCCAGCT
>NZ_JBHVYA010000007.1:0-41966 GCF_042881255.1 Streptomyces sp. NPDC058279 | reverse complement strand
GCGTGGGTGGGGGGGGGGGGGGTTCGGGGGGGGGGGGGGCGGGGGGGGGGGGGGGGGGGGGGGGGGGGGGGGGGGGGGGGGGGCCCCCCCGGCGGCCGCCGCATGTCCTTGTGACGGCCCTGTGACCGGAAGCATGGCCTCCGTCACAGCCACCCGCCTCGGCGCCTGCTCTCCTGGGCGGATGCGCCCCACTCCCTCCGCCACTCCGGCCGCCCTCTGCGCCGCCCTGGCCGCCACCGTGCTCCTCGCCGGATGCGGAACGCGCGAGGCGGCCTCCGGGCCGGCCGGCGGCCGCGTCGCACCGAGCTGCGCCTCCAGCCCGCCCGAGGGCCGCCCCACGGGCGCGGAGCACGACGGCGTGAGTCTCGTCAGCCGAGGGTGCGGCCCCTCCCCGGATGCGGACCGCGCCGCGTTCCGGGTCACGAACTCCGGGGCGGAAGCCCTCACCTACACCATCACCTTCACGCTCCTGAACGACTCCGGCCAGGCCATGGACACCGTGCGGCAGACCGTGGCGTCCGTGGGGCCGGGGCAGAGCGTCACGCGCACCGTCGAGCGCGCGGACGCCGGAGCCGCGGCCGGTTCGGGAGCCGCGGCCGGGGGCGGAGGCCGCTCGCGGACCGGGGCCGGGTATCAGGTGCGGATAGCCACGGTCCGGGCCGTGCCGGCTGCCGAAGCGCCCGCCCCGGCGGGCACCTGCCCGCCCTCCGGTATCCGGGTCACGGCCGACGACGGGGACGCCGCGATGGGACTGCGCGTCGTGGGGCTGCACCTGACCTACTGCGGCACCGGCACGTACGAGCTCGACGGCTATCCCGCTCTCCGACTGTTCGACGAGCACCACAAGCCGGTGACCGGGATCGAGGTCCTGCACGGCACCGCCGAGATCTCCACGGGCATCGGCCGGGACGCACCGCCCGCGCCGCTGACACTGCACCCGGGCGAGTCCGCCTCGGCCTCCCTGGCCTGGCGCAACACCACCGGCTCCGGCGAGGCGGTGAACGCGCCGTACGTCACGGTGACGGCGAAACCGGGGGCCCCGGCCGTGACCGTGACACCGGAACTCGACCTCGGCACCACGGGCCGGCTCGGCGTCGGCGCCTGGCAGCGGGACGGCCCCCGCACACCGTGAGACCGGCGGGGAACGCGTCTAAGGTGGAGGGGTGTTCACCTCCCAGGGGCCGACGCTCCGCGAACTGGCCGTGCAGGCGTTGACCTCCGTCGAGCGCGGTTACGACCTGCTCGCGCCGAAGTTCGACGAGACCCCGTTCCGCACCCCGGACCGGATGCTCGACGCGGTCGAGGAGGCCCTGGCGGAGTACGAGGGTTCCTTCGGCTCGGGGCTGGACCTGTGCTGCGGAACCGGCGCGGGCCTGCCGCTGCTGCGGCGGCTGTGCCGGGACCGGGTCACCGGGGTGGACCTCAGCGCCGGCATGCTGCGGCAGGCCGCGCGGGACCTTCCCGAGCGGACCGATCTGGTACGGGCCGACGCGCTGGCGCTGCCGGACGCGCTCGCGGACTCGTACGACCTGGCGGTGAGCTTCGGGGCGTTCGGCCACTTCCTGCCCGCCCAGCGGCCCGCGCTGTTCTCGGGCCTCCACCGGGCGCTGCGGCCCGGCGGGGTGTTCGCCTTCCCGATCGGGGCGCCGATCCCGCCGACGGCACCGCTGTGGTGGGCGGTGGCCGGCTTCGACGCGGCGATGCGGGTACGGAACGCGGTGTGGCGGCCGCCGTTCGTCATGTACTACCGCTCGTTCCCGTGGGGGCCGGTCCGGGCCGATCTGCGCGCGGCGGGGTTCACGGTGGAGACGGTCCCGCTGGCGCACTTCGGGCGCCGGTCCGACGGGACTCCGCGGTGGCGCCTGGTACTGGCCCGCAAGCCCGCGTGAGCCGCGCCCACCCCGTCCGCTGCCCCGTCCGCGCGGTCCGCGCGGTCCGCGCGGTCAGGCCCGTCAGGCCCGGGTGCGCAGGTCTCGCTTGAGGACCTTGCCGCTCGCGTTGCGCGGCAGCTCGGTCACGAACTCCACCGTCCTCGGCACCTTGTAGTTGGCCATCTCCCGTCGGGACCAGGCGATCAGGTCGTCGGCGGTGAGGGTGGAGCCGGGGCGGCGGACCGCGTACGCCTTGCCGACCTCGCCGAGCCGCGGGTCGGGGACGCCGACCACCGCGACGTCCGCGACGTCCGGGTGCAGGCCGAGGAGCTGCTCGATCTCGGCGGGGTAGGCGTTGAACCCGCCGACGATGAACATGTCCTTGATCCGGTCGGTGATGCGCAGGTTCCCGGCGGGGTCGAGGACGCCGACGTCGCCCGTGCGCAGCCAGCCGTCGGGGGTGATCGCACGCCGCGTCTCGTCCGGGTCCTCGAAGTAACCCCGCATGACGTGGTGGCCGCGTACCCACACCTCGCCGGGGGTGCCGACCGCCGCCGGGGCGCCGCTCTCGTCGGCTATCCGTACCTCGGTGTCGGGGATGGCGCGCCCGGAGGTGGCGGCGATGACCTCGGGCGGGTCGCCGCGCCGGCACATGGTGACGATGCCGCCGGCCTCGGAGAGCCCGTAGGCGGTCAGGACGGTGGCGATGCGCAGTTCGCCGCGCAGCCGCTCCACGAGCCGGAGCGGGACGACGGCCGCGCCGGTGACGACCAGGCGCAGCGCGGACAGGTCGTGGTGGCCGCGCTGGGGGTGGTCGAGGAGGGACTGGTGGAGGGTGGGCGGGCCGGGGAGGACGGAGATCCGCTCGGCGGCGACGTTCGCGAGGACGGTGTCGACGTTGAAGACGGGCTGGGGGATCATCGTCGCCCCGCGCATCAGGCAGGCGATGATCCCGGCCTTGTAGCCGAAGGTGTGGAAGAACGGGTTCACGATCAGGTAGCGGTCGCCCTCGCGCAGTCCGGCGAGCTCGCTCCACACGTCGTAGCAGCGCAGGGTCTGGGCGTGGGTGATGACGGCGCCCTTGGGGCTGCCGGTGGTGCCGGAGGTGAAGATGATGTCGGAGGGTGCGTCGGGGCGGAGGGAATCGGCGCGCTCGCGGACGGCCCCGGCCGGTACGGGGTCGCCGCCGGCGAGGAAGTCCTTCCAGGTGCGGAACGCCTCGGGGGCGTCTTCGGCGAGGACGACGACCTGTCCGAGGTGGGGGAGGCCGGGCAGCGGTCCGGTGCCGTCGCCTTCGGCGGCGGCGCGGCGCAGCGAGGCGACGTAGGAGGTGCCGAGGAAGGTGCCGGTGATGAAGAGGAGTCGGGCCCGGCTGCGGCGCAGGACGTACGCCGCCTCGGCGCCCTTGAAACGGGTGTTGAGGGGGACGAGGACCGCGCCCGCGGAGACGGCGCCGAGGGCGGAGACGATCCAGTCGAGGCTGTTGGGTGCCCAGACGGCGACGCGGTCGCCGGGTTCGATGCCGACGGCGATGCAGGCGGCCGCGGCGCGTTCCACGCGTGCGCCGAGCCCGGCGTAGCTGACGCGGACCCGGCCGTCGGCGACCGCCTCCCGCTCGCCGTAGCGGGTGGCGGCGTCGCGCACGAGGCCGGCGACGGTGCCCCACCGCAGGTCGCCGCGGCGGGCGCCGGCCTCGGCGGCTCGGACGGCGTCGGGCCCGGCGCCGTCCGGGGGACCCGCCGGGGTGCCGTCCGCCGCCCCACGGGCCCCGCCTACCCCGCTGGCCCCAGCCGGCGCCTCGTCGCCGCCGGGCCGGGCGCCGTCCTGTCGGTGCCTCGCGTGCTGCTCCTCGCCCATCGCGCGTCGCCCTCCCCGTGCCAGTAGCTGACTATCCGTCAGATTAGCTGTAGCCTTCGCGGCTGTCAGCACTGGCGCGCACCCGGAGGTGGCGATGGCGGCAACGCTCAAGGACGCTACGGCAATCGTCGGCATCGGCCAGACCGCCTTTGCCAAACGACTGCCGGGCAGCGAAAAGGAATTGGCCTGCCGCGCGATCCTCGCGGCGCTCGCCGACGCCGGCATCGCACCGTCCGAGGTGGACGCCTTCGCCTCGTACACGATGGAGGAGACGGACGAGGTCGAGGTCGCCAAGTCCATCGGCGCCGGCGACGTCACCTTCTTCTCCAAGGTCGGCTACGGCGGCGGCGGCTCCTGCGCCACGGTCGGCCACCTCGCCGCCGCCGTCGCCACCGGCCAGGCGTCCGTCGGCGTCGCCTGGCGCTCGCGCAAGCGCGGCTCCGGTCCGCGCCCCTGGAAGAACACGACCGTGCAACTGCCCACCCCCGGCCAGTGGACCCGCCCCTTCGGGCTGCTGCGCCCGGCCGACGAGATAGGCATGCTGGCCCGGCGCTACATGCACGAGTACGGGGCCACCCGCGACCACCTCTTCAACGTGGCGATGGCCTGCCGCAACCGGGCCAACGAGAACCCCGCCGCGGTGATGTACGAGCGGCCGCTGACCCGCGAGATGTACATGACCTCCCGCATGATCAGCGAGCCGCTCTGCCTCTTCGACAACTGTCTGGAGACGGACGGGGCGCTGGCCTGCGTCATCGTCTCCGCCGAGCGGGCGCGGGACTGTCGCCAGAAGCCGGTCTACGTCCACTCCGTCGCCCAGGGCCTGCCCGCGCAGCACCACGGCATGGTCAACTACTGGAACGACGACCCGCTGTCCGGTCCGGCGTGGACGGCCGCCCGGCACCTGTGGAAGCAGGCCGACTTCGGGCCCCAGGACGTGGACGTCGCGCAGATCTACGACGCGTTCACCCCGCTGATCCCGCTGTCCCTGGAGGGCTACGGCTTCTGCGGGCGCGGCGAGGGGGCCGCGTTCACCGAGGGCGGGGCGCTGGAGATGGGCGGCCGGCTGCCGATCAACACCGGCGGCGGCGGCCTGTCGGAGGCGTACGTGCACGGCTTCAACCTGATCAACGAGGGCGTCAAGCAACTGCGCGGCATCTCCACCGCCCAGGTGCCGGACGCCGCGACCTGCCTGGTGACGGCGGGCGAGGGTGTCCCGACGTCCGCGATCCTGCTGAGGAGCTGACCCGACCATGAGCGCGCCCGCCGAAAGCCTCCTCCTCCCGGTCCCGGACGAGGACGGGGCCCCGTTCTGGGAGTACGCCGCCCGGGGCGAACTCCGCGTCCAGTCCTGCGCCGACTGCGGCAGGCTCCGCTTCCCGCCGCGGCCGTGTTGCCCGCACTGCGGGTCGTTCGACTCCGCGTGGCGGCTGATGAGCGGCCGGGGCCGGATCTGGTCGTACGTACGGCCGCACCCGCCGCTGCTGCCGGCCTACGCGGCGCAGGCCCCGTACAACGTCATCCTCGTGGAACTGGCGGAGGCTCCGCTGATCCGGCTGGCGGGGAACCTCGTCACCTCGGCCGACGCCCCGCTGGACTCGGTCGATCCGGCCCGGCTGCGGATCGGGGCGCGGGTGCAGGTGGTGTTCACCGAGACGGGCGGGATGAGCGTGCCGCGCTGGGTCCTGGAGCGGCCGTGACGGTCCGGGTGGAGCGGGACGGGGCGGGCGGGGTCGCGGTCGTCACCCTGGACCGGGAGGGCCGGCACAACGCGATCGATCTCGCGACGGCCGACGAACTCGCCGCCCTGTGGCAGGAGTTCCGGCATGACGAGGACGTACGGGCGGTGGTGCTGACGGGGGCGGGCACGGCCGCGTTCTGCACGGGCATCGACCGGGATGTGTCGGTGCCCCAGCCCGCGTCCCCGTACTCCGTCGACGACCCGCTGCTGGCCGTCGGCCCGAAGGCCAACGACCTGTGGAAACCGGTGGTCGCGGCCGTCAACGGCATGGCGTGCGGCGGGGCGTTCTACCTGCTGGGCGAGTCGGAGTTCATCGTCGCCTCGTCGTCCGCGACGTTCTTCGACCCGCACACCACGTACGGGATGGTCAGCGCGTACGAGGCGGTCTACATGGCCCAGCGGATGCCGTTCGGGGAGGTGGCCCGGATGTCCCTGATGGGGACGGCCGAGCGGCTCTCGGCGCTGCGGGCGTACGAGATCGGGCTGGTCTCGGAGCTGGTCGAGCCCGGCGAACTCGCGGCGGCGGCCCTGAGGTCGGCGCGGACGCTGGCCGGCTTCCCGACGGCGGCCGTCCAGGGCACGGTGCGGGCGCTGTGGTCGGCCAAGCAGGCGTCGCTGCGCCGAGCCCTGGACCAGGCGCCGGCCCTGATCGCCCTGGGCAACCTGCCCCCGGCCGAGCAGGCCGCCCTCTTCACCGGCCGCCGCGCGGCGCCGGAGCCCCGGGTCCGGTAGGCACGGTCGGCTCCGGTCGGCGCGGTCGGCTCCGGTCGGCGCGGTGGGCTCCGGTCGGCGCGTCGGTCAGGTGACGGAGCCCAGCCGGCAGCTCGTGACCTGGTCGGCCTTCGCGGGGCTGCCGAGCGGGATCTCGATGGTGCGGGTCTCGCCCTTCTTGAGCGTGACCCGACCGGAGGCGCGCTCGACGGTCCCCGACGCGCCTTCGAAGGTGATCGGGACCTCGACCGTGCGCTCCGTGCTCGCGAGGGAGGTGACGCGGACGGTGGCCTTCGGCGTGCCGGGGCCGGCGCAGGTGACGACCTCGGCGCGGGCGGGGGCGCCGGTGCGGCTGGGGGTGGGGGTGGGACTGGCCGTCGAGCCGCTGCCGCCCCGGGTGGTGTTGCGGTTGTTGTAGCTGTTGCTCCTGTTGTTCTTGGAACTGGAGCCGGCGCTGGAGCAGCCGCCCCCGCCGCCGCTGCTCTTGTGCCCGCTCTTGTGGCCGGACGAGAACCCCGTGAGCGCCAACACCACCCCTACGAGCACCGCGCCGAACCTGATGCGACGTCCGACCGCCATGGCCGACTCCTCCCCCTGGGCAACGGCGCGCCACGCTATCAGGCCCCCCGGACGCCCCACCCGACGTGCGGGCACCCCGGGCCGCACGTAGCGTCGGCACCAAGATCCCCACCTCGGAGGGCCGGGCATGATCCGCAACGTACTCGGCTCGATCCTCGGCCTGATCGGGGCCGCGGTCGCCGTCTGGAGTCCCTTCCGTGCCTGGTACGACGGCCGGCACGGGCGCGACTACCGCCTGGTGGAACTCTTCTCCCCGAGCGGGATCACCGGGGCGAAAGCCGCCCTGTTCACCGGGCTGTTGCTGCCGTTCTGCGTCGCGGCGCTGCTGGCCGTCGTCGCGATCGTGCTGTGCTCGCGCGCCCTGATGGCGCTCGCGGGGGTCGTGGTCCTCGGCTTCGCCGTGCTGTGGATGGTCCGGCAGGGCCAAGCCTTGGGCAGCATCTCCGTCGGCGGCGCCCGGGGCGTCGGCGCGGGCGTCGCGAGCGCGTTCGGCGCCGGCGCGCTGCTCCTCCTGGCGGCGGCCGTCATGCGCGGCCGCCCCCGCCGCCGCCTCCGTGACCGCGACCTCCCGCCCACCACCCAGGCTCCGACCTCCCCCACCCGCCACGACGAGCCGTGGCCCCCGGCGCCGTCCGACCGTCCCTAGGCCCAGTCGGCCTAAGCTCGTGCCGTGAGCGACAGCACAGACGGCACGAACGCCGACGGCGTACGCATACGGATCAGGCCGGGCGGCCCCGACGACGCGGCGGCGGTCCTGGACATGCTCGACTCGGCGGTGGCGTGGATGAACGCGCGCGGCAACACCGAGCAGTGGGGCACGATCCCCTATTCCCGGCGGCCCGGCGCGGCCGAGCGGGTCGGGCGGTACACGACCGAGAACATGCCGTTCATCGCGGAGCGGGACGGCGCGCCGGCCGGGGCCCTGGTCCTGGACACCGGGCCCAGTCCCCAGCTGCCGATCGCCCCGGCCGCGGAACCCGAGCGGTACGTCCGGCTGCTGGTCGGCGACCGCCGCTACGCCGGCCTCGGGATCGGGGCCGCGCTGCTGCACCGGGCCGTCGAGGAGACCCGGCGGGCGGGCGTCGCCCTGTTGCGGGTCGACTGCTGGGCGGGCGGGGGCGGCGAACTGGTCGCGTACTACGAGCGCAACGGCTTCACGGCCACCGACCACTTCCGGTCCGGCACCTGGCCGGGCCGGGTATTGGAGCGGCGCGTCTGACTCTTCGGCCGTACTCGGCCGTCCGGGATCCGGGCCGTCCGGGCCTCAGCCGGCCGAGGCCGCCGGGCCGCGGTGGCGGAGGTCCGCCAGGGCGCCGGTGTACTTGAGCATCAGGCGGGCGAAGTCGAGGCGCTCGTCCTCGGACCAGTCGGCGGTGATGTACTCGTACGCCGACCGCTGGTGGCGACGGAAGCGGGCCATCAGTTCGTGGCCGGCCTCGCTGAGGTGCAGCACCGTACGGCGGCCGTCGTGCTGGGAGGCCCCGCGGACGAGGTAGCCGGCTTTGATGTTGTCGCTGACCATCCGGCTGGCGACGGAGGGGTCCACGGCGAGCAGTTCCGCCACTGCCCCGACGGTGATCTCCTCGTCCGGCCGCCGCGTGCCCTCCAGCACGAGGTTCAGGACCAGGGTGCGGCTCAGGTCCTTCGCCGAGATCGGGTTCTCGACCTCCAGCAGCGAGGTGCGGCGCAGCTTGGAGAACGCGGGTCCGACGGCGTCCAGCAGTTCGTCGGCCGTCATCGTTTCGGGTTTCGCCATGGCCCCGATCATACCTTCGTGATGCCGTGCAGACATGTGTTGACGTGAAAACGTGTGCATGCAAACATGCATATCCATGACGACCCTTATCACCGGTGCCCGAGGCACGATCGCCCGCACGATCACCGGCCTCCTCCACTCCGCCGGCCACCACGTCCGCGCCGCGAGCGCCCGGCCCGCCGAGCTCACCGTGCCGCCCGGCGTGGAGGGCGTCGAACTGGCCCTCGGCCGGCCGGAGACCTTCGCCGCCGCGCTGAGCGGCGTGCGCCGGGTGTTCCTCTACCCCGAGCCGGCCGGCATCTCCGCGTTCGTCGAGGCCGCCGAGGCCGCGGGCGTCGAGCACGTCGTCCTCCTGTCGTCCGCCTCCGTCCTGGAATCGGGCGCGGCGGTCGATCCGCTGGCCTCGCACAGCCTCCGCCTCGAACGGGCCCTCGCCGACGCCGACTTCACCGTGACCCTGCTGCGTCCCGACGCCTTCGCGGGCAACGCGCTGGGCTGGGCCCACTTCATCGCCCGGGGCCTGCCGGTCCCGCTCGCCTACCCGGAGGCGCGCATCGCGCCCATCCACCCGACCGACATCGCCGACATCGCGGTCCACGCGCTGACCGGCGACTCCCTGGCGGGCCGGGCTCTCACCCTCACCGGAGACCGGTCGCTGACCTTCCGGGAGCAGCTCGCGATCATCGCCGAAACCATCGGGCGGCCCGTTCCGGTGGCGGAGATCACCCGCGAGCAGGCCGAGGAGCAGTTGGGCCGGCACCTGCCCCCCGCGATGGTCGGCTCCCTCCTCGACCTGTGGGCCCGCGCCACGGCCACCCCCGTGCCGATCGCCGACACCACGGCCTCCCTCCTCGCCACCCCGCCGCGCACCTTCGCGCAGTGGACCCGGGAGAACGCCGCCGCCTTCACCGCCCGCTGACCACCGGATACGGAGAACCCCTGATGCAGGACACGGCCCGACCCATCGGCTACTGGCTGGCCCGCACCGACCAGGCCCTCACCGCCCACATGGACGCCCTGCTGGCGGAGACCGACCTCACCCGCCTGACCTGGCAGGTGCTGAACGCGGTCGGGGAGGCCCCCGCGACCGATCACGCGGTACGGGACGCCGTCGCCGCGAACGCGGGGGCGCCGGCCCTGACGGCGGCGGTCGAGACCCTCCTCACCACGGGCCGGCTCAGCCGCCCGACCCCCGACGCCCTGGCCCTCACCGAGGCCGGGCGCACGTGTCGCGCCGAGGCCGCCGCCCGCGTCGACGCCTTCCGGGCGCTCGCGACGCGGGGGATCTCCAACGACGAGTACACCACCGCCGTCGGCGTCCTGGCCCGTATGACCCACAACCTCACGCCGGCCGCGTAGCGAGGGGCCGGGTCCGGACATGGCGGCGGCCCCGGTCCCCCGGAGGGGACGGGGCCGGCCGGCCGGAGCGGGAGGGGTCAGGCGGCGTCGACGACGCCCGAGGCCGCGATCTCGATCTTGGCCGAGGTGCGGCCGGACTGGGAGCCCAGGGACTCGATCTTCTTGACCAGGTCCGAGCCCTCGACGACCTCGCCGAAGACGACGTGCTTGCCGTCGAGCCACGGGGTGGGGATCGTGGTGATGAAGAACTGCGAGCCGTTGGTGTTCTTGCCGGCGTTCGCCATCGACAGCAGGAACGGCCGGTCGTGCTTCAGCTGGAAGTTCTCGTCGGCGAACTTCTCGCCGTAGATGCTCTTGCCGCCGGTGCCGTTCTGGTTGGTGAAGTCACCGCCCTGGAGCATGAACTCGGGGATGACGCGGTGGAAGGGCGAACCGGCGTAGCCGAAGCCGTGCTGGCCGGTGGCCAGCTCGCGGAAGTTCTGGGCCGTCTTCGGGACGACCTCGTCGAAGAGGTTGAAGACGATGCGGCCCGCGGACTCGCCGTTGATGTTGATGTCGAAGTAGACGTTGCTCATGGGGTCCATCCTGTCACTCCCGGTGCCGCGCGCGACCCGGGGGCCCGGCCGCGCTCACGCGCCGGTCCGGGTGCCCGTCCCCTTCGCCGCGTCCAGCGCGTACACGCAGCGGTCCTTGCTGCACGCGTAGACCACGCCCGCCTCGGCCACCGGGGCGCCGGTGATCTCGCCGCCCGTGGCCAGCTTCCAGCGCAGCTGACCGCCCGCCGCGTCCAGGGTGTAGAGGCAGTGGTCCGCCGAGCCGAAGTGCACGCGGCCGTCCGCGACCGCCGGCGAACCGGTGATCTCCCCGCCCGCCGCGAACCGCCACTTCGGGGTGCCGGTGACCGCGTCGAGCGTGTAGAGGGCGCTGCCCGCGCCCAGGTGGACGTTGCCGGCCGCCACCAGGACCGGGTCCGGCGAGGGCCGCGACTCCGTCGCGATGCGCCAGCGGTCCTTGCCGGTCGCCGCGTCCAGGGCGTAGACGGTGCCCAGGTAGTCGACGAGGTACACGCCGCCGCCGGTCACCGCCGCGCCCGGGGCGTAGGCCGGGGGCGCCAGGAAGACGGCCGGGGCCTCGAAGTGCCAGCGCACCCGCCCCGAGGCCCGGTCCACGGACAGGACGCGGGTGCCGGCGGCGACGTACACGTTGCCGTCCGGCGCCGGGGTGACCCGTACCGGCACGTTCCCGCAGGCCGCCGCGTCGCCGACCGGGTACGACCAGGCCTCCAGGCCGGAGCGGGCGTCCAGGGCGCGCAACCGGGCGTCCTGCCACACGTAGACGGTGCCGTCGTGCAGGACGGGGGCCGCCTCCGGGGTCTCGAAGTCGGACTGCGCCCCGCTCAGCTCCCACAGCTTCTGCCCGTTGGACGCCTCCCAGCCCTGGACGCCGCCGCCGCGCGTGGCGGTGATGACGGTGCCGCGCTCGGCGCGCAGCGCGTACACCCACGCCTCGGTGGCCAGCCGCCACCGCTCGGAGCCGTCGGAGGCGTCGAGCGCGTACAGGGAGGGCCCGTCGGAGGCGTGGATGCGGCCGTCCGCGACGGTCATGGACCAGGCGACGTCCCTGGTCTTGAACTGGCGCCGGCCGCTGCCGACGTCCAGGGCGTGCACCTCGAAGGAGGTGACGTAGAGCAGGTCGCCCGCGACGGTCGGGGTGCCCCAGACCTCGTTGGACATGCGGAAGCGCCAGGGGCGCCAGCGCCCGCTGTCGGGCGCGGGGCCGGCCGGGCCCGGGGTGGCCGCGGACGACGCCGCCTGGTGCGGCACCGCCGCGACGGCCTCGGCCGACGCGCCGCCCGGCGGGCGGACCCAGCCGGTCGCGATGTCGGCGCCGGCGCCGACGGGCGCGGCGGCCGTAACGCGCGGCCCCGGTCCGATCGGCACGGGGGAGGCACCGAGCCGGACGGGCTCGCCCGAAAGCACCGGGGAGCCGCCCGGCGGGTGGGGCGGCAGCGGCGGGGCGGCCTGGCCGGTGCGCGGGTCCACCCAGGACTCGGCGGGCTCGCGCCGCCGGTGCGTGGCGGGGCCCGACGCGGGCCCCTGGGCGCCGCGCGGCGGGCGGGCGGGCCCGGGGACCACCGCCGTACGCAGGCCCGCGCGCCGGGCCTCGATCATGGCGACGGCCTGGCCGGGCAGCCAGGCCGAGGCGGTGCCGCTGTCGTCGCCGCCTTCGAAGAGGTGCGGGGCCAGCTGCGCCTGGAGGTCCGCCGGGGTGGGGCGGCGGGTGGCGTCCATCTGCATGCAGGAGTCGATGAGGGGCCGCAGTTCGTCGGGGAGCCCCTCCAGGTTCGGGCCCTCGCGCAGCAGCATGAACACCGTCTCGACCGGGTTCGCCCCGTGGTAGGGCGGGTGTCCGGTGGCGGCGAAGACCAGCGTCGAACCGAGCGAGAAGACATCGCTGGCGCCCTTGACGGTGCGCGAGTCCTTCGCCTGCTCGGGCGACATGTAGGCCGGGGTGCCGACGGCGACGTTCGTCATGGTCAGCCGGGTGTTGGAGACCCCGCTCGCGATGCCGAAGTCGATGACGCGCGGGCCGTCCTCGACGACGAGCACGTTGGACGGCTTCAGGTCGCGGTGGACGAGGCCGGCGCCGTGGATGGACTGGAGGGCTTCGGCGATGCCGGCCGCGAGCCACCGTACGGCCTGCGCGGGCATCGGCCCGCACTCGTTGACGATCTCCTCCAGGGAGGGGGCCGGCACGTACGCGGTCGCCAGCCACGGCACGGCGGCGCGCGGGTCGGCGTCGACCACGGCCGCGGTGTAGAAGCCGGAGACGGCGCGCGCCGCCTCCACCTCGCGGGTGAAGCGCACGCGGAACAGTTGGTCCTCGGCGAGTTCGGTCCGCACCGTCTTGATCGCGACGCGTCGTCCGGACGCCGACCGCGCGAGGTAGACCAGCCCCATGCCGCCGGCGCCGAGCCGTCCCAGCACCTCGAAGGGGCCGATCCGTCTCGGGTCGTGCTGCGTCAGCTGCTCCACCACTCGCCTCCACACCTCCCCGTACGGGCCGTCCGGGCCCACGCCGGGCCCGCCCGCAGCGCGCGTCCACCGGCGCGCACGCCCGATTCTGTCAGGCCCGCGCCTGGTCCGGCCCCGGGTCAGGGCCGGGATTCGCCGCCGGCTTTGGTCCGGGGCTCCGAGAGCAGCCCGAAGACCGCCCCCTGATTGTCGGCGACGACGGCGATGCGCCCGTACGGGGTGTCCACGGGATCGGCGGTGACCCGGCCGCCGAGGCGCCGCGCGGTGGCCACGGTCTGGTCGCAGTCGGGGACGGCGAAGTAGGCGAGGAAGTGCGCCGGCATGATCTCCGGGAACGCGTCGGTGATGACGCTGCGGCCCAGGACGGCGGTGGCGGAGCCGGGGACGCTGCCGGGCGGGGACCAGACGCGGTACTCGATGCCGGAGTCGGGGTCGTCCTGGTCCTCGGGTACGTAGCCGAAGACCTTGGCGTAGAACACGTCGACGGCGTCCCGGGCCCGGGTGTAGACCTCCGACCAGCGGTACGTGTACGGCTCGCCCTGGGCTTCGAAGCCGTGGTGGGTGCCGGGCTGCCAGAGGCCGAAGACGGCGCCGCCGGGGTCGGCGGCCATCGCGGCCGTGCCGTACGGGCCCACGGGCTGCGGGTCCATCACCAGCTGGCCGCCGGCGGCGCGGATGCGGGCGGCGCACGCGTAGGCGTCGACGGTGTAGAGGTAGATCCCCCAGACGGTGGGCATGCGGCCGTCGGGCTTGGGGGCGAGGGCGGCGACGTTGCGGCCGCGGCTGTACGCCTGCGTGTAGTGCCCGTACTCGGCGCCCGCGCTGTCGCCGAAGGTCCACCCGAAGAGCTCACCGTAGAAGCGCTTTCCCGCCTCGACGTCCGGGAGCGAGGCGTCGACCCAGCAGGGGGAGCCTTCCGCGAATGCCGTCATGGGCCCGGTTCCTTCCGTCGTGCGGGGGTATGCCCCCATCCGTCCGCCCTGCGCCTCCCGGCCATGATGGGTCCGAAAACTTGTCCACAGCCTGTTGACAAGACTATTCGGGGGATTACGCCACGATACGGGTGGGGTCGGTGACGGTCCGCGACCGGTCGGCGGCGGCGGGGGCGCTCCGCGGGGAAACGACCTGGAAAACGGCCGAAATGCATCGGACGGTCGGGCGCGCAGGCGCTGTGGCCCAGGTCGGCGGCCGGTTGACCCCATTTGCAGGCGGCCGAATAGCGCGCCCATCACCCCTCGGTAAGCTGACGGCATGACAGGACAAGTACGCACCGTCGACGGGCGTGTCGCCGGCCGGCGCGGCCAGGCGACGCGGCAGAAGCTGCTCGACTGCCTCGGCGAGATGCTCAGCTCCTCGCCGTACCGCGACGTCAAGGTGATCGACGTCGCGCGCAAGGCCGGTACCTCCCCCGCGACCTTCTACCAGTACTTCCCGGACGTCGAAGGTGCCGTCCTGGAGATCGCCGAGGAAATGGCCACGGAGGGCGCCCAGTTGACGGCGCTCGTCGAGGGCCGCAACTGGGTCGGCAAGGCCGGCTGGAGCGCGGCCGAGGAACTGGTCGAGGGCTTCCTGGACTTCTGGCGCCGCAACGACGCGATCCTGCGGGTCGTCGACCTCGGCGCGGCCGAGGGCGACAAGCGGTTCTACAAGATCCGCATGAAGATCCTGAACTCCGTCACCAACTCCCTCACGGAGTCGATGAAGGAACTCCAGGCCAAGGGCAAGGTCGACAAGGACCTCAGCCCGGCCGCCATGGCCGGTTCGCTGGTCGCGATGCTGGCCGCGGTCGCCTCGCACCAGAAGGGGTTCCAGACCTGGGGCGTGAAGCAGGCCGAACTCAAGCCGAACCTGGCGCTCCTGGTCCACCTGGGCATCACCGGCAAGAAGCCGACCAGGTAACGGCGGACCCGACCCCCGCCGGGGGCCGGGTCCGCCGCCGGGGGTCCGGGTCGGCCGCCGCGGCCTGCCGTGCCGTGATCAGCGGCGATCCAGCCGGAACAGGCGGATCTCCCGCTCGACGCGCGCCTGGTACGTCGCGTACGGCGGCCAGAATGCCAAGGCCTGACGCCAGGCCGCCGCGCGTTCGTCGCCCTGGAGCAGCCGGGCCCGTACGGCGATCTCCCGGCCGTGCCAACTCACCCGCGCGTCGGGGTGTTTCAGCAGGTTCGCGGTCCAGGCCGGGTGCCCGGGGCGGCCGAAGTTGGAGCCGATCAGCAGCCAACCCGCGCCGTCTTCCAGCGGCATGCAGGCGAGCGGGGTGACGCGCGGCTCCCCCGTTTTGGCGCCCTTGGCGGTGAGGATCAGCCCCGGGAGCATCTGCGCGCTCAGGATGACCTTGCCGCGGGTGAGCTTGTGCACCGCCTTGTCCATGGCGGGGATCACGTGCGGCGCGATCTTGGCGAACAGCAGGGTCGAGGAGACCTTCTGCATCAGGCGGACACCGACGGCTGTCATCGCGCGGCCGTCCTCTCTCGGATCGCCGGGAAGAGCCCGGCGCGCTGTGCGGCGTGCGCCCGGAGCCGGTGGGCGGGACCGAAGAGCAGTTCGTCGGCCGCGGCCCGCTTGAAGTAGAGGTGCGCGTCGTGTTCCCAGGTGAAGCCGATGCCGCCGTGCAGTTGGATGGCCTCCGCGGCGGTCAGCCGGAGCGCCTCCAGCGCCTGGGCGAGGGCGAGTCCGCCCTGGTCGGGGTCCCAGACGGCGTAGTACGCGGCGGATCGGGCCGCCTGGACCTGTACGTAGAGGTCGGCGAGGCGGTGTTTGACCGCCTGGAAGGAGCCGACCGCGCGACCGAACTGCTCCCTCTGGCGTACGTACTCCACCGTGCGGGCCAGCGCCTGCCCGGCCGCGCCGACCGCCTCGGCGGCGAGGGCGGTGGCGACGGTGCGGCCGGTCGCGGCGAGCGCCCCGGCCACGTCGGCGGCGTCGTTGCCGTCCTCGCCGCCCAGCGGTTCGGCCTCCACGTCGCGCAGTTGCACGCGGCCCTGCGGTCGGGTCTCGTCGAGGGTGGCCTGCCGGGCGCGTACGAGACCGGGCGCGTCCCCCCGTACGAGGAACAGCAGGGTACGGCTGCGGGCGAAGCCGCCGGTGTGCGCGGCGACGACCAGCAGCCCGGCGCTGTGCCCGTCCAGGACCTGGGCGGCCTCCCCGTACAGCCGCCGGCCGCCGGCGCCGTCGCCGTGCGCCTGTACCCCGCCGGCGCGGCCGCCCCCCGACCAGTCGCCCGGGGTGTTGTCCCCGGTCAGCGCGAGGGCGGTGGCCAGGGCCGGGCCGGGTACGGCGAGCGCGGCGGTCAGTGTTCCGGCGGCGAGCGGGGGCAGCAGCGCCGCGCGCTGGGCGGGCGTCCCCAGGGCGCCGATCAGCGGGGCGACGAGCCCGGCGGTGGCCAGCAGCGGGGAGGGCAGCAGCACGCGCCCGGTCTCCTCGCAGGCCAGGGCCAGGTCGGCGGGTGCGCAGCCGACCCCGCCGTACTCCTCGGCGATGGCGATGCCCGGCAGGCCGAGCTGCCGGGAGAGCTGCTGCCACAGCTCGGGGTCGTGTCCGGCGGCGGTGCGGACGGCGGCCTTGACCTCGTCCGGGCCGCAGCGTTTGCCCAGGATCTCGCGCAGGGTGCGGCGCATCTCGTCCTGCTCCGCGGTGAAGGCGGCGTCCATCGTCGGGCTCCTCCCGGGGAAACCTCCCGGCGGTGGCCGAGGGGATATCTGACGGGCCGTCATGTTAGGCCGGGGAGTCGCGGATGCCCAGGGGCCGACACCGTCGAACTCGCGGCGGTCCGGACACGCCCCCCTTACCCGACCTAGCGGCTGACGGTCCGTCAGATATACCGTCTCCTCATGCCTGGACCCCTCTCCGCCGCCTCCGCAGCCCGCCGCAGGGTCGCCGTCGTCGGCGTCGCGCTCTCGGACTGCGGCCGGGTGGACGGCCCCACCCCCTACGCCCTGCACGCCCAAGCCGCCCGCCGGGCGCTCGCCGACTCGGGACTGGACCGCTCCGTCATCGACGGCCTGGCCTCGGCCGGGCTCGGCACCCTGGCCCCCGTCGAGGTGGCCGAGTACCTGGGGCTGCGGCCCACCTGGGTCGACTCCACCTCCGTCGGCGGCTCCACCTGGGAGGTCATGGCGGCCCATGCCGCCGACGCCATCGCCGCCGGCCACGCCAACGCCGTCCTGCTGGTCTACGGCTCCACCGCGCGCGCCGACATCAAGGCCCGGCGGCGCACCTCCAACCTGTCCTTCGGGGGGCGGGGCCCGCTCCAGTTCGAGGTCCCGTACGGCCACACCCTCGTCGCGAAGTACGCGATGGCCGCGCGCCGCCACATGCACGAGTACGGCACCACGGCGGAGCAGCTCGCGGCCGTCGCCGTGCAGGCCAGGGCGAACGCCGCGACCAACCCGGACGCGATGTACCGGGACCCGATCACGGTGGAGGACGTGCTGTCCGCCGAGATGATCGCGGACCCCTTCACGAAGCTGCACTGCTGCATCCGCTCGGACGGGGGCTGCGCCGTGCTCCTCGCGGCGGAGGACTACGTACCGGACACCGCGAAGGCGCCCGTGTGGGTCCTGGGCTCGGGCACCTCCGTCTCCCACACCACCATGTCGGAGTGGGCGGACTTCACCGTCTCCCCGGCGGCGGTCTCGGGGCGGCTGGCCTTCGAACGGGCCGGGCTGACCCCGGCGGACGTGGACCTGGCGCAGATCTACGACGCCTTCACGTACATGACCCTGGTGACGCTGGAGGACCTCGGCTTCTGTGCGAAGGGCGAGGGCGGGGCGTTCGTGGAGAAGGGGCGGCTGCTGCGGGGCGGCGAGCTGCCCGTGAACACCGACGGCGGTGGTCTCTCGGCCTGCCATCCGGGGATGCGGGGGCTGTTCCTGCTGGTGGAGGCGGTCCGTCAACTCCGCGGCGAGGCCGGTCCGGGCCGGCAGGTCACCAGACGGGACGGCCGGTTGCCCGAGGTCGCGCTGGCCTCGGGCACGGGCGGCTGGTTCTGCTCGTCGGGGACGGTGCTGCTGGGCCGGTAGGCCGGCGCCGGCGGCTCAGTAGTTCCAGCGGGACCGGCTGCCGTCCGGTCGGCAGTAGATGAGGCGGCCGTTGGCGCCGTGCGTCTCGCGGCCGACGTCGGCCTTGCGGCAGAACTGGCCCGCCTTGTAGCAGTTGCCCGCGTCGGAGACGATCTCGCAGGAGGTCTCCGCGGCGGGCGTCGCCTCGCGGGTCGCCGCGCGGGTCGGCTCCGGGGCCGGGTCCCGGGTCGTGGGCTTCGCCGCGGGCCGCGTCGGCGGTTCGGCGGAGGGCGTCGATACGGGGACGGTCGCCGAGGCGGACACCGAGGCCGAGGCCGATTGCGAGGCCGAGGGGCCGGGGAGCGGGGTGGCCGAGGGCGGGGCGGACGTGACCGCCGGGGGTGTGGTCGCCGGCGCCAGGGACCGGGCCGGGGCGGTCCCCGTGTCGGGCCCGCAGGCGACGGCCACGCCGGCCAGCAGCAGCGTGGCCAGTGTCCGGCGGAGCACCGTCGCCGTGCGTCTGCCGCGTCTCGCGCCGGTGGCGTCCGTGCGGTCTGTGCGGTCTGTGCGGTCTGTGCGGTCTGTGCGGTCTGTGCGGTCCATCGGTGCCCCCACCCCTAGCGGTTTGATGAGGGCACATCATATGAACGCCTCGTGCTGTGCCGGAGGCACTTTCCCCCAACCGGGAGCGACGGCCCGCCCTGCGCCTCAAACGCCGGCGAGGCTGAAATCGCCCGGCGCAGCCGCCAACCCATGCCCGGCGGAACCCGCCTCGGCCCGTGGGGTACCTCCCAGCCCCGCCGGCGAGGCAGAAGATGCCCGAGCCCGAGCCCGGGCCCGAACATTGGGGCAGAGCCCGGGCCTATGCGCGCCGCCGCTGCCGGGGGCCAGCCCCCGGGCCCCCGCGCCTCAAACGCCGGCGAGGCTGGGATTGCCCGGCGCAGCCGCCAACGCATGCGCGGCGTCACCCGCCTCAGACCCGTAGGGCACCTCCCAGCCCGCCGGCGATTGAGGCGCGGCTGGGCGGAGCCCGGGAACTGTGGAAGGGCGGCTTCGCGCCGCGCACGGACGCGGCCCGGCCCGGCCCGGCCCCGGGATGGTTCCATGGCCGCATGACCCCTGAGACCGGTGGCGACGACTTCCGCAAGACCCTGCACTCCCTGCGCGTGTGGGACACCCCGCTGCCCTCCTTCGACCCCGAGGCCGCGCCCGCCGAGCCGTTGGAACTGTTCCGGGAGTGGTTCACGCACGCCGCCCGCGCCGGGCAGCCCGAGCCGCACACGATGAGCCTGGCGACGGTGGACGCCGACGGGCGGCCCGACGTCCGGACCCTGATGCTGCACGACGCCGACGCCCGCGGCTGGCACTTCGCCTCGCACGCCACCAGCGCCAAGGGCCGCCAGTTGGCCGGACAGTCGGCCGCCGCCCTCGGCTTCTACTGGCCTGCGGTGGGCCGCCAGATCCGCATCCGGGGCCGCGTCACGGCCTGCGGGCCGCAGGAGAGCCGCGCGGACCTGGCGGTGCGCTCGCGCGGCGCACTGGCGGCGGCGCTGACCGGTCGCCAGAGCGAGGTGCTGGGCTCCCTGGCCGAGCTGGCCGAGGCTTCGGCGGCGGCCTGGGTCCGCGCCGGAGCCGACCCCGAGGCGCCCGCGCCGACGTGGACGCGGTACGTGCTGGAGCCGGCGGAGGTCGAGTTCTTCCAGGGCGACGCCGCCCGTCGCCACACCCGGCTCCACTACCGGCGCGACCCCGCCGGCACCTGGACGCGCAGCCTCCTGTGGCCGTGAGCCCGCCGCCGGAGGGGTCCGCGCGCCTCAGCTGCGCGAGTAGGAGCCGAGGCCGATCAGGCAGTACACGTACTCGTTGATCGGGGCACCGTTGAGGGTGTAGCGGTACGAGAACGCGTACTCCGTGCGCGCGGTGTCGTCGCAGCGGTGCAGGTCCGAGGTGAACCCGAACCGCTGGATCACCTTGTAGTGCGCGTCCGACGCCGAGCAGGAGACCTCCTCCACGTTGTCGACGCGCTGCGCGGTCGTCGAGTCCGGCAACTGCCCGTTGAGGCAGGTACCCGTGTCGAACGGGCTCGGATCCGCCGTCGTCGGCGCGGTGGTGGGGTACGGATAGCTGCCGGCGCCGCTGCTGCCCGTGCCGGAGGTGTACGACGTGTCGGTCGGCAGCGGCGCCGGCGACCAGGAGCTGTACGTCGGAGTGGGAGTGGGAGTCGGCGACGAGGAAGCGGACGACGAGGACGACGACGAGGTGTGCTTGTTGTCGTCGCCGCTGTTCACCGCGATCGCGCCGATGATGACGGCCGCGACGACGCCGACCACCGCCAGACACCCGCCCACTCCGGACGACTTGGCCGGCCGCGGCGGCTGCCCGGGCACCGCGGACGCGACGGTCGCCGGCCCGGCGGCGCCACCCGCCCCGGCCCCCACCGCAACCCGTATCCGCACCAGCACCTCGCGGTCGCCGACGCGCGCCCGTACGAGTTCACCGTCCCGGCAGCCCGCGGGAATCCGCAGGCGCGCGCTCCCACCGCCGGGCAGGGACACCGGCAGGATCACGCCGTAGGCGGCCTGCTCGGGGGTGATCGTGAGGGGGATCTCCTGCGAGGACACCGGCTGCTCCGAGGGGTGAGGTGGTACGGACCTTTCTGGCGACACCCCAGGATCGCCGGATTCCGCCCGGGGACGCAGCCGTTCCGCCGGACCGGTGCGCGCCTGTGACATACGGCGACGGCCGGCCTTCGGTACGTCAACTTCCGTTCTGCCGAACCTGCTTACGACTCCGGGCGGAAGACCGGGACGGCCGCACCCGGACCGCTCTCGCGGAACGCGACCCGCAGCGGCATCCCGATGCTCAACTCCGCCGCCCCGCAGTCCACGAGCTCCGTCATCATCCGCGGCCCCTCCGCCAGGTCCACCACCGCCGCCACGTACGGCACCCGCTCCCCGAAGGGCGGCAGGTCGTTGCGGTGGATCACCGACCACGTGTACAGGACGGCCGCCCCCTCGGCCTCCTCCCACCGCACCCGATCCTCCCCCGCCCAGCAGAACGGGCAGAACTCCCTGGGGTAGTGGTGCGCCCGGCCGCACTCCGCGCAGCGCCGCAGCAGCAGTCGGCCCCGCGCGGCGGCCTCCCAGTAGGGGCGGGTGAAGTCGTCCGCCTCGGGCAGGTCGTACCGCGCCGTCGCCCTGGCGGCAGGGCCCGAAGCCCCGTTCGCCCCGCTCGTCCCGCTCACAGGAAGAGTCCCGTCGCCGCGTCGAGGGACCAGACCTGCCAGCCCATGGCGAAGAGCGCGACCGCCGAGATGAGCGCCATCATCGCGTTCTGCCCCTGCTCGGCCCAGTCGTGGATCATCAGCACCAGGTACAGCAGGTTCAGCAGCAGTCCCCCGACCAGGGCGATCGGGGTGAGCAGCCCGAGGACCAGGCCGAGACCGAGCGCGAGTTCCGCGTACACCACCACGTAGGCCATCAGTTTCGGGCGCGGCCGGACGACCCGGTCGAAGCCGCCCTTGACGAACGCCCAGCGGTGGTTGCCCGCCACGTCGGCGGCCCACGCGATTCCGGTGCCGCGCTCGAACCAGCCCTTCTTGTCCTTGTGCCGCCAGCTCTCCAGCCACCACAGGCCGAGCCCCATCCGGAGCACGGCTGTCCATTCGGCCCCACTGAGCCAGACGGTCCGCATCGGCAGCCCCCATCCTCCATTATCTGACGGTACGTCAGTTCACCCGATCGGGGCCCGTCCCGCAAGGCCCCCGACGCGGGCCCGTGACCGATCCGCAATCGGATCCCTCCTCGTCCGAGACCCATCAACTCTCTGTGTCGATACGCTCACACCTCATGCCCGCAGTCCCCACAGCCCCCGACCTGACCACCCAGCCCCGCCCCGTGTACGTGATCGGCGCCGGCCCCGGCGGCCTCGCCGCCGCCGCCGCGCTGCGCGCCCGCGGGGTCCGTGCCGTGGTGGTCGAGAAGTCCGACACCGTCGGCGCCTCGTGGCGCGCCCACTACGACCGGCTTCGCCTGCACACCACGCGGCGCCTCTCGGCGCTCCCCGGGCTGGCCGTGCCGCGCCGCTTCGGGCGGTGGGTCGCACGGGCGGACGTGGTGCGCTACCTGGAGAGGTACGCGGAGTTCCACGAGTTGGAAGTGGTCACCGGCGTGGAGGTGACCCGGATCGAGCGCGCCACCGACGCGAACGGGGACGGCGAGGGCTGGACCCTGTACGCCGGCGGCGGCCGGGTGCTGGCCGCCGGGGCCGTCGTCGTGGCGACCGGGTTCAACCACACACCCGCCGTGCCCGACTGGCCCGGCCGCGAGGGCTACCCGGGGCGGCTGCTGCACGCCGCCGAGTACCGCGACCCCGCCCCGTACGCCGGCCTGGACGTGCTCGTGGTCGGGGTCGGCAACACGGGCGCGGAGATCGCCGTCGACCTGGCCGAGGGCGGGGCCGCGCGGGTGCGGCTCGCCGTCCGCACCGCCCCGCACATCGTGCGCCGCTCCAGTCTGGGCTGGCCGGCGCAGCGCAGCGCGATCCTGGTGCGCCGGCTGCCCGTGCGGCTCGTGGACCGGCTCGCCGCGCTCATCGCCAAGGCCACCGTCCCGGACCTGTCGGCGTACGGGCTCCCGCGCCCCGACACCGGGCTCTACAGCAGGGTGCGCGAGGGCGCGATCCCGGTGCAGGACGTCGGGCTGATCAGCGCCGTGCGTCGCGGGGCGGTCGAGCCGGTCGCCGCCGTCGCGGGCTTCGACGGGGCCGAGGTGGAGTTGGCGGACGGCAGCCGGGTCGCCCCGGACGTGGTGATCGCGGCCACCGGCTACCGGCGGGCACTGGAGGGGCTGGTGGGCCACCTGGGCGTGCTCGACGAGCGCGGTCGCCCCCGCGCGCACGGCGCCCGCACTGCCGCCGGGGCCCCGGACCTCTACTTCACCGGGTTCACCAACCCCATCAGCGGGATGTTGCGGGAGCTGGCCCTGGACGCGGAGCGGATCGCCAAGGCGGTCGCCCGCCGACGGGCGCGCGAAGGCGGGGACGGGAGCGCCCGCGCCCGCCGCCGGGTCGGCTGAAACCGTCCTGGACCCCCCGCCCGGGGATCTGGGACCGTTCCACACACCACCTCCACCATCTTTCCGGCGCATCCCTGTTCCTGACGGCGCGTCAGTTCAGTAATCTGACTATGCGTCAGCTAGCGAGACTCATGGAGTTCATCGAGCAGGAGCGGGCGGAACGATGCTTGGATCTACTCACGGCACCCTCACCACCGACTTCCGCGCACGGGTCGACGCCTGCGGCGAGACCCCCCGGACGGCCGTCCACTCCACGGCGGCCCCCACCGCCGAGGACGCGGCCGCCCTGGACGTCAGCGGCCGGCCGCTGCGCTCCGACGTGCCCGACCTGGACCGGTTCTTCCGGCCCGGGTCCGTGGCCGTCATCGGCGCCTCCGACGCCGAGGGCAGACCGAACACCGGCATCACCCGGCAGCTCATCGCCTGGGCCGAGCGCGTCGGGGCCCGCGTCCACCCCGTGCACCCGACCCGCGCCACGGTCTTCGGACTGCCCTGCCACGCCTCTGTGGCCGCGCTGCCCGAACAGGTGGACCTCGCGGTGCTGCTCGTGGCCGACCCGCTCCCGGTGATCGAGGAGCTGGCCGAGGCCAAGGTCAGGTTCGCGGTCGCGTTCGCCTCCGGTTTCGCCGAGACCGGTGACGCCGGGGCCGCCGCGCAGGCCCGGCTCTCCGCCGCCGTCCGCCGATCGGGCCTGCGCCTGCTCGGCCCCAACACCAACCTCAACGCCTTCGAGGCGTTCCGCGACGACCTGGACGGCCCGGCCATCGCGCTGATCACCCAGTCCGGGCACCAGGGCCGGCCGGTCTACACCCTTCAGGAACTCGGCATCCGGCTCTCGCACTGGGCCCCCACGGGCAACGAGGCCGATCTGGAGACCGCCGACTTCATCTCCTACTTCGCCGAGCGGCCCGAGGTGGGGGCCATCGCCTGCTACGTCGAGGGGCTCAAGGACGGCCGCGCCTTCCTGCTCGCCGCCGACCGGGCCGCACGCGCCAAGGTGCCCGTCGTCGCCGTCAAGGTCGGCCGCACCGAGACCGGCGCCCGGATGGCGGCCTCCCACACCGGGAAGCTGACCGGCTCCGACGCGGTGGTGGACGCGGCCATGCGGCAGTTCGGGGTGATCCGGGTCGACGGCCTGGACGAGCTCCAGGACACCGCGGCCCTGCTGGCCCGCGCGCGCCCGCCCCGGGCCGACGGCGTCGTCGTGTACTCGATCTCCGGCGGCACCGGGGCCCACTTCTCCGACCTGGCGACGGAGGCGGGGCTGCTGCTCCCCACCCTCTCGCCGGCCAAGCAGGCCGAGCTGCACCAGTGGATCCCGCAGTACCTGAACGTCGCGAACCCCGTGGACAACGGCGGCCACCCGGTCGGCGACTGGCGCGGCCCCAAGATCATCGAAGCGATCCTGGCGGACCCGTCCGTCGGCGTCCTGATCTGCCCGATCACCGGGCCGTTCCCGCCCATGAGCGACAAGCTGGCGCAGGACCTGGTGGACGCCGCCGAGCGGACGGACAAGCTGATCTGTGTGATCTGGGGGTCCCCGGTCGGTACGGAGGAGGCGTACCGCGGCACCCTGCTCGGCTCCTCCCGGGTGGCCACCTTCCGCACCTTCGGCAACTGCATCACCGCCGTACGGGCCTACCTCGACCACCACCGCTTCACCGCGTCCTACCGCTCCCCCTTCGAGGACGCCCCGCGCACCCCCTCCCCCTCCTACCGCAAGGCCCAGGCCCTGATGCGCCCCGGCCGGCAGCTCAGCGAGCACGCGGCGAAGCAGTTGCTGCGGGCCTACGGGATACGGGTCCCGCGCGAACAGTTGGTGACCAGCGCGGCCGCGGCGGTCCGGGCGGCGGGTCTGGTCGGCTACCCGGTCGTGATGAAGGCGTCCGGGCCCCAGCTCGGGCACAAGACGGAACTGGGTCTGGTCAAGATCGGCCTGACCTCGGCGAGCCAGATCCGCGACGCCTACCGGGAGCTGACGGACATCGCCCGCTACGAGAACGTCCCGCTGGACGGCATCCTCGTCTGCCAGATGGTCGAGCGGGGCGTCGAGATGGTCGTCGGCGTCACCCAGGACGACCTGTTCGGCCCGACGGTGACGGTGGGGCTGGGCGGGGTGCTCGTGGAGGTGCTGCGCGACGCGGCGGTGCGGGTGCCGCCGTTCGGGGAGGACCAGGCGCGGGCGATGCTGACGGAACTGCGCGGGCACGCGCTGCTGGAGGGCGTACGGGGCGCGCCCCCGGCGGACGTGGACGCGCTGGTGGAGGTCGTCCTGCGGGTCCAGCGGATGGCGCTGGAACTGGGCGACACCCTCTCCGAACTGGACATCAACCCCCTGATGGTACTGCCCCGCGGCCAGGGCGCGGTGGCCCTGGACGCCCTGGCCGTCTGCCGCTGACGCCTGCCCGCCGCCGCTCCGAGCCACGGCTCGGGCCCCCGCGTCCCGGCCCCGGGCGGGCCGGGACGCCCCTGACACGAACGGAGTTCGCCATGACCCCCGCCCCCGAGGACGACGTACCGCACGGCGAGGCACCGCCCCGCGAGGCACCGCCCCGCGAGGTACTGCACCGCATCGACAACGGCGTCGCCTGGATCACGCTCAACCGGCCCGAGGCCATGAACGCCGTCACCGGGGAACAGCGGGAGCGGGTCATCGCGTTGCTCGGCGAGGCGTCCGGCGACCCCGGCGTGCGGGCCGTCGTCCTCACCGCCACCGGGAAGGGCTTCTGCGCGGGCGCCGATCTGCGCGGGGGGCCGGCCACCGGTGAGCGGGTG
Organism: Streptomyces sp. NPDC058279; assembly: GCF_042881255.1. Taxonomy (NCBI): domain Bacteria; kingdom Bacillati; phylum Actinomycetota; class Actinomycetes; order Kitasatosporales; family Streptomycetaceae; genus Streptomyces; species Streptomyces sp. NPDC058279. The sequence goes on along the minus strand of NZ_JBHVYA010000007.1, from coordinate 16,207 downwards.
GCCGGGGACGTGGCCCGGATGATCCGGCTCGGCGCCCAGCGGCTGATCACCGCGGTCCTCGACTGCGAGAAGCCGGTCATCGCCGCCGTCAACGGCACCGCCGCCGGGATCGGCGCGCATCTCGCGCTCGCCTGCGACCTGGTCATCGCGGCCGAACCGGCCCGGTTCATCGAGGTGTTCGTGCGCCGGGGCCTGGTCCCGGACGGCGGCGGCGCGTACCTGCTGCCCCGGCTGCTCGGGCCACAGAAGGCCAAGGAGCTGATGTTCTTCGGAGACGCCGTGTCCGCCGCGGAGGCCGAACGCCTCGGGCTGGTCAACACGGTGGTTCCGGCGGAGGCCCTGGAGGCGACCGCGCGCGCCTGGGCGGAGCGCTTGGCCCAGGGCCCGACCCGGGCCCTGGCCCTGACGAAGCAGCTCGTCAACGCCTCCCTCGACGGGGACCGGGCGGCGGCCCTGGCCGCCGAGGCCGCCGCCCAGGAGATCAACATGACCACCGTCGACGCCAACGAGGGCGTGGCGAGCTTCGTGGAGCGCCGCACCCCCAAGTACCTCGGCCGCTGAGGGCGCGAACGGGCGGCGGGCGGCGGGCAGGCGGCCGGGGGAAGCCGGGCGGGCGCTACATCTGCGGGTTGGGCTTCAGCAGCGCGAACGTCGCCCCGAACGGGTCGGCCACCCACGCGATCCGGCCGACGTCCGGCACGTCGGCCGCCGGCATGAGCACCGAGCCGCCGTTGCCCTGTACGGCGCTCACGGTGGCGTCCGCGTCTGTGACGTGGAAGTACGGCACCCAGCTCGGGCCGGCACCGCCGCCGCCCGCGCCGTCGCCCAGCGGCGCGACCCCGCCGAAGGACGCCTCGCGCTGGTCGCCGTCCTTGACGCTCAGCACCCGGTAGGTCATCCCGGGCGCCTGCATCTCCTCGCTGCGCCAGCCGAACACCCCGTGGTAGAAGGAGACGGCCGCGAGCGGGTCGGGTACGTGCAGCTCCACCCAGACCAGCGTGTTCTCGGCCGAGGCCACCTCCAGGCCGGCGGTCTTCCCGGGCTGCCACGAGGCGAACTGCGCGCCCTGCGGGTCGGTGAACTGCGCGAGCCACCCCTCCCCCATGACGTCCATCGGCTCCATCCGGACGGTGCCGCCGCCGTCCCTGACGGCCTGGACGGTGGCCTGGATGTCCGGGCTCATGAAGTGGACCATCCAGCCGGACTTCGCGCCCTCCTCGGTGAGCGGGCCGATCGCGGCGACGGTCTTGCCGCCCTGTCGGAAGAAGCCGTACCCGCCGGTGTCGGGTCCGGCGGAGACGAAGTCCCAGCCGAAGACGCCGCTGTAGAAGGCGGTGGCCGCGTCGACGTCGGGGCTGCCGAGGTCGAGCCAGTTGGGTGATCCGGTACGGAAATCGGTGCCGAGCATGGGGTCTCTCCCGGGTGTCTGCGGTGGTTCGGCGTACGGCGGCACGCCGGTCCCGCCACCATGCCGAGCCCGCGCGCGGCTACCCGACGTACGGGTCCGGGCGGCCCGGGGTTTCACCCGACCGGCGGTAGCGCGGGCCCCTCGGCACGGGCCGTCCCACCCCTTCCCATCTGACGAACCGTCAGCTTCAATCGAAGGGTGATGGGACACGCAGGGATGGCGGCCACCGTCGTCCGATACCTCAGGTCGGTCGGCTCCCCCACCTCCGCCGCGGCGGCGCCCGATCCGCTGCCGGGCGGCGCGCTGCCCCGCCCCGACCTCCGGGCCGTACGGGACGACGAGCGGGCCCCAGTCGGCCCCGCGGAATTCCGGGCCGTCCTCGGGAACTTCGCCAGCGGGGTCACCGTCATCACCGCCCCCGCCGGCGACGGCACCGGAGGGCCGGCCGGCTTCGCCTGCCAGTCCTTCGCCTCGCTGTCGCTGGACCCGCCCCTGGTCACGTTCATGGTGGCGCGTACGTCGACCACCTGGCCCCGGATCGCCCGCGCGGGGGTGTTCTGCGTCAACATCCTCGGCGCCGGACAGGGCGCGCTGTGCCGGTCGTTCGCGGTCAGCGGCGCCGACAAGTTCGCCGGCGTCAGCCACCGTCCGGCCCCCGCGACCGGCTCGCCGCTGCTGGCCGCGGTGCCCGCCTGGATCGACTGCCGGATCCACGCCGTCCACACGGGCGGGGACCACCTGATCGTCGTGGGCCGCGTCGAGGCCCTGGGCGCGGCCGGCGAAGGCGACCCGCTCCTCTTCCACCAGGGCAGGTTCGGCCGCTTCACCCCCTGACCGTACGGTTGCGGGCCCCCGTTCCCGGAGGCCCCGAACCGCGTCAGAAGGTGAGCACCCCGCGCGCGACGCGCCCGTGCCGCGCGTCGTCCACCGCCTTCGCGAAGTCCTCCACCGGGTAGACCGCCGTCACCAGCTCGTCCAGCAGCAGCTTGCCCTGCCGGTACAGCTCGGCGTAGAGCGCGATGTCGCGCTGCGGCCGGGAGGACCCGTACCGACACCCCATGATCGTCTTGTCCAGGTAGAGGGACGACACCTGGAAGGACGCCTCCTCCTTGAAGCCGGGGACGCCCAGCAGCACCGCCTGTCCGTGCCGGTCGAGGAGGTCGACGGCCTGCCGGATGAGCCGTACGTGGCCCACGCACTCGAAGGCGTGGTCCGCGCCGGTCGGCAGGATCTCGCGGACCGCCGCCGAGGTGTCCCCGGCGGCCGACGCGTCGATGAAGTGGGTGGCCCCGAACTGCCGGGCCACCGTCTCCTTCGCCGGGTTGGCGTCCACCGCGACGATGGTCCCCGCTCCGGCGATCCGGGCGCCTTGGAGCACGTTCAGCCCGATGCCGCCCGCGCCGATCACGACCACCGACTCGCCGTGGCCCACCCGAGCCCGGTTCAGGACCGCCCCGACCCCGGTCAGGACCCCGCACCCGATCAGCGCGGCCGAGGTCGCCGGGATCTCCTCCGGGATCTTCACCGCCTGCACGGCCTTGACGATCGTCCGCTCCGCGAACGCGGAGTTGGCGGCGAACTGGAACAGCGGCTTCCCGCCGCGTGAGAAGGGCTGTCCCGGCATACCGATGGCCTTGCGGCACATGGTGGGCCGGCCCCGGTCGCAGTCCGCGCACGCCCCGCAGTTGGCGAGGGTGGACAGCGAGACGTGGTCGCCGGTCTCCACGTGCGTGACGCCGGGACCGACGGCCTCGACCACCCCGGCCCCCTCGTGCCCCAGCACCACCGGCGGCGGGAACGGAATGGTCCCGTCGATCACCGAGAGGTCGCTGTGGCACAGTCCGGCCGCCGATATCGCGACCAGCACCTCCCCCGGCCCCGGGTCGCGGATCTCCAGATCGTCGACCACCCGGGCCTGCTTGCCGTCGAACACGACGCCTCGCATGTCGTCACCGCGTCTCTCTGGGCAGGCCGAGCACGCGCTCGGCGATGATGTTCCGCTGGATCTCGTCCGAGCCGCCGTAGATGGTGTCGGCCCGGCTGAACAGGAAGAGCCGCTGCTCCTCGTCGAGCCCGTTCTCGTACGGGTCCTCCCGGCCCCAGTCCGCCGGTCCGGCGGTGGCCGCCGCTCCGCGCACCGCCACCGCCAGCTCACCGAGCCGCCGGTGCCAGCCGCCCCACAGCAGCTTCGCGACGCTGGGCGCGCCCTGGTCGCCGCTGCCGCCCAGGGTGCGCAGGGCGTTCCAGCGCATGGTGCGCAGCTCGGCCCACTGGCGCACCAGCCGGTCCCGCAGGACGGGGTCGTCCGCGCCGGCGCCGGTGTGGGCGACGTGGGCGGCCAGGACCCGTTCCAGTTCGACGGCGAAGCCGATCTGCTGCACCAGGGTGGAGACGCCCCGTTCCAGGGCGAGCAGGCCCATGGCCACGGTCCAGCCGTCGCCTTCGCCGCCGACGGTCTCGGCGGCGACCGCCCCGTCGAAGAACACCTCGTTGAACTCGCTGGTCCCGGTCAGTTGGCGGATCGGCCGGACCTCGACGCGGCCCGGCTGGTCCATCGGCACCAGCAGGAAGGTCAGGCCGCGGTGGCGGCGGGAGCCCGGTTCGGTGCGGGCCAGGACGAAGCACCAGTCGGCGTCCTTGGCGAGGGAGGTCCAGATCTTCTGCCCGGTGATCCGGTGGCGCCCGTCGGCCGGGTCCCGGACGGCCGTCGTACGGACCCCGGCGAGGTCCGATCCGGCGCCCGGCTCGCTGTAGCCCTGGCACCACAGCTCCTCGCCGCGGGCGATCCCCGGCAGGTAGCGGTCCCGCTGTTCGGTGGTCCCGTAGGCGACGAGGGTGGGCGCGAGGAGGTTCTCCCCGATGTGGCCGACCCGTCCGGGTGCGCGCAGCGCCGCGTACTCCTCCGCCCACACCACCTGCCCGGTCAGCGAGAGCCGGCGCTGCCCGTAGGCCCCGTCGGGCACCTCCCAGCCCTGGCCGATCCAGCCGCCGCGACCGAGTTCGCGCTCCCAGGCACGCCGCGCCGTCACCCCCTCGTGCTCGCTGCCCGGGCCGCCGAGCCCGCGGGCCTGCGCGTACGGGCCGACGAGGTGCTCCCGCAGCCACGACCGGGCGTGGCCGCGCAGCTCCTCGTCCTCGGGCCCGAAACCGAAGTCCATGGCTCTCCCTCACGCGTTGGGGCGGCCCTTGGCGGCTGCCGCCTTGGCCATGGCCTCCAGTTGGGCGAGCATCGGCATCGGGTCGGTGCCCACCGTCCCGGGCAGGAAGTCGGCGATCTTCTCGGGGGTCCAGGGGCCGTCCGCGTACGCCGCGCGCAGCTCGCGCGGCTGCGCCCACACGGCGATCTTCGGGCCGGCGACGGTGTAGACCTGACCGGTGATCGCCGCCGCCTTCGCCCGGTCGCTGAGCAGGTACGTCACCAGCGCCGCGACGTCCTCCGGCTCGCCGATCTCCTTGAGCTCCATGGGGACGTTGGCGGACATCCGGGTCCGGGCGACGGGCGCGACCGCGTTGGCGGTGACCCCGTACTTGGCCAGGCCCAGGGCGGCCGAGCGGACGAGGGAGATGATCCCGCCCTTGGCGGCGCTGTAGTTGGCCTGGGCGACCGAGCCCTGGTGGTTGCCGCTGGTGAACCCGATGAGGGTGCCGGAACCCTGCCGGCGCATGACGGCGGAGGCGGCGCGGAAGACGGTGAAGGTGCCCTTGAGGTGGGTGGCGACCACGGGGTCCCACTCCTCCTCGGACATGTTGAACAGCATCCGTTCGCGCAGGATGCCGGCGACGCAGACGACCCCGTCGACGCGTCCGTACCGCGCGAGGGCGGTGTCGACGATGCGCTGTCCGCCCGCCATGGTGGAGACGTCGTCGGCGACGGCGACGGCCTCGCCGCCCGCGGTCTCGATCTCCTTGACCACGGACGCGGCGATCTCGCCGGCGGGTTCGCCGCCCTCGATGCCCACGCCGTAGTCGTTGACGACGACCTTGGCCCCCTCGGCGGCGGCGGCGAGCGCCACGGCCCGTCCGATGCCCCGGCCCGCCCCGGTGACGGCGACGACCTTGCCTGCCAGGAAGTTCCCCACGCCCGACCCCTTTCCGCGTTTTCTGACGGACCGTTAGATTCTATGGGCCATCCGATGCCGCAGCACAAGCCCCGGGAGTTGATGAGGCCATGACCCTGCCGGCCGAGTTCCACGACATCGCCAAGCGCGTCAACAACTGGGGCCGGTGGGGCGCCGAGGACGAGAGGGGGACCCTGAACCTGATCACCGACGCCGTGGTGCGCGCCGCGGCCGCCGAAGTCCGCACGGGCCGGCGCATCCCGCTGGCGCTCCCGCTCAAGGAGGACGGGGTGCAGGCCGGCCTGATCCCCGGCCGGGTCAACCCGCTGCACACGATGGTGCAGATCAACCAGGAGTTGTTCGGTCCGGGCACGGTGGCGTGCAGCGACGACGCCGTGACGATGGGGCTCCAGGCCGGGACCCACTGGGACGCGCTCACCCACGTCTCGCACTCGGGCCGGATCTACAACGGCCGCCCGGCCGGCACGATCACCGCGCACGGCCGCGCCGAGTTCGGCGGCATCGACAAGGCCGGTCCCGTCGTCTCGCGGGGGGTCCTGCTGGACGTGGCCCGCGCCAAGGGCGTGGACCGGCTGCCGGGCGGCCACGCGGTGACCCCCGAGGACCTCGCGGAGGCGGAGGAGTTCGGCCGGGTCAGGGTCGGGGCCGGTGACGTCGTCCTGGTCCGGACGGGCCAGGTCCAGGTGTACCTCGCGGGCGACAAGCACGGCTACGGGTTCCCCTCCCCCGGCCTGTCGGTGCGGACCCCGGAGTGGTTCCACGCGCGGGACGTGGCGGCCGTCGCCAACGACACGCTGACCTTCGAGATCTTCCCGCCGGAGATCGAGAACCTGTGGCTGCCGGTGCACGCGCTGGACCTGGTCGAGATGGGCATGCTCCAGGGCCAGAACTGGAACCTCGAAACGTTGTCCACAGCCTGTGCGGAAGTGGGTCGGTACGCGTTCTTCCTGTCGGCGATGCCGGAACCCTTCGTCGGCGGCACCGGCACCCCGGTCGCCCCCGTCGCCGTCCTCTGACCGCCCCCGGCCACTCATCGCCCCGACAGCAGGCTGAACCAGACGACCTTGACGCAGGCACCCTGCGCCACGACCGCCCAGTCGTCGGCGCAGGCGGCGACGAGCGCGAGCCCCCGCCCACCGGTGGCCAGGAGCGGCGGACCGCCGCCGGTCGGGGGGTGGGGCGGAAGGCGCAGCTCGGGCGCGCCGTCGTAGACGTAGACCGTCGCGCGCTGGTCGCAGAGCGCGACCTCGACGGCGATCTCCGGGGTATCGGTGTGCCGGTAGGCGTTGGTGACGAGCTCCGAGGCGCACAACCGCGCCCGCTCCGCCGCTTCGGCCCACCCGGCCGCGCACAGGACGGAGACCACCCAGTCCCGGGCGATCCGCACTGTCCCGGCCCGACTCGGCGCCACCATCCGGTAGGTCGCCCGCTGCCCCGGCCCCTCGTCGGCGGCCGGTAAAGCGCTCGTGTTCGTCATCGCGATCGTCTCCTGACGGGTACGGGTCCGCGCGCGCCTGCCCTCCGTGGCATCGGCCGCCTTGCCATGACGCCCCTTCAGGGCGCATAGCAGCGGCTGCACTTCGGTCCGACGGGCCTGCGACGCGGTGCTACGAGAACCGTAGGGGCAACTATGCACCGGTGCAAGCTTGCCCGGTTGGCCGCCGGGACTCGGTGGACCCGCGGCAGGGATACCGGCAGACTCATGCCAGACAAGGGGAAGGGACACATGCCGCCGAGGGACAACCCGACCGCACGCCAGGCACGGCTGGGCGCCGAGTTGCGGAAACTGCGCGAGGCGGCAGCGACGACGGCCAGGCAAGCCGCCGGTCTGCTGTCGGTCGACCAAGCGAAGATCAGTCACATCGAAGCGGGACGCCTGGGGATCAGCGAGGAGCGGATCAGGCGACTCGCGACCTTCTACTCCTGCGACGACGAGGCTCTGATCGACGCGCTCTGCGCGATCGCGAGGGAGCATCGTGGGCAATACTGGTTTGACGAATATCGGGGCATCCTTGCCCCAGGATTCCTCGACATCGCGGAACTGGAACACCACGCCGTAGCGCTCCGGTCGATGCAAAGCGTCACGCTGCCCGGACTGTTCCAGACCGAGAACTATGCCCGCGCCCTGTTCTCCGGCGTCACGCCCAGGCTTCCCGCCGCCGAGGTCGAGGCCCGCGTCGAGCACCGCATGAAGCGCATCACGGTCCTCGACCGGCCGAACCCGCCCCGGTTCGACGCGATCATCCACGAGGCGGCCCTGCGCATGCGCTTCGGCGGTCGCGACGTGGCCCGCGAGCAGCTTGAACACCTCATCGAAGTATCGGCGCGGCCCGCCATAACGGTCCGCGTGATCCCGTTCACGAACGAGGACTTCATCGAGGTGACGCAGCCCGTCCTCTACGCACACGGAGTCGTTCCGCAACTGGACACCGTGCAGATCGACAGCGCCTTCGGCGGACGGTTCCTCGACGCCGACGCCGACCTGCGCAAGTACCGCACGTTGTTCGACATCGCCGAGAAGGCCGCCCTCGACCCGGAAGGGTCGCGGCAGATCATCCATCACATCGCACGAGAACTGTGAGAAACAGCGCCATGAGCACACCCATCAGCTGGCAGAAGTCGTCCTTCTCCGGAGGCGGGGGCGAAAACTGCATCGAGGTCGGCCGGCACGGCGACGGCATCGTGATGCGCGAGAGCGACGACCCGCAAGCGATCATCACGACCAGCCCGGCCAAGCTCGCCGCCTTCATCGAGGGCGTCAAAGCCGGCGAATTCGACCACTTCGTGAGCTGACGGTTACCGGGGGCCACCCCGCGCACCGCCCGCCCCTCGCCGAGTCCCGGCGAGGGGCGCGTTCAGGTCCGGCATATATGCCCCGGTGCACTCTTGCCTCTGTCCATGGCGGAGCGCTACGGTCACCCTGTGCAGCCGCAGCCTCACCGTCCGCTGCACCGCTTCTCGCCTGCGCGGCCGTTCCCCCGCCACCTGCCGGATGGCCACGGCGCGCTCCAGCCCAGGAGGGCGGCCATGCCTCCATCCGACCCGCTCACGCGACCACAACGGACAAAGTTGCCCCCCGGCCGGGACTGTACGGTCGCCATCCGCACCGGATATTGGTTCGAGGCACTCTGCTACCCCGACGCCTACTCCACCGCGCCCGAGTTGCTCGACCGGCTCATGCTGGACACCCCCGAAGAGGCGGTCCGCCTCATCCGGACGCAGATCCGCACCACTCGCCCCTTCGCCCTGACCCCCACCGAGGTGGATCGGGCGCTCGCCTGGGCCGATGGCGGCGGGCGGTTACAGGCCCTCGCCGCCCTCCACCGGGGCGAACCCGCCGGCTTCAGCATCGTGCTGCGCAGCGGCCTGCGCCCCGAGTGGCGGGTACGCCCCGTCGACTACCTGCTGATGACCCTCGCCCACTGACGCGGCCACCGGCGCGGCGGCGATGGACGGACGCGACCGCGTTGGACGGACGGCCCCCGAAGGGGGACCTACTGGGTGGCGGCGTACGCGCATGCACGCCCCGAGCGCGGCACGGCAGCCGCCACCCCACGACCCGCACTCGTCAAGGCAGGACCCTTGGCGTCCCCTCGCGACGAATCGCTCCCCACCAGAGTGATCAACACGTGACGAACCGTCAACACCTCGTTAGAGGTACACGCGAGGTTCCCGGATCGGGGCAAAGAATTCGGCAGGCCTTTCCGGGGCACCCGCGGAGCGGTCGGCGCCCGCCTTCCGCCCCCGGTCGATCTCGCACCAGATCCGCTTCCCCGCGCCCTCGCGCTGCCAGCCCCAGCGGTCCGCGAGCCCGTCGACCAGCTCCAGGCCGCGCCCGCCGGTGTCGTCGCCGGCGGCCTGCCGCCGGGCGGGCTCCCGGTCGCTGGCGTCCGCGACCTCGACCCGCACCCCGGGCCCGCCGAACAGCATCCGCAGCACGGCCGGACAGCCGGTGTGCACGACCGCGTTGGTGACCAGCTCCGAGATCAGCAGGATCAGCGTCTCGGCGAGCGGCTCGTCGTCCCCTATCCCGGAACCCGCCAGCCGGGAGCGCGCCCACCGGCGCGCCCGGCCGACCTCGGCGGGGTCCGCTCCTACCTCAAGCTGAACCTGAAGCACCTGCACCGCTCACACCATCCGAACCGGCGGACACTTCGCCTCACGACGGAACGGGGTCACGGCCAGTGACCCCCTTGCGTAGCAGCATGGTTGACATACAGTCACCACAACAAGCGCTTCGGGCATATTCCAGCGCGAAGGAGTAGGCGTGGTGCATACTGTGCGACGCTCACGCCGCGGGGCCGCTCGCATTCGTGCGAGCGTACCGGAGCGCGCCCCCGACTCCGGTCCGTAAGGGGGCACTCGAAGGACACAAACCGATATCAACTCTCTGTAATCGGACATGCGTCCCGCCTCGTTCATCCCGTACCCCTCGCGCCTCTCCTGCCTCACACGGGCGCCGACGCCAGCAGGTCCGCGGCCAACAGCTCCGCCGCCCGCGCCGCCGTCCGCCACTGCTCCGCGCGGACCCAGGCCCGCTTCAGGTGCAGGTGCACGTCCGCCTCCCAGGTGAAGCCCATCCCGCCGTACACCTGGAGGCAGTCACGGGCCCCCCGTACGGCCGCCTCGTCGGCATGCAGCTTCGCCGCGGCGATCTCCGCGCCGTCCCCCGTCACGGCCGCCGCGTACACCGCCGCACGCGCCACCTCCGCCCGCACCAGCATGCCCGCGCACAGGTGCTTGACCGCCTGGAACGCCCCGATCGGCTGCCCGAACTGCTCGCGTCCCCGCGCGTGCTCCGCCGCCAGCTCCACCGTGCGCAGGGCGCTGCCGAGCTGGAGCGCGGCCGTCAGCAGCGCGCCCTCGTCCCGGTACGGATCGGTCCGCGCCGCGCGGTCGGCCCCCTCGGCCCGGACCACCCGGTGCAGCGGGGTCAGCGGGTCCACCGAAGGCACCGGCTCGCCCTCGGGCGGCGCCGGCGCCCCGAGGACCGCGTCGGCCTCCGCCAGGTGGGCCACCAGGGGCCCGTCCAGGTCGTACGCCGTCACCACCGTCGTCCCGGCCGCGGCGCCCGCGACCACCCCCGCCGCCAGGAACGTCGCCACCAGCGGCCCCGGCAGCAGGGCCCGCCCGGCCTCCTCGAAGACGAGGACGGCCTCCGGGAGCCCGAGCCCGACCCCGCCGTCGGCCTCCGGGAGGCGCAGCGAGAAGAATCCGGCCTCGCCGAGCTGCCGCCACAGCCGCCGGTCCACCCCGACGCCCGCCTCCACCGAGGCCCGCAGCGCCTCGCGCCCGTACCGCCCGGCGAGCAGGTCCCGTACGCCCGCCCGCAGGTCGCGCTGCTCCCGGCTCGGCTGGAAGTCCACGCCGCTCACCGCCCCTTCGGCAGGCCGAGGACGCGCTCGGCGACGATGTTCCGCTGGATCTGCGAGGTGCCCGCCGCGATGGTGTACGACAGCGACGAGAGCCGGTCCAGCACCCATTCCTCGTCCAGCGCGAGCGAGCCCGCGCCGAGCACCTGCGCCGCGGCGTCGTACAGCTCCTGCCGCGCGTGGGAGTACGCCAGCTTGAAGACGCTGCCACCCGTGCCCGGGACGCCGCCCGAGCGCTCGGATTCGCTGACGTTCCACTGCGTCAGCCTCCAGAGGGCGCCGAACTCCCCGTGCAGCCGTCCCAGGGTGCGACGTAGCACCGGATCGTCCCAGCGGCCGTTCTCCTTCGCGGTCCGGGCCAGCAGGGCGAGCGTGCGGCGGCAGGCCACCACCTCGCCGACGAAGGCGGTGCCCCGCTCGAAGGACAGCGTCACCATCGTGACCCGCCAGCCGTCGTTCTCCGCCCCCACCCGGTTCCCGACCGGCACCCGCACCTCGTCCAGGAACACCTCCGCGAACTCGGCCGACCCCGCGAGGGTGCGCAGCGGCCGTACGGTGATCCCCGGCGCGTCCATCGGCATGGCCAGCCAGCTGATGCCCTGGTGCTTGGGGGCTCCGGGATCGGTGCGGACCAGCAGCTCGCACCAGTCGGCGACCTCCGCGTGCGAGGTCCAGATCTTCGAGCCGCTGATCACGTAGTCGTCGCCGTCGCGGACGGCGCGGGTGCGCAGCGAGGCCAGGTCGGAGCCGGCGTCCGGTTCGCTGAACCCCTGGCACCACATCTCGTCGCCGCGCAGCACCGGCGGCAGCCAGCGCGCCCGCTGGGCGGCGGTGCCCTCGGCGGCGATGGTGGGTCCCGCGTGCAGCAGCCCGACGAAGTTCGCGCCGACGTAGGGGGCGCCGGCCCGTTCCGTCTCCTCCAGGAAGATCAGGTGCTGGGTGGGGGTCGCGCCGCGCCCGCCGGCGTCGAGGGGCCAGTGCAGTCCCGCGTACCCGGCGTCGTACAGCCGGCGCTGCCAGCCGGCGTCGTAGGCGCGGCGGGCCGGCCAGTCGTCCGGGGACGGCTTGGGGGGCAGCGCCGGCAGCTCCTTGGCGAGCCACTCGCGCAGCCGGGCCCGGAACTCCCGCTCCTCGGCGGTGTAGGTCAGGTCCACTGGCGGGCCTCGGGGTGGCGGTCTCCGGGGTGGCGGTCTCGGCGGTCGCGGTCGAGGTCCAGGCCCAGCATGCGGATGGCGTTGCCGCGCATCAGCTTGTAGACGGTCTCGTCGTCGAGGCCCTTCACGTGGTCGAGCGCGACGTCCTTGGTGTGCGGGAACGTCGAGTCGACGTGCGGGTAGTCGGTCTCGAAGGTCGCGTTGTCGCGCCCGACGACGTCCAGCGAGGCGATGCCGTGCTTGTCGCGGAAGAAGCAGCAGAACATCTGCCGGTAGTAGTACGTGGACGGCGGCTCCGGGATCAGGTCGCGGACCCCGCCCCAGGCACGGTGCTCGCGCCACACGTCGTCCGCGCGCTCCAAGGCGTACGGAATCCACCCCATCTGGCCCTCGCTGTAGGCGAGCTTGAGCGTCGGGAACTTCACCAGCACGCCGCTGAAGAGGAAGTCCATCATCGAGGCCATCGCGTTGTTGAAGCTGAGCGAGGCCTGGACGGCGGGCGGCGCGTCGGGGGACGCGGCGGGCATCTGGGAGGAGGACCCGATGTGCATGTTGACGACGGTGCCGGTCTCCTGGCAGACGGCGAAGAACGGGTCCCAGTACCCGGAGTGGATCGACGGCAGGCCGAGGTGGGTCGGGATCTCGGAGAAGGTCACGGCGCGCACGCCGCGCGCGGCGTTGCGCCGGATCTCCGCCACGGCGAGGTCGATGTCCCAGAGCGGGATGATGCAGAGCGGGATCAGCCGACCGCCGCTGTCACCGCACCACTCCTCCACCATCCAGTCGTTGTACGCGCGCACGCAGCCGAGGGCCACCTCCTTGTCGTGCGCCTCGGCGAAGGTCTGGCCGCAGAAGCGGGGGAAGGTCGGGAAGCACAGGGACGCCTCGACGTGGTTGAGGTCCATGTCGGCGAGGCGCGCCGCCGGGTCCCAGCAGCCGCGGCGCATCTCCTCGCGGGTGATGCCCTCCAGGGTCATGTCGTCGCGGTCGAAGCCGACGGCGGCGATGTTGCGTTTGTACGGGAACTTGAGGTCCTCGTAGATCCACCAGTCGGTCGGCGGCCCGTCGGGGTCCATGGAGATCACGTACTTGCCGCCGGTGTAGACGAGGTCGCCGATGCCCGCGGTGAGCGCCCGGGGTCCGCGGTCGCGGTACTTGGCCGGCAGCCACACGTCGAAGAGGTGGGCGGGTTCGATCACGTGGTCGTCGACGCTGATGATCCGTGGCAGTTCCGTGTCCATGGTGTCCGGTGTCCCCTCGCCGTATCTGATGGACCGTCAGAAACAAGCTAGCGCCGCCGCCTCTGGACCGGCAAGCGCCGGAGCCCTACGCTCTCGCGACATCTGACACATCGTCAGCCAAGGGGAGGCCGGGATGACGGCGACGGACGGGTCGGGGACGACGGCGACGGAGCCCGGGGCGGCTCGCGGGACGGCTCGCGGGGCGGCGGCGGCCCGTGGCACGGCGGCGGCTCGCGAGGCGATGGTGGACACGGCGCGGACCCTCGGCGGCTCCGCCACCCTCTGGGAACTCGTCGCGCGCCGGGCCGCCCTCACCCCCACCGCCCCCGTACTCATCGAGGCCGCCCCGGAGCCCGCCGACGACCGCACCCTCACCTTCGGCGCGCTCCACGACCGCGCCGAGCGGGTCGCGGCGGGCCTGTACGGGATGGGGGTGCGCCCCGGCGCGGTCGTGGCCTGGCAACTGCCGACCCGCATCGAGACGGTGCTGCTCTCGCTCGCGCTCGCCCGGCTCGGCGCCGTCCAGTCCCCCGTCATCCCCTTCTACCGCGACCGCGAGACGGGCTTCGCGCTGCGCGAGTCGGGGGCGGAGTTCTTCGCCGTCCCCGGCGAGTGGCGCGGTTTCGACCACGCCGCCATGGCCGCCCGGCTGGGGGCGCGCGGCGTCTTCCGGGCCTACGAGGACCTCCCGGACGGCGACCCGGCCGCCCTGCCCGCGCCGCCCGCCTCCGGGACGGACGTGCGCTGGATCTACTGGACCTCCGGCACGACCTCCGACCCCAAGGGCGTGCTGCACACCGACCGGTCCCTGATCGCGGGCGGCTCCTGCCTGGCGCACGCCCTGCGGCCGGGGCCGGCGGACGTGGGCTCGGTGGCCTTCCCGTACGCGCACATCGGCGGCCCCGACTACCTGGTGATGCTGCTGCTGTACGGCTTCCCGGCGGTGCTGTTCGAGAAGTTCGCGATGCCGGACGCCTTGGACGGGTACCGGCGGCACGGGGTCACCATCGCCGGCGGCTCCACCGCCTTCTACTCGATGTTCCTCACCGAGCAGCGCAAGGACCCTTCCGCGAGGCTCATCCCCACCCTGCGCCTGCTGGCGGGCGGCGGCGCCCCGAAGCCGCCGGAGATCTACCACGCGGTGGTCCGCGAACTGGGCTGCAAGCTCACCCACGGCTACGGCATGACCGAAGTCCCGATGATCACGATGGGCGACCCGGACGACACGGACGAGAACCTCGCGACGACCGAGGGCCGACCCCCGCGGGGCATGTCGATCCGCATCACGACCCCGGACGGCGCCCCGCTCCCGCCGTCCGTCGACGGGGAGGTCCGGCTGCGGGGCGAGGCGGTCTGCCGGGGCTACCTGAACCCCGACCGGTCGGCGGACGCGTTCGACGCCGACGGCTACCTGATCACCGGCGACCTCGGCCACCTCACCCCGGACGGGCACCTGGTCCTGACCGGCCGCAGCAAGGACGTCATCATCCGCAAGGGCGAGAACATCTCGGCGAAGGAGATCGAGGACCTCCTCCACCTGCTCCCCGACGTCACGGACGTCGCCGTCATCGGCCTGCCCGACCCGGAGCGCGGCGAACGCGTCTGCGCGGTGGTCGAACAGCCCTCGGGTGCAGTGCCGTTGACCCTGCCCGCCGTCACGACCCACCTGCGCGCCCAGGGCCTGTCCCCGCACAAGCTCCCGGAACAACTGGAGCTGGTGGAGTCCCTGCCCCGCAACGAGGCGCTGCGCAAGGTGCTCAAGTACAAACTCCGCGAACGCTACGCCTGACCGCGCGCCGGCTCGCCGACCTCCGGGCCCGGATGCGTACGGACGGTAAACGCCGGGCCATAGCCGGCAGTTGGGCCAAATGGTGCGCTAGCGTCCGGGCCACCACGAACTGAAAACAGGTGACCCCGGCGGTGCGCCAACACCCCGGGGTCCGACACCGAAGGAATGGCTCTTCGATGCAGATTCACCTTAGCCGCCGCACACGCGGTTTCACCGTCCTCGGCAACGACCTGATCCGGGACAAGCGCCTCAGCTTCACCGCCCGGGGGATCCTCGGCTACCTCCTCTCCCTGCCGAGCGGGGCCCGTGAGGACGTACGCTCCCTCGCCGACAACAACCCGGGAGTCGGCCGGCGCGGGGTCTCCAAGGCCGTGGACGAGCTGATCCGGTACGGGTACTACGTGCGGGAGACCGTGCGGGATGCGATGACCGGCCAAGCACGAACAAAGGTGTCCGTTTTCGACACCCCGTACGGGGAAGGGGAGCCGGTTCCCGTACTACCGGCCGCCGGTGAACCGATCGACGGGAACGCGGGAGGGTTCCCCCTTCGGGCGAAGCAGAAAGAGGAAGAAAAACCCTCCCTCCCAGAACCCGTGAAGCTGACGGAGGCCGCCGGCCGAGGGGGTGAGCTGCTCCGGCGGCTCGGCGTGTACGAGCCACGGCCGGCGCTCAGCGCCGCCGAGATCCTCGTCCTGGCGCCGCTCGCGGAACGGTGGGTGGAACACGGGGTGCCCGAGCTGGAGGCCCGCTCCCTGCTCGCGGACGGACTGCCCCGCCCCGTCCACTCCGCCCGCGCCCTGCCGGCCGACCGCCTCGTCCGCAAACTACCCGCGCCCCGGGCCCGACGCGACCCCGCCGCCCCCGCGGCGTCCCTGCCCGAGTGCCCGTCCTGCCGCGACCCCCTCGCCGCCCCGGACACCCCTTGCACCGCCTGCGCCCAAGCCCCCACCCCACCACCCCGCCACACCCCGCTCCCCCCGGAAGCGGTAGCCGCCCACGCCGACGAGGCCCGCCGCGCCCTCCGCGGCATTCCGGCCCCGGTGTGACTCAGCGCCGCCGACGGGGCCCGCAGGGGCCCTAAGGGTTGTCCCGAAACTGCTGATCACGGGTGAGATGATCTTGGTGTGGCTGGTGTGATCACGGCGTCGGAGCCGTCCTGGATAG
>NZ_JBHVYA010000006.1:0-383881 GCF_042881255.1 Streptomyces sp. NPDC058279 | reverse complement strand
ACGCCCGGTTACATTCCGAACCCGGAAGCTAAGCCTTTCAGCGCCGATGGTACTGCAGGGGGGACCCTGTGGGAGAGTAGGACGCCGCCGAACAACCCGCCCTTTTAGCTCAGTCGGTAGAGCGTCTCCATGGTAAGGAGAAGGTCAACGGTTCGATTCCGTTAAAGGGCTCCAAAGAAAAAGGCCCCCGCCTATTGGCGGGGGCCTTTTTGCGTTTCACGCCCGTCCGGGACCCGGGCCCCGAAGGGAACAGGGAACCCCGCGGGGCGGGAATCGCCCCGGAGGCTTCCTCTGGCCGGTGTTCAGCGGCCGGGCACAGGGCGGGGCGCGGGCTGTTCTCCCGCGCGTTGTTCGGGGACGCGGAAGGCGAGGATGGCCATGTCGTCCGAGGCCGGCTCGGCCGCGAAGCGTTCCACCGCGCGCAGGATGCGGGCGGCGACGGCGCCGGCGGTGAGGCCCGTACAGGTGGTGAGGACTTCCGCGAGGCCGTCGTCGCCGAGCATGCGGGTGCCCTCGCGGCGTTCGGTCACGCCGTCCGTGACGCAGAGCAGCACGTCGCCCGGGTCCAGGGTGAGGGTCTGCTCGTAGAGTTCCAGGTCGTCCATGACGCCGAGCAGCGGCTGGGGTTCCGCGGCGGGGATGACCTCGCCGTTCGGGCGCAGGCGGAGCGGGAGCGGGTGGCCGGCGCAGACGACCTTCATCAGGGCGCCGCCGTCCGCCTGCGGGTGGAGTTCGCCGTACAGGAGGGTGAGGAAGCGGCTGCGGGCGCCCTCGTCGAGGATCGCCGCGTTGAGGCGTTCCAGTACCGCCGGGCCGCCGAGCCCTTCGCGGGCCAGCAGGCGCAGGGCGTGTCGGGCGAGGCCGGTGACCGCGGCGGCCTCCGGTCCCGTACCGCACACGTCGCCGATGGCGAAGCCGTAGACGCCGGGGCGGATGGGGAAGACGTCGTAGAAGTCGCCGCCCACTTCGTTGCCCTCGCCGGCCGCGCGGTAGATGACCTCGACCTCCATGCCGGGGATGGCGGGGGAGCCGGGAGGCAGGAGGCTGCGCTGGAGGGAGCGGCTGATGGCGGTGCGCTCGGAGTAGAGGCGTGCGTTGTCCAGGGCCAGGGCGGCTCGGCGGGACAGGTCGTCGGCGAGTTCGAGGATCTCCTGACGGAAGTGCTCCTCGGACGGTTTGCCGAGGGTAAGCATGCCGATGACCCGGTTGCGGGCCAGGAGGGGGAGGACGACGGTCTCGCCGCCGACGGCGCGGGCGGACTCCGGCCAGGGGCGGGCGCCGGCCTCGCGGAGCGGTTCGGGCGGGCTGACCCGGGAAAGCAGGGCCTTGAGTCCGTCGATGCGTTCCTCGTCCTCGTGCAGCACGTAGGAGAGGTACGGGTCTGAGGTCTGGTCGGCGATGGTGTAGACGGCGCACCAGGTGGCCAGGGTCGGGACGGTCATCTGCGCCATCAGGGCCAGGGTCTGGTCCCGGTCCAGGGTGCCGGCGAGCAGGTCGGACGCCTCGACGAGGAAGGAGAGGGACCCGCGGCGCAGGCGTTCCAGCTCGCCGAGGCGGGCCGATTCGACGGCCAGCGCGATCCGGTCGGCGGCGAACTGCAGGCGCAGGGCGTCCTCGTTGGAGTAGCGGCCCGGGTTCTCGCAGGAGACGCCGAGGGAGCCGGTGAGGCGGCCTTCGACCTTGAGGGGGACGGTGACCACGGAGCGCATGCCGGTGGATTCCAGGAGCGGGACGGCTCCGGGGACGGCGATCAGGTCGTCGTGGACGGCGGGCATGCGGGCGGAGCCGTACCGGTTCGTGCCCGCTTCGACGGGGACGCGGGCGAAGCGCTGACGGGTGGAGGGCAGGCCGGTGGTGGCGCGGACTTCGAGTTCGGTCTCGTCGTCGGTGGCGAGGAGCAGGAAGGCGGCGTCGGCGTCGAGCATGTCGCGGGCCCGCTCGACGGTGCGCTGGAGCAGTCCGTCGAGGTCGTCGGGGGCGGGGGAGCCGATGAACACCTCGAAGGGGTCCGCGGGGCGGCTTTCGGTGAGCTGGCCGGCGTCGCCGGAGGGGACGCGTGCGGGGGTCTGGAGGAGGGCGCGTTCGTCGTCGTGGACCAGGAGGCAGACGATCGACGGTTCGCCGTGGGCGTCTCGTACCCGCAGGTGCGAGGCGTAGACGGGGATGACGCGGCCGTCGGCGCCGCGGATGCCGTAGCTGCCTTCCCAGCGGGAGAGCCGGAGGGCCTCGGCGATGCCGGTGCCGGTGCCGGGGGTCTGCGGCCAAGCCGCGAGTTCGGCGAGCGGGCGGCCGAGGACCTTGTCGGCGGCGTGGCCGAAGATGTGCTCCGCGTCCTCGTTCCAGGCGGAGACGGCGTCGGAGGCGTCGATCTGGATGACGGCGACGCGGACCCGGCTGTCGGCGAGGGGCAGCAGCCGGTCGGGGACGACGGGTCCCGCCGAGCGGGTACCGACCGGACGGTCCGGGAGGTCGAGGCGGAACCACACGTGTTTGTGCGTGCCCGTGTACTCGACTCCCCAGCGGGTGGCGAGCGCGGCACAGAGCATCAGGCCGCGGCCGTTCTCCCGGTCGGGGTCGGCGTAGGGGCGCTCGCCGGGGGGCTGGAGCGGCAGCTCGCGCTCCGGGTACCGGTCGGCGACCTCGACGCGTACGCCGTCCTCGGTGCGCAGGCACAGCACTTCCGCCTGGGTTCCGGCGTGTACCACGGCGTTGGTGACGAGCTCGCTGGTGAGCACGACGGCGTCGTCGACGATGTCCGCGAAGCCCCAGCCCTGGAGGGTGTCGCGGACGAACGCGCGGGCCCCGGCGACCGAGCGTCCTAGGGGATCGAAACTGGCAGCCGCCCGTGCCGTGATCACGAGTCTCCTTCGACGCGGTGGGACATTCGGGTGCCAGGTTACTTACCTTCGCGGTCCGCATGGTGCCGTCGTCGGGGATTCCACCCGGGGAGTGCGGCCGGTGTGCAATGGTGCCGAAGTGTTATGGCCGGGTTCGGCCAGGGTGAAACACTGGGCAGGATGGTCTAGCCGGGCGTTTGACTCGCCGGGTTTCGGTGGAACAGTGGTCGACCCTTTCGGGAGGGACACGGTGGAGTCTGGCGCAGCGGTGCGGCGTACGGGAACGCGCCCGAAGGGGGGTCGTTCCCGGCGGAACGGTACGACGGAGGTCGATACCGCCGCTCTGAACCGTCTGCTCACGGCCCTGGTGTCGATGCGGGACGGGAATTTCCGCAAGCGGCTGACGGTGTCCGGCGAGGGCGTGATGGCGGAGATCGCCGCCGTCTACAACGAGGTCGCCGACCGCAATCTCCACCTGACGGGGGAGCTGTCGCGGGTCCGGCGGATGGTGGGCCGCGAGGGCAAGCTGAGCGAACGGCTGGAAACAGGCGCCTGTGAGGGTTCCTGGGCGGCCGCGATCGACGCCTCGAACCAGCTCGTGGACGATCTCGCCCGGCCGGTGTCCGAGGTGGGCCGGGTGCTGTCGGCCGTCGCCGAGGGTGACCTGGACCAGCGGATGGACCTGCGGACGCAGACGGCCGACGGGGCCGGACATCCGTTGCGCGGGGAGTTCCTCAAGGTCGGGCGGACGGT
Organism: Streptomyces sp. NPDC058279; assembly: GCF_042881255.1. NCBI lineage: Bacteria > Bacillati > Actinomycetota > Actinomycetes > Kitasatosporales > Streptomycetaceae > Streptomyces > Streptomyces sp. NPDC058279. The sequence continues at coordinate 380,291 of NZ_JBHVYA010000006.1, read as the reverse complement.
CAACAACCTGGTCGACCAGTTGTCGGCGTTCACCGACGAGGTGACGCGGGTGGCGCTGGAGGTGGGTACCGAGGGCAAGCTCGGCGGCCAGGCCCAGGTGCGGGGCATGTCCGGGTCCTGGAAGGATCTGACCGATTCCGTCAACACGATGGCGTACCGGCTCACCGCCCAGGTGCGTGACATCGCCCTCGTGACGACGGCGGTGGCCAAGGGCGACCTCTCGCGCAAGGTCACGGTGCACGTGGCCGGCGAGATGCTCCAGCTGAAGAACACCGTGAACACGATGGTGGACCAGCTGTCCTCCTTCTCCTCCGAGGTGACCCGGGTCGCCCGTGAGGTGGGTACGGAGGGTGAGCTGGGCGGCCAGGCGAAGGTGCCCGGGGTCGCGGGCGTGTGGAAGGACCTGACCGACTCCGTCAACACGATGGCGGGGAACCTGACGGCCCAGGTGCGCGGGATCGCGCAGGTCACGACGGCCGTCGCCAACGGTGACCTGTCGCAGAAGGTACGGGTCAGCGCGCGCGGCGAGGTCGCGCAGCTCGCCGAGACGATCAACCAGATGACGGAGACCCTGCGGACCTTCGCGGACGAGGTCACGCGCGTCGCGAGCGAGGTCGGCGCGAAGGGCCTGCTGGGCGGACAGGCCCAGGTGCCGGGCGCCGCGGGGACGTGGAAGGACCTCACCGACTCGGTGAACACGGTCTTCCGGAACCTGACGACGCAGGTGCGGGACATCGCGCAGGTGACGACGGCGGTGGCAAACGGCGACCTGTCGCAGAAGGTCACGGTCGATGTGGCCGGCGAGATGCTGGAGCTGAAGAACACCGTCAACACGATGGTGGACCAGCTCCAGTCCTTCGGCGCCGAGGTGACCCGGGTGGCCCGCGAGGTCGGTGTGGAGGGTGAGCTGGGCGGTCAGGCCCAGGTGCCCGGCGCGGCCGGCACCTGGAAGGACCTCACCGATTCGGTGAACACCGCCTTCCGCAACCTCACCGGTCAGGTGCGCAACATCGCGCAGGTGACGACGGCGGTGGCCAACGGCGACCTGTCGCAGAAGGTCACGGTGGACGTCTCCGGCGAGATGCTCCAGCTGAAGAACACCGTGAACACCATGGTGGACCAGCTGTCCTCCTTCGCCGACCAGGTCACGCGGATGGCGCGGGACGTGGGCACGGAGGGCCGCCTCGGCGGTCAGGCCCGGGTGGAAGGGGTGTCCGGCACCTGGAAGGAGCTGACCGACTCGGTCAACTTCATGGCCGGGAACCTGACCTCGCAGGTGCGCCAGATCGCCCAGGTGACGACGGCGGTGGCGCGCGGTGACCTGTCGCAGAAGATCGACGTGGACGCCCGGGGCGAGATCCTGGAGCTGAAGAACACCATCAACACGATGGTCGACCAGCTCTCGGCCTTCGCCGAGCAGGTGACCCGCGTCGCGCGCGACGTGGGGACCGAGGGGCGCCTCGGGGGTCAGGCGCAGGTGCCCGGGGTGGCCGGCGTGTGGCGGGACCTGACGGACTCCGTCAACGGCATGGCCGGGAATCTGACCTCGCAGGTCCGCAACATCGCGCAGGTCGCGACGGCGGTGGCGCGCGGTGACCTGTCGCAGAAGATCGACGTGGACGCCCGGGGCGAGATCCTGGAGCTGAAGAACACGCTCAACACGATGGTCGACCAGCTCTCGAACTTCGCCGAGCAGGTGACCCGGGTGGCCCGGGAGGTGGGCACCGAGGGCATCCTGGGCGGTCAGGCCGAGGTGAAGGGCGTCTCCGGCACCTGGAAGGACCTCACCCAGTCCGTCAACTTCATGGCGAACAACCTGACCTCGCAGGTGCGCAACATCGCCGAGGTGACCACCGCGGTCGCCATGGGCGACCTCTCCAAGAAGATCACGGTCGACGCCAAGGGCGAGATCCTGGAGCTGGTCACCACGGTCAACACGATGGTGGACCAGCTGTCGTCGTTCGCGGAACAGGTGACGCGGGTGGCGCGCGAGGTGGGTTCCGAGGGCATCCTCGGCGGCCAGGCCCGGGTGCGCGGGGTGACGGGCATCTGGAAGGACCTGACCGACAACGTCAACCTGATGGCCAACAACCTGACGTCGCAGGTGCGCAACATCTCGCAGGTCTCGGCGGCGGTCGCCAACGGCGACCTGACCAAGAAGGTCACCGTCGAGGCGCGCGGCGAGGTCGCGCAGCTCGCCGACACCGTGAACACGATGGTCAAGACCCTGTCGTCGTTCGCGGACGAGGTCACGCGCGTGGCCCGTGAGGTGGGTACGGAGGGCCGTCTCGGCGGTCAGGCGCACGTGCCGGGCGTGTCGGGGACGTGGAAGGACCTCACCGACTCGGTGAACTTCATGGCCTCCAACCTCACCGGCCAGGTGCGCCAGATCGCCATGGTCACGACCGCCATCGCCAAGGGCGACATGACCAAGAAGATCGACATTGACGCGCGCGGCGAGATCCTGGAGCTCAAGACGACCATCAACACGATGGTCGACCAGCTGTCCTCGTTCGCCGACCAGGTGACCCGCGTCGCCCGTGAGGTGGGTACGGAGGGCATCCTGGGCGGTCAGGCGCGGGTGCGCGACGTCGACGGGACGTGGCGGGACCTGACCGAGTCCGTGAACGAGATGGCCGGGAACCTGACCCGGCAGGTGCGCGCGATCGCGGCGGTGGCCACCGCGGTGACCCGCGGCGATCTGAACCTCAAGATCGACGTGGACGCGGCGGGCGAGATCCAGGTCCTCCAGGACAACATCAACACGATGATCGCCAACCTGCGCGACACCACCTTGGCCAACAAGGAGCAGGACTGGCTGAAGGGCAACCTGGCCCGCATCTCCGCCCTCATGCAGGGCCGGCGGGAGCTGGACGACGTGGCCTCGCTGATCATGAGCGAGCTGACGCCGGTGGTCTCCGCGCAGCACGGCGCGTTCTTCCTGGCCCTGCCGACCGGGGGCAGCACCGAGATCGGGACGGACGGCGGTGCGGAGGGCTCGTACGAGCTGCGGATGCGCGGCAGTTACGCGTACGCGGGCGGACAGATGCCGATCTCCTTCCGGCCCGGTGAGGGGCTGATCGGGACGGTCGCCGAGGAGAAGCGCACGATCCTGGTGGAGAACACCCCGCCCGGCTACCTGAGGATCTCCTCCGGGCTGGGCGAGGCGCCCCCGGCGCATGTGATCGTGCTGCCGGTGTTGTTCGAGGGGAAGGTGCTCGGGGTCATCGAGCTGGCCTCCTTCACTCCGTTCACGCAGATCCAGAAGGACTTCCTCAGTCAGATCGCCGAGATGATCGGTACGAGCGTCAACACCATCAGCGTCAACTCGAAGACGGAGATGCTCCTCAAGCAGTCGCAGGAGATGACCGAGCAGTTGCGCGAGCGCTCCGACGAGCTGGAGAACCGGCAGAAGGCGCTCCAGGCCGCCAACGCGGAACTGGAGGAGAAGGCGGAGCTGCTGGCCCGCCAGAACCGGGACATCGAGGTCAAGAACACCGAGATCGAGGAGGCCCGGCAGGTCCTGGAGGAGCGCGCCGAGCAGCTCGCGGTGTCGATGCGGTACAAGTCCGAGTTCCTGGCGAACATGTCGCACGAGCTGCGCACCCCGCTCAACTCGCTGTTGATCCTGGCCAAATTGCTCGCGGACAACGCGGACGGGAACCTGTCGCCGAAGCAGGTGGAGTTCGCCGAGACCATCCACGGGGCGGGCTCGGACCTGCTCCAGCTGATCAACGACATCCTCGACCTGTCGAAGGTCGAGGCGGGCAAGATGGACGTCTCGCCGACGCGGATCGCGTTGGTGCAGCTCGTGGACTACGTGGAGGCGACCTTCCGGCCGTTGACCGCGGAGAAGGGGCTGGACTTCTCGGTCCGGGTCTCCCCGGAGCTGCCGGCCACCTTGCACACCGACGAGCAGCGGCTGTTGCAGGTGCTGCGCAACCTGCTGTCGAACGCGGTGAAGTTCACCGACGGCGGCGCCGTGGAGCTGGTGATCCGCCCGGCCGGGGCGGACGTGCCCGCCGCGATCCGGGAGCAGCTCCTGGAGGCGGGTTCGCTGCGGGACGCCGACGCGGACCTGATCGCGTTCTCGGTGACGGACACCGGGATCGGGATCGCGGCGAGCAAGATGCTGGTGATCTTCGAGGCGTTCAAGCAGGCCGACGGGACGACGAGCAGGAAGTACGGCGGTACGGGGCTGGGCCTGTCCATCAGCCGGGAGATCGCCCGGCTGCTCGGCGGGGAGATCCACGCGGCCAGCGAGCCCGGTCGGGGTTCGACCTTCACGTTGTACCTGCCGCTGCACCCGAGCGAGCTGCCGCCGCAGGGGTACGCCCCGCCGACGCCCGGCGGGGCGCGCGGCGAGTACCGCAGGCCGGCCGAGGAGGCGCGGCCCGCGCCGTCCGTGACCCCGGCGGAGACCGGGCCCGTACCGGTGGTCGAGGCGGGGGAGCGGCGCACGGCGCTGCCGGCGGCCGGGACGGACCGGGCCGCGCAGGGGCAGGGCGGACCGGCCGCGCTGTTCCGGCGGCGACGCAAGTCGCTGAGCGACCTGGAGCCGCGCACGGCCGTGCCGGGGCAGCCGGACGCGCACGGTTCCGGGGACGGCTGGGGCGGCGAGCTGGAGGAACTCCCGACGGTGCCGCGGACGTACGACTTCCACGGCGAGAAGGTGCTCATCGTCGACGACGACGTGCGCAACGTCTTCGCGCTGACCAGCGTGCTGGAGCAGCACGGACTGGCCGTGTTGTACGCGGAGAACGGCCGGGAGGGCATCGAAGTCCTGGAGCAGCACGACGATGTGACGGTCGTGCTGATGGACATCATGATGCCGGAGATGGACGGGTACGCGACGACTTCGGCGATCCGGCGGATGCCCCAGTTCGCGGGGCTGCCGATCATCGCGCTGACGGCGAAGGCGATGCAGGGGGACCGGGAGAAGGCGATCGACTCCGGTGCTTCCGACTACGTCACCAAGCCGGTGGAACCCGATTATCTGCTGTCCGTCATGGAGCAGTGGATGAACGCGAAATGATCGACAAGGGAGCGCACTGATATCAATTGCTGACTCAGTGTGGCGGAATCGGTGTGGAAGGGCGGGATACGGGGAACCTTCTGCTCTCCCACACCGTTTCTGCTTCGTGCACAGTGACATCTTGGTGACAGGGTGTGGCGATCTCGGGACTGGGGCTACGATGACCGGCACAAGGACGGACGGCGCAAGGATGCCGTCCTCTGGGGCGGGGCCCGGCGTACAGGCCGGTGCCAGGAGCCGGGGAGGCCCCATGCCGGGGCGAGGAGGACAGGGCATGGTGCAGAAGGCCAAGATCCTCCTGGTCGACGACAGGCCGGAGAATCTGCTGGCGCTGGAGGCCATCCTCTCCGCGCTCGATCAGACACTGGTCAGGGCGTCGTCGGGAGAGGAAGCGCTGAAGGCGCTGCTGACGGACGATTTCGCGGTCATCCTGCTGGATGTCCAGATGCCGGGCATGGACGGTTTCGAGACGGCCGCGCACATCAAGCGGCGGGAACGGACCCGGGACATCCCGATCATCTTCCTGACCGCGATCAACCACGGTCCGCACCACACCTTCCGCGGTTACGCGGCGGGCGCGGTGGACTACATCTCGAAGCCGTTCGACCCCTGGGTGCTGCGCGCCAAGGTCTCGGTCTTCGTCGAGCTCTACACGAAGAACTGCCAACTGCGCGAGCAGGCGTCGCTGCTGCGGCTCCAGCTGGAGGGCGGCGGCTCGAACGGCGTGGACGCCGGCAAGGAGACGCCCGGGCTGCTGGCCGAGCTGTCCGCCCGGCTCGCGGCGGTCGAGGAGCAGGCGGAGGCGCTGACCAAGCAGCTCGGCGAGGAAGCGGCCGACGCGTCGGTCGTGGCGACCGCGGCGCACCTGGAGCGCAAGCTCACCGGGTTGCGCAGGGCACTGGACGCGCTCGAACCCGGAGCCGGCGGCGGCGCGGCCGTGCTGCCCCTCCAGGGTTGAGCGTCCGGCGGGGTGCGGTCCGGGCCCCGTACGCGCGGCTCGTGAGAGTGTGTCAACTCCGGCGGACCGTCACGACCGCCGCCGCGACACGAACGGGTGAAGGGGTGGGCACGCGTGTCCACCGGCGTGCGCACCGGTAACCTCGGGCGCATGGCCTCACGTACGTCCGGCAAGGGTTCCCAGAGCGCGGCGGGCGCCGCGAAGAGCCGCACCGGCCGTACGACGGCGCCGGCGGGGAAAGCGGCTCCCGCGCGCAAGCCTCCGGCGAAGAAGGCCGCGGCGGCCCGGCGCGCCCCCGTCAGGAAAGCGCCCGCCAAGCCGGCGCCGTCCCCGACCGGGGGCGTGGTGCGGCTGGTGCGCCTCGTGTGGCTCGGCATCGCCCACGCGGTCGGTTCCGTCTTCCGCAGCGTCGGCCGGGGCGCCAAGAACCTCGACCCCGCCCACCGCAAGGACGGGGTCGCGCTGCTGCTGCTCGCGCTGGCCCTGATCGTCGCCGCCGGAACGTGGTCCAACCCGAGCGGGCCGGTCGGGGACCTGGTCACCATGCTGATCACCGGCGCCTTCGGGCGCCTCGACCTGCTCGTGCCGATACTCCTCGGCGTGATGGCGGTGCGCTTCATCCGCCACCCCGAGCAGACCGACGCCAACGGCCGGATCGGCATCGGCCTGTCCGCCCTGGTCATCGGCGTGCTGGGGCTCGTACACATCGCCTGCGGGGCGCCCGGTCGAGGCGAGGGCACCACCGCGATGCAGGACGCGGGCGGGCTGATCGGCTGGGCCGCCTCCAAACCACTGATCTTCACCATGGGCGCCCCGCTGGCCGTGCCGATGCTGGTCCTCCTCACGGTGTTCGGACTGCTGGTGGTCACCGCGACCCCCGTCAACGCCATCCCGCAGCGGCTGCGCCGGCTCGGGATCCGGCTCGGGCTGGTCCAGCCGAACGCGTACGACGAGGGCTTCGGACCGGCGCTGGAGGCGGGCCCGCAGGACCGCCCGGAGGGTCCCGGCCCGGTGCGCCGGCAGGGCCGGGTCGGGGCCGTGGACCCGGCGGGCGTCGCCGAGGAGGAGGCACTGGCCCGGCGGCGCAAGCCGCGCCCGAGCGCGACCCGGCCCGCCATGGACCGGGAGATGGACGCCGTCGACGTCGCCGCGGCCGCCGCCGCGGCGCTGGACGGGGCGGTCTACGGCGGACTGCCGCCCTCCCCGGTCGTCGCCGACCTCACCCAGGGCATCACCGCCCGGCACGAGCCCGGTGCGGTGGAGGTCACCACCCCCGTGCCGCCCGCGCGGGAGGAGCTGCCAGGCGGCGCGCCCGCCGTCACCACACCCGCTGCCACTCCCGCCGCCGCGCGCGCGGCGGCGGGGCCGCACGACAGCACCGCCGCGGCCTCCGGCACCCTGTCCGTGCCCGACCTCACCAAGGCCCCGCCGCGCGCCGAAGCGCTGCCGCCCCGCGCGGAGCAGCTCCAGTTGCGCGGGGACATCACGTACGCGTTGCCCTCGCTGGACCTGCTGGAGCGCGGCGGCCCCGGCAAGACCCGCAGCGCCGCCAACGACGCGGTGGTGGCCTCGCTGACCAACGTGTTCACCGAGTTCAAGGTCGACGCGCAGGTCACCGGCTTCACCCGGGGCCCGACGGTCACCCGCTACGAGGTGACGCTCGGCGCGGCCGTGAAGGTCGAGCGCATCACGGCCCTGGCCAAGAACATCGCGTACGCGGTCGCCTCACCGGACGTGCGGATCATCAGCCCCATCCCCGGCAAGTCGGCGGTCGGCATCGAGATCCCCAACACCGACCGGGAAATGGTCAACCTCGGGGACGTCCTGCGCCTCGCGGACGCCGCCGAGGACGACCACCCCATGCTGGTGGCGCTCGGCAAGGACGTCGAGGGCGGCTACGTCATGGCCAACCTCGCGAAGATGCCGCACGTCCTGGTCGCCGGCGCCACCGGCTCCGGCAAGTCCTCCTGCATCAACTGCCTGATCACCTCGGTGATGGTCCGGGCCACCCCGGAGGACGTCCGGATGGTCCTCGTCGACCCCAAGCGGGTGGAGCTGACGGCGTACGAGGGCATCCCGCACCTGATCACCCCGATCATCACCAACCCCAAGCGGGCCGCCGAGGCCCTCCAGTGGGTGGTGCGCGAGATGGACCTGCGCTACGACGACCTCGCGGCCTTCGGCTTCCGGCACATCGACGACTTCAACCAGGCCATCCGGGACGGCAAGATCACGCTGCCGCCCGGCAGCGAGCGGGAGCTGAGCCCGTACCCGTACCTGCTGGTGATCGTCGACGAGCTGGCCGACCTGATGATGGTGGCCCCGCGCGACGTCGAGGACTCGATCGTGCGCATCACCCAGTTGGCCCGCGCCGCCGGCATCCACCTGGTGCTCGCCACCCAGCGGCCCTCGGTGGACGTGGTCACCGGCCTGATCAAGGCGAACGTGCCCTCGCGGCTCGCGTTCGCCACCTCCTCGCTCGCCGACAGCCGCGTCATCCTCGACCAGCCCGGGGCGGAGAAGCTGATCGGCAAGGGTGACGGACTGTTCCTGCCGATGGGCGCGAACAAGCCGGTCCGGCTCCAGGGCGCCTTCGTCACCGAGGACGAGATCGCCGGGATCGTGCGGCACTGCAAGGACCAGATGGCGCCCGTCTTCCGCGACGACGTCACCGTCGGCCAGAAGCAGAAGAAGGAGATCGACGAGGAGATCGGCGACGACCTGGACCTGCTGTGCCAGGCCGCCGAACTGGTGGTCTCCACCCAGTTCGGCTCCACCTCGATGCTCCAGCGCAAGCTCCGCGTCGGCTTCGCCAAGGCCGGTCGCCTCATGGACCTGATGGAATCGCGGGGCGTCGTCGGTCCGAGCGAAGGTTCGAAGGCGCGCGACGTCCTGGTGAAACCGGACGAGCTGGACGGCGTCCTGGCGGTCATCCGGGGGGACGATCAACCGTAAGGATCCGGCGGGCAACCGTTTCCCCCGGTCGTGCGTCAAGTTGAGGGATACGGCGGACACCGCGCTCCGGCGCGGGGCCGTCGTACCGCCTTCGCACCACCCGGAGACCCGACAGCCATTCGGATGGCCTAGGGACTCCACCCCTCCGGTTGCTCCACCCTTTCGTCACCCCCCTAGACTGGACAGCCAGCAGGTGGCTACACGCTCGAAAGGCGCCCTCGTGTCCATCGGCAACGCCAACTCCCCCGAAGAAGAGCGGCCTTCGACCGACGACCGGTCCGAGGACCGTCTCGTCGAACGCACCGTCGAAGGACCGTCCATCGGGACGGCCCTCAAGAAGGCCCGGATCGCCGCCGGGCTCACTGTCGACGAGGTCAGTTCCACCACCCGCGTGCGCATCCCGATCGTGCACGCGATCGAAGAAGACGATTTCACCCGGTGCGGCGGCGACGTCTACGCCCGCGGTCACATCCGGACGCTCGCCCGCGTCGTCCACCTCGATCCGGCACCCCTGGTCGAGGCGTACGACGCGGCCCACGGCGGTCGGCCGGCACCCACCCCCGCCGCGCCGATGTTCGACGCGGAACGCATCCGACCGGAGCGGCAGCGACCGAACTGGACGGCGGCCATGGTCGCCGCGATCGTCGCCGTCATCGGTTTCGTGGGCTTCACCGCCTTCGGTGGCGACGGCGGCGCCAAGGAGAAGCGGCCGCTGGCGGAAGGTTCCGCCGCCTCCGCGGCGCCCAAGCAGTCGGCGGGCAAGCCGGCCGCGCCCCAGCAGCCGCCGAAGCCCGCCCCCTCGGACAGTGCCATCGCCGCCGCGCCCAAGGACCTCGTCACGGTCGTCCTGACGGCCAACGACGGGGAGAGCTGGATCTCCGCGAAGGACCACAGCGGCCGGTCGCTGTTCGACGGGACGCTCGCCCTGGGCGAGTCGAAGACCTTCACCGACAAGGAGTCCATCGACCTCGTACTCGGTGACGCCGGGGTCGTCAAGCTCTTCGTGAACGGCAAGGAGATCAAGGACCAGTTCCAGCCGGGGCAGGTCGAACGGCTCACCTACACCAAGGACGACCCCCGTCAGGGCCAGGCCCAGGCGGGCTGACCAGCACGGACTGCGAAGTTCCGGATCCCCGGGAGGCCGATCGGCCTCCCGGGGATCTTGTCATGGGGGACGGGGGCGGGGGCCGGCGCCGGGACGAAGTAGTCTTGAGTCCATGCCCGAACGCCGTACCGTCGCCCTTGTCACTCTTGGCTGCGCCCGTAACGAGGTGGACTCGGAGGAGCTCGCAGGCCGCTTGGCGGCGGATGGCTGGGAGCTCGTCGAGGACGCCGCCGACGCGGACGTAGCCGTCGTCAACACCTGTGGCTTCGTCGAAGCCGCCAAAAAGGACTCCGTCGACGCCCTCCTGGAAGCCAATGATCTGAAAGATCACGGCAAGACCCAGGCCGTCGTCGCCGTCGGCTGTATGGCCGAGCGCTACGGCAAGGAACTCGCCGAAGCGCTCCCCGAGGCCGACGGCGTGCTCGGCTTCGACGACTACGCCGACATCTCCGACCGCCTCCAGACCATCCTCAACGGCGGCATCCACGCCTCCCACACCCCGCGGGACCGGCGCAAGCTGCTGCCGATCAGCCCGGCCGCCCGCCAGGACGCCGAGGTGGCCCTGCCCGGACACGCCCAGGAGCCGACCGAGGCCCCCGCCGACCTGCCGGAAGGGCTCGCGCCCGCCTCCGGGCCGCGCGCGCCGCTGCGTCGTCGGCTGGACAAGAGCCCGGTCGCCTCGGTGAAGCTCGCCTCCGGCTGCGACCGGCGCTGCTCCTTCTGCGCCATCCCGTCCTTCCGCGGCTCGTTCATCTCCCGGCGCCCCAGCGACGTCCTCGGCGAGACGCGCTGGCTCGCCGAGCAGGGCGTCAAGGAGGTCATGCTGGTCTCCGAGAACAACACCTCGTACGGCAAGGACCTCGGCGACATCCGGCTGCTGGAGACGCTGCTGCCGGAGCTGGCCGCCGTGGACGGCATCGAGCGCGTCCGCGTCAGCTACCTCCAGCCCGCCGAGATGCGGCCCGGACTGATCGACGTCCTCACCTCGACGCCCAAGGTCGTCCCGTACTTCGACCTGTCCTTCCAGCACTCCGCCCCCGACGTGCTGCGCGCCATGCGCCGCTTCGGTGACACCGACCGGTTCCTGGAACTGCTCGACACCATCCGCGGCAAGGCCCCGCTGGCCGGCGTCCGGTCCAACTTCATCGTCGGCTTCCCCGGTGAGACGGAGGCCGACTTCGCCGAGCTGGAGCGTTTCCTCACCCACGCGCGGCTCGACGCCATCGGCGTCTTCGGCTACTCGGACGAGGACGGCACCGAGGCCGTCGGCTACGAGAACAAGCTGGACGCCGAGACCATCGCGGAGCGGCTCGCGCACATGCAGCGGCTCGCCGAGGAGCTGACCTCCCAGCGTGCGGAAGAGCGGATCGGGGAGACCCTTGAGGTACTCGTCGAGACGGTCACGGCCATCGGCGAGGACGACGAGGACGGCGAAGGTGCCTACGGGCGCGCCGCCCACCAGGCGCCGGAGACGGACGGCCAGGTGGTCTTCACCGACGGCACCGGTCTGGTGCCCGGCCGCATGGTGACGGCGAAGGTCGTCGGCACGCTGGGTGTGGACCTGGTGGCGGAGCCCCTGGGCCTGGATCTCGAGGAGGCGGCCGGATGACCGGAGTCCCGGCACCAGCGGCGGGCGGGACCGGCCGCCGGCCCTCGCCCGGCGCGGGGCTCGGGACGCCGGTCATCCATCAGGCCGGCCTGTGGAACATCGCCAACATCCTGACGATGGTCCGGCTCGTGCTCGTGCCGGGATTCGTCCTGCTGCTGCTCGCCGGCGGGGGCTACGACCCCGCCTGGCGGGCATGGGCGTGGGCGGCGTTCGCCGTCGCCATGATCACGGACATCTTCGACGGGCACCTGGCCCGGACGTACAACCTGGTCACCGACTTCGGGAAGATCGCCGACCCCATCGCCGACAAGGCGATCATGGGCTCGGCGCTCGTCTGTCTCTCCTGGCTGGGCGACCTCCCCTGGTGGGTGACGGGCGTGATCCTCGGGCGGGAACTCGGGATCACGCTGCTTCGTTTCTGGGTCATCCGGTACGGGGTCATCCCGGCCAGCCGGGGCGGCAAGCTCAAGACCCTCGCCCAGGGCACGGCGGTCGGCATGTACGTGCTCGCCCTCACCGGCCCGCTGGCGTCCCTGCGGTTCTGGGTGATGGCGGTCGCCGTCGTACTGACGGTCGTCACCGGCCTGGACTACATCCGCCAGGCCGTCGTCCTGCGCCGCGAGGGACTGGACGCGGAGCGGACCGCGCCGTGACACGAGCGGCGGGTGATTTTCCCGGGGCGGCCGGCGCCGCGGAACCCGCCACCGCGCCGGACACGACGGCAGGGGTGGCCGGGACCGTACTGCGACTGCTCGCGGAGAGTGACCAGACGCTCGCCGTGGCCGAGTCCTTGACCGGCGGCCTGGTCGCCGCGGAGCTGACGGCCGTGCCGGGGGCCTCGAAATCGTTCCGCGGCTCGGTGACCGCGTACGCGACCGAGCTCAAGCACCGGGTCCTGGGAGTGGACGCCGAGCTGCTGGCGGCCGAGGGCGCGGTGAACGCGCAGGTCGCGGAGGAGATGGCGGTCGGGGTGCGCCGCGTACTGGGGGCCTCGTGGGGGATCGCGACGACCGGGGTCGCCGGTCCCGACCCCCAGGACGGGCAGCCGGTGGGCACGGTTTTCGTCGCCGTGGCCGGCCCGGGGGGCAGGAAAACGGCCCGGCTGCGGTTGAACGGCTCGCGTACGGAAATCCGTAGGGAGAGTGCACGGACAGTGCTCGAACTCCTCTCGAGCGAACTCCGCGAGAATCTGCGGGGGCAGGATACGGAACAGAACGGGGGGATTTGATGTTTGCAGCCCTGAGTGAACACGACATCGCTCCCCGCACGGCCGCGGCGCGAGGCGGTACGGTGGGGCGTGAAGGTTACGGCTACACGGTCAGAGGAGGGAGCCACCGATGATTCTGCTCCGTCGCCTGCTGGGTGACGTGCTGCGTCGGCAGCGCCAGCGCCAGGGCCGTACTCTGCGCGAAGTCTCCTCGTCCGCCCGAGTTTCTCTCGGCTATCTCTCCGAGGTGGAGCGGGGGCAGAAGGAGGCATCCTCCGAGCTGCTCTCCGCGATCTGCGACGCGTTGGACGTACGGATGTCCGAGCTGATGCGCGAAGTCAGTGACGAGCTGTCGCTGGCGGAGCTTGCGCAGTCGGCCGCGGCAAGCGAACCGGTGCCGGCACCGGTGCGCCCGATGCTCAATTCGGTCTCCGTGGCCTCGGTCACGGGCACCACGGAACGGGTGACCATCAAGGCGCCCGTCGAAGCGGTGAACGTCGTAGCCGCGTGAAGGCGAGCGCGTGAAGCGCGTATGAGTGTGGCCGGAGCCCCGGCCGGCGCCATGAGGCACCGGCCGGGGCTTCCTGCCGTTCTGGGTGCGGTGGTGGGGGCGGTGCGGGAGGATGGGCGCGTCCGGATCCCGGCCTTCCTGGAGGCGGCCGTGCGGTGGTTACTCATACCCGTTGTGCTGACGGCCGGGGTGCTGTGGTGGTGGGCCGTGCTGCGGCTCGCACTGGAACCCGCCGACGCGGGGCCCGTGGAAGGCGCGATAGCCGTCGGCGGCTGGGGGCTCGGACTGCTTCCCGTGCACTGTGTGCCCGGGCCGGTGAGTAGGCGCCCCAAGGTGACGGCCGAGGGGGGACCGTCCGGTCGGGCGTCATTCGGTCGGGCGTCGCTCACCACGGCATCGATATCCCCCCGTTCGGGCGAAGGATCTGGCCGGTCATGAAGGACGAGGCGTCGGAGGCGAGGTAGAGCACCGCCTGGGCGATGTCCTCGGGCTCCCCGACCCGGCGCAGCGGCGACATCCGGATCATCGCCGCCTCGGTCCGCTCCCGTTCCTCCGCGCTGTGCCGGCCGGTCATGGGGGTACGGATCCAACCCGGGGCGACGGCGTTGACGCGGATGCCGTGCGGGCCGGCCTCGGTGGCGAGGGTCTTGGTCAACTGGACGACGGCGGCCTTCGCGGCGCTGTAGCAGAGCAGGCCCGGCTGGGCGGCGTCCACGGCGCCGGAGGCCATGGTGACGACCGAACCGGGACGACCGGCGGCGATCATGGCGCGGACGGCCTCCTGGCAGGTGCGCAGGACCCCCTTGAAATTGACGTCCAAGACCCGGTCGAGGTCCTCGTCGGAGGTGTCCAGGACGCTGCTGGTGTGCATGATCCCGGCGATGGCGGCGGTGATGTCGAGGGGACCGGCGGCCTCGACGGCGGCCCGCAGCGCGGCGCGGTCGGTCACGTCGAGGGCGTGGGTGGCGGCCTTTCCGCCGGCTTCCGCGATCAGGCGGGCGGTCTCGCGCAGACCGGTCGTGTCGCGGTCGGCGCAGTGCACGGCCGCGCCGGCCCGGGAAAGGAGCACGGCGGTGGCGCGGCCGATCCCGCTCGCGGCGCCGGTGACGAGCGCGGTGCGGCCGGTGAGGTCGTACGGGGCTGTGGGCATGTCCGGACGGTACGACCGCGTCTGACGGAGCGTCAACTACGGGGTGGGCCCGGATTGGCAGCGGGGACACCAGTACGTGGGGCGGTCTTCCTTCACGACGCGGCGTACCGGGGTGCCGCAGCGCAGGCAGGGGCGTGGGGCCCGGCCGTAGACGAAGAGGGCCTGGCCCCGACGGCGGCTGCCGGTGGTGTTGCGGGTCTCGCCGGCGCCGATGTTGGCCGCGAGGAGCCGTTGGGCGGCACCGACCAGGCGGACGGCGGTGACCTCGGGGTCGGGCAGCCCGCCGACCGGGGTCCACGGGGTGACCTGGGCGAGGAAGCAGAGCTCGCACATGTACACGTTGCCGATGCCCGCGAGGTTGCGCTGGTCGAGCAGGGCTTCGCCGAGGGGGCGTTCGGGGGTGGCGAGCAGGTTCGCCGCGGCTTTGTCGGCGTCCCAGTCGGGGCCGAGGAGGTCGGGTCCCAGGTGGCCGACGACCTTGGCCTCGTCGGCGGTGCGCAGGAGTTCCAGGACGGGGAGGCGGTAGCCGACGGCGGTGTCGGAGGCGGTGCCCAGGATGGCGCGGATCTCGTGGACGGGGCCGCCGTGCCACTTCCGCCCGGTGGGGAAGACGTGCCAGGCGCCGTCCATGCGCAGGTGGCTGTGGAGGGTGAGGCCGCCGTCGCCGTCGATGCGGGTGAGCAGGTGTTTGCCGCGCGGGATCACGTTCAAGGTGGTGCGGCCGGTGAGATCCACGGTGGCGAGGCGGGGGACGCGCAGGTCGCTGCGGGTGATCTCGCGGCCGGCCAGGGCGGCGTGCAGCCGGGCGGCGGCGCGCCAGACGCTGTCTCCTTCGGGCATGGCCCCATTGTCGCGCCGGGCGCCGGGCGGCGGTGCCGTGAAAGGGCCGAAGCCCCCGCGGCGGGGTCTCCGCGCGGGGGCCTCTCGGGCAGGGTGCCGTACTACTTCCAGGTGAGGGCCTTCTTGCCCACCGTGCTGTACGGCTCCCCCCAGTACTCTCCGCCGACCACCTTGACCTGGGCCGAGGGCGCCAGGGCGATCACGCAGTTGGTCTGCGACTGGCCGTTGGTGAAGCCCTTGGGCAGCGATTCGTCCTTGCACTTCTCGAACGTGCCGATGACCGACACGCCGCTCGCCTCGCTGCCGTCCGGAAGCAGGCCCTTCATGTGGCCGACCGAGGCGTACGCGAGGTCGGTGGTGCCGACGTTCTTGACCGTGTAGTGGACGTAGTAGGGGATCATCCCCTTCACCTTGTCACCGAGCTTCAGCGAGTCCAGGTCTGCCGCCTGGCCCTGCTCGACGGAGGTGACGGTGAGGGCGATCGTGCCGCTGGTGGTGGTTCCGTAGGTGAACGGGACGGTCGCCGTCTCGCCGATCTTGAAGCTTTGCCCCGGCTTGGCCGTGCCCCCGGCGCCGGCCGGTGCCGCGCTGCCGGCGGACGACGGGCTGGCGGCGGTGCTGGGTTCGGCGTAACCGCCCGCGGGCGAGGAGGCCGTGGGCGAGCCGGCCGCGGCCGAGCTGGGCGCCACCGGGGCCGCGTCCTCGTTGCCGCTCTTGCAGCCGCTCAGCGTCAGGGTGGCGGTGACCGCCAGGCCGATGGTGCCGAGTGCGGTCCTGCGCATGGTTGTGGTGCTCACTTCTCAGGTCCCCCATGGACTATACGTTTGACTGCGCATCGTCAATCCCGATGCCTCTGGTGATCTTAGGGGCGGGTCGAGCGCCGGTCAGGCCCCCGGCGGTCTTCGTGACGGGCTCAGGACATAAGCGCAACATAAGCGGAATGGTCGGCCCGGAACCGGCCGCGGGGGGCGGCCCGGGCCGGCCGCCGTCACGGTCTCAGGCGCAGGCCCCGCGGGGTGGCGTGGAAGCCCGCCGCCTCCAGCGTGCGCCCCGGTACGGCGGTCAGCGCGGGCGTCGCGTTGATCCGTTCGACCGTCAGGGGCGGGACCGTGCCGGCACGGCAGGCCGCCGCGAGCGACGCCACGGCCGCCTCCAGGCGCGGATCATCCGCCTCGGGCCACGCCAGCAGGGTCTTGCCGCCGCGCTCCAGATACAGCACGAGTTCCCCGTCGACCAGCACCACCAGGGAACCCGCCTTGCGGCCCGGCTTGTGCGTGGCACCGGCCGGCGGCTCCGGCCAGGGCAGGGCCGCGCCGTACGCGTTGGCCGGGTCGGCGGCGGCCAGCACCACGGCGGCCAGCGGCGGCGGGGTCCGCTCCGCCGCCCGCAACCGGTCCACCGCACCGTCCATCGCGAACTGGGCCGCGCCCAGGCCCTCGACGACGTAGCCCCGCCGGGCCTGCCCGCTGTCCTCGAACGCCGACAGCACCCGGTAGACGGCGCTGAAACCGCCCTCCACTCCCTCCGCGGCCACCGCGCCCCGCGTCACCACGCCGTGCCGGTCCAGCAGCGTCCGGGCCAGGGCGTGCGCCCGGTGGGTCGGGTCCGGGGCCTGTCCGGGCAGCAGCGACCAGCGGCCGGAGACCGTGGGCGGCCCGGTGCGGGACACCGTCGCGCTGAGGGTGCCGTAGCGACCGCGTGGCACGGTGCGCCGCGCGCGGTGCGCGGTGGCACCCGCGGTGCGGCCCGAACCCAGCAGGGAGCGCAGCGGGGCCAGGGTGTCGTTCGTCAGCCGCCCGGACCAGGCCAGGTCCCAGAGCGCCTCGGACAGTTGGAGGTCGGACGCCTCCGGCCACTTCGCCCGCACCGACTCCACCACTTGGCGGAAGAACAGTCCGTACCCGCCCGAGAGGGTGTCGAGGATCGCCTGGTGCAACGGCGTCGTCTCCAGCGGATGGGCCGGTGGCAGCAGCAGGGGGGCCGCCTCCGCGAGGTAGAGGGAAACCCAGCCGTCCTTGCCCGGGAGCGCTCCGGCGCCGGCCCAGATCACCTCGCCCGTCGTGGTCAGCTCGTCCAGCAGGGCGGGGGAGTACCCCGAGACGCGCGAGGGCAGGATCAGGCGTTCCAGGGCCGAGGCCGGCACCGGAGCGCCTTGCAACTGCTCGATCGCCCGGGCCAGGCCGTCGATCCCGCGCAGGGCGCCGCCCAGGTGCTGCCACTGCGGCAGGAACGTCGCCAGCGAGGCCGGGGGCACCGGCTCCAGCTCCTGGCGCAGGGCCGCGAGCGAGCGGCGGCGCAGTCTGCGCAACACCGCCGCGTCGCACCACTCCTGTCCGATCCCCGCCGGGTGGAACTCCCCTTGGACCACCCGGCCCGCCGCCGCCAGCCGGTGCAGGGCCCCTTCGGTGACCGCCGTGCCCAGGCCGAAGCGGTCGGCCACGGCCGTGGTGGTGAACGGCCCGTGGGTGCGGGCGTAGCGGGCCAGGAGGTCTCCGAGCGGGTCCTTCACCGGTTCGGTGAACGCCTCCGGGACGCCGACCGGCAGCGCGGTGCCGAGCGCGTCCCGCAACCGCCCCGCGTCCTCGATCGCCGCCCAGTGGTCGGCGCCGCCGACCCGGACCCGGATCGCCCGCCGGGCGGCGGCGAGTTCAGCGGCCCACGACGGCTCCGCGCCGCGCTCAGCCAACTCGGCCTCGGTCAGCGGGCCCAGCATGCGCAGCAGGTCCGCCACCGACTCGGCGTCCTTGGCCCGGCGGTCCTCGGTCAGCCACTGGAGCTCGCGCTCCAACTCCGCCAGGACCTCGGCGTCCAACAGTTCCCGCAGTTCCGCCTGGCCGAGCAGCTCCGCCAGCAGTCGGGAGTCCAGCGACAGCGCCGCCGCCCTGCGCTCGGCCAGCGGCGAGTCCCCCTCGTAGAGGAACTGGGCGACGTAGCCGAACAGCAGCGAGCGCGCGAACGGGGACGGCTCGGGGGTGGTGACCTCGACCAGCCGGACCCGGCGCGCCTCGATGTCCCCCATCAGTTCCGTCAGCCCCGGCACGTCGAAGACGTCCTGGAGGCATTCCCGTACGGCCTCCAGCACGATCGGGAAGGAGCCGAACTCGGACGCCACCTGGAGCAGTTGGGAGGCCCGCTGGCGCTGCTGCCACAAAGGTGTGCGCTTGCCCGGGTTGCGGCGCGGCAGCAGCAGGGCGCGCGCCGCGCACTCGCGGAACCGGGAGGCGAACAGGGCCGATCCGCCGACCTGGTCGGTGACGATCTGCTGGACGTCGCCGTGGTCGAAGGCGACGTCCGCCGCGCCCAACGGGGCCTGTTCGTCATCGAACTCGAAGGACCGCGCGGAAGCGGCCGCGTCCTGATGCAGCGGATCGTGGTCGAGCAGGTCCATGGAGAGCAGGTCCGCGTCCGGAAGGCGCAGCACGATGCCGTCGTCCGCGTGCATCACCTGGGCGTCCATCCCGTACCGCTCGGCGAGGCGGGCGCCGAGGGCCAGCGCCCACGGCGCGTGCACCTGCGCGCCGAACGGCGAGTGGACGACGACCCGCCAGTCGCCCAGCTCGTCGCGGAACCGCTCGACCACGATCGTCCGGTCGTCCGGCACGTGGCCGCAGGCCTCCCGCTGTTCGGCGAGGTAGGCGAGCACGTTCTCCGCGGCCCAGGCGTCGAGCCCGGCCGCCAGCAGCCGCAGCCGGGCGTCCTCGTCGGTGAGGCCGCCGAGCTCGCGCAGGAACGCGCCGACCGCGCGACCCAGTTCGAGCGGGCGGCCCAACTGGTCGCCCTTCCAGAACGGCAACCGCCCGGGCACCCCGGGCGCCGGGGAGACCAGCACGCGGTCACGGGTGATGTCCTCGATGCGCCAGGAGCTGGTGCCCAGCGTGAACACGTCCCCCACCCGGGACTCGTAGACCATCTCCTCGTCGAGCTCGCCGACCCGGCCGCCGCCCTTCTTGGGGTCGGCCCCCGCGAGGAAGACGCCGAAGAGGCCGCGGTCAGGGATCGTTCCGCCCGAGGTCACCGCGAGGCGCTGGGCACCCGGCCGGCCGGTGATCGTGCCCGCCACCCGGTCCCACACGACACGGGGTCTGAGCTCGGCGAAGGCGTCCGACGGGTAACGGCCCGCGAGCATGTCCAGCACGGAGGTGAACGCCGACTCCGGCAACGCCGCGAAGGGCGCCGCCCGCCGCACCAGGGCCAGCAGGTCGTCCAGTTGCCAGGTGTCCATCGCGGTCATCGCGACCAACTGCTGGGCCAGTACGTCCAGCGGGTTGGAGGGGATGCGCAGGGACTCGATCGAGCCCGTGCGCATCCGCTCGGTCACCACGGCCGCCTGCACCAGGTCCCCCCGGTACTTGGGGAACACCACGCCGGTGGAGACCGCGCCGACCTGGTGGCCGGCCCGGCCGACGCGTTGCAGCCCCGAGGCCACCGACGGAGGCGACTCCACCTGCACCACCAGGTCCACCGCACCCATGTCGATGCCCAGCTCCAGGCTGGACGTCGCCACCACGGCCGGCAGTCGGCCGGCCTTCAAGTCCTCCTCGACCAGCGCCCGCTGCTCCTTGGACACCGAGCCGTGGTGCGCGCGGGCCAGCAGCGGCGGCGCGCCCCGCGCGGCGCCCGACTGCGCCATGATCTCCGCCGGCACCGACCCCTCGGGCAGCTTCTCGCCCATCGCCCGCTCGTACGCGATCTCGTTGAGCCGGTTGCACAGCCGCTCCGCGAGCCGCCGGGAGTTGGCGAACACGATCGTGGACCGGTGGGCCTGCACCAGATCCGCGATCCGCTCCTCCACATGCGGCCAGATGGAGGGCTTGTCCCCGCCCTCCCGCCCCTCCGTCGCGGGAGAGCCGCCCAACTCGCCCATGTCCTCGACGGGGACGACCACCGACAGGTCGAACTCCTTCGCCGACGGCGGCTGGACGATCTCCACCTTGCCGCGCGGCGCGAGGTACCGGGCCACCTCGTCCACCGGCCGGACCGTCGCCGACAGGCCGATCCGGCGGGCCGGCCGGGGCAGCAGCTCGTCCAGCCGCTCCAGCGACAGCGCCAGGTGCGCGCCGCGCTTGGTGCCCGCGACGGCGTGCACCTCGTCCAGGATCACCGTCTCCACCCCGGCGAGGGCATCGCGCGCCGCCGACGTCAACATCAGGAACAGCGATTCCGGCGTGGTGATCAGGATGTCCGGCGGGCGGGTCACCAGCGCCCGGCGCTCGGCGGGCGGGGTGTCACCGGAGCGGATGCCGACGCGGATGTCCGGCTCGGGCAGGCCCGACCGGACCGACTCCTGCCGGATGCCGGTCAGCGGGCTGCGCAGATTGCGTTCCACGTCCACGGCCAGCGCTTTGAGCGGTGACACGTACAGCACCCGGCAGCGCTTCTTCGGCTCGGCCGGCGGCGGGGTGGACGCCAACTGGTCGAGGGCCGCGAGGAACGCCGCCAGGGTCTTGCCGGAGCCGGTGGGCGCCACGACCAGGACGTCCGAGCCCGCACCGATCGCCCGCCAGGCCCCCTCCTGCGCGGCGGTGGGCATCACGAAGGCCCCCGAGAACCACGAGCGGGTCGCGGGGGAGAACGAGTCGAGCGCGCTACCGGACATGCACCCATCGTGCACCCGGCCACTGACAACGGGCCGGACCTGCGCAAACGCGCCGACGGGCCGGGGCGCAGAATGGGGGAATGGGGACGGACGACGGCCGCCGGGAGTGGGCGCGGCACTGGCAGTACCCGGAGCTGCCGGGGTTGGACCTGCTGCGCGCCCACTACGTACGCCACACCTTCCCGCGCCACGCCCATGACGGGTACGTCATCGCGGCCGTCACCGGCGGCGTCGAGGAGATCGGCCTGCCGGCCGGCATCCTGCGCGCCGGGCCGGGCAGTGTGGTCCTGATCAACCCGGAGGTGGCGCACACCGCCCGCGCCGGGGTCCCCGAGGGCTGGGCGTACGCCACCCTCTACCCGTCCCGCGCGCTGATCACCGAGGTCGCCGCCGAGATCGGCACGGTGCGCGGCACCCCCGGCTTCACCGCCGACATGGTCCCCGACCCGCACGCCTCACGGATGATCGCCGAGGTGCACCGGGCCGCCGAGGCCGGGAACGCGCTGGCCGCCGACACGCTGCTGCGGGGCGTCGTGGCGCGGATGCTGACCCGGCACGCCGGACCGCTGCCCGCCCGTACGGTACGGCGCGCGGGCGGCGCCGACGCGGAGCGGGCCAAGGCCGTACTGGAGGAACGGATCGCGGGGCCGCCGTCGCTGGAGCAGCTCGCGGCGGAGCTGGGGACCAGCCCGTTCGCCCTGCTGCGGGCCTTCCGCGAGCGCTACGGGATGCCGCCGCACACCTGGCTGACCGACACCCGGGTGCGCCGGGCCCGCCGGCTGCTGGACGCGGGCACCCCGCCTGCGGAGGCGGCCGTCGCCGTCGGTTTCACCGACCAGCCGCATCTGAACCGGCACTTCACCCGGATCGTCGGGGTCCCGCCGGGCGCCTACCGGCGGGAGCGCAGGCGCAGCGGCTGAGGCCGGGCGGGCCCGCCCCGCCGAAGCGCACCGGGCGCGCAAGAATGTACGCGCAAGAACGTACAAGACCGCTCCCCGGCCTCCCGCATAGCGTCGGGGCGTGGGAGAAGATCAGATGGTGATGCGAGAGACCCCCCAGGGGGTCGTCGAGCGGCCGCGCGCCGCCGTCGTACGGGACGCCCTCGGCGTCGGGGTGGCCGTCGGCCTGTCGGGATTCGCGTTCGGGGTGACCGCCGCCGGATCCGGGGCGAGCGTGCTCCAGGCGTGCGTGCTGAGCCTGCTCGTCTTCACCGGCGCCTCGCAGTTCGCGCTGGTCGGCGCCCTCGCCGCGGGCGGCAACCCGTTCACCGCCGCCGCCGGTGCCTTCTTCCTCGGGACCCGCAACGCCTTCTACGGGCTGCGGCTCTCCCAGCTGCTCGCCCTGCCCAAGCCCGTCCGGCCGCTCGCCGCGCACTGGGTCATCGACGAGACGACCGCCGTCGCCCTCGCCCAGCCCGGCCGCAAATCGGCGCGGCTCGGGTTCACCGTGACCGGGCTGACCCTGTACGTCCTGTGGAACGTCACCACCCTGCTCGGCGCGCTCGGTGCCGAGGCCATCGGCGACACCACCGTATGGGGCCTGGACGCGGCCGGCCCCGCCGTCTTCCTCGCCCTGCTCGCCCCGATGCTGAAGAGCTCCACCGAACGGGCCGTCGCCGGCCTCGCGCTGGTCCTCGGACTCGGCCTGTTGCCGATACTGCCCGCCGGGGTGCCCGTGCTGATCGCCGCGCTGGCCGCCCCCGCCGTGCTGTGGCTGAAGGGACGCCGCTCGTGAACGTCTGGATCGCCATCGGGCTGACCGTCATCGGCTGCTACGCCGTCAAGCTCGCCGGGCTGCTCGTGCCCGCCGGGGCGCTGGAGCGGCCGGGCGTGCGCAAGCTGTCCGCGCTGCTGCCCGTCGCCCTGCTCGCCGCCCTCACCGCCCAGCAGACGTTCAGCACCGGCCACGAGCTGGTGCTCGACGCCCGCGCCGCCGGACTGGCCGCCGCCGCCGTCGCCCTGCTGCTGCGCGCCCCGTTCCTCGTCGTGGTCGGCGCGGCGGTCCTGGTCACGGCCGGGCTGCGCGCCATAGGCGGTTAGCCGTGGGGCAGCCGTAAGGGTCAGGTCAGCGGGCGGCCGTAGGCGCGGAGGGTGAGGAGCGCCTCCAGGGTGGCGATCGGGCGCCGCTCCAGGGTGCTGCCCGGCGCCCGGGCGGCGCGGCGGGGCACCGGCCAGCCCCCGTCCGGCTGCTGCCGGGCGGCGAGGAAGTCCAGGGACCGGCTCATCTCCGCGTCGGTGAACCAGCCGCGCGCCCACGACTCGGGGCGGCCCGCGACGTCGTACGGGAACAGTTGCCCGCCCGGCGGGTACCCCGGCTCCGTCGGGTACTCGGCCCGGCGCGCCGGATCCAGCACCACCAAGCGCCGCTCGCGCACCAGCCGACCCAGCCGGTCCGCGGCCGCCGCCGCCCGGCCGCGGTCGGGGACGCCGTCGAGGAACGCCACCGCGCCCCGCACCTCGGCCGGGTGCCAGTGGCGCAGCGTCTCGACCCGGTTCCAGCAGAATTCGGTGGCCCGGAACAGCCACGCGTGCCAGACCCGGTTGCGGTGCAGCGCGCCGACGACCGGGCCGGTGGTCTCCAGCGTGCTCGACGCGTCGTCCCGCACCGGGTCGTAGGGGAGCGTCGGATGGTCGGCCGGGGCGGCGGACACCACCGGGAGGGCGCCGTCGGGGGTGGACACCGACGTCAGGTGCGCGCAGAGGAGCTCCACCCGCCGGCCCCCGCAGCGGCCGAGGGCGTCCAGCACCCGCAGGGCGTACGCGGCGTGCAGCGGCCGGCTCAGCGGTCCGCGCAGTTCGGGGTCGAGCGCGTGCCCGTAGCCTCCGTCGGCGCCCAGGTACGCGCCGAGGGCGCGGTCCACGGCGTCGGCGTCGCCGCCGAGGAAGTGGAACGCGAACCGGTGCTGCTCCAGCACCCGCGCGGTGAGCCAGATGAACCGCTCGGCGCGGGCGAGCGGGGTCGGCGCGGCCGACGCGGCTTCGTCTCCAGGCATGCGGGAACCGTAGGGCGCCGGACGCGGGGCCGGGGGTGCGAACGCGGCCGGTGCACTCTCCGGGGCGCGATACTGGTGGCATGCGGTTGACGATTTTCTGGGAGCGGATGGCCGAGCACTTCGGGGCGGCCTACGCGGACTCCTTCGCGCGGGACCACGTCATGACGGAGCTCGGCGGACGTACCGTGTACCAGGCGCTGGAAGCGGGCTGGGAGGCCAAGGACGTCTGGCGTGCGGTGTGTTCGGCGATGGACGTGCCCGCCTCGCGGCGCTGACCGGCTGCCCGGCCCGTCCGTCGCCGTGCCGGGTGGGTCAGACTGGGGTGCGTGGCAGCGACTGAAGAGACGACCCCCCTCCCGACCGAGCACGCCGATCAGCCCGAGCACGCCGAGCCCGCCGGACACCCCGAGCCCGCGGCTACCCCGTCGCCCCGGACCCCCGAGCCGTCGGCGGGGGCCACCGGCGCGACCGCGGCGGCGGAGCCCGGGGCCCGGATGCCGCGCTGGCTGCCCCGCGCGGTGATCCTCGTACTGGCTCTCGTCGCCTGCTTCCAGCTCGGCAGCTGGGCCTTCCACCAGCTGATCGGGCTGCTCGTCAACATCCTGATCGCCTTCTTCCTCGCGCTCGCCGTCGAACCCGCGGTATCCCGGATGGCGGCCCGCGGCATGCGCCGCGGACTCGCCACCTTCCTGGTGTTCCTCGGGGTGTTCGTGGCCGCCGCCGGATTCGTGGCGCTGCTCGGTTCGATGCTCGCCGGGCAGATCGTCGACATGGTGGAGGGCTTCCCGCGCTACCTCGACTCCGTGATCAGAACGGTCAACGCGACGTTCCACACGGATCTGTCCCGGCTGGAGATCCAGGACAGCCTGCTGCACTCGGACTGGCTGCAGAAGTACGTGCGCAACAGCGCGAGCGGAGTGCTCGACGTGTCCGCCACCGTGCTCGGCGGCCTGTTCAAGCTGCTGACCATCGGGCTGTTCTCCTTCTACTTCGCCGCCGACGGCCCGCGGCTGCGGCGCGCGCTGTGCTCCGTGCTGCCGCCCGCCAAGCAGTCGGAGGTGCTGCGCGCCTGGGAGATCGCCGTCGCGAAGACGGGCGGCTACCTCTACTCGCGCGGACTGATGGCCCTGATCTCGGGCGTCGCCCACTACGTGGTGTTCGCCGTCCTCGACGTGCCGTACGCGCCCGCGCTGGCGGTGTGGGTGGGGCTGGTGTCGCAGTTCGTCCCCACCATCGGCACCTACCTGGCGGGTGCGCTGCCCATGCTGATCGCCTTCACGGTCGACCCGTGGTACGCGCTGTACGTGCTCGGATTCGTGGTGATCTACCAGCAGTTCGAGAACTACGTGCTCCAGCCCAAGCTGACCGCGAAGACGGTGGACATCCATCCGGCGGTCGCCTTCGGCTCGGTCATCGCGGGCACCGCCCTGCTGGGAGCGGTCGGGGCGCTCATCGCGATCCCGGCCGTCGCCACGCTCCAGGCGTTCCTCGGCGCGTACGTGAAGCGCTACGAGCTGACGGAGGGCGTCGACGGGGACGACGGCGGGGGCCGGGGGACCGACGCGGGTTCCGTCACCTCTCCCGCGTCGGGTACTCCGGCCCCCGCCTCTGCGGCTTCCACCGCTCCTGCGGCTACTCCTCCCGCATCCCTTCGACGGTGGCTGCCAGGGCGTCGGTGACGCTCGCCTCCACCGCGCTCTTCTCCAGACCGAGGCCGCTGAGCACGCCCTGTCCGTTTTCGTGTTCGAGCAGGGCGAGCAGGATGTGCTCGGTGCCGACGTAGGGGTGACCCATGCGCAGGGCCTCGCGGAAGGTCAGTTCCAGGGCCTTCTTCGCGCCGGCGTCGAAGGGGGTCAGGGCCGGCAGCTCCTCCGGTGCGACGGCCTCGGGCAGGACCGCGGCGACGGCGGTGCGTACCGCGTCGTCCGTGACGTGGTGCGCGTGCAGGACGAGTCCGGCCAGCCCCTCGGGCTCGGCCAGCAGACCGAGCACCAGGTGTTCGGTGCGGATCTCGGTGCTCCCGGTGGCGCGGGCCTCGTTCTGTGAGGCCACGACGACGCCGCGGGCGCGGGGGGTGAACCGCGCGAAGCCCTGGCTGGGGTCGATCTCGGCGCCGTCGCCCTTGTCACCCTTGGGGACGAAGCGTTTCTGGGCGGCCTGGCGGGTGACGCCCATGCTGCGGCCGATGTCGGTCCAGGAGGCGCCGGAGCGGCGGGCCTGGTCGACGAAGTGGCCGATGAGGTGGTCCGCCACATCGCCGAGGTGCTCGGCGGCGACGACCGCGCCACTGAGCTGCTCCAGGGTGTCGGGGTGGACCTTCTTGATCGCCTCGATCAGGTCGTCGAGGCGCACCGGACTGGTCATGCGAACGGGTTCCACGGGAGGGTTCGTCATGACGCAACCGTAGGTTGACAGTCGAAAGGGTGTCAACCCTGGGTTGTCACGCGAAAGGATTTCGCCGGTTGTCCCGCGAAACGGGTGGTGGCCGGGCCCCGCCCCCGAGGGGCAGGATCCGGCCACCGGTGGGTGCGGGGTCAGGCGACCGGCTGGGACTGGCTCGTCAGCAGTCCGATGACCTGGTCCATCTCGTTGCGCCACATGCGGTGCACGTTCATGCGGGTCGGGCGCTCCTGGCCGGGGAGCTGGAAGCGGAACGAGCTCCAGAGGGCGTTCCGCTTGACTTCGGTGACCGCGCCGACGGCCTGGGCCGGCGGTATGGCGAAGACGATCTCCTGCGGCCGGTTGCTCATCCGGCTCGCCTTGTGGAGGACCACGGCCTGCTCGGTCACGGTGACGAAGTAGTAGGTGAGGAACATCTGGCCGATCAGACCGAGCATGCTCATCAGCCAGACGCTGGGGCCGGCGATGGCCTGGATCGTGACGATGGGCCGGTCGGCCGGGTTGATCTGTGCGATGGCCTCGGCCACCTGCTGCTGGATCGTGGCCTTCTTGATGGCCATGGTTCCTCCAAAGCGGAATGAGCGCCCTCGTTCGTCGGGGGCACCGCAGAGTACCGATGGGCCGGGGGGAGTTCGGGGCCGGGGCGGCCCGCGGACCCATGGGGGCGGGTATGCCGCTCACCACCCCGTTCGTGACCGGATGGGCCTGTTGGGGCAGTTGGGGACGATGCGGGGGATGGTCGAGCGGGCGGTTTCGGCCGGCGGGGGGTCAACTTCCCCGGTGATAGCGGGTTTCCCCAACGGGCCATGCCCTCTTGTGGGTTGGGCTCGACCTCCCAACAATGCGCATGACAACCGAAGGATCTTCGGTTGCATCGTCACCAGAGGGGAACCCCCACATGAACAAGCCTCTCGCCGGCGCCCTGCTCTCCGTGCTCCTGATCGGAGCGGGAGCGGCCCCGGCCGTGGCCTCCGCGCCCCGGGACGCGGCCCCGCAGGCACCGGCCTCCGCGCCGGACAAGGCGGCGCCGGCCGTCACCGTCAGCTACGCGGGAACGGTCGCGCTCAGCAACTGCTCCGGGTCCGTCGTGCGCGCCCCCGGCTCGCAGCCGAACGACCCCGCCCTCGTCCTGTCCAACGGGCACTGCCTGGAGACGGGCTTCCCCGGGCCGGGCGAGGTCATCAAGGACCAGCCGTCCAGTCGTTCGTTCTCGCTGCTGGGCGCGAGCGGCGGCAAGGTGGCGACCCTGCGGGCGAGCAAGGTCGCGTACGCGACGATGACCGACACCGACATCTCGATCTACCAGCTGACCTCGACGTACGCGCAGATCCAGAGCAAGTACGGCATCAGCGCGCTGACCCTCGACGACGCCCACCCGGTACAGGGGACGGCGATCAAGGTCGTCTCGGGTTACTGGAAGCGCACCTACAGCTGCAACGTCGACGGGTTCGCCTACCTCCTCAAGGAAGGCTCCTGGACCTGGAAGGACTCGGTCCGCTACACCCCGTCGTGCAACACCATCGGCGGTACGTCGGGCTCGCCGGTGATCGACACCACGAGCGGCAAGGTCGTCGCGGTGAACAACACGGGCAACGAGAACGGTGAGCGCTGCACGGAGAACAACCCGTGCGAGGTGGACCAGAACGGCGTGGTCACGGTCCGCGAGGGCATCAACTACGCCGAGGAGACCTACATCATCGTCCCGTGCATAGGTGCCGGCAACAAGATCGACCTGACCCGCCCCGGCTGCACCCTGCCCAAGCCGTAGCCCCGACCCCCGCGCCACCCCCACCGCCCCCGCGCGGGGGCGGCGCCCCACCGGCACCTCCCCCGGAGGTGCCGTTCCCATGCCCGCCCACCCCCACCGGGCCGGCCCCGGCCTGTGAGAGTGGGTCCGTGCTGCCGAGTCCCGAGAAAACCCTGTTCGTGCGGGGCACCACCCTGGCGCTCATGCCGGCCGACCCCCCCGGCCAGTAACCTCCTGCCGGTCCCGCGCGGCGGCGAGAGCGGGCATTCGGGGGTGCTCGGCGTGGTCGGCTTGACAGGGAAATCGAACACGCATTCTCATGGGTTATCCACAGCCGAACCGGGCGTGGGAGCGCATTGTCAGTGGCAGGCGTTAGCGTCAATGGCGTGAAGCGATCGACTCAAGCAAACCGGGTGGAACCCATGGCAGGCACCGACCGCGAGAAGGCTCTCGACGCCGCGCTCGCACAGATTGAACGGCAATTCGGCAAGGGTGCGGTCATGCGCCTCGGCGACAAGCCGAACGACCCCATCGAGGTCATCCCCACCGGGTCGACCGCGCTGGACATCGCGCTCGGCGTCGGCGGGCTGCCCCGCGGCCGTGTGATCGAGGTGTACGGACCGGAGTCCTCCGGTAAGACGACCCTGACCCTCCACGCCGTGGCCAACGCACAGAAGGCCGGCGGCACCGTCGCCTTCGTGGACGCCGAGCACGCGCTCGACCCGGAGTACGCCAAGGCGCTCGGCGTCGACACCGACAACCTCATCCTGTCGCAGCCGGACACCGGCGAGCAGGCGCTGGAGATCGTGGACATGCTGGTCCGCTCCGGCGCTCTCGACCTGATCGTCATCGACTCCGTCGCGGCGCTCGTGCCCCGCGCCGAGATCGAGGGCGAGATGGGCGACTCGCACGTGGGTCTCCAGGCCCGCCTGATGAGCCAGGCGCTCCGCAAGATCACCGGTGCGCTCAACCAGTCCAAGACCACCGCGATCTTCATCAACCAGCTCCGCGAGAAGATCGGTGTGATGTTCGGCTCGCCCGAGACCACCACCGGTGGCCGCGCGCTGAAGTTCTACGCCTCCGTGCGCCTGGACATCCGTCGTATCGAGACCCTCAAGGACGGCACCGACGCGGTCGGCAACCGCACCCGGGTCAAGGTCGTCAAGAACAAGGTCGCGCCGCCCTTCAAGCAGGCCGAGTTCGACATCCTCTACGGCCAGGGCATCAGCCGTGAGGGCGGCCTGATCGACATGGGCGTGGAGCACGGCTTCGTCCGCAAGGCCGGCGCCTGGTACACGTACGAGGGCGACCAGCTCGGTCAGGGCAAGGAGAACGCCCGCAACTTCCTCAAGGACAACCCGGATCTCGCCAACGAGATCGAGCGGAAGATCAAGGAGAAGCTGGGCGTGGGCGTGCGCAAGGACGCCGGCGCCGCGGAGGCCGGTGCGGAGGCTGCCGCCGACGCCGCGGCCGTGCCCGCCCCCGCGTCGAAGGCCAAGACGACGGCCAAGGCCGCCGTGGCCAAGAGCTGACCCGTGCGGGAGCGGGAAAGGGGCGGCGGGGAGAGCGGCCGGGAAGGCCGTCAGGAGCTGCCGCCCCAGAGCCCCGAGGAGCAGGCGCGGGCGATCTGTTTGCGCCTGCTCACCGGGATGCCGCGGACCCGGCGCCAGCTCGCGGACGCCCTGGAGAAGCGGGGCATCCCCGAGCAGGTGTCGCAGGAGGTCCTCTCCCGGTACGAGGAGGTGGGCCTGATCGACGACGCCGCCTTCGCCGGAGCCTGGGTCGAGTCCCGCCACCGCGGCCGCGGCCTGGCCCGCCGGGCGCTCGCCCAGGAGCTGCGCACCAAGGGGGTCCACGCCACCCTCGTCCAGGAGGCCCTGGAACAACTCGACTCCACGCAGGAGGAGCAGACGGCCCGGGAGCTCGTGGAGCGCAAGCTCCGGGCGACCCGGGGCCTGGAGCGGGACAAGCGGATACGGCGTCTCGCCGGGATGCTGGCGCGCAAGGGATACCCGGAGGGCATGGCCCTACGGGTGGTCCGCCGCGCGCTCGAATCCGAGGGCGAGGACGGGGAGGAGTACCCCGGGGCCTGAACCCCGGGGACCGACCCCCGGCGACTGGGCCCCGGGCTCCGGGCGCGTCGACGGTCCGCGCCGGCGGCGCTCCGGGAGCCGCGTCGGCACGGTCCGAGATCATGCCCGCGCGACAGCCTCCGGCGGGGCGACCTCCTCAGGCGGGCTGACGGCCTCCGGTGGCACGACGGGCAGGCCGGCAGATTTCCACGCCTGGAAGCCGCCCGTCAGATCGGTCGCGCGGTGCAGACCCAGCGCGTGCAGGGAGGCCGCGGCCAAGGTCGAGGCGTAGCCCTCGTTGCAGATCACCACCACCCGCAGGTCGTGCCCGGTGGCTTCGGGGAGGCGGTGGGAGCCCTGGGGATCCAGCCGCCACTCCAGCTCGTTGCGCTCCACGACCACGGCCCCCGGGATCAGCCCGTCCCGCTCGCGCAGCGCCTGGTAGCGGATGTCGACCAGCAGGGCCCCCTCCAGGGAGGCGGCGTGGGCCTCGTCCGGTGAGACGCGCGCGTACGTCATACGGAGCCGGTCGATCAGGGCGTCGATGCCCTGGGCCGCGCCGCTCACTGCCAGTCCGCCGGTCGCTCGACGTGCTCCAGCCTGAGCACCGGGCCGGTGCGGCTGTAGCGGCGGATCAGCGGGAGCGGCGGGTAGTACGCGTGCACCGAGACGGCGTGTTCGGTCCGCGACTCGTTGAGCACCTCGTGTACGTGGTGCTCCCCGAAACCGCGCCCCTCGCCCGCCGGGACGCCCCGGCCGCGGTCCACGTCCGGCGCCAGCTCCAGACTGCGCCAGCCCTCCGAGGGCAGCCGCACGGCCAGGGAGCGCTCGGTGAGCTTCCCGCGGGCGGTCGCGAACGCGCCCCGCGATTCCGCGTGGTCGTGCCAGCCGGTGCCGGTACCCGGCGGCCAGCCGATCAGCCAGGCCTCGCTGCCCCGGGGACCGTCCAGCCGGATCCACGTACGCCCCTCCGGATCCAGGGGGAGCGAGGCGACGAGTTCCGGGTCGGCCGCGGCGCGGAGCGCGAAGGCGAGCAGTTCCGCCGCCGTCGGTGCGGCGGAGGCGGCAGGGGTGGTGCCGGTGGTGGCAGGAGTAGGGGTGGTGGCGGCCGGGGTGGCCGGCGCGGGCGCGTGTGTGGGCGCAGACATGGGGATGGACCGTCCTGGGAGTTCGCGGGTGCGCGCCGCCGGTCCCGGAAGGACACGGGACTACAGGACCCCGGGGTCACGGGGCGCGCGGAAGGGAAAGGCGAATCAGCAGGAAGGGCGACACACGCAGCCCGCGTAGCGGAGCAGGTCCATATGGACCCTCCGCCACAGGCGCACGTCGTTGCCGGTCATGACCGCGAGTGAAGCACGAGAAGGCAAGGGGGTCAATCGATCACACCCGTGGGAGTGGTGGACGTCTCCTCCAGCGCGGTCGCGACGCCGTCCGCCGGAGCCGGGGGACCGCAGCGGACGGCGTCGGCCGCCTCGTACAGTTCCGCCGGCCGGACCCCGGCGAAGGTCGCCGCCAGATGGCCGTCGGGTCGGACGAGCAGCACGGTGTGCGCCGGGGCGCCGGGGTAGCCGTCGGCCACCAGGAGTTCCGCCCGGACGGGCAGGGCGCTGACGGCCGCCGCGAGGCGGGGCATCAGCCCGGCGCCCAGCCAGTGCCGCCGGTCCCACACCCCGGTGCCCGGCGCGACCAGGAGCACCAGCAGCCGGCCCCGCCCCAGCAGGTCCCGCAGCGGCACCGTCGACCCGTCGGGCGCGGTCACCGGTACGTTCGCCACCGGGCCGCCGGGCTCGGTGGCGGTCGGCACCTCCCGTACCGCCACGGGCGGGGCGTACGTCGGCTCCCCGCCCAACGCGCCCCGGCCGAGGTGGCCCTCGGTGAGCAGGCTCTCGGCGGAACGCGCCGCCCCGGGAAGGTAGGTGCGCAGCCCGCCCCCGCCGCGCAGGGCGGGCAGCGCCTGGTCGGCGACGCGCAGCCGGGCCGCCACCGCCCTGCGCCGCTCGTCCTCGTAGCTGTCCAGCAGCGCCTCGGAGGCTCCCTGGTGCCAGTCCAGCGCGAGCTTCCAGGCGAGGTTCTCGGCGTCCCGCAGCCCCTCCTCGACCCCCTGCGTGCCGAGCGCGCCCAACAGGTGCGCGGCGTCCCCGGCGAGGAAGGCCCGGCCGTCGCGCCAGCGCCGGGCGAGGCGGTGGTGCAGGGTGTGCACGCCGGTGTCGATCAGGTCGTACGGGGGAGTCGTGCCCCCGCACCACGCCGCCAGGGTGTCCCGGATCAGGGTGACGAGCGCGTCCGGGGTGACGAGCCCCCCGCGCGGCGGAAGCAGCCAGTCCAGCCGCCACACCCCGTCGGGCAGCGGCCGGGCGGTGACCTCGCCCGTCGCGCCGCGGTGCAGCAAGGCCTCGCCGGGCCAGGGCAGTTCGGTGCGCAGGGCGGCCACGGCGTGCCGCTCGACGGCGGTCCGGCCGGGGAAGCGGACGCCGAGCAGCTTGCGTACGGTCGAGCGGGCTCCGTCGCAGCCCACCAGGTGGCTGCCGCGCCACCAGGTGGTCTCGGCGCCCCGGGTGTGGGCGGTGACCCCGCGGCCGTCCTGCTCCAGGGCGTCCAGCCGGGTGTCGGGGACCAGCCGGACCAGCGGCTCGGCGACGGCCGCGTCCCGCAGCCCGCGCGTCAGGGCGTGCTGCGGCAGGTGCAGCGGCGCCGGGTGGTCCTCGAAGGTGATCCGCTGCGAGTCCCGGCCCCGCCGCATCGTGCGCCAGGCCGCGTAGTACGTCCCCTCGTCGCGCAGCGTCGTACATCCGAGCCGGTGCGCCATGGACGCGGTGTCGGAGTGCAGGACGACGGAACGGGCCGGTCGGGGCTCGTCCTTGCCGGGCCCTTCGTCCAGTACGACGGAGGGCACGCCTTGGCCGGCCAGGGCGAGGGACAGCGACAGCCCGACGGGCCCCCCGCCGACGACGATCACCGGGTCCATGATGCGGCTCCCGATGTCCGGTATGTGATCACACAACGTATGCAACCGACTGGAGGTGCCTGCGTCAAGTGACACCGGTCCGGACAGCACTGTGTGGTGCGGCGGAGGGTTCCGCCGCACCACACAGGCTACGCACTACGACTGACTTCGCATCAGCGGACTTACCGTCAGCGGTAGGACGGTTCGCGGATCGCTACCCCGCCGGTGTCAAACGCGCGGCGGCCGGCGATCAGCCCACGCTGTTGTTCCCGGTGGCCAGGTCGCTCGCCTCCGCCACGCCCACGACCGCGCCCGTGCTCTTCTTCGACTGCCGCAGCCGGGCCTCCAGCCAGGAGGCGGACGAGGCGAGGGCGTAGTTCACCGCGATGTACAGCACCGCGATGACGATGAGGCTCGGGATCGTGTTGCTGTAGTTCGCCGAGATCTGCCGGTTCATCGACAGCAGCTCGCCCAGACCGAGGATCGCGCCGCCGATCGCGGTGTCCTTGAGGATCACCACGAGCTGGCTCACCAGCGCCGGGAGCATGGCCGTGACGGCCTGCGGGAGGAGGACGTACGCCATGGTCTGGCCCTTGCGCATGCCGATCGCCTTGGCCGCGTCCGTCTGGCCGCGCGGCAGCGACTGGATGCCGGCCCGGACGATCTCGGCGATGACCGAGGCGTTGTAGAGGACCAGGCCGGTGACCACCGCGTACAGCGGCCGGATCTCGGACTCGACGTTGGAGAACTTCACGTACAGGGCGAAGCCGAAGAGCATCAGCATCAGGACCGGGATGGCCCGGAAGAACTCCACGACCGCGCCCACCGGGACCCGCACCCAACGGTGGTCGGAGAGCCGGCCGATACCGAGCAGCGCGCCCAGCGGAAGCGCGATCACCATGGCGATCACACCGGCCTTCAGCGTCTCCAACAGACCGGGGATCAGGAACGTCGTCCAGACCTCCCCGTCGGTGACGAACGGGCTCCACTTCTCGGCGTCGAGCTGGTGCTTGTCCGCCATGAGACCCAGCGCCCACCACAGGACCAGGGCCAGCAGCACGACGAAGACGGCGGAGTAGATCCAGTTGCGTGCCTTGGCCTTCGGGCCGGGTGTGTCATACAGCACGGTACTCATCGCTTCACCGCCGTTCGCTTGGCCACCCAGCCCAGCAGCAGGCCGGTGGGCAGGGTCAGTACGACGAAGCCGAAGGCGAACACCGCGAAGACCGCGAAGAGCGCGTCCGCCTCGTTCTCGATCATTTCCTTCATCAGCAGGGCCGCTTCGGCCACGCCGATGGCCGCCGCCACCGTGGTGTTCTTGGTGAGGGCGATCAGTACGTTCGTGAGCGGTGCGATCACCGCCCGGAAGGCCTGGGGGAGCACGATCAGCGTGAGGACCTGGAAGAAGCTCAGGCCCAGCGCGCGGGCGGCCTCGGCCTGGCCCACGGGCACCGTGTTGATGCCCGAGCGGATGGCCTCGCAGACGAAGGTGCCGGTGTAGGCGGTCAGCGCGAGGACGGCCAGCCGGAAGCCGGTCTCCTTGAAGGTGGTGCCGCCGAGATTGATGCCCAGAGTCTGGCTGAGACCCAGCGAGCTGGCGAGGATCAGCACGGTCAGCGGGGTGTTGCGCACCACGTTGACGTACACGGCGGCGAAGCCGCGCATCAGCGGGACCGGGCTGACCCGTATCCCGGCCAGGACGATGCCCCACACCAGGGAGCCCACCGCCGAGTAGAGGGTGAGCTGAACCGTCACCCAGAAGGCTCCGAGCAGGTCGTACTGCCCGGAATCAAGAAAGTCGAACACGTTGCCCTGCGCTCTCCCCAGAGATGGCCGGTGGGGCGCGCCGCCGCCCGCGGCAGGCGGGCGGCGACGCTCCCCACCGGGGAATCAGCTGCCTTCGGTGATCTGCGGGGCAGGCTCGTTCTTGTAGTCGGCCGGCCCGAAGTTCTTCTTCACGGCCGCGTCCCAGGCGCCGTCCGCGACCATCTTCTTCAGCGCGGCGTTGACCTTGGTCTGCAGGTCCTTGTCGCCCTTCTTGAGGCCGATGCCGTAGTTCTCGTTGCTCAGGTTCAGCCCGACCAGCTTGAACTTGCCCTTGTTCTTCTCCTGCGCGGCGTAACCGGCCAGGATCGAGTTGTCCGTGGTCAGCGCGTCCACGGCCTTGTTCTCCAGGCCGGTGAGGCACTCGGAGTAGCCCGGGAACTGCTGGAGGTCGGCATCGGGGGCCAGCTTGGTCTTGACGTTCTGCGCCGAGGTGGAGCCGGTGACGGAGCAGAGCTTCTTCTTGTTGAGGTCCTCGGCCTTGGTGATCGAGGTGTCGTCGGCGCGGACCAGCAGGTCCTGGTGGGCCAGGAGGTAGGGGCCGGCGAAGTCGACCTTCTCCTTGCGCTTGTCGTTGATCGAGTAGCTCGCG
This sequence comes from Streptomyces sp. NPDC058279, assembly GCF_042881255.1. Classification (NCBI taxonomy): domain Bacteria; kingdom Bacillati; phylum Actinomycetota; class Actinomycetes; order Kitasatosporales; family Streptomycetaceae; genus Streptomyces; species Streptomyces sp. NPDC058279. The sequence goes on along the minus strand of NZ_JBHVYA010000006.1, from coordinate 344,754 downwards.
ACGACCAGCTTGACGTCACCGTTGGCGATCAGGTTCTCGCGCTCGGAGCTGACGGCCTGCTTGAACTGGATCTGGTTCGGCTCGTAGCCGAGCTCCTTGGCCACGTACGTCGCGACATCGACGTCGAAACCGGTGAACTTGCCGTCCGGGGTCTTGAGACCCACACCCGGCTGGTCGAACTTGATGCCGATGACGATCTTCTTGGAGTCGCCGGACGCACCACCGTCACCGGAGGACTTGGCGCTGCCGCCGCCGCAGGCGGTCGCGGTCAGGGCGAGAGCGACGGCCGCGGCGACGGCCGCACCGGCCTTGTAAACCTTCATCGTGAACTTCCCTCGGATGAGACGTGGTTGAACGCCGGGCGGGACATGATCCGTGACGTGATCAGCCGACGCGCCCGGTCGTTGCGGTGTTCTGACACCGGATCACTACCAGAGCGGGACCGTCAGTGGTGCAGGATCTTCGACAGGAAGTCCTTGGCGCGGTCGCTGCGCGGGTTGGCGAAGAACTGCTCCGGGGTGGCCTCTTCGACGATCTTGCCGTCGGCCATGAAGACGACCCGGTTGGCGGCGGAGCGGGCGAAGCCCATCTCGTGCGTGACGACGACCATCGTCATCCCCTCCCGGGCGAGCTGCTGCATGACCTCCAGCACCTCGTTGATCATCTCGGGGTCGAGCGCCGACGTCGGCTCGTCGAACAGCATCACCTTCGGGTCCATCGCCAGCGCCCGGGCGATCGCCACGCGCTGCTGCTGACCACCGGAGAGCTGCGCCGGGTACTTGTCCGCCTGCGAGCCGACCCCCACCCGGTCCAGCAGCGACTTCGCCTTCTCCAGCGCCGCCGCCTTGTCCGCCTTGCGGACCTTGAGCTGTCCCAGCATCACGTTCTGCAGCACCGTCTTGTGCGCGAACAGGTTGAAGGACTGGAAGACCATGCCGACATCGGCCCGCAGCCGCGCCAGTTCCCTGCCCTCGGAGGGCAGTTCCTTGCCGTCGACCGTGATGGTCCCCGAATCGATCGTCTCCAGCCGGTTGATGGTCCGGCACAGCGTGGACTTGCCCGATCCCGAGGGACCGATCACCACGACGACCTCACCGCGGGCAATGCTCAGATCGATGTTCTGAAGCACGTGCAGCGCGCCGAAGTGCTTGTTGACGTTGCTCAGTACGACCAGGCCGTCCGCGGCCCCCGCCGCGTCCTGCACGTCCTTGGTCACTGATACTCCGCTCATCGGCTTCTTGCTCCGTCCTCCGTCGGTTGGGAGGACAGTAGTGACGTGGTGCTCACACCGTCATCACATCTGAGCGAGAATTGAGCATAACGATCCGGCCTCGCCCGGATACGCTCCGTGGGCGACCGGGGTTCGCGCTCTCCGTACGCGTACCGGGTGCATAACGGAAGACTCGCGAGACCGGAACCCGCTTGACGTGGCAGTCTGCATCGGCGTGGATGCAGGGTGGCCACGCCGTGCGCCATGGACCGATCGAGGAAACCGATCGAGGAAGGGGACCCCGTGAGACTTCTGCTCGTCGAGGACGACGACCACGTCGCCGCCGCGCTGTCCGCGATCCTCGCCCGGCACGGCTTCCAGGTCACCCACGCCCGCAGCGGCGAGGAGGCCCTCCACGCCCTGCTCCCGCCCGGCGCGCCGGCCGCCGCCTCCCCCTACGGGGTGATCCTGCTCGACCTCGGCCTGCCCGACCAGGACGGCTACGAGGTCTGCGGCAAGATCCGCAAGCGCACCGCCACACCCGTCATCATGGTGACCGCGCGCGGCGACGTCCGCTCCCGCATCCACGGCCTGAACATGGGCGCCGACGACTACGTCGTCAAGCCCTACGACACCGGCGAGCTCCTCGCCCGCATCCACGCCGTCGCCCGCCGCACGGGGGCCTCCGAGGAGGCCGCCGCCACCGGGAACGGCGCCCCCTCCGTGGTCCGGCTCGGTCCCGTGGCCATCGAACTGCCCACCCGCCGCGTCACCGTGGACGGCGCCGACGTCCCGCTCACCCGCAAGGAGTTCGACCTGCTCGCACTGCTCGCCCAGCGCCCCGGCGTCGTCTTCCGCCGCGAGCAGATCATCAGCGAGGTGTGGCGTACCAGTTGGGAGGGCACCGGGCGGACCCTCGAAGTCCATGTCGCGTCGCTGCGCTCCAAGCTGCGCATGCCCGCCCTCATCGAGACCGTCCGCGGGGTGGGCTACCGGCTCGTCGCCCCGGCCGCCCCCTAGCAAGGTCCTGTCGTGCGCGCCCGGCTGCTTCCCCTGCTCATCGTCCTCATGGCGGGCGTCCTGCTCGCGCTCGGCTTCCCGCTCGCCGTCAGTCTCGCCGCCGGCCAGCAGCAGCGCGTGGTCGTCGACCGGATCGACGACAGTGCCCGCTTCGCCGCCCTCGCCCAGTTCGTCATCGACGCCGAGGGCTCCGCCTCGCCCGGCGTCGAACAGCGCCGCGAGACCCTCCAACTGGAACTGGCCCGCTACCAGGCGCTGTACGGAATCCGCGTCGGCATCTTCAACCGCGACGACAACGCCATGGCCCGCGCCCCCGGCTGGTGGCAGCTCCCGGAGTCCGGCGAGGGCCGCACGGCCTTCGAGGAGGCCCTCGCCGGACGTCGCAGCCACGACCCGGGCCAGGTGTGGCCCTGGCAGACCCAGGGGAAACTGCTCGTCGCCTCCCCGGTCGTCCTCGACGGGGACGTCGTGGCCGTCGTCGCCACGGAATCGCCCACCGACCAGCTGCGCGCCCGCATCCTGCAGGGCTGGCTGCTGATCGCGGGCGGCCTCGCCGCCGCCATGCTCCTCGCCTTCGGGGCCGCCCTACGGCTCACCAGCTGGGTGCTCAAACCCGTCCGCACCCTCGACGCCGCCGCCCACGGCATCGCCACCGGGCGGATGAACTCCCGGGTCGCGGCCGCCGGCGGTCCACCGGAACTCCGACGCCTGGCCCACTCGTTCAACGAGATGGCCGACAACGTGGAAGACGTACTGGAGCAGCAGCGGGCGTTCGTCGCCGACGCCTCCCACCAACTGCGCAACCCGCTCGCCGCGCTGCTCCTGCGGATCGAGCTGCTCGCCCTCGAACTGCCCGAGGGCAACGAGGAGATCGCCTCCGTACGCACCGAGGGCAAGCGCCTGACCCAGGTCCTGGACGACCTGCTGGACCTCGCGCTGGCCGAGCACGCCACCGCCGAGATCAGCCTGACCGATGTCGGGGCGCTCGCGTCCGAACGGGTCGCCGCCTGGCGGCCGTACGCCGAGGAGAAGGGCGTACGGCTGACCGAGACCGCTCCGGCCGCCGTCACCGGGTGGGCCGATCCCATCGCACTGTCCAGCGCGCTGGACGCCGTCATCGACAACGCACTCAAGTTCACCCCCGAGGGAGAGGAGGTCGAGGTCTCGGTCACCGCGCGGGGCACCTCCGTCCAGGTCGTCGTCGCCGACCGGGGACCGGGCCTCACCGAGGAGGAACTCCAGCGGGTCGGCGACCGCTTCTGGCGCAGCGGGCGCCACCAGAACGTCAAGGGCTCGGGCCTCGGACTGTCCATCTCCCGGGCGCTGCTCGCCTCGGGCGGCGGGTCCCTCTCCTACGAGACGAACCCGCCCCACGGACTGCGGGTGACGGTCACGGTCCCGCGCACCGCCCCGCACGCCTCCTGATACTCAACCCCACGCCAGGGCGGTACGGGCCGGGGCGGAGACGGCGTACAGCTCGTCGACGGACCGGACCTCGAACACGGCCGCCCGCTCCCGGCCGCAGCGGGTGACGTCGGGGAGGTACAGGGCCGTGCCGCAGGTGCCGCCGAGGAAGCGGCGGGTGCCGTCGGGCAGGCGTCGGTGCAGCTCGTAGTGCCGGACCGGCCCGGCCGCCCGGCGCCAGGAGAGGCGGAGCTCGGCCGTGCCGTCCCGCCGGGCCGAGGCGTCCACCCCGAGGGCAGCCGGGGTCGCCGGGGGCCGCCGCGGCGTGGTGTCGCGTACCGACACGGCACCGATCCGCCGGCGCACGGGCAGGGTTCCGCGCGAGGTGATCCGTACGGCACATCCGTACCCGGTCGTCCCCGGCGGCGCGTCGAACACCGCCCGGGCCCGCAGCCAGCCCCGCCCGGCGCCGCGGGTCACGGCCGTCAGCCAGGTGTACGGGACCGGTTCCCCCGGCCCGGCCGGCTCGCGCAGGGCGATCCCGACCTCCACCGTGACCGGGTCCGACCCGGCCGAGTGGACCAGCTCCACGAGGGTGGGACCGGACAGGGGCAGCCGGGTGGAGTGCAGGCCGATGACGACCGGCGCGGTGAGCCGGCCCGCCACGAGCAGGCTGGAGCCACCGCGCCAGGCGTCGGCGAAGTCCAGGGTCACGGCGGGGCGCTCCCCATCGGTGTCCACGACCCAGCGGCGCCCCGGAAGGCGGTCCTGGAGCCCGAGATGGTTCCACGGCGCGTCCGAGGTGACCTCCCCGTCCTCGTACCAGCGCAACCCGTGCCCGGTGTTGAAGGCGCAGGCGAAGGGCAGCGCGTCGACGGTCGAGCGGTCCGCGACGGCCGTCGCCGGAGCCCGCCAGCCGGTTTCGGGCGCGGGACGGGCCGGATCGAGGGACTCGCCCGTCCAGAAGCGGTCGTCGGCCCGGTGGAAGGCGCCGGGGGAGCGGTCCGAGAGGTGGCCGAGGGTCCACTCGGGCCGGTAGAGGCCGTAGCCGACCACGTGGTCGCGGTCGCGGGGGATGACGGCGTCCCAGTCGACGGGCGTGTCCCAGCCCCGGGACTCGGTGTCCACGGCCGCCCACAACTCGTAGGGGGAGCGACCCAGTCGGCCGGCAAGCGCGCCGGACGCGGCCAGGGAACGCGCGGTCCAGCGGAAGTCGACGAACATCGTGTCCGCGACCCGACCCGCCCGGTCCTCGAAGAACTCCTGGTTGAGGGCGTCCAGTTCCCCCTGCCAGCCGACCCTTCCCGTGCTGTTCATGGCGTCGTACCAGGTGATGCGCAGGCCGTACGGCTCACCGGCGGCGCGCAGCGCGCGCAGGAACTCCCGCATCCGGCCGGCGAGCGCGCTGTCCCCGCCGTCGGTCTCGGCGTTGACGAACCAGCCGTCGAAGCCGTACGCGCGCGCCACTTCGACGAGTGCGAGGGCGATCGGGAACCGGCCCGCGGTATCGCGTCGCACCAGGTCCCGCGTCCACTGGAGGTCACCGCCGTACGCGACGGGCGGCAGGAAGACGTTGCCGAGGACCCGGACGCCGTTGCGGTGGGCGGCGTCGACGACGGGCGCGTTCGGTGCGAGCACGATGCCCTCGCCGGCGGAGCCGCCCCAGAACACCAACTCGTCGAGGTACGCCCAGTGGGTCAGGGCGTAGTAGTCGGCGGTCGCGGAACCCTGGGACGGGTTTCGCGCGGTCGGCGCGAAGGAGACCAGGGCGGAGATACGGGCCTGGCCGGCGCGGGCGCCCGGATGCGGGGGCACCGGGGTGAACCGGGGCACGAGCGGAACGGTCGCGGCGTTGTGGGCCAGGTCGGGGTCGGACGCGGGCGTCCACGCGGCGAGGGAGCGCCAGGTGATCCCGGGCCCGGGGGCGCCGTCGGGCAGCGAATCGGGGAACCAGTAGGAGGCGTACGGGGCCAAGGTCGGGGCGGCCGGGCCCGTCGGGGCGGCCGGGGTGTCGGCCCGGGCGGGGGCTCCCGCGCCCAGGAGGGCGACCGCCCCGGAGGCGGCCCCGGCGGCGAGCAGCCCGCGCCGGCTCGGCCGTGCGGGAGTGGCGCGGACGGCGGGCGTACGGGACTCGGCGCTGTTGCCGGACTCGGGCACGGCGGGCTCCTCGAACGGTGCGTCGGGTGCGGGTGCGGGTGCGGGTGCGGGGGCGGGGGCGGAGGCAGGCGGTGCGGTCGGGCGGTGCCGGTGACGTCGTCCACGCGCGGTGCGTGTGCGGTGTCGCGCGCGGCCGGTTCGCGGGGACGCGCCGGACTCCCCGCAAAATGCCGGGTGTTCCCGGCGGCGTCAACGGGGCCATTCGCGCCGTATGTGCGACGTGTCCTGAACCGCCTTATGGCCGAGCCGACTTGGTCGCCCGGCACACAACTCCGGTACCCGGCCTCGCCCGCGAACTGGGACTACCCCTCGGTAAGGGGCCCGCCGCGGCGGGATCGCGTACGGTCCGGCCATCGCAGTTCGCGCCACCGCAGGAGGATGAGTCGGCCATGGCCCGTAGACCCACGATCAAGGACATCGCCCGCCGGGCCGGGGTGTCGGAGAGCGCCGTCTCCTTCGCGCTCAACGACCGGCCGGGCGTCTCCCGGGACACCCGGGCCCGGGTCCGGCACGTCGCCGAGGAACTCGGCTGGCAGCCCAACAGCGCGGCCCGCGCCCTGTCCGGGGCGCGCGCCGGTGTGGTCGGGCTGGTCCTCGCGCGGCCCGCCCACACCCTCGGCGTGGAGTCGTTCTTCCTCCAACTCGTCTCGGGCATACAGGAGGTGCTGGCGGCCGGGCGGATAGCGCTCCTGTTCCAGGTGGTGGCCGACGTCGACGCGGAGTGCGCGGTCTACCGGCGCTGGTGGGCGGAACGGCGCGTGGACGGTGTGATCGTCGTGGACCCGCGGACCCGGGACCCCCGCCCGGAGCTGCTGGCCGCCCTCGGCCTCCCCGCGGTGATGGTCGGGGCGACGGCGACGGCGACGGCGACGGCGACGACGAAAGCGAAGGCGAAGGCGAAGGCGACGAGCCCGACGAACGCCCCGCCGACCGCCGCGGGGCGGCCCGCCGCCCTGTCCACGGTGTGGGCGGACGACGCCGGGGCCATGGCCCAGGTACTGGACCACCTCCACCGGCTCGGGCACCGCCGGATCACCCACGTCGCGGGACTGCCCGCCCTCGCCCACACCGCCCGCCGGATGGCCTCGCTGCGCACTTGGTCCGAGCGGCACGCGCTGGGCCCCGGCCACGTCCGATCGGTGGTGACCGACTACTCCGACGCCGAGGGCGCCGCGGCCACCCGAAAGGTGCTCGCCGGGCCGCGACCGCCCACCGCCCTCGTCTACGACAACGACGTGATGGCGGTGGCCGGCGCCGCCGTCGCCGCGGAACTCGGGATTCCCGTCCCCGCCCGGCTCTCCCTCGTCGCCTGGGACGACTCGGCCCTCTGCCGGGTCACCCACCCCCGGCTGACCGCCCTCGTCCGCGACACGGCGGCGTTCGGCCGGCTCGCGGCGGAGGAACTCCTCGCCGTTCTGGCCGGGGGCCCGCCGCGGGTACGGGAGAGCGAGCCGCCCCGGCTGGAACCCCGGGACAGTACGGCGCCGGCCCCCACCGCATACTGATGCCCGACCCCTTCCAGGAGAACGCCGCCGTGACCACTCCCCCCTCCGTCCCCTCCGCGTACCCCGGCCCCGGCCCGGCCGACGGGCTCACCGTGGCGATCGACATCGGGGGGACGAAGATCGCCGGCGCGTTGGTGCACCCCGACGGCGGGATGACGGCCACCACCCGCCGACCGACTCCGCGCGGGACCGACGCCGAGGCGGTGATGGCCGCGGTCGCCGAAGTCGTCGCCGACCTCGCGCGCAGCCCGCTGTGGCCGTCGGTGGTCCGCTGTGGCGTCGGCAGCGCCGGCCCGGTCGACACCTCGCGCGGCACCGTCAGCCCGGTCAACATCGGGGCCTGGCGTGGGTTCCCGGTCCTGGACCGGGTCTCGGCGGAGCTCGCGGCGCACGGCGCCCGCATCCCGGCCGTACTGGCGGGCGACGGGGTGGCCATGACGGCGGCCGAACACTGGCTGGGCGCCGCGCGCGGCCACGCCGACGCCCTGTGCATGGTGGTCTCCACCGGCGTCGGCGGCGGTCTCATCCTGAACAACCGTCTCCACCCCGGACCCACGGGCAACGCCGGTCACATCGGTCACATCAGCGTCGCCTTCGACGGCGAGCCGTGCGTCTGCGGCGGCCGGGGCTGCGTCGAATCCCTCGCCTCCGGTACGGCCATCGCCCGTTGGGCCCTGGCCCAGGGCTGGACCCCCACCGGGGACCAGGACGCCTCCGCGGCGGGAGTGGCCGCCGCCGCCCGGACCGGCGATCCCGTCGCCGTCGCCGCGTTCGACCGCGCGGGCCGGGCCCTGGCCGCCGCCATCGCGGCCACCGCCACCCTCGTGGAGACCGACATCACCGTCATCGGCGGCGGGGTCGCCGCCTCGGGGGACACCCTCTTCGAGCCGATCCGGCGGCACCTGGCCTCGTACGCGACCCTGTCCTTCGTACGGGACCTCCAGGTCGTCCCGGCGCGGCTCGGCACGGACGCGGGTCTGATCGGCGCGGCCGCCGCGGCGACGATGCTGCTCTGAGCGGAACGGGCGCGCGGCCGGCGACGGCGCTTACGGCTTGACCGAGCGGTAGTACCGCGCCGCGCCCTCGTGCAGGGGCAGCGGATCGGTGTAGATCGCCGTCCGCAGGTCCACCAGTTGCGCGGCGTGCACCTCGTGGCCGATCCGGTCGCGGCTGGAGATCACCGTCCGGGTGAACCGCTCGGTCAGGTCGGGGCTGGTGTCGTCCCTGGTCACCAACAGGTTCGGCACCGCCAGCGTGGCCACCGACGACGTGTTGCGGGCGCGGGTGTAGGCGTCCTGCGGCATCACCGCCGACCGGTAGTAGCGGGAGGGGGTGCCGCTGCCCTGGAGCCGGTCGACGAGGTCGCCCAACTGCACGAGCCGGATGTCGAACCGCTCGGACAGTTCGCGCACCGCGGTGGTCGGCAGGCCGCCCGACCAGAAGAACGCGTCGATCCGCCCCGCCTCCAACTCCGCCGGCATGGTGTCGATGCCTATCGACACGGGGGTGATGTCCTTCGCCGGGTCCAGCTGGGCCGCCGCCAGCAACCGGTCCGAGATGAGCCGCACCCCGGAGCCGGGCTGGCCGACCGCGACCCGCTTGCCCTTGAGGTCCCGCGCCGACTGCACCGGCGACCCGGCGGGCACCACCAGCTGCGCGTAGTCGTCGTAGAGCCGCGCGACGCCGCGCAGCCGCTCGGCGCCGGGCTTCCCGTCGAGCCGGTACTTGGCGACCGCGTCCGCCGTCGCGATGGTGAAGTCGGCCTCCCCGGCGGCCACCCGCTGGAGGTTCTGCTGCGATCCCTCGCTGGGCTCCAGCCGGACCTTCATACCGGGCATGTCCGTCGCGAGCGCCTGTTGCAGCAGATCCCCGTAACGGTGGTAGACCCCGGTGGGCACCCCCGTGCTGAAGGTGATCTCACCCGTCGGTTCCGACTCCCCGAAGGGCCTCAGCCACCACACCGCGAGCGCGAGGACGGCCAGCAGCGCCGCCAGGCCCCACAGGGCGCGACGCCGGCTCACGCGGGGCGGTACGAGGTGCACGCCGGCGATCCTGCCACCCCGCCCGGCGTCCTGTCACGGCCCGGCGGCGTACGGAGGGGGAAGACCGGTGGCCCAGGCGCCCTCGGGGCCGGAGGCGTCCGGGGAGCACCTACCCTTGTTCCATGACCAGCAGCAGCGACCGGAGCACGGCAGTGGACGTCAAGGGAACTTACGAGGTGCGCACCTACGGGTGCCAGATGAACGTGCACGACTCCGAGCGACTCTCCGGTCTGCTGGAGGACGCCGGCTACACGCGGGCGCCGGAAGGCTCCGACGGCGACGCCGACGTCGTCGTGTTCAACACCTGCGCGGTCCGCGAGAACGCCGACAACAAGCTGTACGGGAACCTCGGCCGGCTCGCCCCGATGAAGACCAAGCGCCCCGGCATGCAGATCGCCGTCGGCGGCTGCCTCGCGCAGAAGGACCGGGACACCATCGTCCGGCGGGCGCCGTGGGTCGACGTCGTCTTCGGCACCCACAACATCGGCAAGCTGCCCGTCCTGCTGGAGCGGGCCCGCATCCAGGAACAGGCGCAGGTCGAGATCGCCGAGTCGCTGGAGGCGTTCCCCTCGACGCTGCCGACCCGCCGCGAGTCCGCGTACGCCGCCTGGGTCTCGATCTCCGTCGGCTGCAACAACACCTGCACCTTCTGCATCGTCCCCGCGCTGCGCGGCAAGGAGGAGGACCGCCGCCCCGGCGACATCCTCGCGGAGGTGGAGGCCCTGGTCGCCGAGGGCGTCTCGGAGATCACCCTGCTCGGCCAGAACGTCAACGCCTACGGCTCCGACCTCGGTGATCGCGAGGCGTTCTCGAAGCTGCTGCGCGCCTGCGGGCAGATCGAGGGTCTGGAGCGGGTCCGCTTCACCTCCCCGCACCCGCGCGACTTCACGGACGACGTGATCGCGGCGATGGCCGAGACCCCGAACGTGATGCCGCAGCTGCACATGCCGCTCCAGTCCGGCTCCGACCCGATCCTCAAGGCCATGCGCCGCTCGTACCGGCAGGAGCGCTTCCTCGGCATCATCGAGAAGGTCCGCGCCGCCATCCCGCACGCGGCGATCTCCACCGACATCATCGTCGGCTTCCCCGGTGAGACCGAGGAGGACTTCGAGCAGACGATGCACGTGGTGCGCGAGGCCCGCTTCGCGAACGCCTTCACCTTCCAGTACTCCAAGCGCCCCGGCACCCCCGCGGCGGAGATGGCGGGGCAGATCCCCAAGGAAGTCGTCCAGGAGCGGTACATGCGCCTGGTCGCCCTCCAGGAGGAGATCTCCTGGGAGGAGAACAAGAAGCAGGTCGGCCGCACCCTGGAGGTCATGGTCGCCGAGGGGGAGGGCCGCAAGGACGGCGCCACCCACCGGCTCTCCGGCCGCGCCCCCGACAACCGCCTCGTGCACTTCACGAAGCCGGACGAGGAGGTTCGCCCCGGTGACGTGGTGACCGTCGACGTCACCTACGCCGCCCCGCACCACCTGCTGGCCGAGGGCCCCACCCGCTCCGTGCGACGGACGCGCGCCGGCGACGCGTGGGAGAAGCGCAACGCCGCCCCGGCCCAGCCGGCCGGCGTCATGCTCGGCATCCCCACCCTGGGCGTTCCGGCCCCCCTGCCGGTGGCCACCTCCGGCTGCGCGACTCCCTCGGCCTGACGCGCGCCACACCCGGCTCGACGGGCCGACTCGGCCTCGGCGGGGCCGCGCGCGCCCAGTCCCGCTCGATGGGGTCAACCCCTGCGGCCAAGACAGCCCCGTGGGGGTTCCCCGCGGTAGCCGGCGGAGTTCGAGGCGTGGGTCCGGGCAAACTCGGCCTCGCCGGCGTTTGAGGCGCGGGGCCCGGGGCGGAGCTCCGGAAAGCCCGGCGCAGCCGGGGCCGCTTGCGCCGCGGCGCGGCAGCCGAACGCCACCGCCGCGGCCTCCGGCCGGAGTACGGCCGACCCACCCCGTCCCGCCCCGCGACGGCTAGGCTGCGGATCATGCTCGTAGCCGCCGCCGTCTGTCCCGCCCCGCCGCTCCTCGTGCCGGAGGTCGCCGCGGGGGCCGCCGCCGAACTCGACGGTGCCCGCACCGCCTGCTCCGACGCGCTCGCCGTGCTCGCCGCGTCCCGCCCCGACCTGCTGGTCGTCGTCGGCGCCGGCGGACCCGGGGAGGCCGGTCCGTACCCCGCGGGCTGCCGGGGCGGGTTCCACGCCTTCGGGGTCGACGCCGGCGTACGGCTCGGCGAAGGCCCGGACGACGACGCGACACGGACGCTCCCACCGACCCTGGTCGTCGGCGCCTGGCTGCTGGACCACGCCCGCTGGGGCGCCGCGCCCGTCGAGGGGCTGGCGGTGGAAGAGTCCCTGGAGGCGGGGGCGGCGTTGCGCGCGGGCCGCGACCTCGCCGGCCGGGCGGACCGGGTCGCCCTGCTCGTCATGGGGGACGGCAGCGCCTGCCGCACCGTGAAGGCGCCCGGCTACCTCGACGAGCGGGCCGAGCCGTTCGACGCCGCCGCCGCGACGGCCCTCGGCGCCGCGGACACCGCCGCGCTCGCCGCCCTGGACGTGACCCTCGCCGCCGAACTCAAGGCCGCCGGGCGGGCACCCTGGCAGGTCCTCGCGGGCGCCGCGGAGGGCGCGGGGCTCGACGGACGGCTGCTGTACGAGGGCGCCCCGTACGGGGTGGGTTACTTCGTCGCCGCCTGGTCCTGAAACCCGCCCGGCGGCACGGGTTTTGAAAACCGCTTGGCGGCACCGGTCCTGAAGCGCGCCCGGCGGCCCCGGACGCGCCGACCCCGGCGGCCCCGGGCACGCGGAAGGGGTGCGGGGTCCGTCAAGACCCCGCACCCCTTCACCGGCCGTGTCAGGAAGCCGCCGGCGGCGTCGACCCGCCGCTACCGTCCTTGTGGGCGATCTTGCCCAGGGCGTCCTTGGCCTTGCTCGCGCCGCTCGTGATCTGGCCGCTGTACTTGCCCTTGGTCTTGGAGTCCACGACCTTGGCCATCTTGTCCAGACCCTCGCCGATCCTGCCCTCGTGCTGCTGTGCGAGATCGCCGACCTTCTCCTTGGCCGGCCCGAGCTTGGCCTTCAGATTGTCCAGGAGGCCCATGGGTCACCTTTTCCTTCGCCGGTGGCTACGTACGGGCGCCCTCGCCGGTCTCGCTGTCCGCGGCCGCCTCCACCGACTGCTGCTTGGGGATCTCGACGGCCTCCGCCGCCTGGACCTCCCCCTCAGCCGCCACGGCCTCCGCGTCCTCGGGCGTGGCCGTCAGGGTCTCCGGAACGGCCTCTTCGGTCGCACCCTGATCCTTACGGCCAAAAAACCGGCCAAAAACACCCATGTCTACTCCCATAAACGTTACTGGTGCGAGTGGAGTTCCGCCGTGGCCGGATCGGCCGATCCCGGGCGCGCCGGGCCCGGAACCCCGCCAAGGCAACGACCCCGACCCCCTCCCGTCACGTCACTCGATCGGGTATCCGCCGCAGGGTTTGCGAGACTGTGGCAGTGAGGAATGCAGCCCCCGCCCCGCGGGTCATCGCCGTCGTCGGTCCCACCGCGGCCGGAAAGTCCGACCTGGGCGTAGCCCTGGCCCACCACTTCGGCGGGGAGGTCGTCAACGCCGACTCCATGCAGCTGTACCGGGGGATGGACATCGGCACCGCCAAGCTGACGCCGGAGGAACGCGAAGGCGTTCCGCACCACCTCCTCGACGTCTGGGACGTCACCGAGACCGCGAGCGTCGCCGAGTACCAGCGCCTCGCCCGCGCCGAGATCGACAAGCTGCTCGCCGAGGGCCGCACGCCGATCCTCGTCGGAGGCTCCGGGCTGTACGTCCGCGCCGCGCTCGACGCCATGGAGTTCCCCGGCACCGACCCGGCCGTACGGGCCCGGCTGGAGGAAGAGCTCACCCTGCGCGGTCCCGGCGCGCTGCACGCCCGGCTCGCCGCCGTCGACCCCGACGCGGCCCACGCCATCCTGCCCAGCAACGGCCGCCGGATCGTCCGCGCCCTGGAGGTCATCGAGATCACCGGGCAGCCGTACACCGCCAACCTGCCCGGCCACGAGTCCGTCTACGAGACCGTCCAGATCGGTGTCGACGTGGCCCGGCCGGAACTCGACGAGCGCATCGCCCTGCGCGTGGACCGGATGTGGGACGCCGGACTCGTCGACGAGGTCCGGGCGCTGGAGGCGCACGGTCTGCGGGACGGGATCACGGCCTCCCGCGCGCTCGGGTACCAGCAGGTGCTCGCCGCCCTCGCGGGCGAGTGCACCGAGGACGAGGCGAGGGCCGAGACGGTCCGCGCCACCAAGCGCTTCGCCCGTCGCCAGGACTCCTGGTTCCGCCGGGACCCGCGCGTGCACTGGCTCAGCGGAGCCGCCGCGGACCGGGGGGAACTCCCCGGACTCGCGCAGTCGTTGGTCGAACGAGCGGTCACAGCCTGATCACGTGATGGCATCGGGAAGCCCCGTGCGCCCGTCTCGGGCTCTGGACCGTGCCATCATCAAACTGCTGAACAGCGGCGTACGAAGTCCGAGTGGGGAGGGCGCGTGGCTATGGAGGCCGGCCCTCGTGACACTGGGCGGGACGACACCAGACGAGAAGCGGACCCGATGCTTCACAGCGGGACCGCGGAGTCTGCCGGACCCGCGCCGGACCCTGCCTCCGGGCCGGTGCCGCGACAGGAACCGCACCCGCAACCGCGACAGGAACCCGGCCGGCGGTCCGCCGGGCCCGACGCGGCCGGCGTGCTCGGGGCTCCCGGTGTGCTCGGGCTGCCCGCCGACCCCGCCCGCCTGACCCCCGACGGCCCGGACGCCCCCGACCCGGCGGTCGAGGGCGCCACCGGCCCCGAGTTCGAGGTCGAACTGCGCCCGCAGCGTCGCCTGCGCATCTGGCAGATCACCCCCATCGTGATGCTGGCCGCCGCCGGCTCGCTGATGTTCGCGTTCCCCCTCGCCTTCGAGTTCGGCGACGGCGGAGCCGTGGTCGCCATGCTCGGCTTCCTCATCAGCTGCTGCGCCGGCGGCTGGGGGATGATGGCCGCGCGCCGGGTCGGGTACTCCCTGCCCGGGCTCCCGGCCCGGGGCACCGGCCGCGGGCCCGACTGGCGCATGGTCGCGCTGTACGCGCTGGTCGCGCTGGCCGTCGTGGCGCTCGCCGTGTACCGGGTGGCCCGGCTGCGCTGACGCCCGTCCTTTACGATGGGCCGGTGACGCACAGCACCCTCTCCTTCCTCAAGGGCCACGGGACCGAGAACGACTTCGTGATCGTCCCGGACCCGGACAACGCCATCGAGCTGCCCGAGGGCGCCGTCGCCAAGCTCTGCGACCGCCGGGCCGGCATCGGCGCGGACGGAGTGCTGCATGTGGTGCGGTCCGCCGCCCACCCCGAGGCCGCGCACATGGCCGACGAAGCCGAATGGTTCATGGACTACCGCAACAGCGACGGCTCCATCGCCGAGATGTGCGGCAACGGCGTCCGCGTCTTCGCCCGCTACCTCCAGCACGCGGGCCACGTCGAACCCGGCGACCTCGCCGTCGCCACGCGCGGCGGCGTCAAGCACGTGCACTTGGACAAGACCGGCGACGTCACCGTGTCCATGGGCCGCGCCGACCTGCCCGAGGGCGAGGTCACCGTCTCCGTCGGCGAGCGCACCTGGGCGGCCCGGAACGTGAACATGGGGAACCCGCACGCCGTGGCGTTCGTTGAAAGCCTCGACGACGCCGGGACCCTGTACACCGCCCCGCCGTTCAGCCCGGCGTCCGCCTACCCCACCGGGGTCAATGTCGAGTTCGTCGTCGACCGCGGCCCCCGGCACGTCGCCATGCGCGTCCACGAGCGCGGCTCCGGCGAGACCCGCTCCTGCGGCACCGGCGCCTGCGCCGTCGCCGTGGCCGCCATCCGGCGGGACGGCGCCGACCCGGCCGTCACCGGGCAGCCGGTCACGTACACCGTCGACCTCCCCGGCGGCACGCTGCTCATCACCGAACACCCCGACGGGCGGATCGACATGACCGGACCGGCCGTCATCGTGGCCTCCGGCGAGTTCGAGGCGGCCTGGCTCACCGAAACGGCTTTCGCCTGAAGCTTCCCTCTAATGGGTGATCCGTTTCACGCTGTGCGAGAGGTGGACTGCGCCACGTGGTGGGGTCGGTAACATCAGGCACCGGCCCTGAGGGCTCACCCCATGCCCACCACCGCCGGTCGAAGCCGCCGGAGGTTCCCATGAGTGCAGAGGCCACGAACCCCGAAGCACATCCCGAAGCGCGCCCTGAGCTGCGCAGACGGAGCCGGACCAGGCTTGACCTGCGTCGGCTCGGGCGCGCCGCCCTGCTCGGCCCCCCGTCCCGCGACCGGCTCCCCGACGCCATCGGGCACGTCGCGGAGGCCCACCGTGCCCACCACCCGGACGCCGACCTGTCCATCCTGCGGCGCGCCTACCTCCTCGCGGAGACCTCCCACCGCGGCCAGATGCGCAAGAGCGGTGAGCCGTACATCACACACCCGCTCGCCGTCACCCTGATCCTCGCCGAACTCGGCGCGGAGACCACCACGTTGACGGCCTCCCTGCTCCACGACACCGTCGAGGACACCGAGGTGACCCTCGAACAGGTCCGCGCGGAGTTCGGCGACGAGGTGTGTTTCATCGTCGACGGCGTCACCAAGGTCGAGAAGATCGACTACGGCGCCGCCGCCGAGCCCGAGACCTTCCGCAAGATGCTCGTCGCCACCGGCAACGACGTCCGCGTCATGTCCATCAAACTCGCCGACCGGCTGCACAACATGCGCACCCTCGGCGTGATGCGCCCCGACAAACAGGCCCGCATCGCCAAGGTCACCCGCGACGTCCTCATCCCGCTCGCCGAACGGCTCGGCGTGCAGGCCCTCAAGACCGAGCTGGAAGACCTCGTCTTCGCGATCCTGCACCCCGAGGAGTACGAGCGGACCCGCGCGCTCATCGCCGCCCACGCCGGCGAGAACGATCCGCTGCCCGCCATCGCCGACTCCGTACGGGCCGTCCTGCGCGACGCCGGCATCGCCGCCGAAGTGGTCGTCCGCCCGCGCCACTTCGTCTCCGTCCACCGCATCTCCCGTACCCGCGGCGAACTGCGCGGCTCCGACTTCGGGCGCATCCTCGTCCTCGTCGCGGAGAACGCCGACTGCTACGGGGTGCTCGGCGAACTGCACACCTGCTTCACCCCGGTCGTCTCCGAGTTCAAGGACTTCATCGCCGTCCCGAAATTCAACCTCTACCAGTCGCTGCACACCGCCGTCGCCACACCCGACGGGCATGTCGCCGAAGTCATCGTCCGCACCCGGCAGATGCACCGCGTCGCCGAGGCCGGCGTGGTCGCCCTCGGCAACCCGTACACCACGGGCGAAGCCGCCGACTGCGACGAGGAGCGCGTCGACCCGACCCGCCCCGGTTGGCTCTCCCGCCTCCTCGACTGGCAGCAGTCCGCGCCCGACCCCGACACCTTCTGGACCGTCCTGCGCGCCGAACTCGCCCAGGACCGGGAGATCACCGTGTTCGGCGTCGACGGCGCCGCCGCCCCGCGCGCCCTGACCCTCCCGGCCGGCGCGAGTTGTATCGACGCCGCCTACGCCCAGTACGGCGAGGCGGCCCACGGCTGTATCGGCGCCCGCGTCAACGGGCGCCTCACCTCCCTGTCCTCCCGACTCTCCGACGGCGACACCGTGCAACCGCTGCTCGCCCACGACGCCTCCTCCGGGCCGGCCGCCGACTGGCTGGAACACGCCACCACCCCCGCCGCCCGGATCGCCATCAGCAGCTGGCTCGAAGCGCACCCCGACGACGCGGCGGCCACCACCCCCGCCGCCCGGGCCCCCCTGTCCGTCGTCGGCGCGCGCGGGGGCGGCGGCAACGCCGTCGCCGACCTGCCGAACGCACACGTACGACTCGCCGGCTGCTGCACCCCCGTGCCGCCCGACGCGGTGGCCGGGTTCGTCGTACGGGGCGGGGCCGTGACCGTCCACCGCGTCCACTGCCCGGCCGTGGCCCAGATGCGGGCCGTGGGCCGCACCTCGGTCGCCGTGCACTGGCGGGCCACCGCCGACTGTCGCGTCACCCTGGTCGCCGAATCGTTCGGCCGCCCGCACCTGCTGGCCGATCTGACCGAAGCGATCGCCCGCGAGGGGGTCGAGGTGGTCTCCGCGACCGTGGAACCGCCCGTCGAACAGCGGGTCCGGCACACGTACACCCTCCAGCTCCCCGACGCGGCCGGCCTCCCGGCGTTGATGCGGGCGATGCGCGACGTGCCGGGCGTCTACGACGTCAGCCGGGCGTAGGGGAGGTCCCGCGCATCAGGGCCGGCCCCGGGCTCCCGGGGGCGCGTCCGCGCGTAGGCCGGTCCACGGCCGGGCGGCCCCGTTCGGGTGGCGCCGTCGCGCGCCGGTCGCGACGGGACACCGGGCCCTGGTAAGCGATGGTGGATGCAGCTCACCTCCCCCCGCCTGCGCGCCGCGCTGCTCACCGCGGCCTCCCTCACCCTCGTCGCCGCGGTACTGCCGCCGCCGAAGGCGCTCGGTATCGGCGACCGCCTCTTCCCGGAGCTCGGCAACCCCGGATACGACGTCCTCTCGTACGACCTGTCCTTCACCTACAAGGACAACAAGAGCCCGCTCGACGCCGTCACCGTCATCGACGCCCGGGCCCTGGAGGACCTGGAACGGGTCAACCTCGACTTCACCCACGGCACCGTGGCGTCCGCCGAGATCAACGGGGAACCCGCACGCTTCGAGAGCGCGGGCGAGGACCTCGTACTGACCCCCGCGCGACCGGTGCCGGCCCACACGCCGCTGCGCGTCGTCGTCCGGCACACCAGCGACCCGCGAGGGCGCGACGACGGCGGCTGGGTGGTCACCGACGACGGGCTCGCCATGGCCAACCAGGCCGACGCCGCCCACCGGGTCTTCCCGTGCAACGACCACCCCGCCGACAAGGCGTTCTTCACCTTCCGGATCACCACCCCGGCCGGCCTCACCGCCGTCGCCAACGGACTGCCCGCCACCCTCCCGGCCACCCTTCCCGCCACCGTCCCGGGCCGGCGCTCCGGAGCGCCCACGACCTGGACCTACCGCACCCGGCACCCCATGGCGACCGAACTCGCCCAGGTCTCCATCGGCGCCTCGGCCGTCACCTCCGGCACCGGACCGCACGGGCTGCCGCTGCGCGACGTCGTACCGGCCGCCGACCGGCAGCGGCTGGAACCCTGGCTCAAGAAGACCCCCGAGCACATCGCGTGGATGGAGAAGCGCGTCGGCCGTTACCCCTTCGAGAACTACGGGGTGCTCATCGCCCGCGCCAAGACCGGGTTCGAGCTGGAGACCCAGACCCTCTCCCTCTTCGAGAGCGGCCTGTTCACGGCCAACACCTACCCGCAGTGGTACGTCGAGTCGGTCATGGTCCACGAGCTCGCCCACCAGTGGTTCGGCGACAGCGTGAGCCCGCGCAGCTGGTCCGACCTGTGGCTCAACGAGGGCCACGCGACCTGGTACGAGGCGCTCTACGCGGACGGCCTGGGCAAGTACTCCCTGGAGCGGCGCATGCGCGAGGCGTACCAGCGCTCCGACCAGTGGCGCGCGGCCGGCGGCCCTCCGGCGGCCCCCAAGCCGGCCCCGCCCGGGGAGAAGATCGGACTGTTCCGGCCGGTGGTCTACGACGGGTCCGCGCTGATCCTCTACGCCCTGCGCCAGGAGATCGGCGCCGACGCCTTCGACCGCGTCGAGCGGCGCTGGGTGGCCGAGCACGCGGACTCCACCGCCGGCACGGACGACTTCGTACGCCTCGCCTCACGGGAGGCGGGACGGGACCTCGAAGCGTTCCTGAAGCCGTGGCTGTACGGGGCGACCACCCCGCCGATGCCGGGCCACCCGGAGTGGAGCGCGCCCGAGGCGCCGAAGACGGCCGGTGTCCCGAAGCCGGCCGAGGCGCCGAAGACGACCGGTCTCCCGAAGCCGGCCGAGGCGGGGAAGAAGGCCTGAGACCCGAAAAGCGTGTGACGGGCGCCGAACGGGCATGTCACCATCGACGGGCCGGTCCGCCCGGCCGCCGGGCCCGACCCCCGGGTACGGGAATCTCCGTGCGGTGTGACACGTTGAACCTGGCAGTGCTGTGTCACGACCGTGTCATGTCACGCGCGGCGACAGCCTCGGCGGCCGCCGCCGCGGACGCATTCGAATCGACGTAAGGATCCAATGACCTCCTCTTCTTCCCCTTCCCAGGACGCGCGGGACGCACAGGACGTGCAGGACTCGCCGAGCTTCACCGAGAGCCTTCGGGCCGATGCCCTGATGGAAGAGGACGTCGCCTGGAGCCACGAAATCGACGGAGACCGCGACGGCGACCAGTTCGAGCGCTCCGAGCGCGCGGCCCTGCGTCGCGTCGTCGGTCTCTCCACCGAACTCGAGGACGTCACCGAGGTCGAGTACCGACAGCTCCGCCTGGAGCGGGTCGTCCTCGTCGGTGTCTGGACCTCCGGCACCGTGGACGACGCCGAGAACTCCCTCGCGGAGCTCGCGGCGCTCGCCGAGACGGCAGGTGCTCTCGTACTCGACGGCGTGATCCAGCGCCGCGACAAGCCCGACCCGGCCACCTTCATCGGTTCCGGCAAGGCCCGCGAGCTGCGCGACATCGTCATGGAGAGCGGCGCGGACACCGTCGTCTGCGACGGCGAGCTCAGCCCGGGCCAGCTCATCGCCCTCGAAGACGTCGTCAAGGTGAAGGTGGTCGACCGGACCGCCCTCATCCTCGACATCTTCGCCCAGCACGCCAAGTCCCGAGAGGGCAAGGCGCAGGTCGCGCTCGCGCAGATGCAGTACATGCTGCCGCGACTGCGCGGCTGGGGCGCGTCGCTGTCCCGGCAGATGGGTGGCGGCGGCGGTGGTGGCATGGCCACCCGAGGCCCCGGTGAGACCAAGATCGAGACCGACCGGCGACGGATCCGCGAGAAGATGGCGAAGATGCGCCGGGAGATCGCGGAGATGAAGACCGGCCGCGACATCAAGCGGCAGGAACGGCGCCGCAACAAGGTGCCCTCGGTCGCCATCGCCGGCTACACCAACGCCGGCAAGTCCTCGCTGCTCAACCGCCTCACGGGCGCGGGCGTGCTGGTGGAGAACGCGCTGTTCGCCACTCTCGACCCGACCGTGCGCCGGGCCGAGACGCCCTCCGGCCGGGTCTACACCCTGGCCGACACCGTCGGCTTCGTCCGGCACCTGCCCCACCACCTGGTCGAGGCGTTCCGCTCCACGATGGAGGAGGTCGGCGACTCCGACCTCATCCTGCACATCGTGGACGGCTCGCACCCGGCCCCGGAGGAGCAGCTGGCGGCGGTCCGCGAGGTCATCCGCGAGGTCGGCGCGGTCAACGTGCCCGAGATCGTGGTGATCAACAAGGCGGACGCGGCGGACCCGCTGGTGCTCCAGCGGCTGCTGCGCATCGAGCGGCACTCGATCGCCGTCTCCGCCCGGACCGGCATGGGCATCGAGGAACTCCTCGCGCTCATCGACAGCGAGCTGCCGAGGCCGGAGGTCGAGGTCGAGGCCCTGGTTCCGTACACCCGCGGCTCGCTCATCGCCCGGGCGCACGCCGAGGGCGAGGTCATCTCCGAGGAGCACACCCCGGAGGGGACCCTGCTCAAGGCGCGGGTCCACCAGGAACTGGCGGCGGACTTGGCGCCGTACGTGCCCGCGAAGCACTGACCGGAGCGGTCGGACCGGTCCGACGGGTCTGGCCGCTCCGATGGTCTGGCCGAACGACCGGCCGGGCCGAACGACCGGCCGGGTTGATCGGACCGTGTGGTCCGAGCCGCCCGATCGGTCGCGCAGGACATGAGTGAGGGCCCCCGCCCGAGGCGGGGGCCCTCACCGTCTTCGCCTACTTGAACTTGTCGCTCACCGCGGTGTAAACGCCCTTGGCCTCCGGGCCCAGCCGCGGGCCCGCCAACCAGCCCGCCTTCGCCGGACCGATCGACGTGTTCGACACCAGCGCGGGCTTGCCGTCGGCGCCCGCCGCGATCCAGCCGCCCCCCGAGGAACCGCCGGTCATCGTGCAGCCGATGCGGTACATCACCGGGGCGCCGGCCGTCAGCGACAGCCGGCCGGGCTTGTCGGTGCACTGGAACGCTCGCTGACCGTCGAACGGGGCCGCCGCCGGGTAACCCGTCGCCGTGATGCTCGCGACCTTCTGCACCGCCGGAGCCGCGAAGTCCACCGGGAGCGCCGAACCGACCGTCTCCTCCAGGGACTTGCCCGCACCCTTCTCCGGGGTCACGTGCAGCACCGCGAAGTCGTACGGGGCGCCCGCCCCGCCCGTCGGGCCACCGGTCGCGATCCACTGGTCGGAGGTCTGGGCCCAGTCACTCCACCACACGCCGTACGGGGCCACCTGGTCCCGCGGCGCGCCCTTGAGCGCCGCCGCCGACTTGCCCGCGTTGTTGTAGGACGGGACGAAGGCGATGTTGCGGTACCAGCCGCCGGCCTTGCCGGCGTGCACACAGTGGCCCGCCGTCCAGACCAGGTTGGACTTGCCGGGGTGGGCCGGGTCCTTGACGACCGTCGCCGAGCAGACCATCGACCCTTCCGGGCCGTCGAAGAAGACCTTGCCGGACGCCGGGACGTTCGCGTGGTACGGAGCGGCCGCCTGCTTCGCCTCCACCGGGACGGGGGTGGGGTCGGTGACGCCCTGGTCCTTTCCGGCGTCCGGGTCGACGGCCGGGGGCTGCGGGGTCTTGTCGGCGTCACGCATCCGGTCCGGGTCCCACAGGCCCTCGATGATCGGATTGATGTAGTCGCCCGCCTCGCGGAGCCAGTCCTCCCGCTTCCAGTTCTTCCACGCACCCCCCTTCCACTTCTCCATGTCGATGCCGTGCTGCTTCAGCCGGTCCTTGATGTCGTCCGGGATCTTGAGCCCGCCGGTGGAATCGGACGGCAGGCTGGCCGCCACGCTCGGCTTGGCGTCGCCGCCGGCTTTGTCGTCACCGGGTCCGCAGGCCGCGGCGGTCAGCACGAGCGCGGCCGCGCACAGGGTCGCGAAGACCGGTCGGTTCGGTCGCATGTCGTAAGTCCCCCTGGTGGTTCGAGGCGTTGAACGGGGTGCGGTGCGGCCGGCGCGCCCCTTCGCGCGCCGCCGGGCACAGCACCCCACTATGCCGCTGCGGTTCAGGACGACACAGGGCGGGGCCGCGGTTCCCCTTCGCCGCCTCCGCACGGGCCGCCGGCCGCCGAGCGGGCAAGGATCTTCCGCCCACCCGTGATCCGTCGCCGTCACCGTCGTTGGTACGTACGGGGGATGGGGGAGCAGCGTTCCTGTTCGAGACGCAATCCGGACGAGAGTTCCGGGCGGGAGGACCGACAGTCGTGGCGTGGAGCGAGCCTTTGACCGAGCCGGCCGCAGCCGAGGCCGAGGCGCCTGACGCGGTGGCGACGCTGGACGCGGCGGTGGCCGAACAGGTGCCGCGGCAGGGGAACGGCGTACCGACCGCCGGCGAAGGCATCCTGCGCCGGCAGGGGTTGCGGGAGTCCGCCGCGCGGACGTACGCGCGCTCCCTGCCCATCGTCCCGGTGCGCGCCCGGGGGCTGACGATCGAGGGGGCCGACGGGCGGCGTTACCTCGACTGCCTTTCCGGCGCGGGCACCCTCGCGCTGGGCCACAACCACCCCGTGGTGCTCGAAGCCGTCCGGTCGGTGCTGGATTCGGGGGCTCCGCTGCACGTGTTGGACCTGGCGACCCCGGTCAAGGACGCGTTCACCACCGAGCTGTTCGAGACCCTGCCGGCCGCGCTCGCGGCGGACGCCCGGATCCAGTTCTGCGGGCCCGCCGGGACGGACGCCGTGGAGGCCGCGCTCAAGCTGGTCCGCACCGCCACCGGCAAGTCGGGGCTGCTGGCCTTCACCGGGGCGTACCACGGCATGACGGCCGGGGCACTGGAGGTGTCGGGCGGGGCCTGCGACGTACGGGTCGCCCGACTCCCGTTCCCGCAAGACCACCGCTGCCCGTTCGGGGTCGGCGGGGCCGAGGGGGAGCGGCTGTCGGCGCGGTGGACCGAGAGCCTGCTGGACGACCCCAAGGGTGGGGTGCCGGCGCCGGCCGGGATGATCGTCGAGCCGGTCCAGGGCGAGGGCGGGGTCCACCCCGCGCCGGACGGATGGCTGCGCCGGATGCGGGAGATCACCGCCGCGCGGGGCATCCCGCTGATCGCGGACGAGGTGCAGACGGGGGTGGGGCGCACCGGCGCCTTCTGGGGAGTCGACCACGCCGGGGTGGTGCCCGACGTGATGGTCATGTCCAAGGCGATCGGGGGCAGTCTGCCCCTGGCCGTGATCGTGTACCGGGCGGAGCTCGACGTCTGGGCGCCCGGCGCCCACGCCGGCACCTTCCGCGGCAACCAGCTCGCCATGGCGGCGGGGACCGCCACCCTGGCCTACGTCCGACACAACGGCCTCGCCGAGCGGGCCGCCGTGTTGGGAGAGCGGATGCTGACGGTGCTGCGCGAACTCGCCGCCGACCAGCAGTGCGTCGGGGACGTCCGGGGCCGCGGCCTGATGATCGGCGTGGAGGTGGTCGACCCCGACACCGGCGCCGGCGCCCCGGACCTGGCCGTGGCCGTCCGTCAGGAGTGCTTGGACCGGGGCCTGATCGTCGAGCTCGGCGGTCGTCACTCCAGCGTCGTACGTCTCCTGCCTCCGCTGACGCTGACCGACGAGCAGGCCGGAGCCATCCTCGACCGGCTGACCGACGCCGTCCCCGCCGCCGCCCGCCGGCTTCGCTGACCTACCTCCAAGGACCCCCGATGCCCGACCCCACCCCGCCCTGCACCCCCGGCCCCACCCCGACCGCGAGCACACCGGGCCACCAGGGCGGCAGCCCGCCCCCGGCAGCCGTCCCGGCCCCGCCCCCACCGGTCCACCCCGCCACGACTCCCGCCCCGGGCCGGGACGGAAACCCGTCTCCAAGCGCCGACCAGGCTCCGGGGCGGATCGGCGCACGGGGCCCGGACGGGGTCGTCCGCCCACTCTCCGGCCCCGCCGTGGCCGTGGACGCGACACCGGACCCGGGCACAGCCCCGGCTACCGCTCACAGCCCCGGCGCCGCCGCCCCGGGTCCGGACGGCATCCAGGCCGCGGGCGCCGCCCCGGAATTCGACGCTGCCGTGAGCACCACCCCCGAGCCGGCTCCGCGGACAAGTGGGGCCGAGCACCAGGCCGGCAGCCCGCCCCCGGCAGCCGTCCCGGCCACGACCACCCCTCCGGGCACGCCTCCACCTCTCGCCCCGGCCACGGCTCCCACCCCGGCCCAGGACGGCAACCCGTCCCCCGGCGCCGATCCCGCCGCCGGCCCGCCGCCGGCCACTGCCCGTGGCCTCGACGCTGACCGAGGCCCGGCCGGCACCCAGGCCCAGGCCGGCACCCAGGCCCAGGCCGGCACCCAGGCCCAGGCCGGCACCCAGGCCCAGGGCGGCACCCTGGCCCAGGGGGGTGCCCCCGGGGGCATCTCGGGCGCGGGCGGGGCCGGGCGCCAGGGCGGCAGCCCGTCCCCAGGGGCCGACCCGGGCCTCGGCCCCGACCCGGCCGGGGCCTGGAGCCCGGGAGCTGCCCCAGGCCCCGGACCAGGCGGTGCCCCGGCCCAGGGCACCCCGCCTAGCCCGGCCACCACCACCGCGTCGGCCGAGGCGCCCCGCCCCGACCCCGCCCAGCGCCCTGGTGCCGGGGCGTCACCCGGCCCCGGCCCGGCACCCGGCACGGTCCCGGCGGGCGGCCCGGTCCCGACAGCCGGCGCCGACCACGGCGGCGGCGCATCGGCTCCGCCGGCCGACACCGGACCCGCCGCCCACGAGGCGCAGGCGGCAGCGCTACCGGGCGAGCGCCACCGGCCGACGGCCCCCGCCGCCCTGGGCGTTCCGCGGCAGAAGCGGCCGACCCTGTGGCCCCGCCCGGCCGGGCCCGGTCTCCTCGGCCCCGACCCGGCCGCGCTGCCCGACCTGCTGGACCACCCGGACCCCGGCATCGCCGCCGAGGCCGCGACGGTGGAGAACCTGCTGCGCTGCTGGGTCCGCGAAAGCGGCGTCGGCCGCCCCAACGGGCCCCTCGGCACCCTCCTGCGCATCCCCCTCCCCGCATCCGGTGTGGCCCTGCTCGTCGCCGTCCGGCACTGGTCCCCGACCGGCTGGCACCGCTTCGCCCCCGCCCGCCTCGAAGGGGCCCCGGCCGACGCCCCCGCCCTGGACGCCGTCACCCTCGCCGCCCTCATCGCCCGGGAAGGCACCGGCCGCGCCGCGGACCTCGTCGGCCGGGTCGCCGACTCGGTGCGCCGCACCACCGAGTTCATCGCCGATCGACGTCAACGCCCCACCGCGCCCGTCCCGATCGCCGAGAACCGCTTCCTCACCGCCGAACAGTCGCTCCTCCTCGGTCACCCCCTCCAACCGGACCCCAAGAGCCGTGAGGGACTCTCGGAAACCGACGTACGCCGCTACTCACCCGAACTGCACGGCTCCTTTCCCCTGCACTGGTTCGCGGTCGCCCCCTCCGTGCTCGCCACCGACTCCGCCTGGACCGAACGCGGCCGACCCGTCCGCGCCACCCAGCTCCTCGCCGGCCTGGCCCCCGGCCTGCCGCTGCCCGCCGGAACCACCCCCCTGCCCCTTCATCCCTGGCAGGCCCGCGACCTGCTCGACCGCCCCGCCGTCGCCGCTCTGCGCGACGCGGGACTCCTGACCGACCTGGGCCCGTACGGCGACCCCTGGTACCCCACCTCCTCCGTCCGCACCGTCCACCGCCCCGGCGCCCCCGCGATGCTCAAGCTGTCCCTCGGCCTGCGCATCACCAACTCCCGCCGCGAGAACCTCCGCAAAGAACTCCACCGCGGAGTCGAGGTGCACCGGCTCCTGCGTACCGGTCTCGCCGAGGAATGGCAGGCAGCCCACCCCCGCTTCGACGTCGTCCGCGACCCCGCCTGGGTCGCCGTCGACACTCCCGACGGCCTGCCGGTCCAAGGACTCGACGCCCTGCTGCGTCACAACCCCTTCCGCTCCGGCGACGACGCCGTCTGCATCGCCGCGCTCACCGCTCCCCGCCCGTGGCCCGGGCGGACCACGATGCGCTCGCGGCTCGCCGAGACGATCTCCCGGCTCGCCGCGGCCACCGGCCGACCCACCCCGGCCGTCGCCGCCGAGTGGTTCCTGCGCTACCTCGACCACGTCGTCCAACCGGTCCTCGCCTTCGACGCGCTCGCGGGCATCGCCCTCGAAGCCCACCAGCAGAACACCCTCGTGCTCCTCGACCCGGCCGGCTGGCCGATCGGCGGCCGCTACCGGGACAACCAGGGCTACTACTTCCGCGAGTCCCACCGTGCGGAACTGCAATCCCGGCTGCCCGGCGTCGGTGACGCGTCAGACACCTTCGTCTCCGACGCCGTCACCGACGAACGCTTCGCCTACTACCTCGGCATCAACAACGTGTTCGGCCTCATCGGAGCCTTCGGGTCACAGCGCCTGGCGGACGAACGAGTCCTGCTCGCAGCCTTCCGCCGGTTCCTCGGCAAGGCGTCCCGTCTCGGCCCGCTCCCCGCGCTGCTGCTCGATTCGCCCACCCTGCGCTGCAAGGCGAATCTGCTCACCCGCCTGGGCGGCCTCGACGAGCTCGTCGGCCCCGTCGACACCCAGTCCGTCTACGTCACCATCACCAACCCCCTTCGCGTCTGAACGCCGTACCACCGCACCGTTCAACGCCCCGACCGTTCAACGCCCGAACGACGGCACGACTGAAAGACCGACGCGCCCCACCGACTCGGAGAAGAGCCCGATGCCCTCCACCCGAACCCCCATCGGTCCCACCCGCACGGCCACGGCGGCAGTCACCGTCGCGATCACCGGGGAAACCGTCCAACCGCTGCTCAACGCCCAGCGGTTGCCGTTGCTCGCCGAGGCGGACCTGCTCGACTCACCGGCTGCCTGGAGCGCTGCCGCCACACCGGTCGGGGCTTTCCGGCTGGAACCCGTACGACCGCACCGCGACCTGGAACTCCTCACCCGCTGGATGAACGACCCCGAGGTGGCCGCCTTCTGGGAACTCGCCGGTCCCGCCACCGTCACGGCCGCCCACCTGCGGGCACAGCTCGACAGCGACGGCCGCAGCATTCCCTGCCTGGGCCTCCTCGACGGCACGCCGATGAGCTACTGGGAGATCTACCGGGCCGACCTCGACCCGCTCGCCCGCCACTACCCGGCGCGCCCCCACGACACGGGTATCCACCTGCTGATCGGGGACGGCACGAACCGCGGCCGCGGTCTGGGCACCACACTGCTCCGCGCGGTCGCCGACCTGGTGTTCGACAACCGGCCACGCTGCGCTCGCGTGATCGCCGAACCGGACATTCGCAACACCCCCTCCGTATCAGCCTTCCTGAACTCCGGTTTCCGCTGTTCCGCGGAAATCGACCTCCCCGAGAAGCGCGCGGCGCTGATGATCCGTGAGCGGGCGCTGCGCAATCTCCTCTGATTGCCGCCCCGCAGTCCTCGCACCGTCATCGCTCGACGCCTCTGCAATTGAAAACTCCGCGCTGTGGACCGAAGTTCCCAATACCCGAGGAGTCCCGTGTCGAATTTCCCCGCCGCCTCAGGCTCCACAGGCCCCCATTTCTCGGAGGAGGTGCCCCCCTCCCCCCAGCACCCCTGCACGCCGCCCGAGATCAACGGCGTGACCTGGGAATCCGCCACCCGCCGGCTGCTCGCGAAGATGCTCGGCGAATTCGCGTACGAGGAGATCATCAGTCCCGTCCCCATCCCCATCCCGGTCCCTGCCCCGGTCCGTGCCCCCGCCGCCGCGCCCTCCGGCACCCGCCGCGCCCCTGACGCCTGGACCCTCACCCTGGACGACGGAAGCAGCCTCGGCTTCCGCGCCCGCCGCCGCTCCTACGGCAGCTGGCAGGTCGATGGCGACACCATCACCCTCACTCCGCCACCCCCCTCCACCCAACCGCCGACCGCCTTCGGCGACCCGTTCGAGTTCCTGATCCGCGCCCGCACGCTCCTGGGCCTCGACGGCGGGACCCTCGGCCACCTGGTCCGCGAACTCAGCGCCACCCTGTCCGCCGACGCCCACCTCGACCACCACGCGCTCACCGCCGACGTCCTCGCCGACCTCGACTACGCCGATCTCGAAGGCCACCAGACCGGCCACCCCTGGCTCGTGCTCAACAAGGGCCGCGTCGGGATGTCGGCGGCCGACACCGCCGCCTGGGCACCCGAATCCCGCACCCGCCAACGGCTGCCCTGGCTCGCCGCCCACACCTCCCTGGCCGAGTACCGCGGCACCGCCGGGATGGAAGACCCCGCGCGCCTCTACTCCGCCGAGCTGGACGCCGTCACCCGCGCCGGCTTCGACCGGACCCTGCGCGACCGCGGCCTCGACCCCAGCGGCTACCTCTACCTCCCCCTGCACCCCTGGCAGTGGGACGAGATAGTGCTCCCGCTCTTCGCGCCGGCCCTCGCCTCGGGCGCGCTGGTACCGTTGCCCGCCGATCCCGACGTACGACTGCCACAGCAATCGATCCGTACGTTCCTCAACCTGACCCGGCCCGACCGGCACAGCGTCAAGTTGCCGCTGTCCGTCCTCAACACCATGGTGTGGCGCGGACTGCCCTGCGACCTGACCCTCGCCGCCCCCGCCGTCACCGCCTGGATCCACTCCCTGCGGGACGCGGACCCGTTCCTGCGCGACGAGTGCCGGGTCCTCCTCCTCGGCGAGGTCGCCTCCGTCACCGTCCGCCATCCCGTCTACGACCGGCTCCCCGAGGTCCCGTACCAGTACAAGGAACTTCTCGGGGCGATCTGGCGCGAGCCCCTGACCGGCCGGCTCGCCCCCGGCGAGCGGGCCCGTACGCTCGCGTCCCTCCTGCACACCGACCCCCGCGGGCGTTCCTTCACCGCCGAGCTCGTCGCCCGCTCCGGACTGGCCCCCGACCTGTGGCTCCAACGGCTCTTCGCCGCCCTGCTGCCGCCGCTGCTCCACTTCCTCTACCGGTACGGCACCGTGTTCTCCCCGCACGGCGAGAACACCATCGTGATCTTCGACGAGGGCGACGTCCCCGTCCGGCTCGCCGTCAAGGACTTCGTGGACGACGTCAACATCAGCCGCGAGCCGTTGCCCGAACACGAAACGATGCCCGACGACGTCCGCGCCGCCCTGCTCACGGAGCCCCCCGCCTACCTCACGCAGTTCATCCACTCCGGACTCTTCGTCGGGGTGTTCCGCTATCTCTCCGCGATCTGCGAGGACCGGCTGGGAGTACCCGAGAGCGACTTCTGGTCCCTCGTCCGGGCCGAGATCCTGCGCCACCAGGCCCGTTTCCCCGAGCTCAAAGACCGCTACGAGCTGTTCGACCTGCTCACCGAGCGGATCGACCGGCTCTGCCTCAACCGGAACCGGCTCCATGAGGACGGCTACCGCGACCGCCCGGACCGCCCGCACGCGGTCACCCACGGCACCGTTGCGAACCCCCTCCACCGACCGTGATCCGTCGGCGATGCGGCTCCTGTCGGTGCGGCCCCGTAGGGTTGGCAGTGCTATGACGAAGCCCTCCCTCCCCGACCTGCTGCATGCCGCCGTCTCCGCCGTCGGCGGCACGGAGCGGCCCGGCCAGGTGGCCATGGCCGAAGCCGTCGCCGAAGCGATCGACGAGAACTCCCACCGGCTGATCCAGGCCGGCACCGGCACCGGTAAGTCCCTCGGCTACCTGGTGCCGGCCCTGGCGCACGGCGAACGCGTCGTCGTCGCCACGGCGACGCTGGCCCTCCAGCGGCAGCTCGTCGAGCGCGACCTGCCCCGGACGGTGGAGGCGCTGCATCCGCAGCTCCGCCGCCGCCCGCAGTTCGCCATGCTCAAGGGCCGCTCCAACTACCTGTGTCTGCACCGCCTCCACGAGGGCGCGCCACAGGACGAGGAGGAAGGCCTCTTCGACCAGTTCGAAGCCGCCGCGCCCACCAGCAAGCTGGGTCAGGACCTGCTGCGCCTGCGGGACTGGGCGGACGAGACCGAGACCGGCGACCGCGACGACCTGACGCCGGGCGTCTCCGACAAGGCATGGGGCCAGATCTCGGTCTCGTCCCGCGAATGCCTGGGCGCCACGAAATGCGCCTACGGAGCCGAGTGCTTCGCCGAGGCCGCCCGCGAGCGCGCCAAGCTGGCGGATGTCGTCGTCACCAACCACGCCCTGCTCGCGATCGACGCGATCGAGGGCGCCCCCGTGCTGCCCCAGCACGAGGTGTTGATCGTGGACGAGGCGCACGAACTCGTCTCCCGCGTCACCGGTGTCGCCACCGGCGAACTCACCCCGGGCCAGGTCAACCGGGCCGTCAAGCGCGCCGCCAAACTCGTCGACGAGAAGACCGCGGACGCCCTCCAGACCGCCTCGGAGTCGTTCGAACGCGTCATGGAACTGGCGCTGCCCGGCCGGCTGGAGCAGGTTCCCGAAGACCTCGGGTACGCGCTGATGTCCCTGCGTGACGCGGCGCGCAATGTGATCTCCGCGATCGGTTCCACCCGCGACAAGTCCGTCCAGGACGAGGACGCCGTCCGCAAGCAGGCCCTCGCCGCGGTGGAGAGCGTCCACTCGGTGGCGGAGCGGATCGTGCTCGGCTCGGAGTACGACGTCGTCTGGTACGAACGCCACGACCGGTTCGGCGCCACCCTGCGGGTCGCCCCCCTCTCGGTCTCCGGCCTGCTGCGCGAGAAGCTGTTCGAAGACCGCTCGGTGGTCCTCACCTCCGCGACGCTCAAACTCGGCGGCGACTTCAACGGGGTCGCGGGCTCGCTCGGCCTCTCGCCGGAAGGCGTGGCCGGCGACGACGTGCCCGTGTGGAAGGGGCTGGATGTCGGCTCGCCGTTCGACTATCCGAAGCAGGGCATCCTCTACGTCGCCAAGCACCTGGCCACCCCCGGCCGCGAGGGGACCCGCGGCGACATGATGGACGAGCTGGCGGAGTTGATCGAAGCGGCCGGTGGCCGCACCCTCGGGCTGTTCTCCTCCATGCGTGGCGCCAAGGCCGCCGCCGAGGAGCTGCGCGGGCGGCTGGACAACCCGATCCTGCTCCAGGGCGAGGAGACGCTCGGCGAGCTGATCAAGACGTTCGCGGCGGACCCCAAGACGTGCCTCTTCGGGACGCTGTCACTGTGGCAGGGGGTCGACGTCCCCGGTCCCAGCTGCCAGCTGGTGATCATGGACCGGATTCCGTTCCCCCGCCCCGACGACCCGTTGATGAGCGCCCGACAGAAGTCGGTGGAGGAGCACGGCGGCAACGGCTTCATGGCGGTCGCCGCCACCCACGCCGCCCTGCTGATGGCCCAGGGCGCGGGCCGACTCGTCCGGGCGACCGGAGACCGGGGTGTCGTCGCCGTACTCGACCCGCGGCTGGCCACGGCGCGCTACGGGACCTTCCTGCGCGCCACGCTGCCGGACTTCTGGTACACCACGGATCGCAACCAGGTCCGCCGCTCGCTCGCCGCGATCGACGCCTCGGCCCGGGCGGACGGCGCATAGCCCGGCCGCCGACGGCCCCGAGCCGGGGCCCTCGGACACAAAGCAGCTCCGGGACCGGCGCAGAGGTCCCGGAGCTGGATGGGGGCGACGGGTGTCAGACCCGGCGCAGCACGGCGACGACCTTGCCGAGGATGGTCGCCTCGTCTCCGGGGATCGGCTGGTAGGCGGCGTTGTGCGGAAGCAGCCAGACGTGGCCGTCCTCGCGCTTGAAGCGCTTGACGGTGGCCTCGCCGTCCAACATCGCGGCGACGATGTCGCCGTTCTCCGCGACGGGCTGACGGCGGACGGTGACCCAGTCGCCGTCGCAGATCGCCGCCTCGATCATGGAGTCGCCGACGACCTTGAGGACGAAGAGTTCGCCGTCGCCGACCAGCTGGCGGGGGAGCGGGAAGACGTCCTCCACCGACTCCTCGGCGAGGATCGGGCCACCGGCCGCGATCCGGCCGACCAGGGGCACGTAGGAGGCGGCGGGCTTGCCGGTGGTGTCCGTGGGCTGCGAGCTGGGCTGGTCCGAGCCGCGTACCTCGTAGGCGCGCGGGCGGTGGGGGTCGCGGCGCAGGAAGCCCTTGCGTTCGAGGGCCATCAGCTGGTGGGCGACGGACGACGTGCTCGACAGGCCGACCGCCTGGCCGATCTCGCGCATCGACGGCGGGTAGCCCCGTCGCTGGACCGAATCCCGGATGACCTCGATGACCCTCCGCTGCCGGTCCGTGAGTCCGGAACTGTCGGCGCGGATGCCTGGAGGTCGCCCGGGCAGCGAGCGTGCGGGGCGCACGGACTCCGCCTCCGGGTTCTGACGTACGTCATTCATGGCATGCACCGGCTCAAGTCGGCTCTGGGAGCGGTTCTGGGCAGTGATGGTGGCACTGTCTGCGGTCGTGGTCACGTCGGCCCCTCTCGAAATGTTCTCCCTAGCTGGACAACGGTAGTAGCTTTCGAAAGGTTGCGCCAAACACACGTTCGAGTGAAATATCGCAGATCGTCCACCTGGAGCAGTGCCAGAGGTGTATGGACCGACAGTCTGACCGAACGCGGGTTCGGCCGTACCCACGCCGCCTACGGTACCCTTCCGGGTCGGATCGCCACCGTGCGGGCCCGTGCCCAGTGTGGCACCGCGGACCCCGTTATCCGGACATCGAGTACCGCGACACGCGGCGGGCCGTAAATCCACCACAACCCAAGATCTAGTGGTTGGATGAGCGCTGCCACCCAGAAGTTGTGGTCCCGGGTCCGTTGCGGGTCCGGGCATCGCATATGCTTGTGGCTGCTTCACGAGCCCCCGGCAGAGCCTCGATCCTGCCGCTCAGGGGCCCCGTGAGGTGATCGGTCGTGCCAAAGAGGGAGGGTGAGGGAACCATGCACTGCCCCTTCTGCAGGCACCCCGACAGCCGGGTCGTCGACAGTCGCACCACCGACGACGGCACGTCGATCCGCCGGCGCCGTCAGTGCCCCGACTGCTCCCGTCGTTTCACGACGGTGGAGACGGCCTCGCTGATGGTGATCAAGCGCAGCGGGGTGACCGAACCCTTCAGCCGTTCCAAGGTCATCTCCGGCGTGCGCAAGGCGTGCCAGGGGCGGCCGGTCACCGAGGACGCCCTCGCCAAGCTCGGCCAGCGGGTCGAGGAGGCGTTGCGCGCCACCGGAAGCGCCGAGCTGACCACCCATGACGTGGGTCTGGCCATACTCGGCCCCTTGCAGGAACTCGACCTCGTCGCGTACCTGCGGTTCGCATCCGTGTACAAAGCGTTCGACACCCTTGAAGACTTCGAGACCGCCATCGCGGAACTCCGCGAGCGACGGCCTCACCCCCCCGAGTGCGAGCCGGGCGGGACCCCCGCGGTCGTTCCCGTGCCCGCCTCCGCCGCCGACTGACCGGACGGGCCGCCACGGAGCGGCGACCCGAGCCCGGTCGGCCAGGCGAGATTCGTAGTTTTCGTAGATTCGTAGATACAGACACACGCACCGTGCGGCGGAATATCGCCGGCACTTCAGGGCGTTTTTGCCCGCATATGGGAGGCGGCATGACAGAGACGGCGAGCGGCTCGGCACGAGGTTCCCGCGCCAAGGGGACCAAGGCTGCCAAGAGCGGCCTGCGGATCGAGCGCATCCACACCACCCCGGGCGTGCACCCGTATGACGAGGTGAGCTGGGAGCGCCGGGACGTCGTCATGACCAACTGGCGCGACGGCTCCGTCAACTTCGAGCAGCGTGGCGTCGAGTTCCCCGACTTCTGGTCGGTGAACGCGGTCAATATCGTCACCAGCAAGTACTTCCGCGGCGCGGTCGGCACCCCGCAGCGCGAGACCGGCCTGAAGCAGCTCATCGACCGGATCGTGAAGACCTACAGGAAGGCCGGCGAGGACTACGACTACTTCGCCTCGCCGGCGGACGCCGAGATCTTCGAGCACGAGCTGACGTACGCCCTCCTGCACCAGATCTTCAGCTTCAACTCCCCGGTGTGGTTCAACGTCGGAACGCCCCAGCCGCAGCAGGTCTCCGCCTGCTTCATCCTGGCCGTCGACGACTCCATGGAGTCGATCCTCGACTGGTACAAGGAAGAGGGAATGATCTTCAAGGGCGGCTCCGGCGCCGGCCTGAACCTCTCCCGCATCCGCTCCTCCAAGGAGCTCCTCTCCTCCGGCGGCAACGCCTCCGGCCCGGTCTCCTTCATGCGCGGCGCCGACGCGTCCGCCGGAACGATCAAGTCGGGCGGCGCCACCCGCCGCGCGGCCAAGATGGTCGTCCTGGATGTGGACCACCCGGACGTCGAGGACTTCATCGCCACCAAGGTGAAGGAAGAGGAGAAGATCCGCGCCCTGCGTGACGCGGGCTTCGACATGGACCTCGGCGGCGACGACATCACGTCCGTCCAGTACCAGAACGCCAACAACTCCGT
Source organism: Streptomyces sp. NPDC058279 (assembly GCF_042881255.1). Taxonomy (NCBI): domain Bacteria; kingdom Bacillati; phylum Actinomycetota; class Actinomycetes; order Kitasatosporales; family Streptomycetaceae; genus Streptomyces; species Streptomyces sp. NPDC058279. The sequence goes on along the minus strand of NZ_JBHVYA010000006.1, from coordinate 309,989 downwards.
CCGCGTGAACGACGAGTTCATGACGGCCGTCGAGAACGGCACCGAGTTCGGCCTGCGTGCCCGCATGACCGGTGAGGTCATCGAGAAGGTCGACGCCAAGGCGCTCTTCCGCAAGCTCGCCGAGGCCGCGTGGGCGTGTGCCGACCCGGGCATCCAATACGACGGTGTGATCAACAACTGGCACACCTGCCCGGAGTCCGGCCGCATCACCGCGTCCAACCCGTGCAGCGAGTACATGCACCTGGACAACACGTCCTGCAACCTCGCCTCGCTGAACCTGATGAAGTTCCTCAACGACGACGGCAAGGGGAACCAGTCCTTCGACGCCGAGCGTTTCTCCAAGGTCGTCGAACTGGTCATCACCGCGATGGACATCTCCATCTGCTTCGCGGACTTCCCGACCCAGAAGATCGGCGAGAACACCCGCGCCTTCCGTCAGCTCGGCATCGGCTACGCCAACCTCGGCGCCCTGCTGATGGCCACCGGCCACGCCTACGACTCGGACGGCGGCCGTACGCTCGCCGCCTCGATCACCTCGCTGATGACCGGTACCGCGTACCGGCGCTCCGCCGAGCTGGCCGCGATCGTCGGTCCCTACGACGGCTACGCCCGCAACGCCGAGTCGCACAAGCGCGTCATGAAGCAGCACGCCGACGCCAACGCCGTCGCGCCGCGCACCGACGACCTGGACAACACGATCTGGGCAGCGGCCACCGAGGCATGGCAGGACGTCCTGCGCCTCGGCGAGAAGAACGGCTTCCGCAACTCCCAGGCGTCCGTCCTCGCCCCGACCGGCACCATCGGTCTGGCGATGTCCTGCGACACCACCGGTGTCGAGCCGGACCTGGCCCTGGTCAAGTTCAAGAAGCTCGTCGGCGGCGGCTCGATGCAGATCGTCAACGGCACCGTCCCGCAGGCCCTGCGCCGCCTGGGTTACCAGGAGGAGCAGATCGAGGCGATCGTCTCCCACATCGCCGAGCACGGTGTGGTCGTGAACGCCCCGGGCCTCAAGACCGAGCACTACTCGATCTTCGACTGTGCCATGGGCGAGCGTTCCATCTCCCCGATGGGCCACGTGCGCATGATGGCCGCGATCCAGCCGTGGATCTCCGGCGCGATCTCCAAGACGGTCAACATGCCGGAATCGGCCACCGTCGAGGAGATCGAGGAGATCTACTTCGAGGCGTGGAAGATGGGCGTCAAGGCGCTCGCGATCTACCGCGACAACTGCAAGGTCGGCCAGCCCCTCTCCGCGAAGAAGAAGGAAGAGGAGAAGGAGGAGGTCACCGCCAAGGCGGAGGACACCATCCGCGCGGCGGTCGAGAAGGTCATCGAGTACCGCCCGGTCCGCAAGCGCCTGCCGAAGGGCCGCCCGGGGATCACCACCTCGTTCACGGTCGGTGGCGCCGAGGGCTACATGACCGCCAACTCCTACCCGGACGACGGCCTGGGCGAGGTCTTCCTCAAGATGTCCAAGCAGGGTTCCACCCTCGCGGGCATGATGGACGCCTTCTCCATCGCCGTTTCCGTCGGCCTCCAGTACGGCGTGCCGCTGGAGACCTACGTCTCGAAGTTCACGAACATGCGCTTCGAGCCCGCCGGCATGACGGACGACCCGGATGTGCGGATGGCGCAGTCGATCGTCGACTACATCTTCCGCCGCCTGGCGCTGGACTTCCTGCCGTTCGAGACCCGATCGGCGCTCGGCATCCACACCGCCGAGGAGCGCCAGCGCCACCTGGACACCGGCTCGTACGAGCCGCTGGACGAGGAGGAGCTGGACACGGAGTCGCTGGCCCAGTCGGCCCCGCTCGCGGCGGTCCCGGCGGAACCCAAGCCGATCGCCGCCGCGCCGGTCTCGGTCCCGGCCCCGAAGACGGCGCACTCCAGCGCCGAACTCGTCGAGATGCAGCTCGGCGTCTCCGCCGACGCCCCGCTGTGCTTCTCCTGCGGTACGAAGATGCAGCGCGCCGGCTCCTGCTACATCTGCGAGGGCTGCGGCTCGACCAGCGGTTGCAGCTGACACCGGGCGGGATTGCACCTGCTGCACCATTCAGCGGGTAGCCGCCCCGCCTGAACAGTGGGTCACGAAGGGCGCCGACGACATGTCGGCGCCCTTCGTGCCGTCGGGAGCCGGTTGTTCATGACTGCGGTCTCACCGATTCCGTCGCGTCGAGGGGTTGTTGCGGCGACGGCCGGCGTGACAGGCTCTGGGCCATGATCAAGAGAATCGAGTCCTCCGTCCGCCGATGAGCGAGACGACCGGGACAGGACTGCCCGGATCACCGACAACACTGTTCGACCATGCGCTCCGCCTACATCAACTGGTTCCGGGTGAGCCGCTTCCGCGCGACGGGGAACCGTATCCCGACGACGGGTTGCACCGTCACCGGAAAGGTCCGAAGGCGCCCGGGGACCGACACTCGGCCGGCAAGGACGTGGCGCTCGTCCTGGACGCTCACTTCGCCCGGGCCTCGGCCCCGCCCAGCGAATTGGCCGATGCCTTTCACGATGTCTACGTCCCGATTCATCGGAACGAGCACATCGCCGCCGCGGCTGGGCGGGCGGACCGAGAACGCGTTCGCCAAACAGGCCGCCGGCTGGTCCGACACGGGACCGATCGATGCTCCGTCACCGTTGGGCTCGCCTTGCTGGCTGCCGTGGGAACGGCCGACGACATCCCTCTGATCCAAACGATCGGGCTGTTGTCCAACCGCTTCGGGCCACTGGCGGCGCACGCTTTCGAGAGCCGGGCCGGAGGAGTCGAGGCCCTGCTCTGGCTTGCCGAGCGAGTCACCGGCTGGGGACGGGTCTATGTCGTTGAGGCTCTCTGCAGACTCGATGACCCATCTGCCCGACCATGGTTGCTTCGTAGGGCCTGCGACGGCGATTTCCTCAACGGATACTTCGCCGGCAAGGTCGCCAAAGTCGCCAAAGTGCATGAGGCGCTTGCGGACTTCGGAACTGACAGCGAGACGGTCGATCACGTCGGTCGGCTACTCCATCTCATGAGCGACTGCGGGGGGATGGGACTCACTCTCGCTCACTACCCGCATTCGGCAGCGGTTCTGGAAGCTCATGCTCGCCATGTGGGTTCGCTCGGCCCGACCATCGAACGCTACTTCACGATCGCGGTGCTCGCTCAGCACCTGACAACGAAGTCTCCCGAGGCTGCGGGGTGCACGGTGGTGCAGCAGGAGGCACTCCGGGCGGCTTACCTCGAAGTCCTCGACCGAGATGAATGGACACAGACCGCACGCGACGGGTTCGTGGCGGATGACAACCGGATGAGGTGGCTTGCCGACTACCAGGCGCCACAGTTGAGGCTGCGTGCGTTCCCCGATCGAGAGCCGGATGCCGAGGAATAGCGCACGCCGTCAGTCAGTGGTCTGGGCTCGTAGCGCGGATTCTCAACGGGCGTGAGGTAGCGGTTCGGGTGGGGTGCCGACGGTGAGGTCGGCACCCCACCACGCGTTTCGGCCCCACCGCGGTCGCAGGTGACGCGCCGCGTTGGGGACGACGGGCGGCGGACGGCTAGCGGGGGTTTTCGGTGGCCGCTATGGCGCGTCGCAGGGTACGGCGCGCCTGGGCCAGTTCCTCCGCGCGCCGGTCCAGATGCGCGAGTCGGGCCTGCAGCTTGTCCAGCACCCCCGGGCAGGGGCGAAGTGAGCCGTCCGACAGGGCGCAGGGCAGCACCTGCCGGATCACGTCGGTGGACAGTCCGGCCGCCAGCAGGCCGCGGATCTGTCGGACGGTCCGCTCGGCGTCGTCGTCGTAGTCGCGGTATCCGTTGGCCTGTCGGGTCGAGGCGAGGAGGCCGACGCTTTCGTAGTACCTCAGCAGACGCTCGCTCGTACCTGTTCTCTTGGCCAACTGCCCAATCAGCATCGCTTCTCCACTGCGCTTGACCTTGCCACGGTGTCAACCCTCAACGATGGGGACATGGACGGCATTCCGTCGCCGTCATGGGTCCTGACCAGGAGAATTCGTTGATCATCGATGCGCACAGTCATGTCCACGACCCGGTGCAAAGCCACATCGCCCTGCTGGACGAGGCGGGAGTCGACCGCGCCGTGCTCTTCGGCACCCGGCCGCATCCCGAACGGGGCACCGACCTGGCCGCGTTCCGGCGCGAGATGAGCGTCCTGACCGAGTCCGTCGGCGGGAGGACGACCGGTCCGGACGGCCACCGGACCGCGCGGCAGGAGCTGGACTCGGCGTGTGCGGCGTACCCCGACCGTTTCATCGGCTTCGGCAAGGTGGACCTGGACCGGTCGGCCCGGCGGATCGCGGAAGAGGTCGAACGGGAGGTCGTCGGGCGGGGGCACCGGGGGATCGGTGAGCTGACCCCGTCCCCGGACGGGGCAGGCCGGATCGAACCGGTACTGCGGGCCGCCGCCGATCACGGCGGGCTACCGGTCGTCGTGCACGGCTTCGCGCCCACCACGGCGCGGGACCTGGCGATCCTGGCCGCTCTCGCGCGCCGCCACCCCACCGTCCCGCTCGTGATCAGCCAACTCGGCGGCTTGAACTGGTTGACCGCGATCGAACTGGCTCGGGACACCCCGAACATGTTCCTGGAACTGTCGACGGCGAACGTCATCTTCGCGGTGCGCCTGGCCATCGAGGAGGTGCCCGACCGCACGCTCTTCGGTTCGGACGCGCCCTACGGCGACCCGGTGCTCGCCCGCGCAACCGTCGAGCGCGTGACCCGGTCGGGTGCGCTGCGTGATCGCGTATTGGGCGGCACCCTCGCGGAAATGCTCGGTCTCTGACCGTGTACGCGCGAGCCCGCCCGCACACGGCGGGACGAACTGGCGTGGTGGCGCTCTCGTGGCGATCATGGTGGCGGGGCGGGCGGGTGCCGCGGCCCCTTGCGGTCACTGGGGGAGTGGGGGAGCCATGTGGAGCGGTGACGAGTTGGACCTCGACGCGTATCTGACGCGGATAGGCGTGGGACGCCGTGATGAACAGGAAGGCCGGCTTCGGCGGGAACTCAGGCCAGACCTGGCGACGTTGTACGCAGTGCACCGGGCCCACACCGCCGCCATTCCCTTCGAGAGCCTTGACGTCACGCTCGGCCACCCCGTCGCGCTGGATGTCAGGTCGTTGCAGGACAAGCTCGTGCACCGCCGTCGCGGCGGCTACTGCTACGAGCAGAACTCGCTGCTGGCGGCCGCCCTCCAGCGGATCGGCTTCGAGGTGTCGGGACGCGGTGCCCGCAACAGGGCCCGCGGGGACACCCTGCTGCCGGTGACACACGCCGTCCTCGTCGTCACCGTCGAGGGTGAACCCTGGTTGTGCGACGCCGGGTTCGGCTATCCCGGGCCGTTCGAGCCCGTCCCGCTCGGGCGGCCCGGAGTCGAAGTGCGGCAGGGGGAGTCGACGTACGTCGTCCACCGCGAGGAGGGCGACGTCCTCGTCCTGCGCCGGCTGCGCGAGGGCACCTGGCAGGATCTCTACGCCTTCACCCCGCAGCCCTACCACCCCGTCGACTACGTGGTGCTGAACCATTACAGCTCCTCACACCCCCGCTCCGCCTTTCTCGGCAAGGTCATCGTCCAACGCCCCGGCGCGGACGTCCGGGTGGCCCTGCTCGGGCGGGAGTTGACCCACTGGTACCCGGACGGCCGGGTGGAGCGCACGAGCGTCGCCCCGGAAGAGCTGATCGCCCTCCTCGACCGCGAGTTCGGCCTTCGGCTGTCCGAGCGGGACGCGGCTGATCTCGTGCGGATCTTCCGCGCCGAGGACTGACCCGGGCCGCGCCGGGCCCGTACGATGGCGCGGTGCTGGTCAAGTGGATTCGCTGCACGGTGACGGACCGACGCGGGTTCGAGCGTGGGCAGCGCAAATGGGCGGGGTTGCCGGGCGAGCCCGGCTTCCGGGGGCAGGGCGGCGGATGGAGCCGTGGCCGGCAGGGGGTGGCGCATGTCTTCGCGTTCTGGGAGAGCCGCTCCTTCTACGACTCCTTCATGGCGCGCTCGTACGACCGGCTGGCGGCGGCCCAGAACGGCACCTTCACCGACGCGCGGGTCACGCTCTTCGACTACCGCTTCGACGTGAAGACCGGCTTCGAGCCCCGCTTCTCCGACGCCGACGTGGTCCGGGTCGCCCACACGCGGGTGCGGGAGGGGCGCGTGGAGCACTTCGCCCTGATGCAGGAGAAAGTCTGGAACCCGGCCATGGCCGGGTCACCCGGCATGATCCGCGGACTCTTCGGGGAGGCGCCGGGGCGGGAGTTCCTGGTGTTGTCGATGTGGCGAGCGGCTGCCGAGCACGGCAAGTACCGGCAGGAGCGGGTCGAGCGGCTGTCGCTGCGCGCGCAGACCGAGGCCGATGTGGAGGCGCTCACCGGCGATGTCGTCGACCTCGAACCCTCCTGGACGGTATGACCGTAAGACGAGCGGCTTCCTGATCGGCGTGCCCGTTCGAGCCGCGCACCGGTGGCCGAATAGGGTCGTGGAATGGTACGACCACGGCGCATCGTCCTCGTCCGGCACGGGGAATCCCAGGGCAATGCCGATGACACGGTGTACGAGCGCGAGCCCGACCACGCCCTGCGGCTGACGGCTGCCGGGCGCGAGCAGGCCCGGCAGGCCGGCACGAAGCTGCGCGAACTGTTCGGGGACGAGCGCATCAGCGCCTACGTCTCCCCCTACCGCCGCACCCTGCAGACCTTCCGCGAATTGCGGCTGGACCCCACCCGGGTCCGCATGCGCGAGGAACCGAGGCTGCGCGAGCAGGACTGGGGCAACTGGCAGGACCACGACGACGTACGCTTGCAGAAGGCGTACCGGGACGCGTACGGGCACTTCTTCTACCGATTCGCGCAGGGCGAGTCGGGCGCCGACGTGTACGACCGGGTCGGGTCCTTCCTGGAGAGCCTGTACCGCAGCTTCGAGGCTCCCGACCACCCCGAGAACGTACTCCTCGTGACCCACGGACTGACGATGCGGTTGTTCTGCATGCGCTGGTTCCACTGGTCGGTGGCCGAGTTCGAGGCCCTGTCCAACCCGGGGAACGGTGAATTCAGGACACTCCAGCTGGGCCCGGACGGCCGTTACCGCCTGGACCGCCCGTTTGAGCGGTGGACCACACCGGAGCCTTACGACCTGGACGACTAAAGTGACGCGGGATGACCGCTGACTCCACTCCCGAGACGCGCTACGCACGCGCCCTGTCCAGCCTCCGCGGGCTGGCCCTGGGGGACGCCCTGGGCTCCCAGTACTTCGTTCCCGTGAACTATCCGCTGCTCAAGCGGCGCGAGCTGCCCGAGGGCGGCGAGACCTGGCAGTGGACCGACGACACCGAGATGGCCTGCTCGGTCCTGGCCGTCCTCGCCGAGCACGGCCGGATGGACCAGGACGCGCTGGCCGCCTCGTTCGCCCGCCACCACGACTTCGACCGAGGCTACGGGCCCGCCGTCAACCGGATGCTGCGCCTGATCCGGGAGGGTGAGGACTGGCGCACCCTGGCCGCCGAACTGTTCAACGGACAGGGCTCCTGGGGCAATGGCGCGGCCATGCGCATCGCGCCCCTCGGCGCCTGGTACGCGGACGATCCCGAGCAGGCCACTCACCAGGCGGAGATCTCCGCGTACACCACCCACCAGCACCGCGAGGCGGTGTGCGGGGCGATGGCCGTCGCCGCCGCGGCAGCGCTCGCGGCCGACGCCGCGGGGCCGCCGAAGGCAGCCGACCTGCTGGACGGGGTGATCGCGTTGGTGCCGCGCAGCGCGGTGGGCGCCGGGCTGCGCCGGGCGAGGGACATGCTGGACTACGGGGATGCCACCACCGTCGCGGCGGTCTTGGGCTGTGGTCGGCGCACCAGTGCGCACGACACGGTGCCGTTCGCCTTGTGGTCGGCGGCGCGTTCGCTGGACGACTACGAGCGGGCGTTCTGGACCACCGCCCAGGTGGGCGGGGACGTCGACACCACCTGCGCGATCGTGGGCGGGGTGCTGGGAGCGCGCGGCGAGGCGGTGCTCCCGCAGGCGTGGCTGGTGCGGACCGAGTCCCTGCCCGAGTGGCTGCCCGGGGCGCCCCACTGAGGGCCGGGCCGGTCGACGTGTGACGGACGCGGCTCGGGCGCCCGGAGGTTTCCGGGCGCCCGAGCCCGCGTACGGTCGTCCCGCTCAGGCCGCCGGACCGGCTTCGGCGGCGACTCCGTTCAGGGCCTCCAGGTCGCTCTTGCGCACCCGGATCACCAGCAGCGCGGTGGCCAGGGCGAGCCCCGCCATCGCCACGGCGGCCAGGAACGCGGTGGAGATGCCCTGGGTGAGGACGAGGTCGCCCCACGGGTCGGGCAACCTGTGGGTCGCGTTGAAGGCGGCGAGCTGCTCGGGGTTGGCCTTCGTCAGGAAGTCCGGAGCCTGCTTGGCGGCCTCGTCGCGGCTCGCCGTGCCGAAGACGGTGACCAGGATCGACAGGCCGAGCGAGCCGCCCACCTGCTGGCTGGCGTTGAGCAGCCCGGAGGCCGCGCCCGCCTCGCGCGGCGCCACCCCGGAGACGGCGGTGAGCGTGAGGGTCACGAAGTTCAGACCCATGCCGAAGCCGAACAGGACCATCGGGCCGAGCACCCCGGACAGGTAGGAGCTGTCGGTCTCGATGAAACTCAGCCAGGCCAGCCCCGACCCGGTGAGGGCGGACCCGGCGACCATGAACGGCTTGGGCCCGAAGCGGGGCAGGAACCGCTGTGAGAGCCCGGCGGCGGTGACGATGGCGACGGTCACCGGTAGGAAGCCCAGACCGGATTCGATCGGCGAGAAACCGAGCACGTTCTGGACGAACTGGACGATGAAGAAGAACATGCCGAACATCGCGGCGGCGAGCCCGAGCATGATCACGTACGTGCCGGCGCGGTTGCGGTCGGCGAACATGCGCAGCGGGATGATGGGTTCGCGCGCCCGGGACTCGATCACGACGAACAGTGCGAGCAGCACCAGCGCGGCGGCGAAGGAGCCGATGGTCAGCGAGTCGCGCCAGCCGTCCTCGGACGCGCGGATGAACCCGTAGACCAGCGAGGCCATGCCGCCGGTGGAGGTGAGCGCTCCGGCGATGTCGAACCGGCCGGGATGGCGTTCGGACTCGCTGATGAACAGCGGGGCGAGGACGGCGATCAGGACGCCGATCGGCACGTTGACGAAAAGGACCCAGCGCCAGTCGAGCCATTCCGTGAGCATGCCGCCGGTCAGCAGGCCGATCGCGCCGCCGCCGGCCGAGACGGCGGCGAACACGCCGAACGCCCGGTTGCGTTCGGGCCCTTCCGCGAACGTCGTGGTGATCAGGGCCAGCGAGGTCGGTGAGGCGATGGCGCCGCCTACCCCTTGGAGTGCGCGGGCGGCGAGGAGCTGCCAGGGCTCCTGGGCGAACCCGCCGAGGAGGGAGGCGAGGGTGAAGAGCAGGATGCCGGTCATGAAGACCCGGCGGCGGCCGAGGATGTCGCCGGCCCGGCCGCCGAGCAGGAGCAGGCCGCCGAAGGTGAGGGTGTAGGCGCTGAGCACCCAGGACAGATCGGTGGTGGAGAAGGCGAGCGCGGTCTGGATGTGCGGGAGCGCGATGTTCACGATCGTCGCGTCGAGCACGACCATGAGCTGGCACGCGGCGATCACCGCGAGCGCCACTCCGGGCCGGTTCGGGTGGCGCGCGGCCCCCGGTATCCGAGGTTTGTCGAGTTGAACGCTTGTCACTGAGGATCCCCCCGAAGTGAAATAGTGAACGCATCCGTTCACTGGCGACCCACCGTAGGAGCTACATTTAGTGAACGCAAGCGTTCACTAAGGCTGAAAATACGTGCGATGGGCGCGCGGGCCGGTCGGAGGTATGGAGCATGACGGGTTCCCGCTGGTCGGAGCCGCCGCCTGGGCGCAGGAGGGGCCCGGAGCTCGAACGGGCCATCCTGGACGCGGCCCTGGAGCAGTTGAGCACCGTCGGCTGGAACGCGCTCACGATGGAGGGGGTCGCGGCCGCCGCGCGGACCGGGAAGGCGGCGCTCTACCGGCGCTGGCCGTCGAAAGTCGCGCTCGTGGCCGAGGTGCTGCGGGCCGGGTTGCCGCCGCTGGACGAGATCCCGGACACCGGATCGATCCGCGACGACCTCTACGGGTTGTGCGCGCGGATGTGTGAAGTGCTGCGTTCGCGCGCCGGAGTCGCCCTGCGCGCGGTGCTTCACGAATGCGACCACGAGGACGCGGACCGGTTCCGCGGGGTGATCTGGAACGGCCTGCACGAGCCCGCGCAGGAAATGATCAGGGCGCTGGTGCGACGCGGGATCGAGCGGGGTGACGTCCGACCGGACGCGGACACTCCGTTCCTGGTCGACGTCATTCCCGCCATGCTGATGTACCGCGCGAAGATGTACGGAAGCGAATGGGACGACCGGGACATCGCTCAGCTGATCGACCGGGTGATGGTGCCGATGCTCCGGGTGTGAGCCCGCAGGGGACGTCGGCCGCACTCCCCACCCGGGGCGGGGTGTGCAGGCGCCGCGGGGCGGCGTACCCTTGCTGGCGCCATGCCGTACGAAGCACCCACCCACACCGTCGAGCGCTCCCTCCGTGCAACCACCGGCGCCAAGGTCATCGCCGGGGTCGACGAGGTCGGACGAGGGGCCTGGGCCGGTCCGGTCACCGTGTGCGCGGCGATCACCGGTCTGCGCCGGCCGCCCGCGGGACTCACCGACTCCAAACTGCTCACCCCGAAACGTCGGGACGCGCTCCTCGACATCCTGGAGGGCTGGGTCACCGCCCACGGTCTCGGGCACGCCTCGCCGGAGGAGATCGACGAACTGGGCATGACCGCCGCGCTGCGGCTCGCGGCGATACGCGCGCTGGAGGCGCTGCCGGTGCGGCCCGACGCGGTGATCCTCGACGGCAAGCACGACTACCTCGGCGCGCCCTGGCGGGTCCGTACGGTGATCAAGGGCGACCAGTCGTGCGTCGCGGTCGCCGCGGCCTCGGTGATCGCCAAGGTCCGGCGGGACCGGATGATGGCCGAACTCGGCGAAGGGGTCGCCTCCGTCAAGGACTTCGCCTTCGCCGCGAACGCCGGCTACCCCTCGCCCGTCCACCGGGCGGCCTTGGAGGAGCTGGGACCCACCCCGTACCACCGGCTCTCGTGGGCGTACCTCGACGCACTGCCCCAGTGGCGGCACCTCAAGAAGGTGCGCCGGAGCGAGGAATCGACGGAGCTGGAAAACGGAGGCCAACTCGGCTTCGATTTCTGATCGCGTCCACGTGCCATCCGCCGGTACGTTTCGTACCGGTGTTTGATAGATGTCAACACATGCCTCTCACCCCGAGGAGCCTCAGATTCACGAGAGTGCCCAGGGTCCCCGCGTTACGCCGGCCGCGAGCCGCACCGCGCAGACCCCCCGCCCCGTACCTGGTCCGCGTCCGGCCGCCGTACCCCGGCCCGGTCGCCCCGGGCCCGCCCCCGCAGCGGCAACCCGTGCGGGAAGTGCCCCCAGGCCCGCCCCGCCCGTGCAGCGTGCGGCGCAGGCCAACCCCGGTCCCGTTCCCGTAGCCCCGACCGCACCGTCCGTCTCGGCGGCGGTGCCCCAGGTCCAGCTGATCCCGGCTTCCGCCGAGGGCGCGCTGGACGCGGCCGAGGAGGCCGTCGACCTGCTGCTCGACACCGGTCGCGCCCCCGGCGACATCCTGGTGCTCACCACCGGCGACCCGCACCCGTGGGCCGCGCACGAACTGTCCTTCGGCGAGGCCGCGTACTGGGCCCAGCACGACGCCCGGGACGACGTGTTCTACGCGGACGCGGCGCAGGCCAAGCGCGCCGCGGACCGTCCCGTCGTGGTCTTCGCGGCCAACGGCGGTCCGGCTGACGCGGTGGCGGGCGCGCTGCCGGTGGCCCTGACCCGGGCCGGCGCGCTGCTGATCGTGTGCGGCGACGCGCAGCAGATCAACTCCGTGCTCGGCGCGGGCGTCTGACGGTCCGTACTCCGGTACGGGTGGGAAGGGCGGGGCGGGCCGGGCTTCGGCCCCGCCGCGGCCCCGCGCTCCCGACCGTGCCGCTCGCCGCGAATCATCGCCGCCTTTCGTTGCCGCCGTTCATTGCCGTGGTTCGGTGGAGCGGGTGCGCGGAGGCGGACACGGGCGGGCAGGGCATATGGCTGCGCGGGCCGGCCCCGGCCGGACCGGCGTGGAGCTCAGCGGGCGGCGGTGTGACGCAACGCCTCGGCCGCCCCGCCACCGGTGCGCAGCGGCACCTGGACCGGCTCGGCGGAGAGCGCGCCGAGGAGTTCGGGGCGGGAGTCCGAGCTCGGTCTGCGCCCGCCGCGGCCTTCGCCAAGGACCTGCCAACCGCCCCGGGTCAGCGTGATGTACGCGCCGCAGCGCAGCCCGTGCAAGGTGCAGGCGTCCCGCAGCCCCCACATCCAGGCGCCGTCCTCCTCGGTCCACCGCTCGTCACCCTCCCGGCAGTAGAGCAAAACCGCCGTGCGCACGGGCGTCCGGCGTCGCAGGTCGTGCGGTAGGACCCGGCGCAGTCGGGACAGCAGGGCGTTGCGGTATTCCCAGCCGTCGGCCGACACCGACCGCTGCGCGAACGAGGCGCTCGCCACGAGCCGTTCCTCCGGGTCGAGCACGGCGATCACGGCCGTGGACGGCACGGGGTGGTGCCGGGAATGCAGTCCGCTGACGACCTCGCGCGGATTGCTCAGCAGGGGCACACCGGCCGCCGACCACTCCGCGGGTTCCAGAAGTCTGCCGTGCCGACTGGCGCCACCGGTGGCCGTGGTCAGGGACGTCGTCGAGGGCGGGGCGAATCCGGTGGTCACGGTCCTCCCTTCGGGTACACGCCCGCGGACGGGCACGGCTGGGATGAGGGCGCGCCGCGGCACGGCCCTGGAGAGTGCCGACGAGCCGAGCGGGAGCTCTCCGATTCTCGCGTGGCCCGCGAGCATGGGGCAATGAGCATTTGGGACCACCGACCGGAATTCGCCGGTATGCCGTTCATATCCTTGCCCCGCCACGCCGTGCATGACGCATTCGTTATGGCTGGAGCGCCAGTACCAGCGGAAACACCTCCTTGGCGCCCGCCCGGCGGAGCAGCCGGGCGGCCACGGCCAGTGTCCAACCGCTCTCCGCGCGGTCGTCCACGAGGAGCACCGGACCTTCCGCCTGCGTGAGCGTCGCAGCCAGGGCAGGAGGCACGGTCAAGGCGAGATGGAGCCCACGGACGCGCTGCGCGCTGTTGGAGGAGGGGAGACCGAATTCCGGTGCCTCGTCCGTGTAGGACAGTGCTCCGAGCAATGGCATCCGTCCGACCTCCGCGATCCGGGCGGCCAGGGAGCCGACCAACTGGGGACGGCTGCGCGAGGGCAACGCGACGACGCCGACCGGCCGCGCGGGAGCATCCGCGGCGCCGGAGGCCCAACCGCCCGGCCCCCGGGCCCAGTCGGCGAGCACCGCGACCACGGCCTGTGCGACATCGTCCGGAACCGGCTGATCGGGTGCCTGACGCGCCAGCATCGGGCGCAGCCGGTTGCCCCAGCCGATGTCGGAGAGCCGGCCGAGCGCCCGTCCCGTGGAAGCCTGCTCCCCGGCCGGGATGCGGCCCTTGAGGTCCACGCCCACGGCCGCGAGTCCGGTCGGCCACATCTTGCGCGGTTCCAGCTCCACGCCCGGACGCCCCAGTTCACCCCGGGCGGTGTCCAGGGCGGTGCCGGAGACCTCCGCCGTGAAGCGTGCTCCCGCGCAGTTGTCGCAGCGCCCGCAGGGCACCGCCTCCTCGTCGTCGAGCTGGCGGCGCAGGAACTCCATTCGACACCCGCTGGTTGACGCGTAGTCACGCATGGCCTGCTGTTCGGCTGCGCGCTGCCGGGCCACCCACGCGTAGCGTTCGGCGTCGTAGGTCCACGCTTCGCCCGTCGAAGTCCAGCCGCCCTTCACCCGGTGGACGGCGCCGTCCACGTCCAGGACCTTCAGCATCGTCTCCAGGCGGGTGCGCCGCAGATCGACCAGCGGCTCCAGCGCGGGGAGCGACAACGGCCGCCCCGCCTGGGCCAGTACGTCCAGGGTGCGGCGCACCTGCTCCTCGGGCGGGAAGGCCACGGAGGCGAAGTACTGCCAGATGGCCTCGTCTTCGCGGCCCGGCAGCAACAGCACCTCGGCGTGCTCCACGCCACGACCGGCTCGGCCCACCTGCTGGTAGTAGGCGATGGGGGAGGAGGGCGAGCCCAGGTGCACGACGAAACCCAGGTCGGGCTTGTCGAAGCCCATCCCGAGGGCGGAGGTGGCGACGAGGGCCTTGACCCGATTGGCCTGGAGGTCGTTCTCGGCCTGCTCGCGGTCGGCGTTCTCGGTCTTGCCCGTGTACGAGGAGACCGTGTGGCCCCGGTGACGCAGGTAGGCGGTGACCTCCTCGGCGGCGGCCACGGTCAGGGTGTAGATGATCCCGGAGCCGGGGAGTTCGCCGAGGTGATCGGCGAGCCAGGCCAGTCTGTGCGCCGCGTCCGGAAGGGCGAGCACCGACAGGCTCAGGCTTTCCCGGTCCAGCGGGCCGCGCAGCACCAAGGCGTCCGTTCCGGCGCCGGTGCCCAACTGCTCGGCGACGTCCGCGGTCACCCGGGCGTTGGCCGTGGCGGTGGTGGCGAGCACGGGCACGCCCGGCGGGAGATCGGCCAGCATGGTGCGCAGGCGTCGGTAGTCGGGGCGGAAGTCGTGTCCCCAGTCGGAGATGCAGTGCGCCTCGTCGACCACGAGGAGGCCGGTGGCGGCTGACAGCTTGGGCAACACCTGGTCCCGGAAGTCCGGGTTGTTGAGCCGCTCGGGGCTGACCAGGAGGACATCGACCTCTCCGGCGGCCACCTCCGCCTGGATACCCTCCCACTCCTCGGGATTGGCGGAGTTGATGGTGCGGGCGTGGATGCCCGCCCGGGCGGCGGCCTCGACCTGATTGCGCATCAACGCGAGCAGGGGGGAGACGATCACGGTCGGACCGGCTCCGCTCGCGCGCAGCAGCGAGGTGGCGACGAAGTAGACCGCGGACTTGCCCCAGCCGGTGCGTTGCACGACCAGTGCCCGACGCTTCTGCGCGACGAGGGCCTCGATCGCCCGCCACTGGTCCTCGCGCAGCCGTGCGGTGCCCGTGGGGTCGCCCACCAGGCGGGCGAGTACGGAATCGGCCGAGGACCTCAGGTCTGCGTTCATGCCCCCATGCAACCCGATGCCTGTGACATCGCGCCAATGCCGCTCTGCGCCTGTGGATGTTGAAAGTCGGACGAGTTATCCACAGGGCTTTCGGGAAACGATCAGAGACGGGACCGTCGACGCATGACGAAGAACCACGAATCACCCAGCCCGGCCGAACGGCGGTCCACCAGTCCCTCCGGATCAACCACGGCGTCCCAGATCACCCTGCGCAGTCCGGCCGAGCTGGCCGACGCCCTGCCCTACATGCTCGGCTTCCACCCGACGGACTCGCTGGTCATGGTCGCCGTCCACGGCGAAGGCGGTCGCTTCGGCGGCCGGCTCCGCGTCGGCATTCCCTCGGCGCCCTCGGAATGGGAGGACACCGCCCGGCAGGTCGCCGAAACCCTGATCCGGGGCAGCGAGCGCAGGGGCGGTAAGCCCGACGGCATCGTCGTCTACCTGTGCCAGGACCCGCTCGTCGGGGAGAGCCCGCAACGGGTCATGACCAGGCTTCGGCCGCTCGCCCATCGGCTGCGACTGGCCTGCGGGGCGCTCGACGTGCCGGTCATGGAGGCCCTGTGCCTCTCCGGCGCCCGCTACTGGTCCTACATCTGCCCCGACGAGCGCTGCTGCCCGGCGGAAGGCAATCCGATGGCCCTGCCGGGCACCTCGGTCATGGCCGCGGCGGCCACCTTCGCCGGAATCCAGGTCCGGGGATCGCTCAAGGAGATCGAGGGCCGCTTGGCCCCGCTCGGCGGGACGGAGGCCGTCGAACAGGAGAAGGCCCTGGAACGCGCCGCCGTCGCCTTGGTGCCGAAGATCCTAGATGAGGCGAACCGGCAGGAGGTCGGGGCCCAGACGCTCGCGCTGGCCAAGGCCCTGATGCGGCGCCTGGCCCAAGCGCCACCCGCCGAGACGGGCCTGGGAGCCGACGGCTGGGACGATGCGCTGCTGGACCACGACGAGGCCGCCGCGCTGATCATCGGTCTCCAGGACCGCGAGATCCGCGACATCGCCGCCGAATGGATGGAGGACGACGAGGCGGCGCCCGCCCTGCGGCTGTGGCGTGCGCTGGCCCGGCGTTGCGTCGGGGCGTACGGGGAGCACGCCGCCGCCCCGTTGACCCTCGCCGGTTGGGTCTCCTGGTCCACCGGGGACGAGCCGACCGCGCGGATCGTGCTCGGGCTCGCCCTGCAAGCCGACGCCGACTACCGGTTCGCCCAGCTGCTCCACCACGCCTGCAACGAGGGCATCGACCCGGAGGGGCTCCGGGCGTGTCTGCGAGAGGAGCGAAGGCGCCGGGAGCCGCGCCGCAAGCGGGCGGGAGCGGGTACCCGCCCACCCGGCCGCCGCCCCGGGACGAACCGCCGCGCGCCGCGCCGGGGTGCGGGGAGCGACCGGTGAACCGGAGCGGGAGGGCGTCGGCGGGCCCGCTGCACGGCGCCCCGCGCGAGGGCGCGGATGCCGGGGGCCGACAGCGGGGAACCGCCCGCCTGCGTGTGCGATCGCGGCCGCGAGGTGGTCAGGCTCCGCCGGCGGCGCCGCCGCACACGGTCGCCTGTGCGGCTGTGGGACGGGTCCGGCACCGTTTACCGGGCGCGTCGACGATGCCCCTCGCGCCGGCGCGGGCCCGGGAAGCGCCGCGGGGCGGCCGGCGCCGGCCGGTTAGCGGCCCCGCCTGCGGCGGCCCGCGGTTCGGGCTGCGGATCGCCCAGGTCTTCCACGGCCGGCGGTTCGGGCTGCGGATCGCCGGGGTCTTGGGCGGGGGCCGGTTCGGGTGGGGGATCACCGACGGGGGTGTACGGGTGGGTGGACGGGCCGGTCGCCGGGTCGGGCCGCCGCCGGGGCCCGTGACCCGGGCGGGGCTCGGCACGTTCAGCTGGGGGGTGGTGGGTGACCGGCCCCGCCGCCGACCAGCGAAATCGACCGGAGCCCAGACAAGGCGACGCATGGCCCACTCCGTACCGCCCGCCCGCAGGCCCGAATTGCCGCCCGTGCACGACGCCGTCATCTGCGTCGCCGCACCGTGCCTGGTCATCTCGCCCGAGCACGGTCAACTCACCGGCCGGGGGCTCGACGGGATCTACCGCGCGGGGCGCCGGCTGCTCTCCCGGTGCGTACTGCGCGTCGGGGGCCGCGAGCCGGTCGCCGTGCACGGGCGCGGTCTCGGGGCGGACCGGGCTGCCTTCACCGCCACCGTCCGCACCGGCGCCGAGGCCGGTCCCGACCCGGACATCGGCGTGGAGCGCGTACGCCACGCCGACGGCACCGAGCGGATCACCCTGCGAAGCTATGCGGCGCGGCCGGTACGGCTGCCCGTGGAGCTCTCGCTCGGCACCGACCTGGCGGAGCTGGCCGCCGTGGCGGCCGGTCGGGCCGGGGCAGAACTGCCCGCCGCGGTGCATGCCGCCGGGTTGCGCTGGAGCACTGGTGAGGCCCAGGCCGTCACCACCGCCGAACCGGCTCCGGACGACGCGCTCGCCTCCTCCGGCCTGCTGCGCTGGCAACTCGAACTGGGGCCGGGCGAAACCCGCACCATCGAACTGCGGACCACCGCCGACCGCACCGCGCGGGCCCCGGCCGGGCAGGTCGCGAACCCGCTGTCCGAGGCGCGGGCCGAGGGCGACGACCCCAGGGCGGAGGTCTGGTTCCGGACCAGCGTCCAGGATCTGGGAGCGCTGCTCCTCAGGGATCCCGTCGAGCCGGGCGACGCCTACGCGGCAGCCGGGGTCCCGTGGCGACTCGGCCTGGCCCCCGCGGAGTCGCTGTGGGCCGCCCGGATGGCACTGCCACTCGGCGCAGGGCTGGCCGGCGCCACCCTGCGAACCCTGGCCCGGACCCAGATCACGGGACGGGGGCCCGACACCGGGAAGATCCCCGGCCCGCTGCGCGGGGCCGGACCGCAGCTGCCGCCCGGCTGCACCGGGACGGAGGCCACCCTCGCCTTCCCGGCGGTGCTGGCCGAGGCGTGGCGGTGGGGACTACCCGAGGCGGAGGTGGCCCGGCTGCTGCCCACCGCCGAGCGCTGCCTCGGGTGGCTGCGCGGGGCCCTGGGCGAGGACGGCTTCCTGGCCGACCCCGATCCGGGACCCCGCCGGTGCGAAACCCAGGCCCACGCGCACCGGGCCGCGCTGCTCGGCGCCGACCTGCTGGCCGGCTGCGGGCGGGACGGAGCCGAGGAATGGCGGGAGTGGGCCGCCCGACTGCGGGACAGGTTCCGGTCCGCGTTCTGGATCGACGGCCCCGACGGTGGGCGCCCCGCCGCGGCCCTGCACCCCGACGGGCGGCCGCTTGCCCGGCTGACGGGGGCCGCCGCCCACCTGCTGGACACCGGGCTGCTGGGCGGTGGCCGCCCGGCCCCCGGCCTGCTCGACCGGGCCCGTACCGCGCAACTCGCCCGGCTGCTCGGAGCACCCGCCATGGACTCGGGCTGGGGCCTGCGGAGCATGGCGGCCCGGGAGCCGGGTCACAACCCCTTCGGCCACCGCTCCGGGGCGGTACGGGTCCACGAGAGCGCGGTGGCGGTGGCGGCCCTCGCCCAGGCCGGCTTCGAGAAGGAAGCCGCCGGGCTGCTGCGGGGCCTGCTCGACGCGGCGGAGAGATTCGGCTACCGCCTGCCGGAGATGTACGCGGCCGAGCAGCGCACCGCGGGCAGCGCGCCCTTCCCGCACCCGGCCGCCTGCCGCCCGGCCGCGGTGGCCGCGGCGTCGGGGATCCACGTACTGACCGCCCTCGCGGGCATCCGCCCGGACGCCCCCGCCGGGACGGTCGCGCTCGCCCCCCTCTCCGGCGCCCCGCTCGGCGCACTGCGCCTCTCGGGGCTGCGCGTGGCCGGGGAACCGTTCGCAGTACGCGTCAGCCGGCTGGGGCTCGGCATGGTGGAGGAGGCGGCGGATGCGCTCCAACTGGGAGGCTGAGCTCCGGATCACCGTCTCCGGGATCACGAAAGCTCTGTTTATCGTCAGGCAGACGACTATGATCGCGGCATGTCGCCCTACGACCCGTCGGCCTTTCCGCCCTTCGCCGTCACCGTCGACCTGGTCGTGCTCACCGTACGGCGCCACGCGCTCTGCGCTCTGGTCGTCCGACGGGGTGAGCAGCCGTTCCAGGGGCGCTGGGCCCTGCCCGGCGGCTTCGTGCGAGCCGACGAAGACCTGGCGGCGGCCGCGGCCAGGGAACTCTCGGAGGAAACCGGCCTGTGCGCGCACGATCCGGGCGTTCCGGGTGTGGACAACGGCGCGCACCTCGAACAGCTCGCCACCTACGGAGACCCGAAGCGGGACCCCAGGATGCGGGTGGTCAGCGTGGCGCACCTGGTCCTGGCCCCGGACCTGCCGGCGCCCCGCGCGGGAGGCGACGCCAACAGCGCGCGCTGGGCCCCCGTCGACGAGCTCCTCGCCGCGGGTGAGCAAGCCTCCGGAGGGCTCGCCTTCGACCACGCCCGGATCCTCGCGGACGGTGTGGAGCGCGCCCGCTCCAAGATCGAATACTCCTCCCTGGCCACCGCCTTCTGTCCGCCCGAGTTCACGGTCGGCGAGCTGCGCCGGGTCTACGAGGCCGTGTGGGGAGTGGCGCTCGACCCCCGCAACTTCCACCGCAAGGTCACCGGGACCCCCGGGTTCCTGGTGCCCGCCGGAGGGACCACGACCCGTCAGGGTGGGCGGCCCGCCCAGCTGTTCCGAGCCGGAGGGGCGACCCTGCTCAACCCACCGATGCTGCGCCCGGAGGTCTGACGCCCCGGCACTGGGGCCCGGCTCACCCGGGGGAGGGCCGCGCCGCCGCTGCTCGCCGGACTTCCACCCGGTCGGGCGCGCTCCGGTTGCGACACGGGCGGCTCCACGATCCACCTGCCTCAAAAATCGGACATATCGCGTTATCTTGCTTGCGGAATTCACCCTGCCGCAGAGCGGTCTCACCCCCCGCGAGAGAAGCGATGCTCCAGGCCATCGGACTCACCAGCACATCCCGTCGAGACCTCCCGCCCGTCGTGGACGACCTCACCTTCGAGGCCCGCCCCGGGTGTGTGACCGCCCTGCTGGGCGAACCGGGCTCGGGCAAGACCACCGTGCTGCGGCTCATGCTCGAACTCGAACCGGGCCGGGGCGTCACCTACTTCCGGGGTCGCCCGCTGCACCGGGTCCCGCAGCCGGGCCGTGAGGTCGGCGTACTGCTCGGGGACGTGCCCGGCAACCCGTCG
Organism: Streptomyces sp. NPDC058279; assembly: GCF_042881255.1. Taxonomy (NCBI): domain Bacteria; kingdom Bacillati; phylum Actinomycetota; class Actinomycetes; order Kitasatosporales; family Streptomycetaceae; genus Streptomyces; species Streptomyces sp. NPDC058279. The sequence goes on along the minus strand of NZ_JBHVYA010000006.1, from coordinate 289,647 downwards.
CGGACCGTCCGCAACCAGCTGCGGATGCTCTGCGCCGCCGCAGGCGTGCCGGCCTCCCGGGCCGACACCATGCTGGAGGTCGTCGGCATCGCCGGCCTGCGCGACCACCGGCTCGGCTCGCTCTCACGCGCCATGGAGCGCCGGTTCGCACTCGCCGCGGCGCTCCTCGCCGACCCGTGCACGCTGCTGCTCGACGAACCCGCCGACGGACTGTCGCCCCGCGAACGGAACTGGCTGTACGCGCTGTTGCGCGGACACGCTTCCCTCGGCGGTGCGGTGCTCTTCACCACCGACGACGCCAAGGAGGCCGCCCGGGGCGCCGATCGCGTCGTCTCCATCGAGGCGGGCCGGCTCGTCGCCGACCAGGACGCCGCGGACTTCGCCCGCACCCGGCTCCGGCCGAGGGTCGCCGTACGCACCCCGCACGCGGCCCGGCTGGCCGACGTCCTGGGACGCGAGGCCCGTGCGGCCCGGCGCGCGGTCGAGATTGTCGCGGAGAGCGGCACCCGCCTGTCCGTGTACGGCAGCAACTGCGCCGAGGTGGGCGAAGTCGCGTTCCGCAACGGGGTACTGGTCCACCGGCTCGCCGACGAGACCGGGGACGCGAGCGACGCCGGCGAGGCGGGAGCGGCGGTCCGGCCCGTTCCGCAGGCCCGCACCGAAGCCGGTACCGAGGTTCGGGCCGCCGAAACCCGGGCCACCGAAGCCCGCGCCGCCGAGGGCCGTAGCGTCGACGCCCGAGCGGAGGCGCGTATCGACGTCCGGGGGGAAGCGCGCGCGGAGGGCGGCCCACAGTCCGCCTCCGAGCCGCGCGCCGCCTCCGGCTCGCCCGGCGCCTCCGGCTCGCCCGGCGGACCCGGCGCGTCCGCTGGACCCGGCGGTTCCCGACCCCCCTCCAGGCCCCGGGCCGACACCTGGTCCGGGATCGAGTCCGTCCACGACCTCTCGCCGACCCCCGGCCCCGCCCACGACGGCCGCCCCGGGCTCCCGGCCTCGGCGGTCCGCCGCGTCGCCGGCCCGCTGCGGCCCCTGCGCTACGAACTGCACCGCGTCTTCGGCACCGCGACCCCCTGGCTCACGGCGGCCGTGGTCATCGCCGTCTCCGCGCTCACCGCCGTCCTGCTCGCCCGGACCGGCTCCGCACCGCGTGACCGGATGCTCGCCGCATGGCCCGAACTCCTGCCCCTGCCGCCCGCCGCCCTCGGTGCGGGGTTCCTGGGCGCACTGGCCTTCGGCGAGGAGTACCGCTACCCCGCCCTCGCGGCGGCCCGGGGAACCGTGCCGCGCAGGCTGGGTCTGCTCACCGCCAAACTCGGCGTCTGCTCGGCCCTCGCCCTGCTGATCGGCGCCCTCGTCCTCGTCACCGACATTTGCGCCGTCGGGCTCGTCTTCGGGGCCGCTCCGCTCCGCTCGCCCGCGCAGTGGATCGCCCCGGCCGTGGGCTGGGCGGGACTCCTCACCGGTTGCGCCTGGGCCGGCGTCCTGGCCTCCGCCGTCTTCCGCTCCACGGCCGCCGGCCTGGCCGCGGTACTCGCCGTACCCGTGGCGGTCGTACCGCTGGTGCGCGAGGTGCTCGCCGGGCCTTCCGCGTACCCGGCGGGCGGGATCGTCTCGCGGTTGCGCGGGATGTCCGCCGCCCACTGGCCGCCGGAGGCGGACCACTTCGTCCTGGGGCTGCTGCGGATGACGACCCAACCCGTCGGTACGGCTCTGGTGTTGTCGCTGATCGTCCTGTTGTGCGCCTATGGGTTCACAGGACTGCGGAGCCGAGTGCGCTGGTGAAAGACCGATGCTGATCGTTCCGGGGCCGGACGAGGTGGCAACGGGACCGTTGGCGCCCGCATCACGTGAAACGGACCGCAACTCCCCGCAATAGGCCCGGTTCTTTACGATAAGTCGTCAATTGCGCAGGTGGCACCGATCACCCTTTCGTGTGCTTTTCACCAAAGACCTCAAGGGTGATGGAGGCACAGCCGACAAAGGATTCGTGAGTACCCTTGCGCACACCATGATGACCGCCGCCCGCCACGCCGACTCCGGTCTCGCAGGCCCGGGCGAACTCGACCGCTACCCCTTCGCGGAGACCCCCGGGTCCGACCGGGTCGGCCCACCCCACTGGGAGGGCGCCGACGTCGAGTTGAGCCGCGTGGGTCGCCGCGCGGCAGGCAGCCGGGGCCGCGGACTGCACGGCCAACTCGTCCAGCAGCTCGGCCAGATGATCGTCTCCGGCGACCTCGGCGCGGACCGTCCACTGGTCCCCGAGGAGATCGGCCAGCGCTTCGAGGTCTCGCGGACGGTCGTCCGCGAGTCACTGCGCGTCCTGGAGGCCAAGGGCCTCGTCAGCGCCCGACCGAACGTGGGCACCCGGGTCCGCCCGGTCGCCGACTGGAACCTGCTCGACCCCGACATCATCGAGTGGCGGGCCTTCGGCCCCCAGCGCGACGACCAGCGCCGCGAGCTCAACGAGCTCCGCTGGACCATCGAACCGCTGGCCGCCCGCCTCGCCGCCGGTCACGGCCGCCCCGACATCCAGCAGCGCCTTGCCGACATGGTCGAGATCATGGGGCACGCCCTCGGCCAAGGCGACGCGATCACCTTCGCCCGCGCCGACAACGAGTTCCACGCCCTGCTGATCCAGGTGGCGGCCAACCGCATGCTGGAGCACCTCTCCGGCATCGTCTCCGCCGCCCTCCAGGTCTCCGGCAGCCCGGTCACCGCCTGCGACCGGCCCAGCGAGACCTGTGTCGCGCACCACGCCCGCATGGTCGAGGCGCTCGCGGCCGGAGACGCCTTGGGTGCCGAGAACGCCATGCGCCAGCTGCTCACCGTGCACCCGGAGGTCGAGCGCGTGGTCCCGGCCCCGCGCGAGCACTGACAGGGCTTCGCGCGGGGGCGCGGGGGTTCACCACGAGTCGCCGGGCCCGGTGCGGGCCCGGCGACACCGGTGTGAGGGCCCGTACGGCCGTCCCCCACGACCGCCCTGGCGCCGGTACGGGCGGACCTGGCACAGCGCTCCGAAGTGCGCGTATGGCCGTATGACCGGCATTGCCGTAAAAGTGGTGTGACTCGGACCACGAAGATTGGGCGTAACGCTCCGCGACGTCACGCGATGACTTAAGAGGTGATGGCCGACGGAGGGAAGACAGCAGCCCTTGCGGGTGCTGTGCAGCTCCCCGGCCCCTGCCCGCGCCCCCGGCCCATCCCCAGTCGGTGGTCGTCGGCCACGGTCCAGCACCACCAGGCCGGGGTCGGAAGCCGTTCCCATCGTTCCGAGAGGTTGTTCGTGTCGGCCAGCACATCCCGTACGCTCCCGCCGGAGATCGCCGATTCCGAGTCTGTGATGGCGCTCATCGAGCGGGGCAAGGCCGAGGGGCAGATCGCCGGCGATGACGTGCGTCGGGCCTTCGAGGCTGACCAGATTCCTGCGACCCAGTGGAAGAATGTTCTGCGCAGCCTCAACCAGATCCTCGAGGAAGAGGGTGTGACGCTGATGGTCAGTGCCGCGGAGTCGCCCAAGCGCACCCCCCGCAAGAGCGTCGCAGCGAAGAGCCCCGCCAAGCGGACGGCGACCAAGACCGTAGCCGCCAAGGCGGAGGCCGCGCCGGCCGTCGCGCCCGCGGCACCGGACTCCGCCCCGGCCGAGCCGGACACCGCCGAGGCCCTGCCGGAGGAGCCCGGAACCGAGACGGTCGCCAAGAAGACCACGGCGAAGAAGGCGGCGGCCAAGAAGACCGCCCCCGCCACGAAGGCCACCGCCAAGAAGACGGCGGCGAAGAAGGCGGCGGCCAAGAAGGACGCGGACGAAGCCGACGAGGAGACCCCGGAGGAGGGTCCCGCCGCCAAGGCCGAGTCCGAGGAGGAAGAGGACGGCGGCGAGGCCAAGGGCTTCGTCATCTCGGACGACGAGGACGACGCCCCGGCCCAGCAGGTCGCCGTGGCCGGCGCGACCGCCGACCCGGTCAAGGACTACCTCAAGCAGATCGGCAAGGTCCCCCTCCTCAACGCCGAGCAGGAGGTCGAGCTCGCCAAGCGGATCGAGGCCGGCCTGTTCGCCGAGGACAAGCTGGCGAACTCGGACAAGCTGGCGCCCAAGCTCAAGCGCGAGCTGGAGATCATCGCCGAGGACGGCCGCCGTGCCAAGAACCACCTGCTGGAGGCCAACCTCCGTCTCGTGGTCTCCCTCGCCAAGCGCTACACGGGTCGCGGCATGCTGTTCCTGGACCTGATCCAGGAGGGGAACCTGGGCCTGATCCGCGCCGTGGAGAAGTTCGACTACACCAAGGGCTACAAGTTCTCCACGTACGCGACCTGGTGGATCCGGCAGGCGATCACCCGCGCGATGGCCGACCAGGCCCGCACCATCCGCATCCCGGTCCACATGGTCGAAGTGATCAACAAGCTGGCCCGGGTGCAGCGCCAGATGCTCCAGGACCTGGGCCGCGAGCCCACCCCGGAGGAGCTGGCGAAGGAACTCGACATGACCCCGGAGAAGGTCATCGAGGTCCAGAAGTACGGCCGCGAGCCGATCTCCCTGCACACTCCGCTCGGCGAGGACGGGGACAGCGAGTTCGGTGACCTCATCGAGGACTCCGAGGCCGTGGTCCCGGCCGATGCCGTCAGCTTCACGCTCCTGCAGGAGCAGCTGCACTCGGTGCTGGACACCCTCAGCGAGCGCGAGGCGGGCGTGGTGTCGATGCGCTTCGGCCTGACCGACGGGCAGCCGAAGACGCTGGACGAGATCGGCAAGGTCTACGGGGTCACCCGTGAGCGCATCCGCCAGATCGAGTCCAAGACCATGTCGAAGCTGCGCCACCCCTCCCGCTCGCAGGTCCTGCGCGACTACCTCGACTGAGCGGCCGGCACACGGACGGCGGTAGGGCGGCGCCGGTGGTCGCGCGGGTGCGCACGGCCACCGGGCATCCCACTCTGGGTGGAGTCATGCACACCCGGAGTCAGGAGGCCTCATGCGTCGTTTCTTTGCCCGTGTCCTGTCAGGGGCGTTGACGCTGGCGGCGGGAGCGGCCGCGGCGCATCCGGCCCAGTTGCCCCGGGCTGCCGCGGACGGCGTGGTGATCGGCGGTCAACCGGTGAAGGTGGCCGACAGCCCGTGGGTCGTGGCCCTGGCCAGCCGTGACCGGTTCGGGGGTACGCGGGGCGGTCAGTTCTGCGGCGGAGTCCTCGTCGCCCCCGCCACGGTCGTGACCGCGGCCCACTGCCTGGGACGGCAGGTGCTGGGCGGGCCCGTCGAGGCGGTGCCCGACCTGCGGGTGATCACGGGGCGTACGGAGCTGCGGGCGTCGGACGGACGCGAGATCGCCGTACGGTCGGCCCGGGTGAACCCGGAGTACGACCCCAAGAGCAACGCGGGGGACATCGCGGTCCTGGAGCTCGCCGAAGCCGTGCCGGCCCACCATGTGCTGCCCATGGCCGGAGCGGGCCACCCGGCCTACGAGCCGGGCACCCGGGCGGCCGTGTACGGCTGGGGCGACACGAGCGGGTTCGGGGACTACGCCTACGGGCTGCGCGCGGCCCACGTCACCGTGCTGTCCGACGAGGTCTGCTCGAAGGCGTACCCGGGTGACGCGGACGGGCAGTACCGGCCCGAGTCCATGGTGTGCGCGGGGGAGCAGGAGGGCGGCAAGGACGCCTGTCAGGGCGACAGCGGCGGCCCGCTCGTCGCCCAGGGGCGGCTCATCGGCCTGGTGTCCTGGGGGAGGGGCTGCGGGCGTGCCGACAGTCCGGGGGTGTATACCCGGATCGCCGCGGTGGCCGGCTTCGTGAGCAGCCCCCAGAGGGCCGCGCGTCCGGCGCCCGAGGAGCGGACCGCCATGGGCCCGCCGAGGGCTTCAGCGCGTCGTCCAGGCCCTCTCGAAGGGCTGTGAGGACGGTTGCGGGCTGCCGTTCCCCGCGCGAGGAAATGAGGACGGGCGGCTCCCCCCGGGTCTCGGGGGGAGCCGCCCGTCGACCGGCCTGGCCGGTCCTGGCTCGTCGGATGCGAGGGTAGGCCGGTGTCAGCGGTCCTCGGTGTCGGCGGCATTGGCAGCCGGAGCGGACGTAAGCCGCTCGGTCTCATCCTGTATTTCCGCGGCGATCTTCTTGAGTTCCGGCTCGAACTTACGCCCGTGGTGGGCGCAGAAGAGCAGTTCACCGCCGCTCAGCAGGACGACGCGCAGATATGCCTGGGCGCCGCAACGGTCGCATCGGTCAGCGGCCGTCAGCGGGGTCGCGGGTGTCAGAACAGTAGTCACGTCGCCTCTTCTCTAGCTCGACGAGCTGTCGTACCAGGGTCAACATCCAACCAGGCCGAAAACGTTCCCGCTCGCGGCTTTCTTTCGAAACTTCCTTCCGAAGCTGGCCGGCTGTTGCCGGTTGGCGGCGAAGGAGCCGTATTGCGTTGCTTTACGGTTTCGCGTTGTCAGTCGTTCGCTTGTTGCGGTTCCATCCTCCCCCGACATGAGCGCCGGGTTGTTCATGAGGACGTGCCCGAACCCTAAATGGTTCATGCGTGGAAGGGAACGTGATGTTTGCGTCACCCCCACGGGGGATCGAACATCCGTGCGGATCTGCACTAGGGTGGGGAAGTGGCGGGGGTGGTGTTGCATCGGCTCTACCAGGCTCTCGGTACCCTCTGACGGGCGACCGGGCCACCCCCGCGCCCCACCAGGCCAGAAAGAAATTCAGCGAGGAGCGAACTGCGTGACCGCCGACACGTCCGTGCCTTCCAGCGCGCTGCTGTCCGGAGCAGACCGGGACGGCTCCAACTACACCGCGCGGCACCTGCTCGTCCTCGAAGGTCTTGAGGCCGTCCGCAAGCGCCCCGGCATGTATATCGGCTCGACCGACAGCCGGGGCTTGATGCACTGCCTCTGGGAGATCATCGACAATTCCGTCGACGAGGCCCTGGGCGGCTACTGCGACCACATCGAGGTGATCCTCCACGAGGACTCCTCCGTCGAGGTCCGGGACAACGGCCGCGGCATCCCCGTGGACGTCGAACCCAAGACCGGCCTCTCCGGCGTCGAGGTCGTCATGACCAAGCTGCACGCCGGCGGCAAGTTCGGCGGCGGCTCCTACGCGGCCTCCGGCGGCCTGCACGGCGTCGGCGCGTCGGTCGTCAACGCCCTCTCCGCCCGACTCGACGTGGAGGTGGACCGCGGCAGCTCGACGCACGCGATCAGCTTCCGCCGCGGCGTACCCGGCATGTTCACCGAGCAGGGCCCCGACAGCCCCTTCGACCCCGCCAACGGCCTGCGCAAGATCAAGCGGATCGCCAAGGGCAAGACCGGCACCCGGGTCCGCTACTGGGCCGATCGCCAGATCTTCCTCAAGGACGCCCGGCTCAACCTGGAGACGCTCTACCAGCGCGCACGCCAGACGGCCTTCCTCGTCCCCGGTCTGACGCTCGTCGTCCGCGACGAGCGAGCCATCGACGGCGCGGGCAAGACGGAAGAGGTCTTCCGCTTCGACGGGGGCATCAGCGAGTTCTGCGAGTACCTCGCCCAGGACAAGGCCGTCTGCGACGTACTGCGGCTGACCGGCACGGGGACCTTCAAGGAGACGGTCCCCGTTTTGGACGACCGCGGTCACATGACCCCCACCGAGGTCACCCGCGAGCTCGGCGTCGACATCGCCCTGCGCTGGGGCACGGGGTACGAGACCAACGTCAAGTCCTTCGTGAACATCATCGCCACGCCCAAGGGCGGCACCCACGTCTCCGGCTTCGAGCGGTCGGTCGCCAAGACCGTCAACGAGGTGCTGCGCTCGGCGAAGCTGCTGCGCGTCGCCGAGGACGACGTGGTCAAGGACGACGCGATGGAGGGCATGACGGCGGTCGTCACCGTCCGCCTCGCCGAGCCGCAGTTCGAGGGGCAGACCAAGGAGGTCCTGGGTACCTCCGCGGCCACCCGGATCGTCGCCGCCGTGGTCGCCAAGGAACTGAAGGCGTTCCTGACCTCCACCAAGCGCGACGACAAGCAGCAGGCACGCTCCGTGATGGAGAAGATCGTCGCGGCCGCCCGTACCCGGATCGCGGCCCGCCAGCACAAGGAGGCGCAGCGCCGCAAGACGGCGCTGGAGTCCTCCTCGCTGCCGGCCAAGCTGGCCGACTGCCGCAGTGACGACGTCGACCGCAGCGAGCTCTTCATCGTCGAGGGCGACTCGGCCCTCGGTACGGCCAAGCTCGCCCGGAACTCCGAGTTCCAGGCGCTCCTGCCGATCCGCGGCAAGATCCTCAACGTCCAGAAGTCCTCGGTCTCGGACATGCTCAAGAACGCCGAGTGCGGCGCGATCATCCAGGTGATAGGAGCCGGGTCGGGCCGGACCTTCGACATCGACGCCGCCCGCTACGGCAAGATCGTCCTGCTCGTCGACGCGGACGTGGACGGCGCGCACATCAGGTGCCTGCTGCTCACGCTCTTCCAGCGGTACATGCGGCCGATGGTCGAGGCGGGCCGGGTCTTCGCCGCCGTGCCACCGCTGCACCGGATCGAGCTCGTCCAGCCGAAGAAGGGCCAGGACAAGTACGTCTACACCTACTCGGACAACGAGCTGCGCCAGACCCTGCTGGAATACCAGCGCAAGAACATCCGGTACAAGGACGCCATCCAGCGCTACAAGGGCCTGGGCGAGATGGACGCCGACCAACTGGCGGAGACCACCATGGACCCCCGGCACCGGACGTTGCGTCGGATCAACATCGGCGACCTGGACTCCGCCGAGTCGGTCTTCGACCTCCTCATGGGCAACGAGGTGGCGCCCCGCAAGGAGTTCATCACCGGCTCCGCCGCGACCCTGGACCGCTCGCGCATCGACGCCTGAGTCGACCGCGGTGGGCGACGGATCGCGGCACGCCGGCGCCCTTCACTCGTTCGGCGTCACCTGAATGAGTGAAGAGCGCCGGTAGGGCAGTCCGGAAAGCCCCCATTGCCCACATCCTTGTGGCGCGCGGCCAATGCGGTCGCGGACAAGGAGAGTTCGGTGGACAAGCACGAAGGTCGTGATGCCGGAACGATCCGGCTGGACGACCCCTGGTACGACGCGTTGGCGGTCGGCTGGGGTGAGGGCGCCGCGACGGATCCCGCGCGCCCGCCGGCCGGTGACCGGCCCGCGCCGGGACCGTCCGACATCTACCTCGAGGTGCAGCGCAGCGCGGCCTTCCAGGAAGTGCGAAGCCGCTACCGGCAGTTCGTCGTCCCCGCGACCGTCGGCTTCTTCCTCTGGTACGTCGCGTACGTGGTCGCCGCCACCGCGGCGCCCGATCTGATGGCCCGGCCCGTCATCGGCGCCGTCAACGTGGCCCTGCTCGCCGGCCTCGCCCAGTTCCTCAGCACCTTCCTCCTGACCTGGGCCTACGCCCGGCACGCGCGGCTGCGCCGGGACCGGGCCGCACTCGATCTGCGCTGGACGGTCTTCGAGCAGGAACGGGGCCAGGAGCGGAACCGGGCTCACGGGGAGGGCAGTTGAGCACCGAGCACCAGACCCTCGCGCTGATCCTGTTCAGCGTCTTCATCGCGATCACCCTGGGCATCACCACCTGGGTCAGCCGCAACCGACACGGCTCCGCCGAGGAGTTCTACGCCGGAGGGCGGCTCTTCTCCCCGCTGGAGAACGGGTTCGCCATCGCGGGCGACTACATGTCGGCCGCCTCCTTCCTCGGCATCTCCGGCCTCATCGCCCTGTTCGGCTACGACGGCATGCTGTATTCGGTGGGGTTCCTCGTCGCATGGCTGGTGGTCCTCTTCCTCGTCGCGGAACTGGTGCGCAACTGCGGGCGTTTCACCCTCGCCGACGTGGTCGCGGCCCGGATGAGCCGGCGCCCGGTGCGGATCGCCGCCGGCGCCTCCTCGGTCGTCGTCTCCGTGCTGTACCTCGTCGCGCAGATGGTCGGCGCGGGCAGTCTGGTGGGGCTGCTGATCGGGGGCTCGGGCGCCGCCGCCAGGACCCTGACCGTGATCGGCGTCGGCGCGCTCATGGTGGTGTACGTGTCGTTCGGCGGCATGCGGGCCACCACGTGGATCCAGATCGTCAAAGCCGTGCTGCTGATGGGCGGCGCGATCACCCTGACCGTGCTGGTGCTGCTGCGCTTCCACGGCGACGTCAACCAACTGCTGACCAGCGCCGCCGAACGCAGCGGACACGGCGCCCGGTTCCTGAGCCCGGGTCTCAAGTACGGGGCGGACTGGACCGCCCGCTTGGACTTCATGAGCCTGGGTCTCGCTCTCGTGCTGGGCACGGCCGGTCTCCCGCACATCCTGTCCCGCTTCTACACCGTGCCGACGGCGCGGGCGGCACGCCGGTCCGTCGTCTGGGCCATCGCCCTGATCGGCGCCTTCTACCTGATGACCATCGTGCTCGGGTTCGGGGCGGCCGCGCTGCTGGGGCCCGACCAGGTCCGTACGTCCAACGCCTCCGGGAACACGGCGGTTCCGCTGCTCGCGGGATTCCTGGGCGGGGGAACCGATTCCACCGGGGGCGCGGTGCTGTTCGCCTTCGTCGCCGCGATCGCCTTCGCGACCATCCTCGCGGTGGTCGCCGGGATCACCCTCGCGTCCTCGGCCTCCGTGGCGCACGACCTGTACGCCTCGCTCAAGCGCCGCCACGGCCGGCAGCGCGGTGAGGTGGCGGTGGCCAAGGTCGCGGCCGTCGGGATCGGGGCGGTGGCGATCGCTCTGGGGCTGCTGGCCCAGGACCTGAACGTGGCGTTCCTGGTCGGGCTGGCCTTCGCGGTGGCCGCGTCCGCGAACCTGCCCGTGCTGCTGTACTCGCTGTTCTGGCGCGAGTTCACCACGCGGGGAGCGGTCTGGTCCGTGTACGGGGGGTTGGTGCCGGCGGTGCTGTTGGTCGTCCTGTCGCCCGTGGTGTCCGGCAGTGCACAGTCCCTGTTCCCCGGGGTGGACTTCCAGTACTTCCCGCTCCAGAACCCCGGGATCGTCTCGATCCCGCTCGGCTTCCTCGCGGGCTGGCTCGGCACGCTCACCTCGTCGGAGGCGCCGGACGCGGCGAAGCACGCGGAGACGGAGGTCCGGTCGCTGACCGGTGCGGGCGCCGTGTGACCCGGTTACGCCCCCGGGCCGGGTTCCTGAGGGCGCCAGGTGTAGCGGTGTTCGGGGCGCCCGGTCTCGCCGTAGCGCAGGGCGAGCGTGACCCGGCCGGAGCGGTCCAGCAGCTTGAGGTAGCGCTGGGCGGTCTGGCGGCTGATGCCCGCGCGGTCGGCTATCTGCTGGGTGGACAGGGGCCCGGCGGCGGTGCGCAGGACCTGGCGGACCAGTTCGGCGGTGGTGTGCGAGTGGCCCTTGGGGAGGTCGTTGGGGCTCTCGGCAGCCGCGAGGGCACCGAAGAGGCGGTCCACCTCCGCCTGTTCGGCCTCGCCACCGGCCGCCAAGGCGTGTCGCAGCGCTCCGTACGCCTCCAGCCGGGCGCGCAGTCCGGCGAAGGTGAAGGGCTTGACGAGGTATTGGAGGGCGCCGAGGCGCATCGCCGCCTGGACGGTGGCGAGGTCGCGGGCGGCGGTGACCATGATGACGTCGGTGCGGTGGCCGTGCTGGCGCAGGCGACGCACCAGGTCCAGGCCGTTCTCGTCGGGAAGGTAGTGGTCGAGGAGGACAAGGTCCACCGGATGGCAGTTCAGGAACTCCATTGCCTCGGCCGCCGAATGGACGTGGGCGGCCACCCGGAACCCAGGAACCTTCGCCACGTACGCCGCGTTGATCAGGGCAACACGCACGTCGTCGTCGACGACCAATACGTGCATCGGGGACTCGTTCATCGCAGGGCCTCCGGGAGTACGACGGAGAATTCCGCCCCTCCGTCCGCTGTCCCGCCGGCCCGGACCGCGCCGCCCTGCCGCTCCGCCAGGCGGCGCACCAGAGCGAGCCCCAGTCCGCGCTCGCGGTGGGCGGAGGGCTGCTTGGTCGACCAGCCCTCGGTGAAGATCTCCTCGCTACGGCCGGCGGGGATGCCGGGACCGCTGTCCCGGACGTGGAGCACCGCCGAGCGGCCTTCGGCGCGCAGCTCGACCTCGACCCAGGGCGCTGCCGAGCCGACGGCCGCGTCCAGGGCGTTGTCCACCAGGTTGCCCGTGATGGTGACGAGGCCGCCCGGATCGACGAGGCGGTCCGGGAGCGAGGTGCGGTCGGCGAGGCGCAGGGAGACGCCCCGCTCGGCGGCGACCGCCCCCTTGCCCACGAGGAGGGCCGCCAGCAGCGGATCGCGGACCCTCTCCGTGACCTCCTCGGCGGTGCTGCGGTGCACACCGGCGACCTCGGTCACGAACTCCGCCGCCTCGTCGTGGAGGCCGAGCTCCAGCAGGCCGAGGAGGGTGTGGAGCCGGTTGGCATGCTCGTGGTCCTGCGCGCGCAGGGCCTCGATCAAGCCCCGGGTGGAGTCGAGCTCCCGGGCCAGGTGCTCCAGCTCGGTGCGGTCGCGCAGGGTGGCGACGGCGCCGCCGTCCTCGGTGGGCATCCGGTTGGCGACCAGCACCCGGGAGCCTCGGACCGTGAGCAGGTCGCGGCCGGTGACCCGGCCGGCGAGGACATCGGTGGTGCGGCCCGCGCCGAGTACGTCGTCCAGCGCGCGCCCCGCCAGGGCGTCGACGGAGTGCGGCGAGAGGCCGAGCAGTCGGGCGGCTTCGTCGTTGACCAGGCGGACCCGGTCGTCGCGGTCGAGGGCGATCACGCCTTCGCGGATGGAGTGCAGCATCGCCTCACGCTCGGCGAGCAGGGCGGAGATGTCGGAGAAGGCCAGATCGCGGGTCTGGCGCTGGATCCGGCGGGACAGCAGGTAGGCGGCGAGCGCCCCGACCGCCAGGGCGCCGCCCGCGTAGGCGAGCAGACCCGGGATGGCCCCGATCAACCGGTCCCGGACGCTGTCGTAGGCGATGCCCACCGACACCGCGCCGACGATCTCCCCGTCGGCGGCCACCAGCGGGACCTTGCCGCGAGCCGAGCGGCCCAGGGTGCCCTCGTCGATCTCCATGACCTCGCGGCCCGCGAGGGCCTCACCCGGGTCGGTGGAGACCGGTCGCCCGATGCGGTCGGGGCTGGGGTGGGAGTGGCGGATGCCGTTCAGGTCCACGACGACGACGTACTCGGCGCCCGTGGCCCGGCGGATCCGCTCGGCCGACGCCTGCACCGGGCCGTCCGGGGTCGGGGCGGAATCCAGCAGGCCCGCTGCCAGGGCGGGATCGGCCGCCGCGCTCTGGGCGATCGCGAGGGCCCGGCGCATGGCCTGGTCGTCGAGCTGCGCGCCGAGCGGCGCCAGGAACAGCCCGGTGGCCAGGACCGCGACCCCGGCCGCGATGGCGAGCTGCGTCAGCAGGATCTGGGAGACGGCCCGTCTGGGCAGCCCGAGGCGCCGAGCGCAGGTGGGGAGGAACCGCATGGGTAGCACCGTAGGTCGGCTTTCGGCCAAGCGGAATCCTCGGGAGGCGTCGGGTCCGCGCCGTCGCGGAGCGATGGAGTCGCCGCCGGGGGCGTGGGTGGGACCGGCGCGCGGGGTCGGCCCGAGCCTGCCGTGGCCTCCCGTCAGGGCAGGGACCGGGGCGGGCGGGGGCCGTTGTAGTGGCCGCTCGGACGCATGCGCAGGGGCCGCTCTTGGTACTCCTCCAGCGCGTGCGCGATCCAGCCCGCCGTCCGGGACACCGCGAACACCGTCTCGCCGGCCTCGGCGGGCATGCCGTACGACACCGTCAGCACGGCCACCGCCAAGTCGACGTTGGGGTACAGCCCGGCGCCGTGGCGGGCCATCACCTCGGCCACGTCCCGGGCGGCCGCCAGCGCACGGGACGCCTCCGGCAGCTGCTCCAGCCGGGCGAAGAGCGCCCCCGCGCGCGGGTCCTCGCCCCGGTACAGCCGGTGGCCGAGGCCCGGCACCCGGCGCCCCGACCGCAGGTACTCCGCCACCACCGGTGCGGCGCCACCCCGCTCCAGGACCTCCGCCAGCATCCGGTGCGCGAGCCGTCCCGCAGCTCCGTGCAGGGGCCCTTCGAGCGCGCCGAGTCCGGCCGAGACCGCCGCGTACGGGTGGGCCCGGGCCGAGGCCGCCACCCGGACGGCGAGGGTCGAGGCGGCCAAGTCGTGGTCGGCGAGCAGGGCCAGCGCCAGGTCCAGCACGGCCAGGGCGTCCGGATCGGGTTCCCGCGCGGTGAGCCGGGACCACAGGCGCCGGGCCAGTCGGACGTCACCGCCCCACTGGGCCGGGCCCACCTCGGGGAGCGCGCCGACCAGGGTCGGGATCAGGCAGCGCGCGGAGCCCAGTACGGCGGTCTCGGACAGGTCGAAGCGCAGCGGATCGACCACTGCCGCTGCCGCGACCGCCACCCGGAGGCGGTCGACGGGACCGCTGTGCTCGGGCAGCGCGGCCACCGAGCGGCGGGCGGCGGCCAGGGTCTCGGGCGGGGCGGTGAAGCGGGCCCCCGGGGCCGGGGTTCCCGTCCAGAGCCACTCGGCGACCTCCTCGTAGGGGTGCCGTGAAGCCAGCTCCACCGCGTCCACGCCGCGAAAGTAGTACCGGTCGTCCTCGATCAGGGTGAGGGAGGTCCGGACGGAGAGTTCCCCGGTGGCGGGCGCCGGACCGGCCGCCTCGCGCCGGTTGCGCCGGGCCAGGGCCTCGACCTCGTGCGCGTCGAAAGTGCTGCCGCGTCCGACCGGATCGCGACGGCTGGTCAGCTGCCCCCGGCTCACGTACGCGTACACCGTCGCGGGCTTCACGCCGAGTGCTTCCGCCGCCTGCCGGGTGGTGAGCCGTCGCTCGCCTTCCGCCTGCTCGTTCATGATGGACACCCTACATATATTGATTCAATCAATATTGACAGGGATTGAATCCATGATGGATGGTCGATCCATGAACTCCACCGTCGAAGTACCCCGCGGACTCGCGGGAGTCGTGGTCACCGAGACGCAGCTCGGCGACGTCCGAGGCCGCGAAGGCTTCTACCACTACCGGCAGTACTCCGCCGTCGAACTCGCCACGAGCCGCGGCTTCGAGGACGTGTGGCAGCTGATGTTCCGGGGCGCCCTGCCCGAGGACGCCACCGAGCGCGCCGCCTTCGCCGCCGAGATCGCCCCGCTGCGCCACCTGCCGGCCGCGGTACGCGACGCCCTGCCGGCCCTCGCCCGCGCGACCGCTCTCTCCGGCCCGCTCGCCGGACTGCGCACCGCGCTCTCCCTGCTCGGCGCCTCCGCCGGCTTCCGGCCCGTCTACGACCTGAGCCCCGACCGCCGGGCGGCCGACGCGCTCGCCGCCTGCGCCGCCGTGCCGACCCTGCTCACCGCCCTGCACCGGCTCGGACAGGGCCTGGAGCCGGTGGACCCGCGTGACGACCTCCCGTACGCCGCCAACTACCTGTACATGCTGACCGGCCGGGAGCCCGAGCCGGCCAAGGCCCGCGCGGTCGAGCAGTACCTGATCTCCACCATCGACCACGGCTTCAACGCCTCCACCTTCACCGCCCGCGTCATCGCCTCCACCGGCGCGGACGTCGCGGCCTGTCTGACCGGGGCGATCGGGGCGCTGTCCGGGCCGCTGCACGGCGGCGCCCCGAGCCGGGCCCTGGACACCCTGGACGCGATCGGCACGGCGGACCGCATCGATCCGTGGATCCGCGAACGCGTGCTCGCCGGGGACCGGATCATGGGCTTCGGCCACCCCGTGTACCGCACCGAGGACCCCCGCTCCCGGATGCTGCGTGACATCGCCCGGCAGTTCGGCGGCCCCCTCGTGGACTTCGCCATCGAGGTCGAACGGCACGTCGAGCAGATCCTCGCCGAACTCAAGCCGGGCCGGGAGCTGCACACGAACGTGGAGTTCTACGCGGGCGTGGTCATGGAACTGTGCGGGCTGCCACGCGAGATGTTCACCCCGACGTTCTGCGCGGCCCGGGTGGTCGGCTGGAGCGCTAACATCCTCGAACAGGCCGCCGACTCGAAGATCATCCGCCCGGCCGCCCGCTACAGCGGACCCACCCCGCCCGAGCCGGTTCCCACGCTCGACTGACTACGATCGGTCGGGTGCACCCGACATCACCGACCGGCGGTCAGCCCGGCCGCAGCGTTCCCACCATCCCCGTGGTGGTCCTCGCCGGATTCCTCGGATCCGGCAAGACGACCTTGCTCAACCATCTCCTCGCGCACCGCGGCGGCACCCGCGTCGGAGTCGTCGTCAACGACTTCGGCGCGATCGAGATCGACGCGATGGCGGTCGCCGGACAACTCGGCGACTCGATGGTTTCCCTCGGGGGCGGCTGCCTGTGCTGCGCGGTCGACGGAAGCGAGCTGGACGCGTACCTGGAGAAGCTCTCCGCGCCCGCCCACCGGATCGACGTCATCGTCATCGAAGCGAGCGGGCTGGCTGAACCGCAGGAACTGATCCGGATGCTGATGGCCTGCGAGAACCCGGCGATCCGGTACGGCGGGACGGTGGAGGTCGTGGACGCGGCGGAGTTCGGGGCGACGCGGGCGAAGCACCCCGAGATCGACCGCCATCTCGGGGTCGCGGACCTGGTGGTCCTCAACAAGACCGACCGGATCGACGCAGCCGAGCGCTCCCGCGTCGAGATCGGGTTGGGCACGCTCTGCGCGCCCGGCACCCCGGTGGTGGCCGTCGACCACGGCCGGATCGACCCCGAACTGCTCTTCGACCGCCGTCCCTGGAGCGAGACGCGGGGGCAGCTCTCCTTCGAGGACCTGCTGGCGGGGGACGCGGCGGACGCGGACGGCCACGAGGGGGACGCGCACGCCAGGCACGTGCACGCCTCCTACGAAAGCGTGGAGTTCGTCTCCGAACAGCCCGTGCACCCGCGCCGGTTCATGGACTTCCTCGACAGCCGGCCGGCCGGTCTCTACCGGATCAAGGGCTTCGTCCACTTCGGCGTCCCCGGGCACGAGGAACGCTACGAGATCCAGGCGGTGGGCCGCTTCCTCCGCTTCGCCACCGCCCCCTGGGAACCGGGCGAGCCGCGGCTGACCCGGCTCGTCCTGATCGGGTCCGACATGGACGCCGGCGCGCTCCTCCGCGAACTGGAGGCGTGCCGCGAGCCGGAGCCGCGGCGGGTGAACCCCGAGAGCATGTGGGGCGTCCTGCGGTACGTCGCCCGGCCCGCGCGGCACGACGACGTCGAAGACCACCCGGACGCGGACCCGGACGCGGACGCGGACCCGGACGAGGAGGCGGAGGCGGGTTAGGCGACCTCGATGCCGAACTCGCCCAGGAGGGCTTCCAGACCACCCCGGTAGCCCTTGCCGCCGATCACGAACTTCCAGTCGCCGCCCGGACGGCGGCGGAAGGAGCCGAGCACCAGAGCGGTCTCCCCCGCCCGGCCGTCGGAGACCTCCAACTGGTCGAGTTCCTGCCCGGCGGCGTCGAGGAGCCGGATGCGGGCCTCGGTGAAGCCGGCGAGATCGGCGTGCGGATCGACCTCGGGGTCGATCGCGGCGACGAGCACCAGCCGGTCGGCGCGCTCCGGCAGGGCGTCGAAGTCGACCTCCACCGCGGCCTTGTCGGGCGCGGTGTGCGCTCCGGTCCGGACGGAGCCGTCCGGGGTCCGACGGTTGTTGAAGAAGACGAAGTGGTCCTCGCTCAGCACCCGGCCGCCCGCGCAGACCAGCGCGCAGACATCGAGTGCGACGGCGCCCGACCAGGACATGCCGAGGACGTTGTACGCCGCCGGGTCGCCCGTCGGCGCGGATGGGCCCGGGGACGCGGAGGAGGAGGCCGATGCGGGCTCGGCCGCCACCCGCGCCGTGGCCCCGCCGCCGTCACCCAGACGCCCCCGTAGACCGTGCTGGTGCAGCAACGCCACGAGCTCGGTCCCGGGAACCAACTCCAGCGGCTTGCCGTTGGCAAAGGTGTACGACCCCGGCCCGAAGGACGCGGTGGTGACCAGCACCCCCTTGTTCGCCCCCCTGTCCTGCACCGTGCCGTACAAGTCCCGCACCGCCGTCGGCGGGACCGTGTTCCGGTAGCGCTTGACCTGGACGACGATCCGCCCGCCCCGGATCGGCGTCGGGTCCAGCGCCTCCACGTCCACACCGCCGTCACCCGACCGCTGTGTGGTCACCGCTTCCATGCCCATCGCCCGGAACAGTTCGGCGACCAGGTTCTCGAAGGCGATCGGGTCCATCGTGAACAGGTCGGGCTCCTCCTCGCCGTCGCCCGCGTGCCCGCCGTGGCTGACCACACCTCCGACCTCGCCGGGCCTGCGCCCCGGCCGTATCCCCGCGGGCTGGTCCGGCCGGGCCGACAACTGCCCGCCCAAACCGTCGATCAGACAGTCCACCGCGCTCACCTGCTCCAGGCGCAAGCCGGCGAAGGCGTCGCGCTCGGCCCGCACGGTGGCCAGGACGATCTGCGCCTCCCGCCCGGTCACCGGATCGTGGTCGTCCACGAACCCGTTGACCACCACCGAGTCCAGCGCGCAGAACTCGTCCGCCGCGTACAACTCGCGCAGCACCAGCAGCACGCACTGGGCCAGCAGGTCCCGGTACAGCGCCCGCCGCTGGGTGACCGGCCGGGCCGTCTCCTTGTCCTGGTCCGTACTCGGCACGTACCGGACCGCCTTGGTCTGCGGAACCACCTCGTAGCGCGGCAGCTCCCAGTCCAGTACGAGCTGGCGGGCGCCCCGGTCGTACGCCGCGGACACCTGCCTCGGCAGTTGATCGGGCCAGGCGGCGGAGGCGTACAGGGCGGCCGAGAAGTACTCGACCGCGGCTTCGGCGTCGCCGGCGCGCAGGGCGGCGGCCAGCTCGTCCAGCCCGCGGTTGTGCGCACGGATCGCGGCCAGCTGCGCCGCCGCCCAGGCGTCGTACTGCCGCCGGTTCTCGGCGAGCTGCTGTTGGCGCCGCGTCTCCGCCGCCTGAGCCTTCTGTCGGGCCCGCGCGTACTGGGCCTGCTCCTCGCGTTCCGCCTGCACCCGCCGAAAGGAGCCCAGCGCCATGCCACTGCTCTGCTGCTGGAACTGCTCGATGCGGGGTATCGCCACCGGGTGGGCCAGGGGACCGGGACGGAACGGTTCGAGCACCTCGCTCCGCACCAGCGAGGCCATCCGGAACGCCGTCGCTCTACAGCCCGCGGCAAGCAGGTTCCGCAGCGCCGCGACCTCGGCCTCGATGCTCTCCGTGCGGCGCCGCGCCTCGACTTCGCGATGCTGCCGGTAGGCGGCCTGCTGCTCGCGCTCGCCCCGGCTCACGTCCCGGTCCCACGCCCGTCGACGGCGCTCCGCCTCGCGCTGCTGGATCAACTGCGTCCGCTGCTGCCTGCGCTGAGCCTCGGCCCAGTCGCCGATCATCCCACCCGACTGACGGCTCATCAGCATTCCCCCGCCCCCACCACACAAGCATCAACGGGAAAACACTAGTCGGCATTCGGGTGGTACGTCCCCCCTCCGCACCACCCGAACCGACCGCTTCCGTTACAGCGCGCCGCCGGCCAGGGCCGCGACCGCGGCGGGCAGCGCCGTGCCGGAGCCGTCCCGGCGCGGGTCGACGGCCGGCAGCTCGGCCGGCGCGCCGCCGGCCGTCGCCGCGCGGACCGGGGCATTGCCCGCCCAGGCCAGCGTCAGCACGTCCTCGCCCTTGAGGAACCGCTGGCAGCGCACCCCGCCGGTGGCCCTGCCCTTCCTCGGGTACTGGTCGAACGGGGTCAGCTTCCCGGAGACGACCGAGTCGTCGAGCGTGCCCTGGGAGCCGGCCACGGTGAACACCATGGCCTCGCGCCCCGGGTCCACCGCCGAGAAGTGGATCACCTTGGCGCCTTCGGAGAGCTTGATGCCCGCCATACCGCCCGCCGGGCGGCCCTGCGGACGCACCTGGGCCGCCGGGTAGCGCAGCAGCTGGGCGTCGTCGGTGATGAAGACCAGGTCCTCCTCGCCCGTGCACAGCTCGACCGCGCCGACGATCCGGTCACCCTCCTTGAGGGTGATGACCTCCAGCTCGTCCTTGTTCGCCGGGTAGTCCGGCACCACCCGCTTGACCACGCCCTGCTCGGTGCCCAGCGCCAGGCCCTGGGAGGACTCGTCCAGCGACAGCAGGCAGACCACCTGCTCGTCCGCCTCCAGGCCCGACAGGAACTCGGTGACCGGGGCGCCTCCGGCCAGGTTCGGCGCGGTGTGGGTGTCCGGCAGCTGCGGCAGGTCGATCACCGACAGCCGCAGCAGCCGTCCGTAGGACGTGACCACGCCGACCTCGGCCCGGGCCGTGGCGGTGACCTGCGAGACGATCAGGTCGTGCTTGGCGCGGGGGCCGTCCTCCGCCGGCGGCAGCGGTTCGGCGGTCACCGTCCGCGCGAGCAGGCCGGTCGAGGACAGCAGCACCCGGCAGGGGTCGTCCGCGACTTCCAGCGGAACCGCCCCGACCGCCGTGGCCCCGGACTCCAGCAGGACCGTACGCCGCTCGGTGGAGAACTTCTTCGCGACCGCGGCCAGTTCGGCGGAGACGAGCTTGCGCAGCTCGCTGTCGGACTCGAGGATCCCGGTCAGCTCGTCGATCTCGCCGGTCAGCCGGTCGCGCTCGGACTCCAGCTCGATCCGGTCGAAGCGGGTGAGTCGGCGCAGCGGGGTGTCCAGGATGTACTGGGTCTGGACCTCGCTCAGCGAGAAGCGCTCGATCAGCCGCTCCTTGGCCTGCGCGGAGTTGTCGCTGTCCCGGATGATCCGGATGACCTCGTCGATGTCGATGAGGGCCACCAGCAGGCCCTCGACCAGGTGCAGGCGGTCGCGCCGCTTGCCCCGACGGAACTCGCTGCGCCGCCGGACGACCTCGAAGCGGTGGTCGAGGTAGACCTCCAGGAGTTCCTTGAGGCCGAGCGTCAGCGGCTGCCCGTCGACCAGCGCGACGTTGTTGATGCCGAAGGACTCCTCCATCGGCGTCAGCTTGTAGAGCTGTTCCAGCACGGCCTCGGGGTGGAAACCGTTCTTGATCTCGATGACCAGGCGCAGGCCGTGGGAGCGGTCGGTGAGGTCCTTGACGTCGGCGATGCCCTGGAGCTTCTTCGAGCCGACCAGGTCCTTGATCTTCGCGATGACCTTCTCGGGGCCGACCGTGAAGGGCAGTTCGGTGACGACCAGGCCCTTGCGGCGGGCGGTCACGTTCTCCACGGCCACCGTCGCGCGGATCTTGAACGTCCCGCGGCCGTTCTCGTAGGCGTCCTTGATGCCGGACAGGCCCACGATCCGTCCGCCGGTCGGCAGGTCGGGCCCCGGCACGAAGCGCATCAGCGCCTCCAGGTCCGCCTGCGGGTAGCGGATCAAGTGCCGGGCGGCGGCGATGACCTCGCCCAGGTTGTGCGGCGGCATGTTGGTGGCCATGCCGACCGCGATCCCGGAGGCGCCGTTGACCAGCAGGTTCGGGTAGGCGGCGGGCAGCGCCACCGGTTCCCGCTCCTGGCCGTCGTAGTTGGCGGTGAAGTCGACGGTGTCCTCGTCGATCGACTCCGTCATCAGTGACGTGGCGTCGGCCATCTTGCACTCGGTGTAACGCATGGCGGCCGGCGGGTCGTCGTTGCCGAGCGAACCGAAGTTGCCGTGGCCGTCGACCAGCGGCAGCCGCATCGAGAAGGGCTGCGCCATGCGCACGAGGGCGTCGTAGATCGACGCGTCACCGTGCGGGTGCAGCTTGCCCATGACCTCGCCCACGACACGGGCGCACTTCACGTACCCCCGGTCGGGGCGCAGGCCCATCTCGTTCATCTGGTAGACGATGCGGCGGTGCACCGGCTTCATGCCGTCACGGGCGTCCGGCAGGGCACGGGAGTAGATCACCGAGTACGCGTACTCGAGGAAGGAGCCCTGCATTTCGTCGACGACGTCGATGTCGAGGATCTTCTCCTCGAAATCCTCCGGCGGCGGGGTCTTCGTGCTGCGGCGGGCCATCGCTGCGCGGCTCCTTAACCAAGAAAGGTGTGCTCGGGGTCTGACGGTGTGGCGGTCGGTCTGTGCGCGGTCGGTCGGTGTGTCGGCTGACGGTCGGGCGGTCGGGCGGTGTGACGGTCGGGCTCTGGTGGTGATCGGTCCGGCGGGTACGTATCGGGTCTGTCGGTCCGGCCGAGGGGTCCGGCCGGGCGGCCGACCGGTTTCGGCCGGTGCTGACGCGGACCATTGTGGCCCGTGGCACCGACAACGCCGACTCCGACCCCGGGGTGCCCCCGGACGGAGTCGTGGGGAACCCGGGAACTTCTCCGGTCGCCGACGCGCTTGCATACAGTGGCAGGTCTGACAGAAATCTCTGCATCGCGATCGAAGGGACCACATGCCCATGGGTCACACGGCCACAGCTCAGGCCGGCTCCGGCGGCCTGACAGCGACCGAGCACCGGCTGGCCAACGGCCTGCGCGTGGTGCTTTCCGAGGATCACCTGACTCCGGTCGCCGCCGTCTGCCTCTGGTACGACGTCGGCTCCCGCCACGAAGTCAAGGGGCGGACCGGTCTGGCTCACCTCTTCGAGCACCTGATGTTCCAGGGCTCGGCGAGCGTACCGGGCAACGGGCACTTCGAGCTCGTCCAGGGCGCCGGCGGTTCGCTCAACGGCACCACCAGCTTCGAGCGCACCAACTACTTCGAGACGATGCCCGCCCATCAGCTGGAGCTCGCGCTGTGGCTGGAGGCGGACCGCATGGGCTCGCTGCTGGCCGCCCTGGACGAGGAGTCCATGGAGAACCAGCGCGACGTCGTCAAGAACGAGCGCCGCCAGCGGTACGACAACGTCCCGTACGGCACGGCGTTCGAGAAGCTGACCGCCCTCGCCTACCCCGAGGGCCACCCGTACCACCACACGCCCATCGGCTCGATGGCCGACCTGGACGCCGCGTCCCTGGAGGACGCCCGCGCGTTCTTCCGTACGTACTACGCGCCGAACAACGCCGTCCTGTCGGTCGTCGGCGACATCGACCCCGAGCAGACGCTCGCCTGGGTGGAGAAGTACTTCGGCACCATCCCCGCCCACGACGGCAAGCAGCCGCCGCGTGACGGCTCGCTGCCCGAGGTCATGGGCGGCCAGCTCCGCGAGGAGATCGTCGAGGAGGTCCCGGCCCGCGCGCTGATGGCCGCCTACCGGCTTCCGCACGACGGCACCCGCGAGTGCGACGCCGCCGACGTGGCGTTGACCATCCTCGGCGGCGGCGAGTCCTCCCGCCTCCACAACCGCCTGGTCCGGCGCGACCAGAGCGCCGTCGCGGCGGGCTTCGGCCTGCTGCGCCTCGCGGGCGCGCCCTCGCTGGGCTGGCTGGACGTGAAGACCTCCAGCGGGGTCGAGGTGCCCGCCATCGAGGCGGCCGTGGACGAGGAGCTCGCGCGGTTCGCCGCCGAGGGCCCGACGGCCGAGGAGATGGAGCGGGCCCAGGCGCAGCTGGAGCGCGAGTGGCTGGACCGGCTGAGCACGGTGGCCGGCCGCGCCGACGAACTGTGCCGCTTCGCGGTCCTGTTCGGCGACCCGCAGCTCGCCCTGACCGCGGTCGGGCGCGTCCTCGACGTCACCGCCGAGGAAGTGCAGGCCGTCGCCGCGGCCCGGCTGCGGCCCGACAACCGCGCGGTGCTCGTGTACGAGCCGCTCAGCGGAGAGTCCGACGCGTCCGACGAGTCCGACGAGATCGACGACACCCAGAACGAAGGGGCGGAGCAGTGAGCGACACCGCAGCCGTCACGATGACCCTCCACCCGCAGCCGCAGGCCGGCGAGGCCAAGCCCTGGGCCTTCCCGGCCCCCGAGCGCGGCGCGCTGCCCAACGGCCTGACCGTGCTGCGCTGCCACCGCCCGGGGCAGCAGGTCATCGCCGTCGAGATCAACCTCGCCGCACCGCTGGACGCGGAGCCCGAGGGCCTGGACGGCGTGGCCACCATCATGGCCCGCGCCCTGTCGGAGGGCACCGACAAGCACTCCGCCGAGGAGTTCGCCGCCGAGCTGGAGCGCTGTGGCGCCACCCTCGACGCGCACGCCGACCACCCGGGCGTCCGGGTCTCCCTGGAGGTCCCGGCCTCCCGCCTGGCGAAGGCCCTCGGCCTGGTCGCCGAGGCGTTGCGGGCCCCCGCCTTCGCGGACGGCGAGGTCGACCGACTGGTGCGCAACCGGCTCGACGAGATCCCGCACGAGTTGGCCAACCCCCAGCGCCGCGCCGCGAAGGAGCTCTCCAAGGAGCTCTTCCCGTCCGCACTGCGGATGTCCCGGCCCCGCCAGGGCACCGAGGAGACGGTGGCCCGGATCGACTCCGCCGCCGTACGGGCCTTCTACGAGGCCCACGTGCGCCCCTCCACCGCCACCGCGGTGGTCGTCGGCGACCTGACCGGCATCGACCTGGACGCGGTCCTCGCGGACACCCTGGGCGGTTGGACCGGCGGCAACGCCGAGCCGCTGCCCGTCCCCCCGGTGACGGCCGACGACACCGGTCGCGTGATCATCGTGGACCGGCCGGGCGCGGTCCAGACGCAGCTGCTGATCGGCCGCATCGGCCCGGACCGGCACGACCGGGTCTGGGCGGCCCAGGTGCTCGGCACGTACTGCCTGGGCGGCACCCTCACCTCGCGGCTGGACAAGGTGCTGCGCGAGGAGAAGGGCTACACCTACGGGGTGCGCGCGTTCGGCCAGGTGCTGCGCTCCACCGCCGACGGCAAGGGCGCCTCGATGCTCGCCATCAGCGGCTCGGTGGACACGCCCAACACCGGTCCGGCGCTGGACGACCTCTGGACGGTGCTGCGCACCCTCGCGGAGGGCGGTCTGACCGACGTCGAACGGGACGTCGCCGTACAGAACTTGGTGGGCGTGGCCCCGCTGAAGTTCGAGACGGCGGCCTCGGTCGCGGGCACGCTCGCCGACCAGGTGGAGCAGGAACTCCCGGACGACTACCAGGCGCGGCTGTACGCGCAGCTCGCCGCGACCGGCACGGTGGAGGCGACCTCGGCGGTCGTCGCCGCGTTCCCGGTGGACCGGCTGGTCACGGTCCTGGTGGGCGACGCGGCCCAGATCGCGGAGCCCGTACGGGCCCTCGGGATCGGTGAGGTCACCGTCGTCACCAACTGACCTGGCTTTACTCGCCTCTTGGCGCGAGGGGCTCCGGCGGTTTGGCGGCCGGAGTCCCTTTTGCCTGTTTGGTGGTGCGGTTGTTCGTATGCGGTGTGGCGTAGGTAACAAAAGCGCGCGTCTGTTTGGAGATTGACTGAAGATCCGCCTAGCGTCGGGCGTGCTGTCCGTCAGTTGTGCCCGCCGCACCCGCGGCACCGGGCAGCGATCGCCGAGTCCCCGTCAGGCGCGAGCCTGGGGAGCCGGGGACCCACATGCGTCCCTGGGGTGAATCGGACCACCTCGCAAGAGGGGCCCGTAGGAGACCTTCCTGCTCCGAACCCGTCAGCTAACCCGGTAGGCGAGAGGGAAGGAAAGGATCAAACCCTTCATGGCGTTTGGCAGTCGTGCCGCCGGTAAGCACCGTGGTTCCAGCCGTCTGAGCCGCAAGACCGCCGGTTACGCCGGCATAGCCGCCCTCGCCACCACGGGCGTCGTCGGCACCCTGGCCGGTCCCGCGTTCGCCGCGGACAAGGCCGCGGCCCCCTCGATGGAGGACACCGGCCTCAGCGCCGTCGTCGTCGCCGACGAGCTCCAGAGCGAGATCCAGAACCAGGCCGAGTCCCAGCAGCGGGCGGCCGAGGCCACCGCAGCCAAGGCGCAGGCCGAGGCCGACGCCAAGACGCACGCCGCCGAGGCCAAGCGCCTCGCGGAGGCCAAGGCGAAGGCCGAGCGGGACGCCGCCGAGCGCGCGGCCCGCGAGGAGGAGCGCAAGCGCCTCAACACCTTCGTCGCCCCGATCGAGGGCTCGTACGTCAGCACGCAGTACAAGGCGGGCGGCGGCATGTGGTCCTCCGGCAGCCACACGGGCATCGACTTCCACGCCGCCGAGGGCACCACCGTCCACGCCGTGGGCGCGGGCACCGTCGTCGAGGCGGGCTGGGGCGGCGCGTACGGCAACAACGTCGTCATCCGGCACAACGACGGCACGTACACGCAGTACGGACACATGAACTCGCTGAGCGTCTCCGTCGGCCAGCAGGTCACCGCCGGCCAGCAGATCGGCATCTCGGGCTCCACGGGCAACTCCAGCGGCCCGCACCTGCACTTCGAGGCCCGCACCGGCGCCACGTACGGCACGGACATCGACCCTGTGGCGTACCTGCGCTCGCACGGCGTCAACGTCTGACCGTACGACCGGCCCGACGTCGAGCGCCGAAGTACGAGCGGCCCGACGTACGTCCGCACCACTTCCGTCGAAGGCCCCGGCTCACCGAGCCGGGGCCTTCGACGTGTGTCGCCGCACCTCTTCGCCCCCGGCGAATGTTTCGTATTTCCGGCCGCCCTCGGAAATCGTCGCGTGTTGCAATAGAGTCGCAGTACGGTCGTGGCGGCAGCGCCGATAACGGCAGTCGGAATGAGAGCGGAGTCCGGTCTTGCGTATTCCTGCGCACGCGGTATGCACAGCAATTCGTGACGACATCGTCTCCGGGGTCTTCGAACCGGGCGGCAGACTGACCGAAGAGGTCCTCGCCCGCCGGTACGGAGTCTCGCGCGTCCCCGTCCGCGAGGCGCTGCGCACCCTGGAGGCGGAGGGGTTCGTCACCACCCGTCGGCACGCGGGGGCCTGCGTCGCCGAGCCCACCGAACAGGAGGCGGCGGACCTGCTGGAGCTGCGGGCGGTCCTGGAGCCGCTCGCCGCCGCCAGGGCCGCCCGCCGGCGCACCGAGGGCCACCTCAAAGTGCTGCGCGGGCTGGTCAGGCTGGGCCAGGAACGGGCCAGGAGCGGCCGGGGCGAGGATCTGCGCGCCCTGGGCGGCTGGTTCCACGAGACGCTCGCCCAGGCGTCCGCCAGCCCCGGGCTGATCTCCGTGCTGACCCAGACCCGGCACAAGATCGCCTGGATGTACGTGGTGACGGCCCCGGTCCGGCCGGTCGACTCCTGGGCCGAGCACGGCGCGATCGTGGACGCGGTCGCGCGGGGCGACGCGGAGCGCGCCCGGACGCTGACCGGACTGCACGCGGACCGGGCGGCCGGATCCCACCGGCCGAGGGTGAGGACTTCGCAACCTGCCGTAAACACGGCGGGCGGCCGGTATTAACACGATCCGTATACAAAGGGGAGCGATATTCGGCCTCCCGGGCGGCCCCTCGCGCGGGGCGAGAATTCCGGCCTATCGCGCTGCGCGCACGGCGTGAATGCGGTGGCGGTGGCCGATCCGCGAGGATGGATCATTTCCCGCAAGCTGAATTCGGGGTGGAAATGCGACGAAGCCGCGGCGCCCGGTTCACGGGGGCCGCGGCTTCGTCGCGTACGGACGACCGAAGGGTCGCAGGGGTCAGACCGTCTCCGGGAGCTCGTCGAGGCCCTCGGCGACGAGCTTCGCGAGGCGGTCCAGCGCGGCCTCGGCGCCCTCGGCCTCGGAGGCGAGGACGATCTCCTCGCCGCCCTGGGCGCCCAGGCCCAGGACCGCCAGCATGGAAGCGGCGTTGACGGGGTCGCCGCCGGCCTTCGCGATGGTCACCGGGACTCCGGAAGCGGTTGTCGCCCGGACGAAGATCGAGGCGGGACGAGCGTGCAGGCCCTCGGCCCAGCCGACGTTGACGCGGCGCTCTGCCATGGTGATGCCCTTCAGGTTCTTGCGGTTGTCTAGACCAGTCTCTCACGACGCCCGGAATGCCGGGACCTGCCTCCGACCCCGGCCCACGACCGTTCGGCCTTCCCCAGCTTGCACGCATCGGCCCTGATGTGCCTGATGCGCCGCGCACGCGCCACCCGGGTGATGTGCCCCTTAGGGTGTGCCCATGACCATCGAGTCGGACCTCTCGTACCCGGCCCACTGGGAGGCGGACGTCGTCCTGCGCGACGGCGGCACCGCCCGGATCCGGCCCATCACCACCGATGACGCCGGCCGGCTGGTCAGCTTCTACGAGCAGGTCTCCGACGAGTCGAAGTACTACCGCTTCTTCGCTCCCTACCCCCGGCTCTCCGACCGCGACGTGCGCCGTTTCACGCACCACGACCACGTGGACCGCGTCGGCCTCGCCGCGACCATCGGCGGAGAGTTCATCGCCACCGTCCGCTACGACCGGATCGGCCCCGACGGACGGCCCGCGTCCACCCCCGCCGACGAGGCCGAGGTGGCCTTCCTGGTCCAGGACGCCCACCAGGGGCGCGGCGTCGCCTCCGCGCTCCTCGAACACATCGGCGCGGTGGCCCGCGAGCGCGGCATCCGCCGGTTCGTCGCCGAAGTGCTGCCCGCCAACACCAAGATGATCAAGGTCTTCACGGACGCCGGCTACCAGCAGAAGCGCAGCTTCGAGGACGGCTCCGTCCACCTCACCCTCGACCTGGAACCCACCGCCGAGTCGCTCGCCGTGCAGCGCGCCCGCGAACAGCGCGCCGAAGCCCGCTCCGTCCAGCGGCTGCTGGCGCCCGGCTCGGTGGCGGTGATCGGCGTCAGTCGCTCCGGCGCGGGCGTCGGGGCGGCGGCGCTGCGCAACCTGCGCGACACCGGCTTCCACGGTCACCTCTACGCGATCAACGAGGCGACCGACGCCGACCTGCTGGACGGCGTACGCGCCTACCGCTCGGTCGCCGACATCGGAGCCCCGGTCGACCTCGCGCTGATCGCCGTCCCGGCGCGACGGGTGCCGGACGCGGTGGCGGCGTGCGGGGAGCACGGCGTGCAGGGGCTGGTGGTGCTGTCCGCCGGATACGCCGAAAGCGGCCCGGCCGGACAGGAGCGCCAACGCGACCTGCTGCGGCAGGTGCGGTCCTACGGGATGCGGCTGATCGGGCCGAACGCCTTCGGGGTGATCAATACCGCCCCCGATGTCGAACTCAACGCCTCGCTGGCCCCGTCCCCGGCCACCGAGCGGGGGCCGATCGGCCTGTTCACCCAGTCCGGCGCGATCGGCATCGCCCTCCTGTCCGGGCTGCTGCGGCGGGGCGCGGGACTGTCCTCGTTCGTCTCGGCGGGCAACCGCGCGGACGTCTCGGGCAACGACATCCTCCAGCACTGGTACGAGGACGAAGCCACCGAGGTGGCGCTGATGTACCTCGAAACCCTGGGGAACCCGCGCAAGTTCACCCGCCTCGCCCGTCGGACGGCCGCCGTCAAGCC
Organism: Streptomyces sp. NPDC058279; assembly: GCF_042881255.1. NCBI lineage: Bacteria > Bacillati > Actinomycetota > Actinomycetes > Kitasatosporales > Streptomycetaceae > Streptomyces > Streptomyces sp. NPDC058279. Next base: position 260,547 of record NZ_JBHVYA010000006.1, on the reverse strand, counting down.
GGTGGTCGTGGCGCGCGGCGGGCGGCACACCCCGGCCGGGCACGTCGTCCCCGGGACCCGGCTGCCCGACGCCACGGTCTCGGCACTGCTCGGGCAGGCGGGCGTCATCCGGGTCGACACCGTCACGGAGCTGGTCGACGTCGGCCTGCTGCTGGCCGGGCAACCGCTGCCGGCCGGGCCGAGGGTCGCGATCCTCGGCAACTCCGAGTCGCTGGGGGTGCTCACGTACGACGCCTGCCTGACGGAGGGGCTGCGACCGCTGGCGCCGCTGGACCTGACGACGGCCGCCTCCCCGGAGGACTTCCGGGTGGCCCTGGCCGAAGCGCTGGCCTCGCCGGACAACGACGCGGTGGTGGTGACGGCGATCCCGTGGGTGCGGGAGCGGGAACTGGCCGACGACCTGGCGGGTGCGCTGCGCGAGGCGGTGGCCGAGCGGCCCGGCAAGCCGGTGGCGGTGGTCCACGTGGAACTGGGCGCGCTGGCCGACGCCCTCTCGGCGACCCGCCGCCCCCAGGCCCCGGCGGCACCGGCCCCCGCGCCGCAGGCCCCGGCCCCGCGGGCCCCGGTCGCGGCGAACGGCGCGGTGGGGGAGGACGCCCCGGCCCGCGGAGCCGCCGCGGGCCACGGACGGATCCCGGCCTACCCCGCCGCCGAGCGGGCCGTCAAGGCCATCGCCGAGGCGGTGCGCTACGCCCAGTGGCGCCGGGCCAACGCGGACTCCGGCCAGGTCCCCGAGTTCGAGGACATCGACGAGGCCGGAGCCGCGGCCCAGCTCGCCGAGCTCCTCGCGGGCGCCGCGCACGACACGGTCCTCACCCTCACCGAAGCCGACGCCCGCGCCCTCCTCGCCCGCTACGGCATCCTCGTCCCCACCACTCTCCCCGCGCCCAGCGCCGACGCCGCCGCCCGGGCGGCCGGCATCCTCGGCTACCCCGTCGCCCTGAAGACCACCGCCCCGCACCTGCGCCACCGCGCGGACCTCGGTGGCGTACGCCTCGACCTCACCACCGAGGCCGAACTGCGACGCGTCTACCGGGAACTTACCGAACTGCTCGGCAAGCCCCAGGAACTCCTCCCGGTCGTCCAGGCGATGGTGCCCCGCGGCGTCGACACCGTCGTGCGCTCCGTGATCGACCCCGCCGCCGGGGCCGTCCTCTCCTTCGGGCTCGCCGGAGTCCCCTCCGAACTGCTCGGCGACACCGCCCACCGTCTCGTCCCCGCCACCGACCGCGACATCGCGGGCCTGATCCGCTCCATCCGCGCCGCGCCCCTCCTCTTCGGCTGGCGCGGCAGCGACCCCGTCGACACCCCGGCCCTCGAAGAGCTCCTGCTGCGCGTCTCCCGACTGGTCGACGACCACCCCGAGGTGATCGGCGTGTCCCTGGAGCCCGTCGTGGTCGCCACCGAGGGGCTCTCGGTGCTGAGCGCCACCATCCGCGTGGCCCGTCCCCCCGCCCGCACCGACCTCGGACCGCGCACGCTGCCCAGCTACTAGTGCTGTGGCCGGGAAGGTTTGCCGGGTCGCGGTGGTCGGCGCGGTGCATCGCAAGGCGGAGGGCCGCAGCTCGTACTGGACGTACGTCCGTGGTCCGACAACGCAGGGAGGTGCCGTGCCGGGCGCCGTGACCCGGTAGACCTTCCCGGCCACAGCACTCGCGGCCACCGGCGGCCGCCGGCGCGGTCCAGGTCCCTCGGACGGGCCTTAGGATGGACCTCATGGCGAAATCCGGTACGACGACCCAGGGGCTGCGCGCGGCGATCGAGCGCAGCGGCTACTACCCGGCCCTCGTGGCCGAGGCCGTGGAGGCCGCGGTGGGCGGCGAGCCGATCTCGTCGTACCTGGTGCACCAGGAGACGACCTTCGACTCCAACGAGGTGCGCCGGCACGTCACCGTCCTCGTGCTCACCCACAACCGCTTCATCGTGAGCCACACCGACGAGCAGGCCGCCGACGCCGGGTCCCCGTCCCCGTACGCGACCACCTCCACCGAATCGGTCAAGCTCAGCAGCATCTCCTCGGTGGTGCTCAGCCGCGTCGTCGCGAACCCGGAGTCCTACACCCCGGGCACCCTGCCCCGTGAGGTCGTGCTGACCATCGGCTGGGGAGCCGTCTCGCGCATCGACCTGGAGCCCGCCGCCTGCGGCGACCCGAACTGCGACTCCGACCACGGCTACACCGGCAACTCCACCGCCGACGACCTCAGCCTCCGCGTCAGCGAGGCGGGCGACGGCCCGGAGACCGTCCGCCAGACCCTGGTCTTCGCCCAGGCGCTGTCCGAGGCGACCGCGGCCACGGCCGCCCGCTGATGTCCTCCTCCGCACCGCCGAACTGGGACGAGCCGGAGCTGCTGGACGTGGCCGGCGCCCCGGTACCGCAGTACGGCACCGGCTCCCTCGCGGACCTGCTGCCCACCCTCGCGGCCGGCCAGGGCGTCCCCGGTCTCACCGCCGGGATCGCCGAGCTGACCCCGGCCGACCGGAACTGCGTGTTCCTGGTCGACGGCATGGGCTGGGAGCAGCTCAAGGCCCATCCGCAGGAGGCGCCGTACCTGGCCTCCCTCCTCGTCGGCTCGCGGGGCGGCACGGGCCTCCCGATCACCGCCGGGTTCCCGGCGACCACGGCCACCTCGCTGGCCTCCGTCGGCACCGGCCTGCCGCCCTCCCGGCACGGCCTGCCGGGTTACGCCGTGCGCAACCCGGCGTCCGGCGAGCTGATGAACCAGCTCCGCTGGCAGCCGTGGACCAAGCCCAAGACCTGGCAGCCGTACCCGACCGTCTTCCAGCTCGCCGACGCGGCCGGGGTGCACACCGCGCAGGTGTCCGCGCCCGCGTTCCAGTCCACCCCCCTGACGAAGATCGCCCTCAGCGGAGGCACCTTCCACGGAAGGATGACCGGCGAGGAGCGGATGGACCTCGCGGCGATCCAGCTCGCGGCCGGTGAGCGCTCGCTCGTCTACACCTACTACAGCGAACTCGACGGCGCCGGACACCGGCACGGTGTGGACTCCGACGCCTGGCGCGGCCAACTGATGTACGTCGACCGGCTCGTGCAGCGGCTCGCCGAGCAACTGCCGCCGCGCACCGCGCTGTACGTGACCTCCGACCACGGCATGGTCGACATCCCCTTCGACGAGGACTCCCGGATCGACTTCGACGACGACTGGGAGCTGGGCGCCGGCGTGGCCCTGCTCGGCGGCGAGGGACGGGCGCGGCACGTGTACGCGGTGCCGGGCGCGGAAGCCGACGTGCTGACCGTGTGGCGCGAGGTGCTCGGTGACCGTTTCTGGGTCGCCGGCCGCGAAGAGGCGCTGGAGCTGGGCTGGTTCGGCCCGCCGGGGGAGTGCGACGAGCGGGTCCTCGGCCGGATCGGCGACGTGATCGCCGCCGCCCACGCCGATGTCGCGATCACCGCGAGCCGCAACGAGCCGAACGAGTCCGCGCTCGCCGGCATGCACGGCTCGATGACGGCGGCGGAACAGCTGGTCCCCCTCCTCGAAGTCCGCACCTGACCCTCCCCGCTGTCGCCCCGCCCCGTCTCCAGACCACGTCCCGAAAGGTCCCGTACCTCCCATGCCCGAGCTGGTGTTCTTCTCCGGAACGATGGACTGCGGAAAGAGCACGCTGGCTCTGCAAATCACCCACAACCGCTCGGCGCGCGGGCTGGTGGGCGTCATCTTCACCCGGGACGACCGCGCGGGCGAGGGCAAGCTGTCCTCGCGCCTGGGCCTGGTGACGGAGGCGGTCGAGGCGACCGAGGGGATGGACCTGTACGCGTACCTCGTGGCGCAGCTGTCCAAGGGTGGCAAGGCGGACTACGTGATCGTGGACGAGGCGCAGTTCCTCGCGCCCGACCAGATCGACCAGCTGGCCCGGATCGTCGACGACCTCGACATGGACGTCTTCGCCTTCGGCATCACGACCGACTTCCGCACCAAGCTGTTTCCCGGCTCACAGCGCCTGATCGAGCTGGCGGACCGGATAGAGCAGCTCCAGGTGGAGGCCCTGTGCTGGTGCGGGGCCCGGGCCACGCACAACGCCCGGACGGTGGGCGGTGAGATGGTGGTCGAGGGCGCCCAGGTGGTGGTCGGCGACGTGAACCGGCCGGCGGGGGAGATCGGCTACGAAGTCCTCTGCCGTCGCCACCACCGCCGCCGCATGACCTCGGCCGCGGCCCACGCCGGCGCCCTCTCCCCGGACGTCCTCCCGGTCAACCACGCCTGACGGTCGTAGCGACACCCGACGGCGACACCGGCGGCGACGTCACGGGGCGCCGAAGCCGCCCATGCGAAACCCTGTTCGTCAGCACGGGGCGGCGCGCGACGCACGTCCGGGTGGTACTTCGCCGTGTGGGCGTCATCCGGCCGTTCGGGCCCGGCCGGGCGGCAAGAGTTGGGCCATGATCATGGACCCCGATCCCGACTCCGAAGCCCCCGACTCTCCCGGAACCCCCGGCGAGCCCGCACCGGCGCCCTCCCGTCAGCCCTCCCGCCGTACCGTCATCGCCGGCGCTGCCGCCGTCGCCGGAGCCGCCGGACTGACGATCGCCGTCACCTCCGCCGAGACCTCGCAGGCCGTCCCCGGCGCCGCGGTCGCCGACTGGGGCGCCTGCCTGACGGTCGCCCGCGCCGTCCTCGTACGGGATGACGAGGACCAGCCGCTCGTACCGCGCTACGCCGACATCCTCCTGAAGAACGGCCTGCCCCGCTCGCGCCGCCCCGGCAAGAAGGTACTGATCGTCGGGGCCGGACCGGCCGGCCTCACCGCCGCCCACCTCCTGCGCGAGGCCGGCCACCAGGTCACCGTCATCGAGGCCAACGCCAACCGGGTGGGCGGTCGGATCAAGACCTTCCGCACCGGCGGCCACGAGAACGCCGCCCCGCCCTTCGCCGACCCGAAGCAGTACGCCGAGGCCGGCGCGATGCGCATCCCCGACAGCCACCCGCTGGTCACCGGACTGATGGACAGCCTCGGCCTCAAGCGACGGCGCTTCCACCTGGTCGACGTGGACGCGGCCGGCCGCCCCGCCTACCGGACGTGGATCTACGTCAACGGCATCCGCGTCCGGCGCGCCGACTACGCGCGCGCCCCGCAGGCGCTCAATCGCTCCTTCGGAGTGCCTCGGGCGTACGAGTCCGTGCCCGCCGCGCAGATCGTCCGCGATGCCTTCGCCCCCGTACGCAAGGAGATCGAGGGCAAGAAGGACAAGGAACTCGTCGAGGGCTGGGCCCGCGTCATCCAGCGCTACGGCCACATGTCGATGTATCGCTTCCTGACGGAGGAGGCCAAGCTCGACGAGCGGACCATCGACCTGATCGGAACCGTCGAGAACCTCACGTCCCGCCTGCACCTCGCCTTCGTGCACAGCTTCATCGGCGCCTCGCTGATCAGCCCCGACACCGCCTTCTACGAACTGCCCGGCGGCACCGCCACCCTGGCCGACGCGCTGTACGCGCGCGTCAAGGACCTCGTACGGCTCGACCGCCGGGCGACCCGCATCACCCACGGCGAGGGCAAGGTCTCCGTCGAAACCGTCTCCGAGGGCCGCGACGGCGCCCCCGTGCGGCGCGAGACCTTCACCGCGGACACCGCCATCATCACCGTCCCCTTCTCCGGGCTGCGCCACATCCCCGTCACCCCGGCGCTCTCCTACGGCAAGCGGCGCGCGGTCACCGAGCTGCACTACGACGCGGCCACCAAGGTGCTGCTCGAATTCAGCCGCCGCTGGTGGGAGTTCGACGAGGCCGACTGGAAGCGCGAGCTGGAGGCCGTGCAGCCCGGCCTGTACCGGAAGTACCAGACCGGGCAGACCCCGTCGACCGGAACCCTGCTGGGCGCCCACCCCTCCGTACCCGAGGGCCACATCTCCGCGGGCCAGCGCGCCCACTACGCCGCCAGCCGGGTGGTCACCCGCGACCAGCCCGAGGCGGCCGGCGTCATCGGCGGCGGCTCGGCCACCGACAACCCCAACCGCTTCATGTTCCAGCCGTCCTACCCCGTCGAAGGCAGCGCCGGCGGCGTCATCCTCGCCTCCTACAGCTGGTCGGACGACGCCCTGAAGTGGGACTCCCTGGACGACGAGGAGCGTTACCCGCGCGCCCTCGCCGGGGTCCAGGAGGTGTTCGGGCAGCGCGTAGAGGTGTTCTACACCGGCGTCGGCCGCACCCAGTCCTGGATGCGCGACCCGTACGCGTACGGTGAGGCGTCCGTACTGCTGCCCGGCCAGCACACCGAGCTGTTCGCCCACGTCCGCAAGGCCGAGGGCAACCTGCACTTCGCCGGATGCCACACCTCCGTCAAGCCCGCGTGGATCGAGGGAGCCCTGGAATCCGCGGTACGGACCGCCCTGGAAGTGCACACGGCGTAGCGGACGCCCCGGCGCGGGTCAGCTCTCGGCGAGCACGATCAGCCAGTCCTGCTCGGAGAACCGGACCCGCTGCCGCTTGTCGGGGTTGATCCGAACCCCGTAGTCGGGGCCCGTGGCGCTGCGCGCGCGCAGCCGGTAGCCGACCGCGCATTCCCGGCGCCGCCGCGCCGACTCCACGGCGGTGGCGAACGAGACCTCATGACCGGCCCGGACGTAGTCCGCGGCCGGCTTGAGGTGGAACTCGTGGCCCTCCGCCTTGAACAGCTCCTCGAAGACCGCCGCGAGATACGGGCTCTCCGAGATCTGGGTCATCAGGAGGCTGATCAGCCTGCCGCTCACGATGAAGTCGGCGCCGCCCCGGGCCGGCGCCAGGAGCCGGTTGCCGTCGTCGGACATCTCGGTGGTGAGCGCGAGCTCCCGCCGCGCGGTGTCCCCGATGGCCCGCAGATGCAACAGGGTGACCAGCGTCCTGTCGTCCGCCCGCGCCTGCGGATCGGTCACCGGGGCAAGGGCGACACCGGGCGCGTCCGAGGCCCCGGGCTCCGCCTCACCGATCACGATGACGCTGTCGTACGAGGGCACGTCCAGCTTGGCCAGGGTGAGCGGGTCGGTGATGTCCCCGTCGTGGAAGGCCACTTCGAGGCGGGACCGCGCGTCCGTGGCGGCGCGGGCGTCGCGCGTGGCCGCGTATTCGCCGAGTGCCACGACGTCCAGGGTGGTTCCCGGGCCCACGTACTGGTCGAGCTGCTCGATGACGAGCGGGGCGCGGCGGTTCCAGCCCAGCAGCAGGAGGCGTTCGGCCCGCGCGATCCGGGGGCCGGCCGCGACGATCCCGTCCTCCTCGACGAGGGAGGCCACGCCCTCCGGCACGGCCGTGTCGTCATCCTCGGTAATGACGATGATCCGGTCGGCCGGACCGATCACCGCCTCCGGATCCGGATTGAGGGTGACGCTCCCGTCGGTGTGCAGCAGGCCGACCGCGCAGGACGTGGCGAACGACAGCAGCGCCTCGCCGAACGTCCGCCCCACGAGGCCCTCGGCGGCGGCCGGGTAGAACTCGTCGCCCGCGAAGTCCAGCAACTCCGAGTAGACGAGCGAGAGGCCGGGCTGCCGGGCCGTCTGGACCAGGAGCCGGGCGACGATGTCGTCGACGCACAGGACGTGCCCCGTGGGCCCGGCGGCCAGCCTTGCGGTCAGGTGGTTGCGGGAGTCACGGACGGCGGCGACCACCACCGCCTCCCCGCCTCCCGACCCGGGAACGGCCGCGTCGAGGGCGAGCAGCGTCTTCACCACGTGGGCGTCGCCGGTGTCCCCGGTGGGAGGCAGCACCAGGACGGCCTTCGCGGTGCGCGGATTGACCCGGCACAGCTCGGTGGGGTCGGTGGTGCTCCCGTTGCGGCAGATGATCCGCGTGCTGCCGCTGTCGCCGACCCGGGCGGAGATCTCGTCCTCCATCCACACCTTGTCCCGCGGGGCGAGCACGGCGATGGCGGAGCGGCGCTGGTTCGCGTTGGCGGCCACCAGCTCCCCGATCACGGGAAAGACCTGGTCCGACCATCCGAGAACAACGGTGTGCCGCCTCTCCAGCACGGTGGAGTGGCCGCGGCGCAGCGACATGATGCGTCGGTTGATACCGGTGGTGATCAGACTGACCAGGGTCGACACGAAGAGCAGCGCCACGAGCGCGAGCGACACGGAGGCCAGTACGTAGAGCGGGGAGCCGACCGCACCCCCCAGCTTCAGCGTCTGACCGACGCTGACCCACACGGCGGTGAGCCGGCCGGAGAGCGTGGCCGGAGCGGCCCGGTCGGACCAGACGAGGACCATGCTCGCCGGAACGACGACCGCGAGGCAGGCCAGGGCGAGCCAACCGATGAGCGCGGTCGTTCCCCCCGAGACCAGATGGTCGAAGCGGTACCGGAGACGGAGCCGGAGTGACGTCGTGTGCTGCTGCGCCACACAAGCTCCCGTACATGAGTCGAGGCGCCGATCGGAGCGGCTGCCCGCCACTCCAGGAGTCACCCTAGGCCGATCTCCGCTTCCGCAACCCTTGAACACCACCGACCTCACTCAGAGGTATGAACGGGCGCGCGGGCTCAGGGGCGTCATCGTCACGCGGGACGACAGCCTCTCCGGGTGGCCCAGCGCGCCTGATTTACCGTCAAATAAGCCTGTTCATAGCCTGGTTGGCCGTAAACGATCGTTGAGGTGGGGTGGGCGCAGATTAAGCTGCCATGAGCACAACAGCTCTGGTTCCAGTGCGCCTCGGAGACCCCTCGGTCGGAGCGGGAAGAGCTGCGATCCGCCGGCGCGACCTTGAACGCCTTATCGGGGCTCGACGGGCACCAAGGAGACGAGTGAGGACGAGACCACGGGCGATGCGGCGACTCAGTGCCCAGATCGTCGGGAAGCTGTCGCCACCCGCCGACGGCGATCCCCTCATCCCCTCGATCGGTCGGGTCCTCGGCCAGATCCGAGGTCGGCCGGTCCGGCTGAGGGAGGCGGCCTTCCCGCCCGCGACCGCCAGTGGGCTGTGGGTCGACCGTACCGGTCACGACCTGATCGTCTACGAGGAGAACACCGACCTCGAACACCAGCTTGTGATCATCGGCCATGAGGCATGGCACATGTTCCAAGGCCACTGCCGGCGCGGCCTCGATCACGGCCATGCCGCTTCCCGTGCCGGAGAGAGCCGCACGCCGGCTCTCGTGCCCGCGTTGGCGGAGTTGGTCTCCCGGGCGGACGACGGCGACGGGCCTCCCCCCGAGTGGACGGACATCGAGATCCACTTCGCCTCTCGGGCCGATACCCGGGAAGCCCGCGAGGAACTTGAAGCCGAGCACTTCGGCATCCTGTTCGCCACAGACGTGAAAGAGGTGCTGGCGGGGGCGCGCAGTGCCGGAGACCCGCACCACCTCGCCGGGCGCATCCAGCTCACCATGGCCCACCGCTTTCCCCGGATCTGAGCCGGTCGCCGCGGGCCACCCGCCGCCCGGGACCGCGCTGTCGCCGGTACCCGCACCCCCACCCGCACCACACGAGGAGAGTCGGCACGGTGACGTCCGGAGGGCCGGGCAACCTCGGCTTCTACACCTGCGGGATCATGCTCCTGCTGGTCTGCGCCATGAAGATCCCCGCACTGGTCCGCGGACCGCACAACCACCTGCTCCGCGCGTCCTGCCTGCTGCTCTTCGCCGCCGGTTGCCTGATGATCTTCGCTGCCCCGGCTTCCATCACCGCGCTCAACCGGTGCACCGGGATCACCAATGTCGCCGCCCCGGTCGTCTACGCGACGATGATCGTGTTCTCCGGGGCGAGCCTCCTGCTGATCATCAACTGGCGACCGGGTCCCCCGGAGCAGACCCGGCGTACCTCAAGGCTGTGCGTGTCCGCCTACGGCCTGGCGGCAGTCGCCGTCATCGCCCTGTTCCGGGCCGGCGAGGCGCCCGTCGAACAAGTCACCCTGTTCGACGCCTACTACGCCAACACGCCGTACATCCGCGAAATGATCGTCACCTACCTGGTCGCACAAGGCGTGGCGATGACCGTCGCGTGCACCTTGTGCTGGCGGTGGTCCAAGGAGGTCCACGGGTCGCTCCGGGCGGGCTTGCGCGTCCTCGCCCCCGCCTATCTGCTCAACACGTGTTTCGACGTCATCAGACTGGTCGCGGTGGCCGCCCGGTGGACGGACCACGACCTCGACTTCCTCGTCGACGACGTGTCCCCCCGGCTCGCCGCTCCCACGTCCGTTCTCGGTTGCGTCGGGTTCACCCTCCCCCTCGCCGGTCCGCGCGTGGCGCAGACCGCGCGGGTCGTTCGACAACTACGGCTGCTCGCACCCCTGTGGCGGACCCTCGCACCGGTGCCCACCCCGGGCGCCGTCCGTGCCTCGCTGCCCTGGTGGCGCACCCCTCCCGCCCTGCTCCTCACCGGACGCAAGACGGCCCTGTACGACGCCCTCCTCGCGCTGACGCCCTACTGTGACCAGGCCGTCCGGGAGGCGGCCTTCCGGGCGGCGCTCCGTCGCGGCGAGGACGCGTCCCGCGCCGCCGTCACCGCGGACGCGGCCATGATCGTCGTCGCTCGCGAGCGGCAGCGCACCACGCGCGAACCACCGGAGGCGCTCGCGCGCACCTCGGTCCTGAGCGCGCAAGACCTCGTTCCCCTGTCGCTGGCGCTCGCCTCGCCGGTGGTCCAACATGTCCGTGAGCGCTACGGCGCGCCCGTAGGAAGTAGCCCGTCATGAGCAATACCCCCAGCCGGGGACGTCGGCGCGTCGTCATCGTCGGGGGCAGCATCGCCGGCATGCTCGCGGCGGCCGCCGTCAAGGACCACGTCGACTCAGTCGAGATCATCGAGGCCCACGAGCTGCCCGCAGGGCCCGAACCGCGTACCGGTGTTCCCCAGGCCGCCCACATCCACTGGCTCCAGACCGGCGGAGCCGAGGCGATCGACTCCCTGCTGCCGGGAAGCATCGACCGACTGGTCGCCATGGGCGCCCACCGCATCCCCGTGACCACCGACATGGTCATCTACTCTCCCGAGGGTTGGTACCGCCGCTGGCAGCGGGCCACCCACTACGTGATCACCGCCAGCCGGGACCTGACCGACTTCGTCATCCGGCAACAGGTCCTCGAGGAACCTCGGGTGCGTGTGCGGACGCGGACCGGCGTCGTCGGTCTTCTCGGCGACGGCCGGGTCGTCACGGGCGTGCGGCTCCGGGGCGCCGACGGCGCGGAAGCGGAGCTGCGGGCCGACCTGGTCATCGACGCCTCCGGCCGCGCCTCCCGGCTGCCCCAGTGGCTGGGACGGCTGGGGATCACCGAGCCCGCCCAGGACCACATCCACTCCGGCCTGGTCTACGCCAGCCGCCTCTACCGCGCCCCGGTACCCACCCGCGGCTGGCCGGTGGTGGGCGTACAGGCCGACCCGCGGCTCCCGCGAGCCGCCAACGCGGGAGGCATCCTGCCGATCGAGGGCGACCGCTGGCACGTCAGCCTGATGGGCGCCCCGGGCGGACAGCCCACCCGCGCGGCGGAGGACTTCGAACCCTTTGCCCGCACGCTGCGTCACCCCGTCATGGCCGACCTGCTCCAGCACGCGGAGCCACTCTCCGACGTCAGCGTCACGCACAGCACGGCGAACCGGCGCCGCTACTACGAACGGCTGCGGTCGTGGCCCGACGGCCTGGTGGCGGTGGGGGACTCCGTGGCGACCTTCAACCCCCTGTACGCGCAGGGCATGTCGGTGGCCGCGCTGGGAGCCCTGGCCCTGCGCGAGTGGTTCTCGGCCCGACCGATGGCCGGCCTGGCCCGCCGCGCGCAGCAGGCCATCGCCCGCCCCGTCGACGTCGCGTGGACCCTCGCCGCCGGTCAGGACATCCACTTCGCCGGCACCGAGGGGAAGAAGTCGAACCTCACCGATCGACTCCTCCAGCGCTATGTCAGCCGCCTGTCCCGTACCGCGACGGGCTCCTTCCACGCCGCCACGGCCCTGACGGACGTGCTGGCCCTGCAAGCCTCGCCGGCCTCCCTCGTCCGACCCGGTGTGCTGCTGACCGCTCTCCTCGGCCCGCGGCGCCCCCCGCCGGAGCGCCCCCAGTTCACCCCGGCCGAGCAAGGCCTCTTGAACGACCTGGTCCTATCATGCGGTGATCATCATCGTCATGGGGGCGGAGCGGTTGAGTACCTACACGGGCAGGCCGGGGGCGGGGCGACGCGACAGTGACAGGAACGGGTGCGTCACCTTCCTGTTGCTGCCGTTCGTGCTGGCGGGGCGGATCTACCGGCCCGGGCGGCCGGACCGGATCGTCGACGAGTCGATCGAGCGGGCCCAGATCGCCCGCACCGCCATCGGGATCGTGGCGACGTGCTGGTTGCTCTTCGCCTATCCACTGCGCGAGTCGGCCGGTTCGATCGTCAGCGACAAGGTCGGCGAAGTCGTCATCAGCGCCGGCCTGCTGCTGGTCCTCGGGCCGATCGCCCTGGCAGTCTTCGTGATGAGTGCCCGGCCGCCGGGACCCGCGTTCTACCGGCAGCGGCTGCGCGGGCCGTTGACCGCGCTGGGCACGCTCTTCGGCACGGCGCTGCTGTTCTGGTTCGCGGTGACCCAGGGGACGGCGGGCTCGATGAGCCCGCTGGGCTTCGGAACCGGGCTGCTCGCGCTGTTCCTGCTGCCGTTCGGCATGGCCTCGGCGGTGCTCTGCGTCCACCACGCCTTCCGGACCGGTGATGTCCACGAGGTGCTGCCGCCGTTGATCACGCCGGTGCTGGTGTGGGCGATGTTCGTGCTGCAGTTGTTCGACGACGTGCCGGTGCTCGCCCCGTTGCCCGTACGGCTCCTGTTCCTGATCGGGCCACCCGTGTCGGTGACGGCGCTGTCGGTCTGGGAGCTGCGCCGGTTGCGGGCACGCTACGGGATCACGCTGCGCCTCGCGCTCGGCCGCTAGTCGTCCTGCGGCCAGGACCGCACGAGGGTGAACACCGCTCCCTCCGGGTCCGCGACCGTCGCCACCCGGCCGCTGAGCCGGTCGCGCGGGGGCTGGATGACCCGGCCGCCGAGTTCGGCCACCCGGGCGGCGGCGGCGTCGGGGTCGGCCACCTCGAAGTACGTCATCCAGTGCGAGCCCCGGTCGTGCGGCAGGGCGCGGCCCACCCCGTGCACGGCGGCGACCGGGCGGCCCTGGAGGTGCAGGACGAGGTAGTCGAAGTCGGCCGAGGCGTCGGGGTGTTCGTGGGACTCGTGGCCGAAGACGTGCTCGTAGAACTTGCCGACGGTCGAGGTGTCCTGGGTCAGCAGCTCGTTCCACACCGGGGTGCCCGGGTGTCCGTGCAGTCTGCCGCCGAGGTGGGCGCCGGCCTGCCAGATCCCGAAGATCGCGCCCAGCGGGTCGGAACAGATGGCCAGCCGGCCGGCGTTGCCCGCGTCCAGCGGGCCGACCGCGACCGTGCCGCCGCACGCGCGGATCGACTCGGCGGTGCAGTCGGCGTCGTCCGTCGCGAAGTACGTCGTCCAGGCGACCGGCAGGTGCCGGTCCGGCGGCATCTCCCCGATGCCGGCCACCTCTTGGCCGTCGAGGAAGGCGCGGACGTACGGGCCGAAGGGAACGGGGCCCGGAGCGTACTCCCAGCCGAAGAGGTCGGCGTAGAAGTCCTCGGTGGTGCCGAGGCCGTGGACCATCAGGCTCACCCAGCAGGGCGCGCCGGGCGGGCGCCTGGTTGTTTCCGCTGCCTCGCTCATGTCAGCCGTCTCCTCCGTCGTAACCCTGTCCCGGTGTGGCGCTCTGATGCTTCCACTCCGCACGGTCCGGCGCGGCTCGACCGGGCCGGACGGGGCACGCGTGGGAGAGAGATGACCGAATCGGAGCGGCCCGTCACGGCGCGTTGGTGTCCGGCTCGCTACCCCGCGCGGGGCCGCGGGGAGGAAGATGGGCCCATGACTGCGATTCTCTCGGCTTCCGAACTGATGAGCGACCTGGCCGGAACCACGCCGCCGGTGCTCCTGGACATCCGCTGGCAGCTCGGTGGCCCCGGCCAGCGGCCCGCGTACGAGGCGGGGCACCTGCCGGGGGCGGTGTACGTCGACCTCGACCGCGAACTGGCTGGTCCGGTCAGCGAGACGGGGCTGGGCGGGCGCCATCCGCTGCCGGAGCCCGAGGAGTTCGGCGCGGTGATGCGGCGGGCCGGGGTCTCGGCGGACGCGCCGGTGGTCGTGTACGACGGGGGTCAGGGGTGGGCGGCGGCCCGGGCATGGTGGCTGCTGCGGTGGACGGGGCACGGTCGGGTACGGGTCCTGGACGGGGGGTTGCCCGCGTGGACGGCGGCCGGTGGGGAACTGACGACCGAGGAACCCGCTCCCGGCGAGGGTGATTTCAAGCCAAACCCGGGCGCGATGGAGGTGCTGGACGCGGACGGGGCGGCCGCGCTGGCCCGGACCGGGATCCTGCTGGACGCGCGGGCGGGGGAGCGGTACCGGGGCGAGGTCGAGCCGATCGACCGGGTCGGTGGGCACGTGCCGGGTGCGGTGTCGGCGCCGACCACGGAGAACGTGGGGCCGGACGGGCGTTTCCTCACGGTGCCGACGCTGCGGTCGCGGTTCGCGGCGCTGGGGGTCGGCGACGGCGCCGCGGGCGGGGCGGCGGTGGGGGTGTACTGCGGGTCCGGGGTGTCCGGGGCGCACGAGGTCTTGGCGTTGGCGTTGGCGGGGATTCCGGCGGCGCTGTACGCGGGGAGTTGGTCGGACTGGTCGTCGGACCCGGGGCGGGAGATCGCGACCGGGGGCTCCGCCGGTTGACGGTGCCGGACGGCGTCGTCGCGCGGGGCGGCCCCCGGCTGCGCCGGGGCTCCGCCCCAGGCCCCGCGCGTCAAGGGCCGGCGGGGCCGGGAAGGCACGCCTCAAACGCCGGCGGGGCTGATTGGGCGCGCCTCGAACGCCGGCGGGGCCGGGCGTGCGGCCCCGGTCACTCCTGCTTTTTACGGCGGGTGCCGAAGACGATCTCGTCCCAGCTCGGGACCGCCGCGCGGCGGCCCGGGCGGACGCCGTCGGCTTCCGCCTGGCGGTCGGTGGTGCCGGTGAGGCGGTCGCGGTGGCCGGCCACCGTGCGGGGCATCAGGACGTCGGCGTACGCCGTGCCGGCGCCCGCCGAGGCGGCCGGGGGTTCTTCCGCTTCCGCCTCCTCCGTCGGGGCGTCGGGGCGTTCCGGTACGACCATGTCGCCCCGGAAGCTCGGCACGGCCTCCAGCAGGCTGGTCAGCGTGTCCCGTTCCTCCTCCGGCTCCGGCGCCGGCGCGGCGGTCCGCTCCATCTGGCGGTCGAGCGCACGGTCCAGCGGCCGGTCACGCGGCAGCCGCGCGATCCGGGGGACGAAGGGGAAGCTCGGCTCCGGAGTCGCCGGCAGGTCGTCGGACTCGCCGATCAGCGAGCGGGCCTCGTCGTCCACGGCGACGACCAGCCGGCGCGGCGGGTCGTACGTCCAGCTGGCGGAGTGCGGTTCGCCCGCGACCCGGTAGACCAACAGGACTTCCCACGTCCCGTCGTCCCGGCGCCACGAATCCCACTGCACGGACTCCTTGTCGGCGCCGCGCAGCGTCAGCCGCTCCTGCACCGCCTCGCCGAGCTGCGGCCCGGTGTTCTCGCCGGGCCGGCGCACCGGTGTCTTGCGGGCCCGTTCGGCCATGAACGCGCGCTCGGCGAGGACGGGTCCCTCGAAGCGGCGTACCCGGTCGACGGGGATGCCCGCGAGTTGGGCGACCTCCTCCGCGGAGGCACCGGCTCGTATGCGGGCCTGGATGTCACGCGGGCGGAGGTGGCTCTCCACCTCGATCTCGATCTGGTTGAGGCGCGCGCGGTCGTTGCGCACGGCAGCCCGCAGACGCTCGTCGATCGGAAGCGTGTACTCCGTGCTGTCGGCAGCTTTGAGCACCAGTCGTGTTCCGTCATTGGAGACGGCCACGACACGCAGTTCGGGCATGGGGACCTCCCGGGTGGTGCCTGCCGACGTCACGTGCGTCGCTGCTTCCGCTAGTCGAGTGTGGCCTGCCCGGGTGCAGCCTGCCACAACCTTGCCGAGTTAAACCGGCGTGTCGGGCATGCGCCCTTGATCGCCGTTATGGCACGGTTACCTGTTGGGCACGCACAGTGACCGAACGATTACTGTGCGCATCAGAAACCCGTGCAACACCGCGGCATCGCCGGTCTTGAGTGCCGTATCTCCATCGTCGGCCCCCTCTCCCGGGTCCGGACATCCGAAAGGAAGGACGGCCCCAGGGCTCGCCACAGTACTCCATTCGGGCCACCCGGGTGGACCGCCGCGCCGCCGAAGTTGTCCTGGGCGGCGGGAGTTGGCCTGCCCTGAAACGGGGTCCCGCCGGGGCCGACCTGCGAAGCGGTCCGTTTTCCGGTGTCTTGCTTCACAAAATCCGCAGAAGTGGAACTATCCGTTTCGTCCTGGTGTCCGTAACTCCCGTAAGAGGAGGAACGCGAGAGGCAGGGCGCGCAGGGAATGGCACGGGACGACACCGCACCGGAGAAGAAGAAGCTCGATCTGAGCGTCGCTCAGATCGCCGGCTCCTCCCTCGCCACCGTCGCGGCGGCGCTGCTCGCCTCGAAGCTGGGGGTGTACGGGACCATCCTGGGCGCCGGTGTCGTCAGCGTGGTGGCCACCGCGGGCGGCCCGGTCATCCAGCACGTGTTCCGCCGCACCGGAGACCGGCTGCGCACCGGGGACCTGCCCCGCCTCGGCGCCCGCGCCGGGTGCGGCCCCTCGGGCCCGCCGGTGGAGGGCGAGTACGGCGAGGCCACCGTCCACGGCACCCGGGTACGGGGCCGGAAGCGCACGGCGGTGGCATCGGCGGCCGCCTTCGTCATCGCCATCGGCGGTCTCGGCGCCTACGAGGCCGCGGCCGGCACCTCGATCAGCGACGGCGGCGGCACCCTCCTGTCCGGCGGTACCCGGAAGGCCGCCGACCACCGCCGACCGGACCCGCCGAGGGGTGAGGAGCGCAACGGTGCGGGCGGCGACGGCGACGGCGGCAACGGCGGCGCGGCGACTCCCGGCCCGGGGCGGTCGGCCGGGGACGGGAGCCCGGCGCCCGACCCGACCCCCTCTCGGTCACCGGACCGGACGCCGACGCCGCCCCCCGGCCCCGTGGCGCCGACCCCGAAACCCACCCCGCCCGAGACGCCGACACCCACGCCGACGCCCCCGACCCCGGGCCCGTCGACGCCGAGCCCCTCCTGAACCGTCGTCAGTCGCCGAGGACCCGCCGCAGGTAGTCGTTGCCGAACAGCCGGTCCGGGTCCAGCCGGTCCCGCAGGGTGGTGAACTCGCCGAAGCGCGGGTAGACCCGGGCGAGGTACTCGGCGTCCCGGGTGTGCACCTTGCCCCAGTGCGGCCGGCCCTCGTGCGCGGTGAAGATCCGCTCGGCCGCCGTGAAGTACGCCTGGTACGGGGTGCCCTTGTACATGTGTACGGCGATGTAGGCCGTCTCGCGCCCCGAGGCCGTCGACAGGGTGATGTCGTCCGCCGGTGCCGTCCGTACCTCCACGGGGAAGCTGACGCGCAGCGGCGACCGGTCGACCATCGCCTTCAGTTCCCGCAGGGCCTCGACGAGGTGCTCGCGCGGGAGCGCGTACTCCATCTCCACGAAACGCACCCGGCGCGGGCTGGTGAACACCTTGTACGGGATGTCGGTGTAGGTCCGCGCGGACAGCGCCCGGCTGGCGATGCGGGCGATGCCCGGAACGGTCGCCGGGACGGCCCGGCCCAGCGAGTTGACCACCTGGAAGAGACCGTTGGACAGCAGCTCGTCCTCGATCCACGCGCTGACCGCTCCCGGCGGGGCGGCCGGGCCCTGGCTGCGGTTGTTCCGCTTGGTGTTGCAGTTGCCGGTGTGCGGGAACCAGTAGAACTCGAAGTGCTCGTTCTCCGCGACGTTCTCGTCGAACTCGGCCGTCACCCGGTCGAAGCCCATCGGCTCCTCACGGGCGGTCAGGAGGAAGAGGGGTTCGACTGCGAAGGTCACGGAGGTGACGATGCCGAGCGCCCCGATGCCGAGCCGGGCGGCCGCGAAGACCTCCGGGTTCTCCTTCTCCGAGCACGTGAGCAGTCTGCCGTCCGCGGTGACCAGCTCCAGGGCGCGGATCTGCGCGGCGATGGAGGCCGAGTCGCGGCCCGTGCCGTGGGTGCCGGTGCTGGTGGCGCCCGCGACCGTCTGCTCCATGATGTCGCCCATGTTGGTGAGCGACAGGCCCTCCCGGGCCAAGGCCACGTTCAGGTCCTTGAGCACGGTGCCCGCCGCCACCGTGACGGTGCCGGCGGTCCGGTCGATCGACGTGATGCCCCGTAGCGCCTGGGGGCGGATGAGCACCCCGTCGGTGGCGGCGGCCGCGGTGAAGGAGTGGCCGGTGCCGACGGCCTTCACCCGCAAGCCCTCCTCGGCGGCCCGGCGGACCACCTCCCGCAGGTCCCCGACCGAGGTCGGGGCCACCACGCGGGCGGGCGTCGCGCTGACGTTGCCCGCCCAGTTACGCCACGCGGTCGGCGTCCTCGCCGCCCCGCCCCGCCCGTTCCGTCCTGCTGTCGCGATCCCCATCGGTAGCCGGCTCCTCCCCTTGCGCCGGCCTCGTCAGCCGGCGGTATCCCGCGAACGCCACCGCCGCCGCGGCCGCCCCCGCCGAGATGGAGACGACGTACCCGCTCTTGGCGCCGGCCGCGTCGATGACCAGGCCGGCCACGGAGGAGCCGACCGCGACACCGACCGCGAGGCCGGTGCTGATCCAGGTCATGCCCTCGGTCAGCTTCGCGCGGGGTACGTGCGCCTCGATCAGGGCCATCGTGGTGATCATCGTGGGAGCGATGGCGAGGCCCGAGACGAAGAGCGCCACGGCCAGAAACGGCAAGTTCCCGGCCAGTAGGAGGGGGATCATACTCACGGCCATCGCACAGATGCCCAGTACCCATCGACGTTCGGCCGTTCCCTTGAGGTGCAGCAGGCCGAAGACGATGCCGGCGAGGCAGGAGCCGAGCGCCCACACGGCGAGGATCACGCTCGCGAGTGGTTTGTGGCCGCGCTCGTCGGCGAAGGCCAGCGTGGCGACGTCGATCGAGCCGAAGATCGCGCCCGTCGCCACGAATGTGCCCATGAGCACCTGGAGTCCGGGGGAGCGCAGGGCCGAGGTCCGGTCCCCGTGCTCGTGGTGCGGGTGCGGTTCCGGTTCGGTGGCGCGCTGCGCCGTCAGCCACCAGACGCCCACCAGCAGGCAGACGGCGGCGATCAGCGGCCCCGCTTCCGGGAACCAGGTCGTGGACAGGGAGATGGCGACGATCGGGCCGAAGATGAAGCAGACCTCGTCGACCACGGATTCGAAGGAGTACGCGGTGTGCAGGCTCGGGGTGTCGCGGTAGATCGCGGTCCACCGGGCGCGGACCATCGAGCCCACGCTCGGCACGCATCCCGCCAGGACGGAGAAGGCGAAGAGCGTCCAGTCCGGCCAGCCGTTCGCCGCGGCGACCAGCAGGCCGGCCACCGCCGCGACCGCGAAGAGGGTGGCGGGGCGCAGTACGCGCCGTTGTCCGTAGCGGTCGACCAGTTTCGAGATCTGGGGGCCGACGGCCGCGGCGGAGAGGGCCAGCGTTCCGGTGAGGGCGCTCGCCAGCCCGTAGCGGCCGGTGATCTCCGAGATCATGGTCAGGATGCCGACGCCCACCATGGAGAGCGGCATGCGGCCGATGAGCCCGGCGGCGCTGAACCCCTTGGTGCCAGGGGCGGCGAAGATCGCGCGGTAGGGACTGGGCACGGGCCCTCCGTAAGGGACGTCAATGGCCTCTACAGGTTACGGCCGCCGACGAGGCACCCGCACGGCGGGAAAACGGTTCGAAGTAAGGTTCACCTTACCCATCCGAATCGTGGGACCGACCGACGGGTCCGTTTCCCGCCGCGGGCCGCCTGGTGGCAGGATTCGAGCATGTCCGACCAGCTCCGCGCACCCGATGCCGGCCCCTACGACGCCCTGCTGCTGCTCTCCTTCGGCGGTCCCGAGGGTCCCGACGACGTCGTGCCGTTCCTGGAGAACGTCACGCGCGGGCGCGGCATCCCGCGCGAGCGACTGAAGGAAGTCGGGCAGCACTACTTCGGTTTCGGCGGGGTCAGCCCCATCAACGCCCAGAACCGCGAGCTGCTGGACGCCCTGCGCAAGGACTTCGCCGAGCACGGGTTGGACCTGCCGGTGTACTGGGGCAACCGGAACTGGGCGCCGTACCTCACCGACGTGCTGCGGGAGATGGCGGCCGACGGGCGCCGCCGTATCGCCGTGCTCGCCACCAGTGCGTACGCCTCCTACTCGGGCTGCCGCCAGTACCGGGAGAACCTCGCCGACGCGCTCGCCACGCTCGCCGAGGAGGGCGTGGCCGAGCTGCCGAAGGTCGACAAGCTGCGCCACTACTTCAACCACCCGGGGTTCGTCCGGCCGATGGTGGACGGCGTGCTCGCCTCGCTGGCCGCGCTGCCGCAGGACGTGCGCGCCGGCGCCCACCTGGCCTTCACCACCCACTCCATCCCGACCGCGGCAGCCGACACCTCCGGCCCCGTCGAGGAGCACGGCGACGGCGGCGCGTACGTCCGCCAGCACCTGGACGTCGCCGCGCTGATCGCGGACGCGGTGCGCGCCGAGACGGGCACCGAACTGCCCTGGGAGCTGGTCTACCAGTCGCGCAGCGGCGCCCCGCACATCCCCTGGCTGGAGCCCGACATCTGCGACCACCTGGAGGCCCTGCACGTGGCGGGCGCCCCGGCGGTGGTCATGGTGCCGATCGGCTTCGTCTCTGACCACATGGAGGTCCTGTACGACCTCGACACCGAGGCCACCGCCAAGGCCGCCGAACTGGGCCTGCCCGTGGCCCGGTCGGCGACGGTCGGCGCCGACCCCCGGTTCGCGGCGGCGGTACGGGACCTCGTGCTGGAGCGCGCCGCCGCCGAGCGCGGCGAAGCGGTGGAGCGGTGCGCGCTCGGGGCGCTCGGCGCCGGCCACGACCTCTGCCCGGTGGGCTGCTGCCCCGCGCGGGCGTCCCGGCCGGCGGCCGCGGGTGTCGACAGTCCGTACGCGTAGGGAGATGGGACGAGCATGAGCATCGACGAACGGGCGTCCGCCGAACTCAAGGCGGAGCTGCTGGCGGTGGGGTTGGCGGCCGCCGCCGAGGCGGGCGGGCTGCTGCGGGACGGTCGACCGGCGGACCTCGCGGTGGCGGCCACCAAATCCAGCCCGATCGACGTGGTGACCGAGATGGACATCGCGGCGGAGAAGCTGATCACGGACCTCCTCGCGGAGCGCCGGCCGACGGACGGGCTGCTGGGCGAGGAGGGCGCCGACAGCCCCGGGACGAGCGGCGTGCGCTGGATCGTGGACCCGCTGGACGGCACCGTGAACTACCTGTACGGGCTGCCCAGCTGGAGCGTCTCGATCGCCGCCGAGTACCGCGGCGAGACGGTGGTCGGCGTGGTGGCGGCGCCGATGCGCGGGGAGACGTACCACGCGGTGCTCGGCGAGGGGGCCTGGCTGGGGGACCGCCGACTGCGGTGCCGCGCCGCCGCGCCGCTGGACCAGGCGCTGGTGGCGACCGGGTTCGCCTACCTCCAGGGACGCAAGGAGCGCCAGGCGGAAGTGGTACGGCGGATCCTGCCGCGGGTGCGCGACATCCGCCGCGCCGGATCGGCGGCCCTGGACCTCTCCGACGTCGCCGCCGGGCGGTTGGACGGCTACTACGAGCGGGGGTTGAACCCCTGGGACCTCGCCGCGGGCGCGCTCATCGCCCGGGAGGCCGGCGCGGTGACGGGCGGCCGGCCGGGCGAACCGGCCTCGGGCGAGCTGGCGCTGGCCGCCACCCCGGCCGTGTTCGCCTCCCTCCAGCCGCTGCTGGAGGAAGCCGGGGCCTGGCACGACTGACCCCGCGCCCCCGTGCACCGGTGACCCCCGCCGCACGTGAGCGGACCCCGGCCGCCCTGAGGGCGACCGGGGTCCGGGAAGCGCGGCGGTCGAGAAGGTGTCGGTCGGACCGCGTGCGGTCAGGCGGCCCGCGGTCAGGCGGTGTTCGGTCAGGTGGCCTGCGGTCAGGCGGTGTTCGGTCAGGCGGCGGTGACGGGCACGCCGTGTTCGGCCGCGAGGCGGTGGAGGTCTTCCAGCTCCGCCTGTTCCACATCCGCGAGGTAGTCGTCGCCCGTCTCACGGGCCTTGCTGAGGTCCGACTGCGTGGCCCTGATGCGCTGCAGGAGACCCGCGGTGAATGCGTCCATGGTGGGTGCGCCCCCTCTTCGTGGGTCGCGGCGGTTCGGCCCGTGGCAGTCCGCCGTCAGGAGTGGATGGGGTGTTTCATCGTCCTCCCCGGCACCCTGGGCGCAGAAACCTCGCCGGCCCATCGAATCCTCGGTTCTCTTCCGCCGGCGCCCCCGCGGCGGGCCCCGCAGGGCGCCTTACAGCCGGTTTACCGCCGAAAGGGGCAGGATGGGCGACGCAATACACGTGTGCCCTTCTGGGCTCGAAGGAAGGAAACGACGTGCGCGTACTCGTCGTCGAGGACGAGCAACTGCTCGCCGATGCGGTGGCCACCGGCCTGCGGCGGGAGGCCATGGCCGTGGACGTCGTGTACGACGGCGCCGCGGCCTTGGAGCGCGTCGGAGTGAACGACTACGACGTGGTCGTGCTCGACCGGGACCTCCCGCTCGTCCACGGGGACGACGTCTGCCGGAAGATCGTCGAGCTCGGCATGCCGACCCGCGTACTGATGCTGACCGCCTCCGGGGACGTCAGCGACCGGGTCGAGGGGCTGGAGCTCGGTGCGGACGACTACCTGCCCAAGCCGTTCGCCTTCACCGAGCTGACCGCCCGCGTGCGCGCCCTGGGCCGGCGTACGACGGTCGCCCTGCCGCCGGTGCTGGAGCGCGCCGGGATCAAGCTGGACCCGAACCGGCGCGAGGTGTTCCGGGAGGGCAGGGAGGTGCAGCTGGCGCCGAAGGAGTTCGCGGTGCTGGAGGTCCTCATGCGCAGCGAGGGGACCGTCGTCTCCGCCGAGCAACTGCTGGAGAAGGCGTGGGACGAGAACACCGACCCGTTCACGAACGTGGTGCGCGTGACGGTCATGACCTTGCGCCGCAAGCTCGGTGAGCCGCCCGTCATCGTCACCGTGCCGGGCTCCGGATACCGGATCTGAGGCCATGGCAGCGACTCCGGCGCCACCGACGGCACCTCCGAAACCGACCTGGGACCCCGGCCAGCCCGAGGGTCCCTTCCCGTGGCTGCGGCCCACCATCCGCATACGCCTCACCCTGCTGTACGGCGGGATGTTCCTCATCGCGGGCATCCTGCTGCTGTCGATCATCTACCTGCTGGCGGCGCAGGCGCTGCGGGAGGGCAACGCCCTGCCCTTCAAGATCGTCGGCGGTACGAAGATCGAGGTCACCAGCACGACGTGCTCCGGCGTGGGCGCCGACATGTCGTTCGACCAGTTCTACTCGGCGATCAGCCAGTGCATCTTCGACCAGCGCCGGCACGCCCTCGACGACCTGCTGAGCCGGTCGCTGATGGCCCTGCTGGGGTTGAGCATCATCGCCTTCGCCTTCGGCTACGCGATGGCCGGCCGGGTGCTCTCGCCGCTGGGCAAGATCACCCGTACCGCCCGCCGGGTGGTCGGCACCGACCTCACCCGGCGGATCGAGCTGGACGGGCCGGACGACGAGCTCAAGGAGCTCGCCGACACCTTCGACGAGATGCTCGACCGGCTGGAGCGGGCCTTCACCGCCCAGCAGAGGTTCGTCGCGAACGCCTCGCACGAGCTGCGCACACCGCTCGCGATCAACCGGACGCTGCTGGAGGTGCACCTCTCCGATCCGGGGGCGCCGGTGGAGCTCCAGCAGCTCGGGAAGACGCTCCTGGCCACCAACGAGCGCAGCGAGCAGCTGGTCGAGGGGTTGCTGCTGCTGGCCCGCAGCGAGAACCAGATCGTCGAGCGCAAGCCCGTGGACCTGGCCGAGGTCGCCTCGCGCGCCATCGACCAGGCCCGGACGGAGGCCGCGGGGAAGGGCGTGGAGATCCGCGGCGAGCGGTTGCCCGCCGTCGTCCAGGGCAACGGCGTGCTGCTGGAGCGGATCGCCCTGAACCTGGTGCAGAACGCCGTCCGCTACAACGTGCCGGAGGGAGGCTGGGTGGAAGTCGCGACCGAGGTGGGGCACGGCCAGGCGGTCCTCCTGGTATCGAACACGGGTCCCGTGGTTCCCGCGTACGAGGTGGACAACCTCTTCGAGCCGTTCAGGCGGCTGCGTACGGAGCGAACGGGCAGCGACAAGGGTGTGGGGCTCGGCCTGTCCATCGCGCGCTCCGTGGCGCGCGCACACGGCGGCCGCATCCAGGCGACCCCTCGGGAGGGCGGTGGCCTCGTGATGCGTGTCACTTTGCCCATCTGAGCAGGACCCACCCGTGTTCGCTCTTGGCTGAATTCACCGGGCGGCAGTCGCGGACCCGCTGTGTGATCGATCACATGAGCGAGTGTCCGGCTGTGCGCGTTCGGTGACCCCAGGGAGGCCGGAACGCCCGGGAAGTCCGGGTTTCCGGTCCCCCGAATGGCGGGAAATACACGGGGTGGCGTTGGTGCAAGGCGACCTCCGGACCGTGTACGGTCCCGGTCGTCATCCCAGGCGCAAGCCCCTTCGGGGGCCCGGCTGGGTGTCGATTGAGTAACAGACCTTGATGTGAGGCAAAATCTCCGCCTCAGGTCGGGCACAAGTCCGGCCTCTCGCGCGTTACGTGCGCTGAGACACCGCTAAATCCCAGAGGGGGAGAGCGAACCATGGCAACGGACTACGACACTCCGCGCAAGACCGACGACGACGTAGACAACGACAGCATCGAAGAGCTGAAGGCTCGGCGCAACGAGAAGTCCCACTCGAATGTGGACGTGGACGACTTCGACGCGGCGGAGGGCATGGAGCTTCCCGGTGCGGACCTCTCCAACGAGGAACTGGCCGTCCGGGTGCTGCCCAAGCAGGCCGACGAGTTCACCTGCATGAGCTGCTTCCTGGTGCACCACCGCAGCCAGCTGGCTCGGGAGAAGAACGGCCAGCCGATCTGTCGCGACTGCGACTGAGAGGCTTGACCGTGACAGGGTCGTCGCCCTTCCGGAAGCGCCGCTTCCGGAAGTCTGGTGATCCGGCGGAGAAGCAGGTGGAGACGGGCCCGGCAACGGGCCACGGAACCTCCGGCGACCCCGCCCTGTCCTCCGACACCGCCCCGGCGGTGCCGTCGGCCCCAGCGGCCGGCGACGGGGCCCGTACGTCCGGGACCCATCGGATGCAAGCCGTCAGGAACGGTGTGCGCAAGGGCGGCGAAGGCGTGAAGGCCGTCGCCCTGTACATCGCCGACCGCGTCATCGAGAACGCACCGCGCGTTCCGGTTCGGGACCTCGCGACGCTGCGCGCGCAGTTCCCGGGCCTCGACCCCGAGCAGCTCGCCGACAAGCTGATCGCCGGCGCCGCCCACGCCACGTCCGTCGTGGGAGCCGGTGTCGGCGCGGCTGCGATGCTGCCCGTGCCGCCCGCGATGCCGGCCGAGCTGGCCGCGGAGATCACCGGGGTCGCCGCGATCGAGCTGAAACTGATCGCCGAACTCCACGAGGTCTACGGACTGCGGCCCCCCGGCAACCTCAAGGAGCGCAGCCACGCGTACCTCACGTCCTGGACGGAGGAGCGCGGCGTCGACCTGACCCATCCGACCACGCTGAACGCGGCGCTGGGCGGTCAGATGAAGCGCGAACTGCGCCAGCAGATCACGAAGCGGATGGTCCGCAACCTGCCGAACCTGATGCCCTTCATGGTCGGCGCGGCGGTGGGCGCCGTGATGAACCGCCGCGACACCCGGAAGGTCGCCCAGAAGGTACGGGGCGACCTGCGCACCCGGGCCGTGCCCTGGGACGCCCTCCCCGAGCTGCCGCCCCTTGAGCAGGCCTCCCAGCCCCTTCCCGAGGCCACCAGGGCCGCACTCGAAGGCCGCGGACACCGGAAGCCCGACCGGCGCTAGCCGCGCGGGGGCCCGCCGGCGGTCCCGGCCGCGGGCTACTCCGCCTCGGTACGCGCCGAGCGGATCGCCGCCGCCAGGGCCTCGGGCTCGCGGGTGGAGACGTACACGTAGGGGGTCGGGTCCGCCGGGTCGGTGACCTCGACGCGGACGGCCGTCGGGACGTAGCTGCGCAGCAGCATGAACGCGCGGGTGTCGGCCTTGTACGTCCGCCAGGCCCGCGCCTCCTCGGCGTCCAGGACGACCGGCTCGCCCAGGGCCGTCACGGGGATCCGCGCCTCGCCCGCCGCCAGCGCGCCGTTCACCACGCGCACCCGCGCGGAGCCGTACGAACTCACCAGCATCCCCGTCAGCGCCGTGCCCCCGACCAGCCCGGCCAGCAGCGGCAGCGTGCCCAGCGGAAGCATCACCAGGGCGCACGCCAGGCCGGTCAGGACGGCGATCGCCCACCAGGAGCGGGGGGCGGTCAGGCGTTCGTCGTGGTGCGCGGGGGAGAGCTGCATGCCCACAAGCCTGCCACGAGGCGACCGGCGGGTAGCCGCGCGGGTAAGGTCAGCGGCTGTGAGTGGACGAAACACAGCGTTGACGCCCCCGGCCGACGCCACGGCGCCGGTCCGGCACCCCGAGGCGCCCGCCCCGGGCGAACTCCTCGGCGCGCACTACGAGCACTGCTTCGGCTGCGGCGGGGGACAGCCGCACGGGCTCCACCTGGCGGCCCGGGCCGGCGAGGGCGTGCGGGTCACCGCCGAGTTCACCGTCAAGCCGGCCCACCAGGGCGCGCCCGGTCTCGCGCACGGCGGCGTCCTGGCCACCGCCCTCGACGAGACGCTCGGCTCCCTGAACTGGCTGCTGCGCGTCATCGCGGTGACCGGGCGGCTGGAGACCGACTTCGTACGACCGGTCCCCCTGGGGACCGTGCTGTACCTGGAGGCCGAGGTCACCGCCGTCGCCGGACGGAAGATCTACTCCACGGCGGTCGGCCGAATAGGAGGCCCGGAAGGGCCCGTCGCCGTGCGCGCCGACGCCCTCTTCATCGAGGTGAAGGTCGACCACTTCATCGACAACGGACGGCCCGAGGAGATCCGGGCGGCGATGGCCGACCCGGACCAGGTCAGGCGCTCGCGCGCCTTCGAGGTGAACCCCTGATGTCTCACAACGACCACGCCCCCGTCGACGTGCTGATCCGCCGCGTCGACCCCGAGGTGCCGCTGCCCTCCTACGGCCACCCCGGCGACGCGGGGTGCGACCTCGTGACCACCGAGGCCGCCGAGCTGGCCCCCGGCGAGCGGACCGTACTGCCCACCGGCGTCTCCATCGCCCTGCCCGACGGGTACGCCGCCTTCGTGCACCCCCGCTCGGGCCTGGCCGCGCGCTGCGGGCTCGCGCTCGTGAATGCCCCGGGGACGGTGGATGCCGGGTACCGTGGGGAAATCAAGGTGATCGTGGTCAATCTCGACCCGCGCGAGAGCGTCAGGTTCGAGCGTTTCGACCGCATTGCCCAGCTGGTTGTCCAGCGGGTCGAGAAGGTGCGTTTCCACGAGGTGGCGGAACTTCCCGGCTCGGCCAGGGCCGAGGGGGGTTTCGGCTCCACCGGCGGTCATGCGGCCGTGGCCGGATCCGGAGCTGGTCAGCAGGGTGGGAATGGCTACGCTTCGGTCGTAACCGACCGGGAAGGACAGTGACGTGTTCGGACGTCGCAAGAAGAACGACTCCGTCAAGGACGGCGGCGCGGCCGAGCAGGTCGTCGAGAACGAGAGCGGCGAGGACCAGAACGACGCCGACCGGCTCGACGACCCCACGCCCCGCCGAGTGAACCTGCCGCCGGCGCCGCGGCCCGACGGCCCGTGGGACGTCTCCGAGGTGCCCGGCAAGCCGGAAGACGGCCGGGTCGACCTGGGCGGCATCCTCGTACCCGGGGTCGAGGGCATGGAGCTGCGGGTCGAGGTCGCCGGTGACGCGATCGTCGCCGCGACCGTCGTCCTCGGCGACAGCGCCGTACAGCTGCAGGCTTTCGCGGCGCCCAAGAAGGAAGGCATCTGGGGCGAGGTCCGCGACGAGATCGCCACGGGCATCACCCAGCAGGGCGGCATCATCGACGAGGTCGAAGGCCCCCTCGGCTGGGAGCTGCGCGCCCAGGTGCCCGTACCGCTGCCCGACGGGCAGACCGGCGCCCAGCTGGTCCGGTTCGTCGGCGTCGACGGCCCGCGCTGGTTCCTGCGCGGTGTCATCTCCGGCCAGGCGGCGGTGCGCCCCGAGGCGGGCGGTGTGCTGGAGCAGATCTTCCGGGACACGGTCGTCGTGCGTGGCGAGGGCCCGATGGCGCCCCGCGACCCGATCGTGCTGAAGCTCCCGAACGACGCCCAGATGGTGCCGGACGGCGTGCAGCAGCCGGCGGCCGGCGAGGCCGAGGGCTCCCGCTTCGGCGGCGACATGGGCCAGCTGGAGCGCGGGCCGGAGATCACCGAGGTCCGCTGACCTCCGCTCCTGCGCCCCCCCGTTCCGGCCGGTGGGCCGTACCCCTCGCGGGTGCGGCCCGCCGGCCTTTTCCGGGAACCCGGGCCGGGGCGCGGCCGGCGGGTCGCGGATGCGTCAGGGATGCGTCAGGGATCGGCGCCCGGCCGTCCATCGGGCGGTCGCCGGTGGGAACGTCCCCGAGAATGGGCGCATGGGACGCGGCAAGCTACGGATATACCTCGGCGCGGCACCCGGTGTGGGAAAGACGTACGCCATGCTCTCGGAAGGGCACCGTCGGGTCGAGCGCGGCGGTGACTGCGTCGTCGGCTTCGTCGAGCACCACGGCCGGCCGCGGACCGAGGTGATGCTCCACGGGCTGGAACAGGTGCCGCGGCGGGAGCTCTGCCACCGGGACGCCGCCTTCACCGAGATGGACGTGGACGCGCTCCTGGCCCGGCGCCCCGCGGTGGCCCTGGTGGACGAGCTGGCACACACGAACGTCCCCGGCTCGCGCAACGCCAAGCGCTGGCAGGACGTCGAGGAACTGCTCCGGGCCGGCGTCGACGTCGTGTCGACCGTGAACATCCAGCACCTGGAGTCCCTCGGCGACGTCGTCGAAGCCATCACCGGGGTCCGGCAGCGCGAGACGGTGCCGGACGAGGTGGTGCGGCGGGCCGAGCAGATCGAGCTGGTCGACATGTCGCCCCAGGCGCTGCGCCGCCGGATGGCCCACGGGAACATATACAAGCCCGACAAGGTCGACGCGGCCCTGTCCAACTACTTCCGACCCGGCAACCTCACCGCGCTGCGGGAGCTGGCCCTGCTCTGGGTCGCCGACCGGGCCGACGAGTACCTGCGGCAGTACCGGGGCGAACACGACATCCGCTCCACCTGGCAGGCCCGCGAGCGGATCGTCGTCGGCCTCACCGGCGGCCCCGAGGGGCGCACCCTCATCCGGCGCGCCGCGCGCCTCGCCGAGAAGGGCGCGGGCGGCGAGGTACTGGCCGTCTACATCGCGCGCAGCGACGGGCTGACCGCGGCCTCGCCCAAGGAGCTCGCCGTCCAGCGGACGCTGGCGGAAGACCTCGGCGGAACGTTTCACCATGTCATCGGCGACAACATCCCCGAGGCCCTGCTGGAGTTCGCCCGCGGGGTCAACGCCACCCAGATCGTGCTCGGCTCCAGCCGCCGCAAGGCGTGGCAGTACGTCTTCGGGCCGGGCGTGGGCGCCAGTGTGGCCCGCGACTCGGGGCCCGACCTGGACGTGCACATCGTCACCCACGAGGAGGTGGCCAAGGGGCGCGGGCTGCCCGTGGTCCGCTCCGCCGCCCGGCTCGGCAGGGCCCGTATCGTCGCCGGCTGGGTGGTCGGCGTGGTGTTCCCCGCCCTGCTCGCGGTGCTGCTCACGCACGTGAACGGTGATCCGGGCCTGGCCAACGACATGCTGCTGTTCCTCGCCCTGACCGTGGCCGCGGCCCTGCTGGGCGGTCTCGTGCCCGCCCTTGCCTCGGCGGCCTTCGGCTCACTGCTGCTGAACTACTACTTCGCGCCGCCGCTGCACCGCTTCACCATCTCCGACCCCAAGAACATCGTCGCCATCTCGGTCTTCTTCGGGGTGGCGGTGGCCGTCGCCTCCGTCGTGGACTCGGCCGCCCGGCGAACCCAGCAGGCCGCCCGGCTGCGCGCCGAATCCGAGATCCTGTCCTTCCTCGCGGGCAGCGTGCTGCGCGGGGAGACCACCCTGGACGCGCTGCTGGAGCGGGTGCGGGAGACCTTCGCCATGGAGTCGGTGGCACTGCTGGAGCGCGCGGGCGAGGTGGAGCCCTGGAAGCCGGCCGGCAGCGTCGGCCCGAGCCCCGCCGCACGCCCCGAAGACGCCGACGTGGACATGCCGATCGGCGATCACATGGCGCTGGCCCTGTCCGGGCGGGTGCTGCCCGCCGAGGACCGGCGGGTGCTCGGCGCCTTCGCCGCGCAGGCCGCCGTCGTGCTGGACCGGCAGCGGCTGGTCGGGGAGGCCGAGGAGGCCCGTCGGATGGCGGAGGGCAACCGGATCAGGACCGCGCTGCTCGCCGCCGTCAGCCATGACCTGCGCACCCCGCTGGCCGCCATCAAGGCGTCCGTGTCCTCGCTGCGCTCCGAGGACGTGGAGTGGTCGCCGCAGGACCGGGCCGAGCTGCTCGAAGGGATCGAGCACGGCGCCGACCGGCTCGACCACCTCGTGGGGAACCTGCTGGACATGTCCCGGCTCCAGACCGGCACCGTCACCCCGCTGATCCGGGAGATCGACCTCGACGAGGTGGTCCCGATGGCGCTGGGCGGCGTACCCGAGGACAGCGTGGTGCTGGACGTCCCCGAGACCCTGCCGATGGTGGCGGTGGACCCGGGGCTGCTGGAGCGGTCCGTGGCGAACGTGGTGGAGAACGCCGTCAAGTACAGCCCGCCGGGGCAGCCGGTGCTGGTCGCGGCGAGTTTCCTCGGCGACCGGGTCGAGGTACGGGTCGTGGACCGCGGGCCGGGGGTGCCGGACGAGGCCAAGGACCGGATCTTCGCCCCGTTCCAGCGGCACGGCGACGCGCCGCGCGGCGCCGGGGTCGGGCTCGGGCTCGCGGTGGCCCGCGGCTTCGCGGAGGCGATGGCGGGGAGCCTGACGGCCGAGGACACGCCGGGAGGCGGGCTCACGATGGTGCTGACGCTACGGGCGGCCGCGCCGGGAACCGCGCCCGGCCCCGGACCCGTTGATCACGTGGATCATATTGATCAACCTGTTGATCCGTTCGACGTTCCCTCCGTACGACAGAAAGCAGGCCCTCGATGACCCGAGTGCTCGTGGTGGACGACGAGCCGCAGATCGTCCGAGCCCTCGTGATCAACCTGAAGGCACGCAAGTACGAGGTCGACGCGGCGGCCGACGGCGCGGGGGCCCTGGAGCTCGCCGCCGCCCGCCACCCCGATGTGATCGTCCTCGACCTGGGCCTGCCCGACATGGACGGCGTCGAGGTGATCAAGGGGTTGCGCGGTTGGACCCGGGTCCCGATCCTCGTGCTCTCCGCCCGCCACAGCTCCGACGAGAAGGTCGAGGCACTGGACGCGGGCGCCGACGACTACGTCACCAAACCGTTCGGCATGGACGAGCTGCTGGCCCGGCTGCGCGCCGCCGTCCGCCGGGCCGAACCGCCCGTCGGCGCCGGCGAGGACGAGGTGGTCGTGGAGACCGAGGGCTTCAGCGTCGACCTGGCCGCCAAGAAGGCCGTGCGCGAGGGACGCGACGTACGGCTGACCCCCACCGAGTGGCACCTGCTGGAGGTCCTGGTCCGCAATGGCGGCAAGCTGGTCAGCCAGAAGCAGCTCCTGCGCGAGGTCTGGGGCCCCTCGTACGGGACCGAGACCAACTACCTGCGGGTCTACATGGCGCAGTTGCGCCGCAAGCTGGAGGCCGACCCCTCGCACCCGCGGCACTTCATCACCGAACCGGGCATGGGATACCGCTTCGAGAGGTAGCGGGCGCGCCGGTACGCTTCCTGTATGAGTGCTGAACCGCGTCCCGAGAAGCCCGCGAAACCGGCCAGGCCGGCGGGCCGGTTCCGCCGGATGATAGAGCGTCTTTCCACCTCCCAGGAGGATCTGCATTCGGCGGAGCTGCAGGAGGCCGCAGAAGCCGCGGGCTGCACGCGGATCTGCGACTCCTACGACCGCGAGATAGTCAAGGTGACCGGTACGCTACGAACCGTCACCCTGCGTCCGCGGGCCGGAGTCCCCGCCCTGGAGGCGGAGCTGTTCGACGGCTCCGCCGCGCTGGACGTGGTGTGGCTCGGGCGTCGCTCGATCGTGGGAATCGAGCCCGGGCGGCGCATGATCGCCTCCGGGCGGATCGCGATGAGTCATGGGCGCCGGGTCCTCTTCAACCCGAAGTACGAACTCCGACCGCTCGGACAGGAGCAGTAACCGGTGACGTCATTCGACAAACCGAACATCCCCGCCCCGGACCCTGCCGACGACCAGAAGGCCGCGACCCAGGCCGCGCTCTTCGACGCGTTCGGAGGCATCCGGGGCACCGTGGAGACGATGCTCCCGGGCCTGCTCTTCGTGATGATCTACACGATCAACAAGAACGTGATGATGTCCGCCATCGCGGCGGCCGTCGTCGCGGTCGCGCTGGTGATCGTGCGGCTGCTGCGCAAGGACACTGTCAAGCACGCGTTCAGCGGCGTGTTCGGCGTCGGCGTCGGCGTGGCCTTCGCCCTCTTCACGGGCACCGCGAAGGGGTTCTACCTGCCCGGAATGATCTACGGGGCGGGGCTCGGGGTGGCCTTCACGCTCTCGGCGCTGGTCGGCTTCCCGCTGCTCGGGGTGATCCTGGGGCCGGTGTTCAAGGAGAACCTGTCCTGGCGCACGCGCAACCCCGGACGCAAGAAGGCGTACACCAAGGCCAGCCTGGCGTGGGGGATCATCTTCCTCGCCAAGTACGCGATCCTCTTCCCGCTGTACTGGTGGGGGGACGCGACCCAGCTCGGCTGGGTACTGATCACGCTCAAGCTGCCGCCGATGGTGCTGGCGGTGTACTTCACCTGGGTGTTCCTGGCGAAGGCGCCGCCGCCGATCGACGTCATCGCCGAGTACGAGGCCGAGGAGGCCGCCGAGAAGGCGGCGAAGGCCGCGGCGCGGGAACGACGGGCCTGACGACGGCCGGCGTGGCGCGGAGCACGGCGGACATGGCGCGGAGCAGCGCGGGCGTGGCGTCGAGCAGGGCGGACGTGGCGTCGAGCACCGCGAACCTGGCGACCTGAGCACGGCCGCACGCCGAAAGGGGCCGCCGACCACATCCTGGTCGGCGGCCCCTTCGCGTGCCTACGGCCTCAGTGGCGGGCCTGGAGGAGTTCCTCCAACTGCTCCTCGCGGGCCTGGGCGGCCACGAAGAGGAGCTCGTCGCCCGGCTCCAGGGTCTCCTCGCCGTGCGGGGTGAGCACCCGGTTGCCCCGGATGATCGTGACCAGCGAGGTGTCCTCGGGCCAGCTGATCTCGCTGATCTGCGTACCCGCGACCGAGGAGTCCGGCGGCAGGGTCAGCTCGACCAGGTTGGCGTCGCCGTGGCTGAAGCGCAGCAGCCGCACCAGGTCGCCGACGCTGACGGCCTCCTCGACCAGGGCCGACATCAGGCGGGGCGTGGAAACGGCGACGTCGACGCCCCAGGACTCGTTGAAGAGCCACTCGTTCTTCGGGTTGTTGACCCGCGCCACGACCCGGGGCACCCCGTACTCGGTCTTGGCGAGCAGGGACACGACCAGGTTGACCTTGTCGTCACCCGTGGCGGCGATGACCACGTTGCAGCGCTGGAGCGCGGCCTCGTCCAGCGAGGTGATCTCGCAGGCGTCGGCCAGCAGCCACTCGGCCTGCGGCACCCGCTCGACCGAGATGGCGGTCGGCGCCTTGTCGACGAGCAGCACCTCGTGGCCGTTCTCCAGCAGCTCGCCCGCGATGGAGCGGCCGACGGCGCCGGCTCCGGCGATCGCGACCCTCATGCGTGTGCCTCCTCGGGCCCCTGGGCGAAGACCGCCTCGACCTTCTCGATCTCGTCCGTGCGCATCATCACGTGGACGAGGTCGCCCTCCTGCAGGACCGTCTGCGACGTCGGCAGCATGGCCTCGCCCAGACGGGTGAGGAACGCCACGCGGACGCCCGTCTCCTCCTGGAGGGTGCTGACCTTGTGCCCGATCCAGCTCGCCGAGGTGTGCACCTCGGCGAGCTGCACACCACCGCTCGGGTCGCGCCACAGCGGCTCCGCGCCCGAGGGCAGCAGCCGGCGCAGCATCTGGTCGGCGGTCCACCGCACGGTCGCCACGGTGGGGATGCCCAGGCGCTGGTAGACCTCGGCGCGCTTGGGGTCGTAGATGCGGGCGGCGACGTTCTCGACGCCGAACATCTCGCGCGCCACGCGGGCGGCGATGATGTTGGAATTGTCACCGCTGCTGACGGCGGCGAAGGCGCCCGCCTCCTCGATGCCCGCCTCCCGCAGGGTGTCCTGATCGAAGCCGACCCCGGTCACGCGGCGGCCGCCGAACGATGCCCCCAGTCGACGGAATGCGGTGGGGTCCTGGTCGACTACCGCGACCGTATGACCCTGCTGTTCCAGGGTCTGCGCGAGGGCGGAGCCCACCCTTCCGCAGCCCATGATGACGATGTGCACGGCCGTCCTTCCGGCTGACAGCGGCTCGCTGGTTCCCAGCCTCATTGCATGCTCTGGCTAAACAGGGTCTCAGACCATGGCCCAAGCTACACACGGCCGGTCACCAGTGTGACCATTTGGGGTGCGGGCGGGGGCTCATTGGAGCTTCATTGCCCGCTAATAGGGGCGGGGGGTTCGTCAGCCGGTTTTCGAACGCTTACGATCCTTGGCGTGTCCAAACTGACCGACGTGCCCAAACGGATCCTGATCGGCCGGGCGCTCCGCAGCGACCGCCTCGGAGAAACGCTCCTCCCCAAGCGGATCGCCCTACCCGTCTTCGCCTCAGACCCGCTGTCCTCCGTGGCGTACGCACCCGGCGAGGTCCTGCTGGTCCTGTCGATCGCGGGCGTGTCGGCGTACCACTTCAGCCCCTGGATCGCGCTCGCGGTCGTGGTGCTGATGTTCACGGTGGTCGCGTCCTATCGGCAGAACGTGCACGCCTACCCGAGCGGCGGCGGTGACTACGAGGTCGCCAACACCAACCTCGGTCCCAAGGCCGGTCTCACCGTGGCGAGCGCGCTGCTGGTCGACTACGTCCTGACCGTCGCCGTGTCGATCGCCTCCGGGGTGGAGAATCTCGGCTCCGCCGTCCCCTTCGTCGTCGAGCACAAAGTGCTCTGCGCAATCGGGATGATCTTGCTCCTCACGCTGATGAATCTGCGCGGCATGAAGGAATCGGGGCGACTGTTCGCGATTCCCACCTACGTCTTCGTCGCGGGCGTATTCATCATGATCGCGTGGGGTGCCTGGCGGGGCATCGTCCTCGACGAGACCATGAAGGCGCCCACCGCGGATTTCGAGATCAAGGCGGAGCACCAGGGCCTGGCCGGTTTCGCACTTGTCTTCCTGCTCCTGCGCGCCTTCTCCTCGGGCTGTGCCGCACTGACCGGCGTCGAGGCGATCAGCAACGGCGTGCCCGCGTTCCGCAAGCCCAAGAGCAAGAACGCCGCGACCACCCTCGCCCTGATGGGCGCGCTGGCCGTGACGATGTTCTGCGGAATCATCGCCCTGGCGATGGCGACCGACGTGAGGATGGCCGAGAAGCCCGCGACGGATCTGCTCCACAACGGCGTGGCGGTCGGACCGGACTACGTGCAGAACCCGGTGATCTCCCAGGTCGCCGAAGCGGTCTTCGGCAACGGCAGCTTCCTGTTCATCGTGCTCGCCGCCGCCACCGCGCTCGTCCTGTTCCTGGCCGCAAACACGGCCTACAACGGCTTCCCGCTGCTGGGCTCGATCCTCGCCCAGGACCGCTACCTGCCCCGTCAGCTGCACACCCGCGGCGACCGGCTCGCCTTCTCCAACGGCATCGTGCTGCTCGCGGGCGCCGCCGTGCTGCTGATCTGGATCTACGGCGCGGACTCGACCAAGCTGATCCAGCTCTACATCGTCGGCGTCTTCGTCTCCTTCACCCTCAGCCAGACCGGCATGGTCCGGCACTGGAACCGGCACCTGAGGGCCGAGAAGGACCAGGCCGTGCGGCGCCGGATGTTCCGCTCCCGCGCGATCAACGCCTTCGGCGCCTTCTTCACCGGCCTGGTGCTGGTCGTGGTCCTCGCCACCAAGTTCACCCACGGGGCCTGGGTCGCCCTGCTGGGGATGCTGATCTTCTACGGCACGATGACCGCCATCCGCAAGCACTACGACCGCGTCGCCGACGAGATCGCCGCCGACGAGGGGCCGAGCGACGACAGCGTGCGGCCCTCGCGGGTCCACTCGATCGTGCTGGTCTCCAAGGTGCACAAGCCCACGCTGCGCGCCCTGGCCTTCGCCAAGCTGACCCGCTCGGACACCCTGGAGGCGCTCAGCATCAGCGTCGACCCGGCCGAGACCAAGGCGCTCAAGGCGGAGTGGGAGCGGCGCGGCATCAACGTACCGCTCAAGATCCTCGACTCCCCGTACCGCGAGATCACCCGGCCGGTGGTGGAGTACGTCAAGGGCCTGCGCAGCGAGAACCCGCGCGACGCGGTCAGCGTTTACATCCCGGAGTACGTCGTCGGCCGCTGGTACGAGCACCTGCTGCACAACCAGAGCGCGCTGCGGCTCAAGGGCCGGCTGCTGTTCACCCCCGGTGTGATGGTCACCTCGGTGCCCTACCAGCTGGAGTCCTCGGAGCTCGCGAAGCGGCGGGCGAAGAAGCGGCAGGAGTGGAACGCCCCCGGCGCGGTGCGCCGCGGACCGGTGGACACCCCGCGGCCGAAGGACCGGGCGGGGAAGTAGCGGCAGCCGCGGAACGGTCGGTGTGGCGAACGGCCGGACGAGATCCACGTAAACTGGTGGGTCGGTCGTCCGGCCGTTCCCATTTTATGTTTTGGAGTCTCCCCACCATGACCGAGCAGATCGAGAAGCAGTCACTGGTCGGGGAGGAGTACGAGGTCGAGGTCGGCCCCGTCGCGCACGGCGGCCACTGCATCGCCCGCACCGCCGAGGGCCGCGTCCTGTTCGTCCGCCACACCCTGCCCGGCGAGAAGGTCATCGCCCGGGTCACGGAGGGCGACGTCGACTCCCGCTTCCTGCGCGCCGACGCCATCACCGTCCTCGACGCCTCCAAGGACCGCGTCGAGGCGCCGTGCAAGTTCGCCGGCCCCGGCAAGTGCGGCGGCTGCGACTGGCAGCACGCCAAGCCGGGCGCGCAGCGCCGGCTCAAGGGCGAGGTCGTCGCCGAACAGCTCAAGCGGCTCGCCGGGCTCACCCCGGAGGAAGCCGGCTGGGACGGCACGGTCATGCCGGCCGAGGGCGACAAGCTGCCGGCCGGGCAGGTCCCGCAGTGGCGCACCCGGGTCCAGTTCGCGATCGACGAGGACGGCAACGCCGGCCTGCGCAAGCACCGCTCGCACGACATCGAGCTGATCGACCACTGCATGATCGCGGCCGTCGGTGTCGAGGAACTCGGCATCGAGAAGCAGGACTGGCCCCAGATGGAGACGGTCGAGGCGATCGCCGCCTCCGGCTCGGGCGACCGCCAGGTCGTCCTGACCCCGCGTCCGGGCGGCCGGCTGCCGCTCGTCGAGCTGGACAAGCCGGTCTCGGTCCTGCGGGTGGAGGAGAAGGACGGCGGGGTGCACCGCGTCCACGGCCGCCCCTTCGTGCGCGAGCGCGCGGACGGCCGTACCTACCGCGTCGGCATGGGCGGCTTCTGGCAGGTCCACCCGCAGGCCGCCGACACGCTGATCAAGGCCGTGATGCAGGGGCTGATGCCGCGCAAGGGCGAGATGGCGCTCGACCTCTACTGCGGCGTCGGCATCTTCGCGGGTGCGCTGGCGGAGCGGCTCGGCGAGACGGGCGCGGTGCTGGGCATCGAGTCCGGCAAGCGCGCGGTGGAGGACGCCCGGCACAACCTGGCGGACTTCCCCCGCGTCCGCATCGAGCAGGGCAAGGTGGACCAGGCCCTACCGAAGACCGGCATCACCGAGTGCGACCTGGTCGTCCTCGACCCCCCGCGCGCCGGCGCCGGCAAGCAGACGGTCCGCCACATCGCCTCCCTGTCGGCCCGCCGCATCGCCTACGTCGCCTGCGACCCGGCGGCTCTGGCCCGCGACCTGGCGTACTTCGCGGACAACGGCTACAAGGTCCGCACGCTCCGCGTCTTCGACCTCTTCCCGATGACCCACCACGTGGAGTGCGTGGCGATCCTGGAGCCCGCCAACAAGGGCGCCTGACCCGTGAGGTTGTCGGTGCGCCCTATGTGCGGTGTGGGCGGCATCTTGACGCCTCTGACGCACGTTTGCCGCAGCGGTCACCGATGGCTGACGAATCGTCAGCCATCGGTGACCGCCTGCGGCAAACGTGATCCTGCTGCGGGAGGCGTTGGATCGGCTTGGTCGGCTCGCAGCCCGAGCCGGTGTTTCTCAGGCGGCCGGTTCGTTGGGCTGCTGGACGGCCTCGACGTCGACCGTGACATCGACCACGGGGCTGACGACCACTCCGCCGCGATCCACCACGTCGTTCCAACTCACCCCGAACTCATGGCGGTTGATACGGGTCGTAGCGACGAAGCCGGCGCGGCGCCTGGGGCCGAGGTCCCGGCCCTCCTCCCACCAAGGGGTGTCCCACTGCCCCAAGTACGTGACGTCGAAGGTGACGGGGCGCGTCACGCCACGCACCGTGAGATCTCCGGTGACCTCGAACTCGGTTCCGCTCACCTGGTGAATGCGCGTCCCGACGAACGTCCACGTCGGGTGGTGCTCGACGTCGAAGAAATCAGCGCTGCGGAGGTGGGCGTCGCGCTGAGGCTGACCGGTGTACACCTGGGCCGCGTCGACCGTCGCCTCCAAGCGCGCCGCCTCCGGCTGGTCGGGATCAACCTCCAGCACACCGTGCACGTTCTTGAGCTGCCCGCGCACATAGGTGACCATCATATGCCTGGCGCGGAACTCCGCCGCGGTATGACCGGGCTCGAAGAACCATGTGGTGATGGCCATGGTGCACCCCTGACGTGCCCTTCAACCGGGGTGGGTCCGGTGCGTTACCGGTGGTCGTTCATGCCCTCGGCGATGAGGGAGACGCCGATGCCCAGCATCCAGACGTCCTTGGCCAGTGGGACTCCCTGCTCGGTCGGGCGCAGGCTGCCTTCCTGCCGCATTCCCGGCGTACGCAGGTAGAGCCCGAGGGTGCCGACGGAGAACGCGGTCAGCGCGACCCCGGCGACAGCGGCGGGGATCACCGGAAGGAGGAGCGTGGCGGCGATGGCGAACTCCCCGGCGGAGAGCAGCCGGGCGAACTTCTGGGCGTCGTGCTTGCCCAGGAATGGGTAGGTGATCGCGGCGAACTGCTGCAGCTTCTCGGCGGTGGCCTCGTCCGCACCGCGTTTCGAGAGGGCGGAGTTCACGAAGAACGTGCCGACCGTGAGCCTGAGCGGAAGTTGCCGCGCCGCGGAATGCCATGCGGGACCGGATGTCATGCCGAACCTCCCGGAAATGACCCCACCTACCACCCTGCCACGCGTGCGAATGGTGTCAAACGGGTGTCTATCGCCCCGCCGATTCTGGAGTCCTGGACCAGGTCAGTGCAGGTGTAGCTGCCAGTCGGCCGGGACCTTGCCCTGCGGGCCCGGGGTCGGCTGCGAGGTCGGGTGTGAAGTGGGCGGCGCCAGTGGCGGACCCTCGTAGTACTGCTCGGTATCGATGTTCCAGAACCAGGACTCGCCAGGCTCGAAGCTCGTCAGGAAGGGGTGCCCGGCCGCCCGGGCATGCTTCGTGCCGTGCTGCGAGGGCGAGGAGTCGCAGCATCCGACGTGTCCGCAGGCCGCGCAGCGCCGCAGGTGGAACCACCACCCCGGTCCATCGCCCGCCAGGCACTCCAGGCAGCCGTCCCCACTGGGACGCGCGGTGGGGTCGATGCCTGGGATCTGCTCGTGAGCCATGCGCTGCGCCTCCCTGGCCAGGCTTCGCTCAGATGTCGCTTCGGATCGCGTTTCGGCACTTGGAGCCGAAGGCAAGAGGGTTGAACCCCTTTTCGCAGCATATTCCGTGCGGATCAGGCTCGCAGGGCGAGTGAGTAGACTCCGACGCGGGGGAGATCCGCGGATTCCACGCCGGTTCCCTGCGCCGGCCCGGACGGCCGGTACGTCTACACCCGCCGCGGCAACCCCACCGTCCGCGCCCTGGAGCACACCCTCGCCGACCTCGAAGGCGGCGAGTCGGCCATCGCCTTCGCCGCCGGCATGGGCGCCATCAGCGGCGTACTGCTCGCGCTGCTCCGCCCCGGGGACCAGGTGATCGCCCAGCGGTGCCTGTACGGGGGTACGCCGCCCTCACCGACCTCGCCGAGCGCTTCGCGGTCGAGGTCCGCGACATCAGCGGTGACGACGTGGCCGAATTCGAGTCGTGCGTGGGCCCGCGCACCAGGCTGCTCGTGCTGGAGGCCATCGCCAACCCCACCGGCCGGGTACCGGACCTGCCCGGCCTGCTGGCCGCGGCGCGCCGCCACGGGGTGCTGGGCGCGGTGGACAACTCCCTGGCCTCGCCCGTCCAGTGCCGCCCCCTCGCCCTCGGCGCCGACATCGTGCTGCACTCCACCACCGAGTACCTGGCCGGCCACTCCGACGTCCTCGGCGGCGCGGCGGTCTCCGCGGCGTACGGGCCGTCCGTCCGCCGGGGGCATACCCCGGCCGGGGTAAGGGCGCGCCGCGGGGGAGCGGGAACCGGGAACTGCCCTCCGGTGGAGCGGACTCCACGGGAGGGCGGTCGCCGTGACGAACGGATCAGTCGGGCGATCGCCTTGGTGGCCTCGCCGACCTTGTCCTTCGCCTGGTCGCCGCCCCGCGCGATGGCCTCGGTGACGCAGCAGGCGAGGTGTTCGTCGAGCAGCGCCACGGCGCAGGACTGGAGCGCGGCGTTGATCGCGGACACCTGCGTCAGGACCTCGATGCAGTAGACGTCCTCGTCCACCATCCGCTGCACGCCGCGGACCTGGCCCTCGATCCGCCGCAGGCGTCTGATGACGTCTTCCTTGTGTGCTGAGTAACCGGCCACGGGGACTCCTCAGTTGGCGGCGGCCCGGAAGCCGCGCAGGCGCAGGCTGTTGCCGACGACGAAGACGGAGGAGAAGGCCATGGCCGCTCCGGCGATCATCGGGTTGAGCAGTCCGGCCGCGGCGAGCGGCAGGGCGGCCACGTTGTAGGCGAAGGCCCAGAAGAGGTTCGAGCGGATGGTGCCGAGCGTCTTGCGGGCGAGCCGGATGGCGTCGGCGGCGGCCCGCAGGTCGCCGCGCACCAGGGTCAGGTCGCCCGCCTCGATCGCTGCGTCCGTGCCGGTCCCCATGGCCAGGCCCAGATCGGCCTGGGCCAGGGCGGCCGCGTCGTTGACGCCGTCACCGACCATGGCGACGCTGCGTCCTTCGGACTCGAGCCGCTTGACCACGTCGACCTTGTCCTGCGGCATGACCTCCGCGATGACCTCGGCGATGCCGACCTCCGCGGCGACGGCTTCGGCCACCGCCTTGTTGTCGCCGGTGAGCAGGATCGGGGTGAGGCCGAGGGCGCGCAGCCGCCGGATGGCCTCGGCGCTGGTGTCCTTGACCGCGTCGGCGACCTCCAGGACCGCGCGGGCCTCGCCGTCCCAGGCGACGGCGATCGCGGTGCGGCCCGCGGCCTCGGCCGCGGCCTTGGCCCGCTCCAGCGGAGCCGGCAGGGTCATCGCCCACTCGGTCAGGAGCTTTTCGCGGCCGACGAGAACGGCGTGCCCGTCCACGACGCCCTGGACGCCGAGACCGGGGATGTCGGCGAAGTCCTCGGGGGTGGGCAGGGCGCCGACCCGGGCGGCCGCGCCGGCGGCGACGGCTTGCGCGATCGGGTGCTCGGAGGCGTGCTCCAGCGCCCCCGCCAGTCGCAGTACGTCGTCCTCGGCGGTGCCGTCGGCGGTGTGCACCGCGAGCAGGGTCATCTTGCCGGTGGTGACGGTGCCGGTCTTGTCCAGGACGATCGTGTCGACCTTGCGCGTGGTCTCCAGGACCTCGGGGCCCTTGATCAGGATGCCGAGCTGCGCGCCGCGGCCGGTGCCGACCATCAGCGCGGTCGGGGTGGCGAGGCCCAGGGCGCACGGGCAGGCGATGATCAGTACGGCGACGGCGGCGGTGAACGCGGCGGTGAGGCCGGAGCCGGAGCCGAGCCAGAAGCCGAGGGTGGCCAGCGCCAGGCCGATGACGACCGGGACGAACACGGCGGAGATCTTGTCCGCGAGGCGCTGGGCGGCGGCCTTGCCGTTCTGGGCGTCCTCGACCAGCTTGGCCATCCGGGCCAGCTGGGTGTCGGCGCCGACCCGGGTGGCCTCGACGACCAGCCGTCCGCCCGCGTTGAGAGTGGCGCCGGTGACGGAGTCCCCGACCCCGACCTCGACGGGCACGGACTCCCCGGTGAGCATGGAGGCGTCCACGGCCGAGGAGCCCTCCACCACGGTGCCATCGGTGGCGATCTTCTCGCCCGGACGGACCAGGAAGCGGTCTCCCGCCTGGAGTTCGGCGGTGGGGACGGTGACCTCGCGGCCCCCGCGCACTACCGTCACCTCCTTGGCGCCCAGTTCCAGCAGCGCCTTGAGCGCGGCGCCGGCCTTGCGCTTGGAGCGGGCCTCGAAGTACCGGCCGGCCAAGATGAAGGCGGTGACCCCGGCCGCCGCCTCCAGGTAGATGTTCCCGGCGCCGTCGGTGCGGGCGATGGTGAGCTCGAAGGCGTGCGTCATTCCGGGCGTGCCGGCGGTCCCGAAGAACAGCGCCCACAGCGACCAGAGGAACGCGGCCGTCGTACCCACCGAGATCAGGGTGTCCATCGTGGCGGCGCCGTGCCGGGCATTGGTCCACGCGGCGCGGTGGAAGGGCCAGGCAGCGTAGGTCACCACGGGCGCGGCCAGGGTCAGCGAGAGCCACTGCCAGAACTCGAACTGGAAGGCCGGGACCATGGCCAACGCGATGACCGGCAGGGCGAGGGAGACGGCGGCGACGAGCCGTTGGCGCAGCGGGCGCAGCTCGTCGAGCTCCTCCGCCGGCGACTCCGGGCCGCCGTTCCCGGGTTCCCGTACGGGCTCGCGCGCGGTGTAGCCAGTGGCCTCGACGGTGGCGATCAGGTCCGCCACGGAGATGTCGGCGTCGGCGTCGAAGGTGACCTTCGCCTTCTCGGTGGCGTAGTTGACGGTGGCCTCGACCCCGTCCATGCGGTTGAGCTTCTTCTCGATGCGGGCCGCGCACGAGGCGCAGGTCATGCCGCCGATGGCGAGCTCGACCTGGGCGGCGCCGGCTGTGGTGGTGGTCATGAGAACTGCTCCTCGTTCGAGGGGGGTGGGGGCCGGGGCCCGGCGGCCCGGGCGGATGGTTCGGGGCGGATGGACGGACGCCGGCGGCCGGATCGGGCGGGTGTCAGACGGCCCGGCCGGTGAGCTCGTAGCCGGCGT
The DNA here is from genome assembly GCF_042881255.1 of Streptomyces sp. NPDC058279. Lineage (NCBI taxonomy): Bacteria > Bacillati > Actinomycetota > Actinomycetes > Kitasatosporales > Streptomycetaceae > Streptomyces > Streptomyces sp. NPDC058279. Next base: position 217,073 of record NZ_JBHVYA010000006.1, on the reverse strand, counting down.
CGTCGATCGCGGCGGCGACGGCCGCGTCGTCGGGGTCGCCGGCCGTGGTCACGGTGACCAGACCGCCGTCCACGTCGACGTCGACGGAGAGGACGCCGTCGAGCACGCCCACCGAGCTGGTGATGGCGGACCGGCAGTGGCCGCAGCTCATGCCGGAGACGCGGTAGGTGGTGGCGGTGCTGTCGGCGACGGCGACGGCCGTGTCCCCGGCGCCGGTGCCGCAGCTGCCGTCGGGGGTGCAGCAGGAAGACATGGATCTCTCCTTCGTCCGCCGGATACCCTTGGGGGGTATCTTTGTCGGCTCCAGATATACCCCCAGGCGGTATCGGGGCGCAAGCGTTGGCCCGGCTTGACTTGATACCCCCCCGGGGTATGGTGAAGTGCATCGAACCGCCGAACGCGGCGCCAGGTCGTACGGGAGAGCAGTCATGAACACCGGAGTGAGGATCACCGCGTACGCCGCCGTGCTCGCGGCGACGTTCGGAGCCGCGTACGGGGTGGGCAAGGGCGTGGGCCCCGTCGGCGCCCCGGCGTCATCGCGGCACGCGGCGCACGCGACGCAGGCCGAGGCGCCCGCTGCGGGGGGCGGGCACGCGGGCCACGAGGAGGCGGCCCAGGGCCCGGCCGCCGGGGGTCTGCAGATCTCGGAGGGCGGTTACACCCTCGCCCTCGACACCCCGCGCATCGCGCCGGGACCGGGGGAGGTCACGTTCTCCGTCAAGGACCGCGAGGGCCGCAAGGTCACCGCGTTCAAGACCGAGCACGGCAAGGAACTGCACTTCATCGTGGCCTCGCGGGACCTGACGGTCTACATGCACCTGCACCCGGTCCGCGCGCAGGACGGCACCTGGTCCACCCCGGTGGACCTGCCCGCCCCCGGCGCCTACAAGGTCTTCGCCGACTTCACCCCGGACGCCGCCGGCGCGAAGGGCGTCACCCTGGGCGCCGACCTGTCCGTCCCGGGCCCGTACGCCCCCGCCCCGCTGCCCCCGGTCGAACCCACCACCGAGGTGGACGGCTACCAGGTGGCCCTGGCCGGCGCCCTCGACCCGGGCCAGGCGGCCGAGTTGCGGCTGACCGTCAGCAAGGACGGCAAGCCGGTCACCGACCTGGAGCCCTACCTCGGCGCCTACGGCCACTTGGTCGCCCTGCGCGACGGGGACCTCGCCTACCTCCACGTCCACCCCAACGCCGGTGGCCCCGGGCCGGTCGTCTCCTTCACGGCGACGGCCCCCAGCGCGGGCACCTACCGGCTCTTCCTGGACTTCCGGCACCAGGGCACGGTCCGCACCGCCGCGTTCACGGTCCAGGCAGGCGGCGCTCCCGCGGGCGGCGGCCGGCCGGCGGGCGACGGCGCTGCCGCGGCAGGCGGCCGGCCGGCGGCCGGGCAGGACGGACACTCCCACTGACCCGGTCCGCCGCCCGGCGTACGCCGCGCCTGCGGAAGACCCCGCCGACTCCTACAGTGACGTAGACCGTCTACGTCCCCCCCCGGTCACCGCGGATGCGGCTCCGGACCGGGGCGATCACCCGAGGGAGCGGCGCCCCATGACCCTTCCGGTGGACCTCCTCGCCCCCGCCCCCAGAGCCCTGCCCGCGCTCGACGGAGCGTCCCTCGACGGCCGCCTCTACACGCGCGTCACCGGTCTCGCCGGCCACGCCCCGCACTGGCTCGACACACTGGTCGCCCACTGGTCGGCCTACGGTCTTGCACTGTTCGCCGTGCTCATGCTGGCGGCCTGGTGGCGGGCCCGGCCCGGGGACGCCGCAGGGATCGCGATGGCGTTGGCCGCGCCCGTCGTCGTCGCCCTGGCGTACGCCGCCAACGCCCTGATCAAAGCGGTGGTCCGCGAGCAGCGCCCCTGCCTGACCCTGCACACCGTCACCCTGGAGACCTGCCCCGGGCCGGACGACTGGTCCTTCCCGAGCAACCACGCCGCCATCGCGGCCGCCGCCGCGGCGGCCCTGTGGCTCGTCGACCGCCGTCTCGGGACCCTCGCAGCCCCGGCCGCGCTGCTGATGGCGCTGTCCCGGGTCTGGGTCGGCGCCCACTACCCCCACGACGTGGTGCTCGGCCTGCTGGTCGGCGCCGTCGTGGGGTGGTTCCTCACCCGGGCGACCCGACGCGCCGCCCCGCTCGTGGAGCGGGCCCGGACCTCCCGGCTGCGGCCGTTGGTGGCGCCGAGGTGAACCCCGGCCCACCGCGGAGGCGCGGACCGGTGGCGACGACCCGGGTGGGCGTGGGAGCGGCGGTGGCCGTCGTGTGCGCCGCGCTCTTCGCCCTCCTCGCGGTGGCCGTCGCCGGGCGGCACGGCGCTCCGTTCCCCGTCGACCGGAGCCTGCACGTGTGGTGCGTACGCCACCGGCCGGCCTGGGCCGCCGACGCCGCCCGCCTCGTCACCGCGACCGGCACCGGCCCCCTGCCCTACCTGGGCGCGGTGGCGGCCGGACTGATCGCGGGACGCGACGCGCGGGAACGGCGAGGGGCCGTGGTCGCCGCGCTCCTCTTCCTCTGCCTCGTCCAGGCCACCCGCTACGCCGTGCTCCTGCCGATCCACCGGCCGCGCCCCGCCACCGCCGACTGGGCCACCCTCGCCACCGGTTACGCCTTCCCCTCCGGCCACGCCACCACCTCCGCCCTCGTCGCCGGGCTGCTCGCCGGGGCCCTGTACCGCGTCGCCCGTCCCGCCGTCGCCCGGACCGGCGCCGTACTGCTCGGCTGCTGGGCGGCGGCCGTCGGGCTGAGCCGGATCTACCTGGGGGTGCACTGGCCCAGCGACGTCCTCGGGGGCTGGCTCTACGCCCTGGCCTGGCTCGCGGTCGGCCACGCCCTGCTCGCGTGGACGGCTGGGCGGAAGGCCCCGTACCCCTTGCAGGCACTCTCCGGCGGGCCTCGTCCGAGGTTCGAGCGCCGCTCGGCCGGTCGATACGGCGGCCTTGCCTAACCTGCCCGTCAGAAGGTTCTTCCGAGTACCTCCCGGTGCGTCCGGCGAGGCACCGCGACGAGACGTGGACACGGTCGGTCGGCCGTGGGGACGGGGCGAGATGACTGACATCGGCACCACGGGCGATCCGCTCCCCCGACGAGCGGACACCACCGGACCCCGCCCCCGGGACCACAGATGATCCCGCTGTCGTTCGCCCAGCGCCGGCTGTGGTTCCTCCACCGGCTGCAAGGCCCCTCGGCCACCTACAACGTGCCCTTCGTCCTGCGCCTGAAGGGCCGACTCGACACCGCCGCGCTCGAAGCGGCCGTCCGCGACCTGGTGGCCCGGCACGAGAGCCTGCGCACGCTGATCGTCGAGGACGAGCGCGGCGAGGCGTTCCAGCGCATCGTGCCCCCGGCCGGTGTGCCGCTGACCGTGCCGGTCGTCGACGTCGCCCGCGAGGAGGTGCCGACCGCCGTGGCGCGCGCCGTGTCCCACCCCTTCGACCTCACGGCGGAGATCCCCCTGAGGGCCACCGTACTCAGGTGTGCGCCCGAGGAGCACCTGCTCGTGCTGGTGGCCCACCACATCGCCTGCGACGAGGAGTCGGGCAGGCCGCTGACCCGCGACCTGTTCGCCGCCTACGAGGCGCGGCGCGCGGGGCACCCGCCGGGGCACGGCGAACCGCCGGTGCAGTACCAGGACTACACGGTGTGGCAGCGCGACCTGCTCGGCGACGAGAACGACCCCGCCGGCCTCGCGGCAGCCCAGGTGTCCTATTGGCGCGAGGAGTTGGCGGGCGTACCGCAGCCGTCGGCGCTGCCCACCGACCGCCCCCGCCCCCGGGCGGCGAGCTACCGCGGCGACCTGTACGAGTTCACGGTCGATCCGCGGCTGCTGACCGACGTCGAGAAGCTGGCCGCCGACCACCGTACGACGGCGCCCGTGGCGATGCAGTCCGCCCTGGCCGTCCTGCTCCATCGACTGGGCGCCGGCGACGACCTCACGATCGGCTGCCCCGCCACCGACCGCACCGAGGAGGCATTCGCCGACCTCGTCGGATGCTTCGTCAACACATGGGTGCTGCGGCTGGACCTGACCCGCAACCCCTCCTTCTCCGAGCTGCTCGGAACGGCCGCGACCAAGGCGCTGAACGCGTACGACCTGCACGACGTGCCGTTCGAGCGGCTGGTGGAGCTGATCGCCCCCGAGCGTTCCACCGCCTACCACCCGCTGTTCCAGGTGCGGTGCGCGTGGCAGCCGTCCCCGCCCCCGATCGAGGTCCCCGGACTCCGGGTCGCCTTCGAACCCGCCTGCACCGGGACCGCCACCTGCGACCTGTCCTTCCTCGTCGTCCCCGATCCGGCCGGGGGCGCGCGGGTCCGGCTCACCTACGCCACCGATCTGTTCGACCGCGACGCGGTGGAGCGGCTCGCGGCCCGGTACCTGCGCGTGCTGCGCCGGATCGTCGCCGACCCGGAGGTCCGGGTCGGGGCCGTGGACGTCCTCGACGCCGAGGAGCGCGAACGACTGCTGGGCCCGGTCGGTGAACCGGCCGCCTCGGCGGCCGAGGAGACGGTCGTCGCGCTCTTCGAGCGGCAGGCACGGGCGACACCGGACGCCGCCGCCGTCCTCGACGCGGACGGCTCCCTCCTCACCTACGGGCAACTCGATGCCCGGGCCGACGGGTTGGCGCGGGAACTCGTGCGGCGCGGGATCGGCCCCGAGAGCCTCGTCGGGCTCGCCCTGCCCCGGACCGCCGAGCTCGTCGTCGGCCTGCTCGCCGTCCTCAAGGCGGGCGCCGGCTACCTGCCGCTCGATCCGGACCGGCCGGGGTCGATGTCGTTCGACGCCGTGCTCGCCGACGCGCGCCCGCGGTTGATCATCACCGACTCCGACTCCGACTCCGACTCCGACTCCGACTCCGACTTCGGCTCCGATTCCCCGACCGCGGGCCGGCCCGGCGACGTTCCGCGCCTGTGCGTGCGGGACGTTCCCGCCGACGCGCCGGAAGCCCCGGTCCGGGGCGCGGCCCCCCGAGCGGACCACCTCGCCTGCGTGCTGTACGGCCCCGGCGAGCCCGGAGGTGTCGTCGTCACCCATCGGGACCTGGCAGGCGGTGTGCGCCGGTTGACCGGGCGCCTCGGCGTGCTGGCCGGCCGGCGGATGCTCAGCACCTCGCCGTCCGGCTCCGACGCGTCGGCCTACGAGATCCTCACCCCGCTCTGCGCCGGCGGCAGCGTCGAAGTGGCCGGCGGCCCCGAGGCGACGGCGGAGGGGCGCGGCCGGCCCGCCCAGGTGATCGGTACGACCCCGACCGCGTTCGCCGCACGGGCCGAGCGGACACCGGCGATGACCGGCGTACAAGCGGTGGTCCTCAGCGGAGAGCCGCTGCCCGCGTCCCTGGTGGAACGGGCGCGGGCGAACGCGCCCGGCGTGCGGGTGATCCACGCCCACGGCCGGGCCGACGCCTTCTGCGTCCCCGATCCAGGCCGCGACGACGGCGTACGGACGTACGTCCTCGGGCCGGGCCTGGCGCCCGTACCGCCGGGCGCGGTCGGCGAACTCCACATCGGCGGCGCCGTGGGCCGCGGCTGCCTCGGGCGGCCCGGAGTCACGGCGCGGCGGTTCCTCGCGGACCCCTTCGGTCCGGCCGGCGGGCGGATGTACCGGACGGGCGACCTCGCGCGCCTGACCGTCGACGGACGGCTGGAGCACCTCGGCCCCGTCGACGCGCAGGTGACGGTGCGGGGGGTGCGCGTCGAAACGGGCGTGGTGGAGGCCGCGCTGACGGCCCACCCGGGCGTCTCCCAGGCCGTGGTCGTCGCCCGCGAGGACCACGGCGGCAGCCCGCGCCTGGTGGCCTACGTCGTACCCCGCGGCGACGCCGGCCACGGCCCGGACGGCGGCCACGGTGTTGCCGGTGACAGGGGCGAGGACGTCCACGGCGGCGGATACCGGGCCGAGCTGCGGCGGTTCGTCTCCGCGCGCCTCCCCGACCACCTGGTGCCCGCCGCCTTCACGGTCCTGGACCGGATGCCGCTGACGCCGTACGGCACGCTCGACCGGGCGGCCTTGCCGGCGCCGGACCTCGCCGGCGACACGTACCGCGCCCCGCGCACCGCCACGGAGGAGGTGCTCGCGGACGCGGTCGGGGAGGTGCTCGGGCTGGAACGGGTCGGTGTCGACGACGACTTCTTCCTGGTCGGCGGCGACAGCGTCCGCTCCGTCCAGGCCGCCGCCCGGGCCCGCGCCCGGGGGGTCGAGGTGACCCCGAAGGAGATCTTCGAGCACCGCACCGTGGCCGACCTGGCCCGGGTCGTCGCCGAGCGGGCCCGCGAAACCCCGGAACCGGCCGAACCCGAGGGCGACGGCGACGGCTGGATGCCGCTGCTGCCGGGAGCCCTGGAGCTCCGGGGCCGCGGGGGCGGGAACCGGCTCGCACCGGCGCGGCTGCTCGAACTCCCGCTGGAAACCGACCTCACCACCCTGATGGCGACCCTCGGGGCGCTCCTGGACCGCCACGACATGCTGCGTTCCCGACTGGTGCGGGACCCGGAACCCGGGCTGCGGATCGAGCCCGCCGGACTGGTCGGTCCGGCCTCGCTGATGCGCCGGATCCCGTGCGGGGGCCCCTGGGACGACGCGCTGATCGCCGCCGAACTCGACGCCGCCGCCGACCGGTTGGACCCGGCCGCCGGGGTGATGGTCCAGTTCGTGTGGTTCGACCGCAGTGCCGTCGGCAAGGGCGGCACCGGCCGGTTGCTGATCGTCGCGCACCCCCTCGTCGCCGACGCGGCGTCCTGGCACGTCCTGCTGCCCGACCTGGCCGAGGCATGGGCCCGGGCCCGCTGCGGGCTCCCCTCGCCGCCCCGCGCGGGCACCTCCGTACGTCAGTGGGCGCACGCGCTGGAAGGAGAGGCGCGCCGCCCGGACCGGGTCGCCGAACTGGCCGGTTGGCGGGAAATCCTGGCCGCCCCCGACACCGTCCTCGGCCACCGCCGACCCGACCCGGCCGTGGACGTGGCCGCCACCGTGCAGACGGTCCGGGTCCGGGTTCCGGCCGACGTGGGCGAGGACGTGCTGACCGCGGTCCCCGCCGTCTTCCGCTGCGCGGTGGAGGACGTACTGCTCACCGCCCTGGCCCTGGCCCTGGCGCTGGCACAGCGGAGCCGCGGCCGGGGTGACGCGCCGAACGCCCCCCTGATCCGCGTCGAAGGGCACGGCCGCCCGAAGGACCTGGTACCGGACGCCGACCCGACCGGGATCGTCGGCCGGTTCGCCACGGCGTTCCCCGTCCGCCTCGACATCGGCGGGATCGACCCGGACGAGGCGCTCGCCGGTGGACCCGCCGCCGGACGCGCCCTCAAGACCGTCAAGGAGCGGCTGCGCGCCCTGCCGGACGGGGGCCTCGGCTACGGGCTGCTGCGCCACCTCAACCCCGAGACGGCCGCCGAGCTGGCCGGCCACCCCGAGCCACAGATCGGGTTCGGGTACCTGCGCCGCTTCGGCGCCGACGACATGCCCGTCTCCGTACGGGGCCTGGGCTGGGTACCGGCGATCGACGGCGGCGAGCCGGCCCCGACCCCGGACGGGCGGGCGCCCGCGCCGTCGGCCCTGGAGATCGCCGTCCGTACGACGGAGGGTGCGACGGGTCCCGAACTCACCGCCTCCTTCGACTTCCCGACGGGCGTGCTGTCCGAGGCGGAGGTGGCGGAGCTGGCCGGCCTGTGGGTCACCGCGCTCACCGGCCTCGTCCGACAGGCGAGGCAGCCGGGCGCCGGTGGCCTGACGCCTTCGGACGTGGCGCTGGTGCCGGTGGGCCAGGCGGAGATCGAGGAGTGGGAGGCGCGGCACGGGCGGCTGGCCGAGGTGTGGCCGGTGTCACCGGTCCAGTCGGCGCTCCTGCGCCCGGCCGGTCCTGCCCGGGCCGGGTCCGAGCCGACGCCCGCGCAGTTCGTCATCGGGGTGGAGGGCCGGGTCGATCCCGTACGGATGAGGGCCGCCGGACAGGCCCTGCCGGTGCGCCACCCGCACCTCGGCGCGGGCTTCGGCGCGACGGCTGGCGGCGTGCCGGTCCAGATCGTCCCCGAGCACGTACGGCTGCCCTGGCGGTACCTCGACCTGGCGGGAGCCGACGAGGCCGTCCGCGCAGCGGAGACCGGGCGACTCCTCGCCGAGGAACGCGCGGCCCGGTTCGACCCGCTCGCCCCGCCGCTGGTCCGGCTCGCCCTGATCGGCCTCGGGGAGCGCGCCCGGCTGGTGGTCACCGCGCACCCGGTGCTGTTCGACGACCGGTCGGCGGCGGTGCTGACGAGCGACCTGGTCCGGCTCTACCGGGTGGGCGGCGACGCGTCGCTGCTCGCGCCGGCGTCCCGCTACGGCGACTACCTGGCCTCGCTCGACCCGGGGGACGCCGTGGTCCCGACCCGGGCCGTGCCCCGGGCCGCCCTTGCCCCGGCCGGAAGCGGGGCCGGGAGGGAATTCGGGGCCGGGACCGGCCGGGTCGAGGTCGAGGTGGCGGCGGGCGACGTCCGGGGCCTGTCCCGGCGGGCCGCCGACCTGGGGATCACGCCGGAGACGCTGATCGAAGGGGCGTGGGCGATCCTGCTCGCCCGCCTCGGCGGAAGCCGCGAGGTGCGGTTCGGCGTACGCGCCCACGGCCGCCCGGCCGGACTGCCGGGCGTCCACGAAATGGTGGGCCTGTTCGCCCGTACCGTCCCGGTGCGGGTCTCCTACGCCCCGGGCGACACGGTGGCGGAGCTTCTGGCGGCGCCGGCCGGACCCGCCGACCACGGCCCGGGGGAACCCGGCCGGCACACCGGGCGGACGACGCCGCTCGACTCGCTGGTCGTCCACGAACCGGACCCGGACACCCCGGAGGGCCCGCGGGGGACCACCACGTCGGCGGGCATCACCCTCACGGGCGTCCGCCCCTCGACCGGTTCGCCGTACCCGCTGACGCTCCACGTCCACGGGCCAGGCCGCCGGTTCACCCTGGAGTTCCGCCACGACTGCCACGAGCGGAGCGAGGCGGAGGCGCTCGCCGCCTCCTTCGCCCGGGTCTTGCGGCAGGTGCGGACCGATCCGGGGCTGCCGGTGGACGCGGTGGACGCGGTGGACGCGGTGGACGTGCACGCGCCGCCCCGGGAGCGGGCCGCGGTGGGCTGAGCGGCCTGAGCGGGCTGAGGGGCGGGCCGCCCGGGCCACGGGCTCCGGGCGCCCCGCCCCGCCGCCTGCGCTACACCGGCAGCCCGGTCGGCTCCTTGATCCGCTTCATGATGATCTGCGAGTTGACCTCGGTGACCCCCGACAGGGCCGTGAGCTGCTCGATCCACAGGCGCTCGTACGCCCGCAGGTCGGCCACGGCGATGCGCAGCAGGCAACCGGGGCTGCCGAAGAGGCGGTACGCCTCGATGACGTCGGGGATGTCCTGGAGCGCCGCCTCGAAGGCCTCCACGGCGGCGCGGTCGCGGCGCACCTCGACCGAGACCAGCACCTCGAAGCCCCGGCCCACCGCGTCCGGGTCGATGACGGCGTGGTAGCCCTGGATCACCCCGTCCTGTTCCAGTTGCCGCACCCGGCGCATACAGGGCGAGGGGGTCAGGCCCACGCGCTGGGCCAGCTCCTGGTTGCTGAGCCGGCCGTCCCGCTGGAGTTCGCGCAAGATTTCTCGATCGATGGCGTCCATCACGCAATTATCACCCGCCTAGTGTTACGGCGGAGCCGCAATAGGCAATCGCATTGCGCGTAGATCGCTCTATCATTGCCGGTTGTAGCAAATCTGTGCGGATGTCGTACGAGAGAAGGGTGGGGCAGGGATGGGACGCGTCGTCGTCATCAGCACCGGCGGAACGATAGCCAGCCGCTGGCAGGGTTCCGGGTTCGCCGCCGACGCCGACGGCAGCGAGGTCATCGCCACCGCGCCGCTGCCCGAGGGGGTCACCGTCGAGGTGGTCGACCTCTTCAGCGTGAACAGCCCCCGGCTGACCACCGCCCACCAGCTCACCCTGCTGCGCACGGTCCACGAGGTGCTGGCCGACCCGGACGTGGACGGCATCGTCGTCACGCACGGCACCGACACCCTGGAGGAGTCGGCCTTCCTGCTCGACCTGCACCACCACGACCCGCGCACCGTGGTCTTCACCGGCTCGCAGTTGCCCATGGGCTCCGCCGACGGGGACGGGCCCGGCAACCTCTACGACGCGCTGCTGACCGCCGCCACCACGCGCGGCCTCGGCGTGCTGATCGCCTTCGCCGGCCGGGTGCACGCCGCGCGCGGCACCGTCAAGACCCAGGCCGTGGCCCTGGACGCGTTCGCGGACCCCTCGAAGGAACTGCTCGGGAAGATCGGCTTCGGCAAGGTCACCGTGCTGCGCGCCCCGCAGCGGCCGACCCCGCTCGCGCTGCCGCCGATGCCGGAACTCCCGCCGCGCGTGGACATGGTCATGCACCACGCCGACGGCGACGCCACGCTGCTGAACGCCGCCGTGGAGGCGGGGGCGCGCGGGATCGTCCTGATCGGGACGGGCGCCGGCAACGCGACGCCGGAGATCGTGGAAGCGGTCACCGCGGCCGTCGCCCGCGGGGTCCTCGTCGCCCTCACCACGCGCGTGGCCGCCGGCCCGGTCACCGAGATCTACACGCACGGCGGCGCGGTCGACCTGGTCGCCGCCGGAGCCGTGCCGACGGGCACCCTGCGGGCCGGCCAGGCCCGTATCGCGGTCCTGTCCGCGCTGCTCGCCACCGACGACCCGACCGAGCGGTCCCGGGTGCTCCGCGCGGCCCTGTCCTCGGGCGACCCGGTGCTGGTCGGAGCCTGACCGAAGCCGCCCGGGCGCGGCGCCGCCGCCCGCGCCCGGCTCCCCGACCCCGCGCCCGGAACACCGACGGGGCCGAGGGGCCGAGGGCCGGGCGGGCATGCCCGGTCAGCTCCCGCCGAAGGCCGCCAGGATCCGATCCGCCGCCAGCGTGGGGGTCAAGGACCCGTCTCTGACCGCCGCTTCGAGGTCGGGCGCGAGGGCCCGTACCGCCGCGTTCCCGCGGAGCCGCTCCAGCAGTTCGTCGCGGACCATCGACCACGTCCACTCCACCTGTTGCGCCGCCCGCTTGGCGGCGAGGCGCCCGCCCGCGTCGAGCAGCCGCCGGTGCTGCTCCAGCCGGTTCCAGACCTCGTCCAGACCCGCCGACTCGCGCGCGCTGCAGGTCAGGACCGGCGGGGTCCATGCCGCGTCCGCCGGGTGCATCAACCGCAGCGCGCCCGACAGTTCGCGCGCCGCCGCCTTCGCGTCCCGCTCGTGCGGACCGTCCGCCTTGTTGACCGCCAAGACGTCCGCCAGTTCCAGGACGCCCTTCTTGATGCCCTGCAACTGGTCGCCCGTACGGGCCAGCGACAGCAGCAGGAAGGAGTCGACCATCCCCGCCACCGTCGTCTCCGACTGGCCCACCCCGACCGTCTCGACGAGGACCACGTCGTAACCCGCCGCCTCCATCACGATCATCGACTCTCGCGTCGCCTTGGCGACCCCGCCCAGCGTCCCCGCCGACGGCGAAGGCCGCACGAAGGCCGCCGGGTCGACGGCGAGCCGCTCCATCCGGGTCTTGTCGCCCAGGATCGAACCGCCCGTCCGGGTGGACGAGGGGTCCACGGCCAGGACGGCCACCCGGTGGCCCAGACCCGTCAGCATCGTGCCGAACGCGTCGATGAACGTCGACTTGCCGACACCCGGCACCCCGCTGATCCCGATCCGCCGGGCCCGCCCCGCGTGCGGCAACAGCTCCGTCAACAGCGCCTGCGCCGGCGCCCGGTGGGCGGCCAGGGTGGACTCGACGAGCGTGATGGCGCGCGCGATGAACGCGCGCTTCCCGTCGAGCACGCCCTTGGCGTACGCCTCGACGTCGATCTTCGGAGCCATCGTGTCGCGCCCGCCCCTACAGCTCGTGACCGAGATCCGCGGCCAGCCGCGTCACCAGGTCGTGCGCCGCGTCGGGGATCACCGTGCCCGGCAGGAAGACCGACGTCGCGCCCATCTCCAGCAGCGTCGGGACGTCCGCCGGCGGGATCACCCCACCCACCACGATCATGATGTCCTCGCGGCCCTCCTCCGCCAACTGCTCGCGCAGCGCCGGGACGAGGGTCAGGTGACCGGCCGCCAGCGACGACACGCCCACCACGTGGACGTCCGCCTCGACGGCCTGGCGGGCCACCTCCGCCGGGGTCTGGAACAGCGGGCCGACGTCCACGTCGAAGCCCAGGTCGGCGAAGGCCGTCGCGATCACCTTCTGGCCGCGGTCGTGTCCGTCCTGGCCCATCTTCGCAACCAGGATGCGCGGACGACGGCCCTCCGACTCCTCGAACCGGTCGATCAGCGCACGCGTGCGCTCCACGGACGGGGACTCGCCTGCTTCGGTGCGGTACACACCCGAGATCGTACGGATCTGGCTCGCGTGCCGCCCGTACACCTTCTCCAGTGCGTCGGAGATCTCACCGACCGTCGCCTTGGCGCGCGCCGCGTCCACCGCCAGCGCGAGGAGGTTGCCGTCCCCACGCCCGGCCGCGTTCGTCAGCGCCCGCAGCGTGTCCTGCGTACGCGCCTCGTCCCGCTCCGCGCGCAGCCGCCGCAGCTTCTCGATCTGCCGGCTGCGCACCGAGGAGTTGTCGACCTTGAGGACCTCGATCGCCTCGTCGTTCTCCACCCGGTACTTGTTCACGCCGATCACCGGCTGCCGCCCCGAGTCGATCCGCGCCTGCGTGCGCGCGGCGGCCTCCTCCACGCGCAGCTTCGGGATGCCGGCGTCGATGGCCTGCGCCATGCCGCCGGCCGCCTCGACCTCCCGGATGTGCTGCCACGCCCGGCGCGCCAGGTCGTACGTGAGCTTCTCCACGTACGCGCTGCCGCCCCACGGGTCGATCGTCCGGCAGGTCCCCGACTCCTGCTGGAGCAGCAACTGCGTGTTGCGGGCGATGCGCGCCGAGAAGTCCGTCGGCAGGGCGAGCGCCTCGTCCAGCGCGTTCGTGTGCAGCGACTGGGTGTGGCCCTGCGTCGCGGCCATCGCCTCGACACAGGTGCGCGTCACGTTGTTGAAGACGTCCTGCGCCGTCAGCGACCAGCCCGAGGTCTGCGAGTGGGTGCGCAGCGACAGGGACTTGGCGTTCTTCGGGTCGAACTCCTTGACCAGCCGGGCCCACAGCAGCCGCGCGGCGCGCAGCTTCGCGACCTCCATGAAGAAGTTCATGCCGATCGCCCAGAAGAACGACAGGCGCGGTGCGAACGCGTCCACGTCCAGCCCCACCGCCTGTCCGGCGCGCAGGTACTCCACGCCGTCCGCCAGGGTGTACGCCAACTCCAGGTCGGCCGTGGCCCCCGCCTCCTGGATGTGGTACCCGGAGATGGAGATGGAGTTGTACCTCGGCATGTTCCGCGAGGTGAAGGAGAAGATGTCCGAGATGATCCGCATCGAGGGCTTCGGCGGATAGATGTAGGTGTTGCGGACCATGAACTCCTTGAGGATGTCGTTCTGGATGGTCCCGGCGAGCTTGTCGGGGGAGACGCCCTGCTCCTCCGCCGCCACGATGTAGAGCGCGAGGACCGGCAGCACCGCGCCGTTCATCGTCATCGACACCGTCATCTTGTCCAGCGGGATGCCGTCGAACAGCTGCCGCATGTCGTAGATCGAGTCGATCGCCACGCCCGCCATGCCGACGTCGCCCGTCACCCGCGGGTGGTCGCTGTCGTAACCGCGGTGCGTGGGCAGGTCGAACGCGATCGACAGGCCCTTCTGGCCGGCCGCGAGGTTGCGCCGGTAGAAGGCGTTGGACTCCTCCGCCGTGGAGAAACCCGCGTACTGGCGGATGGTCCAGGGCTGGTTGACGTACATCGTCGGGTACGGGCCGCGCAGGTACGGGGCCACACCCGGGTACGTCCGCAGGAAGTCCAGGCCCTCCAGGTCGGCCCCGGTGTACAGCGGCTTCACGCCGATGCCCTCCGGGGTCTCCCACAGCAGGTCCGCGGCGGCCGTGCCGGTGGACTCCTTGACGGCGGCCCGCCACTGCTCCTCGGAACCGGCGGGGGCCGCCCCGGAGTTCAGTGGGAGCTCGGAGAAATCGGGGATCGCGGTGCTCAAGACGCCACCTTCATCCGGTCGAGTACGGAGGACAGTACGGCGACGGCGTCGCAGCCGGCGAAGACGTACTCGTCCACTGCGGCCTGCGCGGTGCCGGGCTTCCCGGCCAGGAACACGGTCGTCGCGCCCGCCGAGCGCAGCGCGGCGGCCACCGCCTCGGCCTGCTCCTCGTACAGCGCGTCGCTGGAGCACAGCACCGCCATGCCGTCCGCGCCGCTCGCCGCGTACGCCGCGGCGGCCGTGTCCGGGTCCACCGACACCGGGTCGTGGACCGGCTCGACACCGCCCGCCTGGAACAGGTTCGCGGCGAAGGTGGCGCGCGCGGTGTGCGCGGCCGCCGGGCCGAGCGCGGCGAGGAAGATCCTCGGCCGGGCGCCGGTGGCCGCCAGGTGCGCGTCGCTGCGGGCGCGCAGCGCCTCGTACGCCTCGTCGCGCCGGACGCGCGGCAGACCGCCCGTCGGGCCCGCGGGGGCGGGCTCGCGGACGACCGGCTTCTCCGACAGGTGCGGGAACTCGCTGACACCGGTGATGGGTTCGCGGCGCTTGGCCAGCTTCGCGGAGCGCACGGCCCAGGTGGCGGCGAGCCGTTCGGCGACCAGACCGGAACGCAGGGCGGCCGCCTGGCCGCCCGCCTTCTCGACGGTCCGGAAGAACTCCCAGGCGGCTTCGGCGAGTTCGTCGGTGAGCTGCTCGACGTAGTACGAGCCGCCGGCCGGGTCGATCACCCGGGCCAGGTACGACTCCTCCAGCAGGATGGTGGAGGTGTTGCGGGCGATCCGGCGCGCGAACGCGTCCGGCAGGCCCAGCTCGTGGTCGAAGGGCAGCACGGTGACGGCGTCCGCGCCGCCCACGCCCGCCGCCATGCAGGCGACGGTGGTGCGCAGCATGTTCACCCACGGGTCGCGCCGGGTCATCATCACCGGCGAGGTCACCGCGTGCTGGCGCTGCGTACCCGCGTCCGGGGCGCCGCAGGCGTCGGCGACCCGGGCCCACAGGCGGCGCGCGGCGCGCAGCTTGGAAATGGTCAGGAACTGGTCGGCGGTCGCGGCGTAGCGGAACTCCAGCTGTCCGAGGGCCGCGTCGATGCCCAGACCGGCCTCCGTGAGGGCCCGCAGGTACGCGACGCCGGTGGCCAGCGAGAGGCCCAGCTCCTCGGCGGCGCTGCCGCCGGCCTCGTGGTAGGGGAGGGCGTCCACGGTCAGGGCCCGTACCTGGGGCCAGGCGGCGGCCGTCTCGGCGGCGAGGGCGGCGGCTTCGGCGAGGGCCGGCCGCTCACCCGTACGGGCTTCATGGCCCAGCGGGTCGGCGCCGAGGGAGGCGTGGGCGGCCTCGGGAGCCACCCCGCGCTCGGCGTACAGGGCCAGCAACGCGCGGGCCGCGTCGGCGTACCGGGCGCCGGCGTCGAGGGTGATGGGGGCGAGGTCGAGGTAGACGCCCTCCAGGGCGCGGCCGAGGCCGGTGACGGGGAGGCCGCCTTCGCCGACGGTGAGCCACAGGGAGGTGGTGCCGTTCTCCAGGTCGGCCAGCGCGGCCTCGTTCACCCGCGCCGGATCGGTCCCGGCGAGCCGCTGGCGCACGTCCCAGCCGGCGGCGGAGGTGCCTTCGGGCCGGCCGCCGCGTACGAAGGGGGCGAACCCGGGGAAACCGGTCGCGTCCTCGCCGGGGCGTGCGGTGTAGAGCGGGCGGGTGCGGAGCCCGTCCTCGAGTGTCGTGGACAGCGCGTCTTCAGCTGCCTCGCCGGTGACTTCCTTGCCCGACTTGCGCAGTACGCCCTCAACCAGGCGCTGCCACTGCTCATGTGTCGCGTCAGGAAACTCGGCGGCCAGGGAGAGCCCGTCGTCAGGCAGGACCGTCATGGCTCGAATGCTAGGGGGGCCGCTCAATCGAGACCATAACCGCCGGATGTGATCTCGCACTCGCAGGTCAGACCCCACCCTCCGGCGTCGCCCGCCGCCCCCACCGGCCGCGTACGCGGGGCGGGCGTGCGGGCCGGCCGGTCGACGGGCGCGGGGGGCCACCGTGGCGGGGGCGTTGCAGAGGCGTGAAATCCGGCCACCCTTTTCGGCCGTTCCGGATGCCCCGCCGCGCCCCTGGGAACGGGCGAAGGTCCAGGTCAGGCCCCTGCGGACACCCTCGGTGGGGCCCGATCGGAGGCCGCCGCACGGGGGTTGACCACCGGCCGGCCCGCTGACACGCTCCGGGACATGTCCGCGAACGAGTACCTCGCCCCGCGGCTCCACACCCCCGGCTCCTGTACCGCGCCGGGCGAGTGTCAGGGCCGCTGTCCGGCCCCCCGCCGCGCCTGAGCGCCGCGCCCCCGCCGCGACCCCGTCGCACCCCCGCCCGGCCTGAGCGCCGCGCCCCCACCGCGCCCCGCCATGCCCGCCGCGCGCCCCTTCGCCACACCCCTGCCCCGCACCGGCACCTTCCCCGTGCCCGGTGTCCCTTCCGCTGCGGAAAACGAACCCGTACGCACCTCCAGGGAGCTCCCATGACCACCGCCACCACCGCCGCCGTCACCGTCACCAAGATCGGCGGCCGGATCGGCGCCCACATCGACGGCGTCCGCCTCGGCGGCGACCTCGACGCCACCACCGTCGCCGAGATCCGCGCCGCGCTCCTCGCCCACAAGGTCGTCTTCTTCCACGGTCAGGACCACCTCGACGAGGTCGGTCACGAAGCCTTCGCCCAACTGCTCGGCACCCCCGTCGCGCACCCCACCGTCCCCTCCGCGGACGGCCGTTACGCCCTCGGCATCGACTCCCACCACGGCGCCCGCGCCAACCAGTGGCACACCGACGTCACCTTCGTACCCGCGTACCCGGCCTTCTCCATCCTGCGCGCCGTCACCATCCCCCCGTACGGTGGCGACACCCTGTGGGCCAACACCGCCACCGCCTACGCCCACCTCCCCGAGCCGCTCCGCGTCCTCGCCGACGGCCTGCGCGCCGTCCACTCCAACGAGTACGACTACGCGGCCCTGCGCCCCGACGCCCTCCCGGAGGCACTGGCCCAGTACCGCGAGGTGTTCACCTCCACGAAGTTCCTCACCGAGCACCCGGTCGTCCGCGTCCACCCCGAGACCGGCGAACGCACCCTGCTCCTCGGCAACTTCGTCCAGCGGATCAGTGGCCTCACCGGCCGCGACTCCCGCCTCCTGCTCGACCTCTTCCAGGCACACGTCGAGAGCCCCGAGAACACCGTCCGCCACCGGTGGCAGACCGGTGACGTGGCGATCTGGGACAACCG
The DNA here is from genome assembly GCF_042881255.1 of Streptomyces sp. NPDC058279. Taxonomy (NCBI): domain Bacteria; kingdom Bacillati; phylum Actinomycetota; class Actinomycetes; order Kitasatosporales; family Streptomycetaceae; genus Streptomyces; species Streptomyces sp. NPDC058279. The sequence goes on along the minus strand of NZ_JBHVYA010000006.1, from coordinate 199,773 downwards.
CGCCACCCAGCACTACGGCGTCGACGACTCCGACGACCACGAGCGCACCCTCCGCCGCGTCACCGTCGACGGCGACGTCCCGGTCGGCCCGGACGGGGTCCCGTCCCGCCTGATCAGCCCGGAGAACGTGCCCGACCCCGCCTTCGGAATCGCCTCCGGCGCCTCCACGGCCACGACCTGACCGGACACGGCCCGACCGACCGCCGCCGGACCGACCGCCGCCCCGGTCTCCGCCGACCGCCCCTTCCCCGCCCCGTCGCACCAGGAGCTCCCCGTGCCCAGACTCCTCGCCCTCACCGGCAGCCCGTCCGTCCACTCCCGTACCGCCGTCGTCGCCGACCACGTCCTGCGCCGCCTCACCCATGCCGGCTTCGAGACCGAGCACCTCGCCCTGCGCGAGCTGCCCGCCGCGGACCTCCTCTCCGCCCGGCGCGGCGAGCCGGAGATCCGCCGCGCCCTCGAAGCCGTGGCCGCGGCCGACGGCCTCGTCATCGCGACGCCGGTCTACAAGGCCTCGTACACCGGCCTGCTCAAGGCGTTCCTCGACCTGCTCCCGCAGGACGGCCTCGCGGGCAAGACCGTGTTGCCGCTGGCCACCGGCGGCAGCCTCGCCCACGTGCTGACCATCGACTACGCCCTGCGCCCGGTCCTCGCCGCGCTCGGCGCCCGCCACGTCACCGCCGGCCGGTTCGTGCTGGACTCCGCGGTCGAGCGCGGCGCCGGTCCCGACCGACTGCGGCCGGAGGCGGAGCTGGACCTCTTCCAGGCGGTCGACGAGTTCGCCGAGGCCCTGCGCGCCGCGGACCCGGCCGCCCTCACCCCCGCCCCGTAACCCACGGATTGCGTAACCCCTGGACTCCGTAACCCTCCACGGATTGCGCGACCCTCCACAGACCCCGCGACCCTTCACAGCCCGCGACAAGGACCAGCCATGCCCGCAGCGTTCACCCCGACCCCCACCTCCCGGCGCCAGTTCCTCACCCTGCTCGGCATCTCGGCGGCCGCGGTGAGCTGCGGCACGGCCACCGCCACCGGCGGCTCCGGCGGCCAGGGCAAGCAGGTCACCACCCTCAAGTACCAGGGCTCCGTAGGCGCGGTCACCCTCCCCGAGCTGGCCGCCGACCTCGGCTACCTCGGCGGACTCAGCCTCGAATGGGTCGGCAACACCATCAGCGGCCCCCAGGACATCCAGTCCGCCGCCACCGGCCAGACCCACTTCGGCGGAGCCTTCAACGGCGCGATCGTCAAGCTGGCCGCCAGCAAGGCCCAGATCCAGGCCGTCGTCTCCTACTACGGCTCCGACAAGGACACGTACCTCGGCTACTACGTCCTGGAGGACAGCCCGATCCGCACCGCCCGCGACCTGATCGGCAAGAAGGTCGGCATGAACACCCTGGGCGCCCACGCCCAGGCCCTCCTCGACATCTACCTGGAGCGCAACGGCCTCTCCAAGGCGGACGGGGACAAGGTCGAATCCCTCGTCGTCCCGCCCGTCAACACGGAACAGGCCCTCAGGCAGAAGCAGATCGAGGTCGGTGTGCTCAGCGGCGTCCTGCGCGACAAGGCCCTGGCGACCGGCGGGATACGCCCGCTGTTCAAGGACTTCGAGCTGCTGGGCGCCTTCAGCGCCGGCTCGTACGTGATGACGCGGCGCTTCATCAAGGAGAACCCCGACACCGTACGCACCTTCACCACCGGGGTCGCCAAGGCCATCGAGTGGTCCCGCACCACCCCGCGCGAGGAGGTCATCGCCCGGATGACGGAGATCATCAAGAAGCGCGGCCGCAACGAGGACACCTCGACCCTCCAGTACTGGCGCTCGTACGGGGTCGCCGAGAGCGGCGGCCGCATCGCCGACAAGGAGTTCCAGCTCTGGCTGGACTGGCTCGGCGGGCGCGGCGAGATCAAGAAGGGCCAACTCAAGCCGGGCGATCTCTACACCAACGAGTTCAACGCGCTGGGGAAGGGCTGACGACCGCCATGGCGAAGATCGTGTTCGACTCGGTGACGAAGACCTTCCCGACCAAGCACAAGAAGGACGGCGGGAACAAGGGGGAGTTCACCGCCCTCGACGGCATCGACCTGGAGATCGAGGCGGGCGAGTTCCTCGTGGTCGTCGGCCCCAGCGGCTGCGGCAAGTCCACCCTCCTGGACCTCCTCGGCGGCCTCACCCGGCCCACCGCCGGCCGGATCCTGCTCGACGGCGAACCCGTCACCGGTCCCGGCCTCGATCGGGGCATCGTCTTCCAGCAGTACGCGCTGCTGCCCTGGCGGACCGCCCTCGGCAACATCGAGTTCGGCCTGGAGGCGCGGGGCGTCCCACGCGGTCAACGAAAGCAACGGGCCCGGGAGTTCCTGGACCTCGTCGGCCTGACCGGCTTCGAGGACCGGCACCCGCACGAGCTGTCCGGCGGTATGCGCCAACGCGTCGCGATCGCCCGCTCGCTCGCCTACGACCCGGACGTGCTGCTGATGGACGAGCCGTTCGCCGCCCTCGACGCCCAGACCCGCGAATCGCTCCAGGACGAGCTGCGACGCATCTGGCAGCGCACCGGAAAGACGGTCGTGTTCATCACCCACGGCATCGAAGAGGCCGTGTACCTCGGTCAGCGGGTCGCCGTCATCACCTCCCGCCCCGGGCGCGTCAAAGCGGTCGTCCCCGTGTCGTTCGGCGCCCGCGGCGCCGGGGCCACGGGAGAGGACCTGCGTTCCAGCCCCGAGTTCGCCCGCTACCGGCACGAGATCTGGACGCTGCTGCACGACGAAGTGGCCCGCGCCCAGGAACTGGAGAAGGAGGAGGCCACCGTATGAGCACCGGAACCGACACCACGCCCCTCGTCGTACCGCCCGTCGCCCCTGCCACCGCGCCCACCGCGGCGGTACGGAGCCCCGCGCGCCCGGCGCCGCCGGCCCGACGGGCCACGGACCGCCCGGCGGGCCGCGCGGCAGCCGTCGGCGCGTCGGCACTGCGCCGGCTGGGCTCGGCGCTGCTGCGCTCCGCGGCGATCATCGCCCTGCTCGCGGTCTGGGAGGCGGCGCCGCGGCTGGGTCTGGTCGACGCGACGTTCCTGCCCCCGGTCAGCGAAGTGGCCCGCGCCTGGTGGGAGCTGCTCGGCGACGGGCAACTCGCCGAACACACCCAGGCCAGCCTCGTCCGCTCGTTCGGCGGGTTCGCCATCGCCGTCGTGATCGCGGTCCCGCTGGGCCTGCTGATCGGTTGGTACCGGCCGGTCGCCGTCCTGCTCGGGCCGCTGCTGGAGGTCTTCCGCAACACGGCGGCCCTCGCGCTGCTGCCGGTCTTCGTCCTGCTGCTGGGCATCGGCGAGACGTCCAAGGTCTCGATCGTCGTCTACGCCTGCGTCTGGCCGATCCTGCTGAACACCATCAGCGCGGTGGGCAACGCCGACCCCACACTGGTGAAACTGGCCCGCTCGATGGACCTGTCCACGCCGCGGCTCTTCCAGAAGGTGATCCTGCCCGCCTCGGTGCCCGCCATCTTCACCGGCATCCGGCTGGCGGGCGCGGTGTCGATCCTGGTCCTCGTCGCCGCCGAGATGATCGGCGCCAAGGCGGGGCTGGGCTATCTGATCAACGCCTCGCAGTTCAATTTCGCCATTCCCCAGATGTACGCGGGCATCGTGACCATCTCCGCGATCGGAGTGGCCTTCAACCAGCTCCTCGTCACCGTCGAACGCCGCCTCAGCCTCTGGCGCGTCCCCGCCTGACCTCCGGAGTCCCGACCCGCGCAGTCCCCGCCGACCCGCGGCGTCCCGGCCCGACCCGCGCACCACCCGTACCCACCCCGAGGAAACAGCTCATGACCGCACCGCGGACCCTCCACCTCAACGCCTTCCTGATGAACGCGGGGCACCACGACGCCGCCTGGCGCCACCCCGACAGCAGCCCCGAGCGCGTCACCGACCTGCGGTACTTCCAGGAACTGGCCCGTACCGCCGAACGCGGCCGGCTCGACTCGATCTTCTTCGCCGACGGCCTCGCCCTCTGGGGCAAGGCCCGCTACAACGCCCTCGGCGGCTTCGAGCCGCTCACCCTGCTCTCCGCCATCGCCGCCGTCACCGAACACATCGGGCTGATCGCCACCGTCTCGACGACCTTCAACGAGCCCTTCCACACCGCCCGCAAGTTCGCCTCCCTCGACCACATCAGCAACGGTCGCGCGGGCTGGAACATCGTCACCTCCGGCACCGTCGACGAAGCCCGCAACTTCAACCGGGACGAGCACCTGGAGCACCGCCTGCGCTACGAGCGCGCCCGCGAGTTCCTCGACGTCGCCACCAAGCTCTGGGACAGCTGGGAGGACGACGCGATCGTCCTCGACAAAGAGCGCGGCATCTACGCCGACACCGACAAGCTGCACCCCGCCGCCCACCGCGGCGAGCACTTCGGCGTGGCCGGGCCGCTCAATGTGCCGCGGTCCCCGCAGGGCCACCCGCTGCTGGTGCAGGCCGGCTCCTCCGAGGACGGCAAGGAGTTCGCCGCCCAGTACGCCGAGGCGGTCTTCACCGCGCAGCAGACCCTCGCCGACGGCGAGACCTTCTACAAGGACCTCAAGTCCCGCCTCGCCAAGTACGGCCGCGCCGAGAGCGACCTGCTGGTGCTGCCCGGCATCGCACCCGTGATCGGGTCCACGGAGGCCGAGGCCAAGGCCCTGGAGCAGCAGCTCACCGACCTCCAGGTGCCCGAGTACGGGCTGGCGCAGCTCTCCGGCATGCTCGGCACGGACCTCACCGGCCTGCCCCTCGACGGTCCGCTGCCCGAACTCCCCGAGGAGCGGGACATCAACGGCAACAAGAGCCGTTTCACGCTTGTCGCCGAACTCGCCCGGCGCGACGGCCTCACCCTGCGCGAGCTGATCGCCCGCCTCGGCGCCGGTCGCGGCCACCGGGTCTTCGCCGGGACCCCGGAGCAGATCGCCGACCAGTTGGAGGAGTGGTTCACGCGGGGCGCCGCCGACGGCTTCAACATCATGGCGCCCGTACTGCCCACCGGTCTGACCGACTTCGTCGACCACGTCGTGCCGATCCTCCAGCGCCGCGGCCTGTTCCGGACCGAGTACACGGGTCGCACCCTGCGCGAGAACTACGGCCTGGCCCGCCCGGCGAACCGTTACGTCAGCGAACCCGCCTGAGCGGGACGGCCACCCGTCGACCGCAGCCCGTCGACCGCAGCCCGCAGGCCGCCCGGAGCCTACCGCTCCGGGCGGTCTGCGGCGTTTGCCCGTTCGCCGGCGCGCCCCGCCCTCAGACGGTGAGGACGATCTTGCCCCGGATCCGGCCGCCGGCACTCAGCTCCCACGCCCTGGCCGCCTCGTCGAGCGGCAGGGCGTGCGCCACGTTCACCGTCAACTTCCCGGCGTCGGCCAAGTCCGCCAGGAAGGTCAGATCGGCGCGGTCGGGCCGGGCCCATGGGCGGTGTGCGCCCTTGGCCGCACCGTCCGGGTCGACCAGGGACGCCACCCGGTCGCGCTTCTTGACCAGCGGCTGGAGGAGCTCGATGCCGTCCCCGTAGAAGTCGAGGCCCGCGTCGATGCCCTCGGGCGCCAGTTCGCGGATCCGGTCCGCGACCCCCTCGCCGTAGAGCACGGGCTCGGCGCCGAGCGAGCGCAGGTAGTCGTGGTTGTGCGCGCCGGCGGTCCCGATGACGCGCAGGCCCAGTGCCACCGCGATCTGCACGCCGAAGGACCCGGTGCCGCCCGCCGCGGAGTGGATGACGACGGTCTCGCCCGCGCTCGCGCCGACCCGGGTCAGCGACTGGTAGGCGCTCAGACCGGCCAGCGGGATGCCCGCGGCCTCTTCGAAGCCCAGGGTGCGGGGCTTGTGCGCGATCGTCCGGACCGGCGCGGAGACCAACTCGGCGTAAGTGCCCAGCTCCACCCACTCCTTGCGAACGTACCCGTACACCTCGTCGCCGACGGAGTGGTCGAAGGTGTCGTCGCCGACCGCCTCGACCACACCCGCCACGTCCCAGCCGGGTATGACGGGAAAACGGACTTCGAGCGTCGAGTCGAGGAAACCGGCGGCGAGCTTCCAGTCCACCGGATTGACGCCCGCCGCCTTGACGCGGACGAGGACCTCGCCGGGGCCCACCCGGGGGTGCGGTACGTCAACGAGCGCGAGTTCCGCGGGACTTCCGTACGCGTTGTATGTGATTGCCTTCATGGACGTTCCAACGGAATCGGGCGCCCCCTGTATCCGCCGATCCCACATTGGTCTGTTTCTGGTTTGTTTTCGGCCGGATCTCTGTGTTCCGGTGTGACGTTCGGGGCCCGGGGACGGTCCGCGGGCCGGCCCCGGGCACGCGCGCCTCGTGTCGGTGTTGGGCTGAACGGGTGAAACGAGAGAGGATGGCGGGATGCACATGAAGCGCGCGGCCGAGGCGGTCCGGTGAGCAGGTACGACGTCACGGACGAACAGTGGGAGGGACTCGCGCAGGTGGTCCCCCTGCGCAGTCGCAACGAGTGGCCCTCCCGGGTGGACCACCGCACGATTCCCGCGAGGCCCGGGACTTCGGCCGCCGAGCAGCAGCGGCGCTTCGTGGTCATCCGGGTCCAGATCTTCGCCGACGCCCGTGAGGTGGCGGAGTACCTGATCGCGCAGATCCCGGTGCTGCTGGACCTGACGGGGGCGGACACCGAGGTGGCGAAGCGCATCCTGGACTTCAGCAGTGGTGTGGTCTTCGGGCTGGGCAGCGGGATGCACCGGGTCGACCGTAACGTGTTCCTGCTGGCGCCGGTCGGCACCGAGGTCGAGGGCATCGCGGCCGCAGCCGTCCCCCGATCGTAGGAAGGTCCCGGCGGCGGAACGGTTCGCCGGGGCCGCCCCGGTCGCGGCGGCCCGTACTGTCCGGCGCATGGACGCCACCTTGGACGCCGGGCTCGCCGGCGGGCCGTACGCGGGACTCGACGCGGGACGTGATGCCGGACCGGGCGCAGGACTCTGCGCCGGACTTGGTGCCGGACCGGATGTAGGGCAGGAGGTGGGTCCGGATCTCGGGCCGGGCCCCGGCCCCGGCCGCGGCGAGGGCACCGCTCCCGACGCCGGGCCCGGCGCGGAGGGACCGGTCCACCAGCGTCCCGCCGTCACCGAGTTACGCCTCGCCGCCTTCGGCGCGCACCGGTCAGCCGCCTTCCCGCTGGGGCCGATCACCCTGTTCGCCGGCCCCAGCGGCAGCGGCAAGTCCCAGGTCCTGGACGCCTACGGGGCCCTGTCCCGGCTCGCGTCCGGCGCCACCCTGGTCGAGGCGTTCCCCGACCCCCGCGCCCGGGTGCCCGAGCGGGCCGTGCCCGACGCGGAACGCCGGCGCGGCTTCCGGCTCGGCTGCACCGTCGACGGGCCCGTCGGGCCGGTCCGGCTGGACCTCGCCGTCCAGGCCGAGCCCACGCTGCGCCTCGTCGGCGAACGGCTCACCCAGGACGGGCAGATCCTGCTCACCACCGCCCTGCGCGACCCGGGCCGGCGTACCGTCCAGGCCGCCTGGCTGACCGGCGGAGCCGCCGGCGTGACCCGCGCCCCGCTCCCGGACGACCGACTCGGCACCGCCCTGCTGCCGCTGCGCGTCGCCGGGTCCACGGCCGGGCAGCGACGCGTCCTGGCCGCCGCCGAGCAAGTGGTGGTCGCGCTGCGCTCGGTGTTCCCCTGCGACCCCCGCCCGGAGCGGATGCGGGGCGCCGTCCGGCCGGGGTCGGGGCGGCTGCGCGGCGACTGCGCGAACCTGGCCGACGTACTGCGCCGGACCCGCCAGGAGTGCGGTACCCGCCACGCGCTGCTCACCGGAGCCGCCCGTACCGGCTGTGCGGGACCGGTGGCCGGGCTGGACGTACGGTCGGACCCGGACGGCTTGGTCACGGCGCTGCTGGACCGGGGACCCGCCGCGCCGGCCACGGAGCTGGGCCGCCTCGGGGCGGGCGAACTGCGCTTCCTCGCGCTGGCGCTGGTGCTGCTGACCGGCCCGGGCGTGTTGGCCGTCGACCCGGCCGCCGAACTGCTCTCCGCGCAGCAGGCCCTCACCGTGCTCGCGGACGGGTTCGACCAAGGCCTCGACGGGCGGCAGCGCGCCGAACTGCTGCGCCTGGCGCTGCTGTCGTGCGCGCGCGGCCACATCCGGTTGGCCGCGGCGATCGGGGAGGAGACGGCGGGAACCGCCCGCGCCCTCCCGGGCGTCTCGGTGGTAGACCTGGGTACATGAGCGACACGCACGACCCGCGCGGTTCCGACGACTCCCGAGACCCGTACGACTCCCGAGGCCCGCACGATCCCCGAGACGTGCCCGACACCGGTGGTGGGAAGCCGGACGAACGGCTCTACCGGCTCCAGCGGCGGCTGGCCGACTTCGCGGCCGCCCGCGACTGGGCCGAGTACCACACCCCGAAGAACCTGGCTGTGGCGCTGAGCGTGGAGGCGTCCGAACTGGTCGAGATCTTCCAGTGGCTGACTCCGGAACAGTCGGCGAAGGTCATGGAACGGCCCGAAAGCGCGGGCCGGGTGGCCGATGAGGTCGCCGATGTCCTGGCGTACCTGCTGCAGTTCTGTGAGGTTCTGGGGGTGGATGTGCTGGACGCGCTGGCCGCGAAGATCGAGAGGAACGAGCTCAGGTTCCCCCCGACGGGTGGTTCCGGCCCGAATCGTCACTCTTCGGAGTGATGGCGTCATCCACAACCATGTTTGTGTCCACAGATTTCCGAATACCCCTGGCTTTACTGGCTCGTTGCCTTCACTCTGGGTAGTGAGGGAATGGCGGCATGTCGTGCGGACGGGGGACGGCATATGGATGCGGTACGGCTTATCGCGGCCGGCCGGCACGCGCTGGCACAGAGCGGGGCTGCGTGGGACATCGTGAGCGAAGCCTGGCAGGCCCAGGCGTTGACGCAGGGGATAGGGAGTTGGCTGGCGGTCGCGGGGCCGCCGGAGTTGAGAGCGGAGTCGCGCGGGCTGGGTGAAGCGGGAGGCAGAGGCTGTGGGCTGCTCGACCCGGGGGCCGTGCGTGGCGAGGGCAGCGTGCCCGACTATCCGCCGAGAGCCGCGCAGCTGACCGGCGTGGCGGATGTCCGGCAGGCGTTGCTCGGACTCCAGGCATTGCTCGGCGAGGTCGGCATAGCGCTGGTCGGGGTGGCGTGTGGCACCGATGACGAGACGCTGTACTGGCAGTGCATAGAGTCGATCGACGCCGCTGACGAGTCGAGCGACCGGGTACGGGCCCTCCTGCGCCGTATCACCGTGCGCGAACGCGGCTCCGCCTCCGGCGTGCCGTGACCCGCCGGGTCGGGCCGTACGGTCCGCACCACGGGTGGCGAGCGGGCCGCCGGCACCGCTCCGCCGGTCGCTGGGAACCCAGGCCGACGGTGCCGGTCAGGCCGACCGGTGCGCGGCCCCGTCGCTCGGAACCGTGCCGCCCGGTACCGTGCCGCCCGGAACCGTGCTGCTCGGAGTCGCGTCGCCCGTAGGTGAGCTGCCGCTCCGTGCCAGGCCGACCGGGGCCGGCGGGGCGTCGGTGGGCTTGCGCTCCGTGGAGGACTGGAGGTCGGCGTCGAGCCGGGACAGGTCGGCGTTCAGCGCCGCCATCAGCTCCTCCATCTGCCGGAGCAGTCCCCTGGGCGGGCCGCCCGCCGGGGCGGGAGCGGCTGCGGCCGACTCCCGAGGGTCCCCGGCCGGTCCCTGGTCGTGCGCTGCCTGCCCGGTCGGGCCGGTGCGCGTGTTCTGTCGGCGGGTCTCCGGCACGGCCTCGTGGGACATGGCGGCCTCCTCGGCCCTGGCCCATCCGCGGGGGAAGGGGCGGTGGACGCGCCGGACGGGGGCCGCCGGCGCGCGGGCCGGCGGTCCGGCTCCGTCCGAGCCAACGATCACCCTCCACGCCGGTCACTGGCGCGGCGCGCCGGGAGCGTTCCGGTTGACGCGGATTCACCCGGCAGGGGCCGGCGGGGCAGGATAGGGAGCATGGATCTTCGCATTTTCACCGAGCCGCAGCAGGGTGCGAGCTACGAGACCCTCCTGCAGGTCGCCCGGGCCACCGAGGAACTCGGCTTCGACGCGTTCTTCCGCTCCGACCACTACGTCCGGATGGGCTCCGGTGACGGGCTGCCCGGCCCCACCGACGCCTGGATCACCCTCGCCGGTCTGGCCCGCGAGACCAAGCGGATCCGGCTGGGCACGCTGATGACGGCCGGCACGTTCCGGCTGCCGGGCGTGCTCGCCATCCAGGTGGCGCAGGTCGACCAGATGTCCGGCGGCCGCGTGGAACTCGGTCTCGGCGCGGGCTGGTTCGAGGAGGAGCACAAGGCGTACGGCATCCCGTTCCCGGCGGACCGGATGGCCCGGCTGGAGGAGCAGCTCGCCATCGTCACCGGTCTGTGGGCCACCCCGCCCGGCGACACCTTCGACTACCGGGGCGTCCACTACCAGGTGGAGAACTCCCCGGCGCTGCCCAAGCCCGCCCAGGCCAAGGTGCCCGTGCTCATCGGCGGGCACGGAGCGAAGCGCACCCCGCGCCTGGCCGCCCGGTACGCGGACGAGTTCAACATGCCGTTCGCGTCCATCGCGGACAGTGAGCGCCAGTTCGGCCGGGTCCGGGAGGCCGCCCGGGAAGCCGGCCGCGAGCCCGAGGACCTCGTCTACTCCAACGCCCTCGTGGTGTGCGTCGGCAAGGACGACGCCGAGGTGGCCCGCCGGGCCGCCGCCATCGGTCGCGACGTGGACGAACTCAAGGCCAACGGTCTGGCGGGTTCCCCCGCCGAGGTCGTGGAGAAGATCGGCGCCTACGGTGCCATCGGCTCCTCCCGCGTCTACCTCCAACTGCTCGACCTCCACGACCTCGACCACCTGGAGCTGATCTCCTCCCAGGTGCTGTCCCAGATCGGCTGAGGGAGGCTGACCGCCGTGACCCGCGCGCCCGGCCCGCTCGCCGCCGCACTCGCCCGCAGGGCCGTGCTCCTGGACGGCGGCCTGAGCAACCAGCTCGCCGCCCAGGGCTGCGACCTGTCCGGCGGGCTCTGGACGGGCCGGGTGCTCGCCGAGCGGCCCGACCAGGTGGAGGCCGCCCACACCGCGTACGCGCGGGCCGGCGCGGAGGTGCTCATCACCGCGAGCTACCAGATCGGGTACCGGGCGCCGGAAGCCGAGGTACTGCTGCGCCGCGGCGTCGCCCTGGCCGACCGCGCGGCCCGGGCGGCGGACCACGAGGTCTGGGTGGCCGCCTCGGTCGGCCCGTACGGGGCGGTGCTCGCGGACGGCTCCGAGTACCGCGGCCGGTACGGGCTCGCCGTCGCGGAACTGGCCGACTTCCACCGGCCCCGGATCGAGACGCTGGTGGAGGCGGGGCCCGACGTCCTGGCCCTGGAGACCATCCCGGACACCACCGAGGCCGAGGCCCTGCTCGGCGTGCTCTCCGGGTCGGGCGTCCCCGCCTGGCTCAGCTACACCGTGGCCGACGGCCGCACCCGGGCCGGTCAGCCCCTCGCGGAGGCGTTCGCGCTGGCGGCGCAAGCGCCCGAGGTCATCGCGGTCGGCGTCAACTGCTGCGACCCGCAGGACGTGGGGCCCGCCCTCGAAGCGGCCGCCTCCGTCACCCGTAAGCCGCTCCTGGCCTACCCGAACGACGGCTCGGTCTGGGACGCGGCCACCGGCCGGTGGCACGCCCCGCCCACCCCGCCCCCCTGGGACGTCCCCGCCTGGCTCGCCACGGGCGCCCGCCTCCTCGGCGGCTGCTGCCGCATCGACCCCGCCGCCGTCACCGCCCTCGGCGCCCGGCTGTCCTGAGGTGTGCACGGGTGCGGGGGGACGGGGTCGCCGCCCGGCCGGGGGCGTAAAGGTGTCGCCCCCGCACGGCCGGTAATTAGGTCGTATGGGGGAACTTTCGCCGAGAACTCCGGGAAACCGGCCGGCGGGATCGTTCATCCAGGGCAGCGGAATGTCCGCGACCCTGGAAGGACGGAACGTCACCTATGAAGATGACCGCGCGCGGAAGCATTGCGGCGCTCATGACCTGTATGGCCGCGGCCGGCGCGGCCACCCCGGCCGTGGCCGACTCGGTTCCGGTGGGTGTCCCGCTGGACGCCGTGAAGACCACGCTGGGCGTGGACACCCCGCGCGTGGCCACCGGGGTGCCGGTGCCGATGGTCGGCGCACCCGAAGCGCCGCGCTTCCACACCGGAGACCTGCTCCCGACCCCACTCCTGCCGGTGATCCCGATCGGCACGGATCTCGGGCACACCCTCGTCGCCTCCCCGGTGCCCAACCTGGCGGGCAGCCCCGCCACGGACGGCGAGGGTTCGCTGGACGCCCCGGACACGCGGCTGCTCGCCCGTACCCCCGGTGCGATCGTCGGCGCCCCGCTGTCCATGCCGGACGGCGGCAACTTCGGTATCCCCAACGTGATCACCCCGAAGCTGGGGCTGAGCGCCCCGGAACTCGTCGGCACCCCGACGGCGCTTCTCGGCCTGCGCTGAGCACTCCGCGGACAAGGCCCGGCCGACCCCGGGTCAAGGCCGTCCGGTCTGGGAACGTGTACGGCATGGGATTCCATGTCGACTCCGAGACCGGCCGGCTGCGCCGCGTCATCCTCCACCGGCCCGATCTGGAGCTGAAGCGGCTCACTCCGAGCAATAAGGACGCCCTCCTCTTCGACGACGTGCTGTGGGTGCGCCGCGCCCGCCAGGAGCACGACGGCTTCGCGGACGTGCTGCGCGACCGGGGCGTCGAGGTGCACCTCTTCGGTGACCTGCTCCGCGAGGCCCTGGAGATCCCGGAGGCGAGACACCTCGTCCTGGACCGGGTGTTCCACGAGAAGGAGTACGGTCCGCTCGCCACCGACCACCTGCGTCAGATCTTCGACGGCCTGACCTCGGACCGGCTGGCGGAGGCGCTGGTCGGCGGCATGACCAAGCGCGAGTTCCTGGAGCGGCACGCCGAGCCGGTCTCCGTCCGCTTCCACGCCCTGGAGCTGGACGATTTCCTGCTCCAGCCGTTGCCCAACCACCTGTTCACCCGGGACACCTCCGCCTGGATCTACGACGGCGTCTCCATCAACGCCATGCGCTGGCCGGCCCGGCAGCGCGAGACCGTGCACTTCGAGGCGATCTACAAGCACCACCCGGTGTTCACGTCATCCGGGGCCTTCCACTACTGGTCGCAGGGCCTGGCCGACTACCCGTCCACCATCGAGGGCGGTGACCTGCTGGTCATCGGCAACGGCGCGGTGCTGATCGGGATGAGCGAGCGGACGACGCCGCAGGCGGTGGAGATGCTGGCGCGCGGCCTGTTCGCCGCCGGGTCCGCGACGAGCATCGTGGCGCTGGACATGCCCAAGCGCCGGGCCTTCATGCACCTGGACACGGTGATGACGATGGTGGACGCAGATACGTTCACTCAGTACGCGGGCCTGGGCATGCTCCGCTCCTACACGATCGAGCCCGGCGCCGGCGCGAGCGAGCTGAAGGTGACCGACCACCCGCCGGAGCACATGCACCGGGCGATCGCCGAGGCCCTCGGGCTCGGCGCCATCAGGGTGCTCACCGCCACCCAGGACGTGCACTCCGCGGAGCGCGAGCAGTGGGACGACGGCTGCAACGTGTTGGCGGTCGAACCGGGGGTGGTCGTCGCCTACGAGCGGAACGTCACCACCAACACCCACCTGCGCAAGGAGGGCATCGAGGTGATCGAGATCCCCGGCAGCGAACTCGGCCGGGGCCGGGGCGGCCCGCGCTGCATGAGCTGCCCGGTGGAGCGGGACGCCGGCTGACCCGAGGCCCAGGGCTACGGGGGGTCTGTATATCAATACGGGCAGTCGTATAGACTTCCAACATCCCCTGTCAGCGTCATCCTGGAGCGTCCCCATGGCCACCGACCTCGTCGGCCGCAGTTTCCTCAAGGAGCTCGACTTCACCGCCGCCGAGTTCCGCGGTCTGATCGAGCTCGCCGCCGCCCTCAAGGCCGCCAAGAAGAACGGCACCGAGCAGCAGTACCTGCGCGGTCGCAACATCGCGCTGATCTTCGAGAAGACCTCCACGCGCACCCGCTGCGCCTTCGAGGTCGCCGCCGCCGACCAGGGCGCCCACACCACCTACCTCGACCCTTCCGGTTCCCAGATGGGTCACAAGGAGTCGGTCCGCGACACCGCCCGCGTCCTCGGCCGGATGTTCGACGGCATCGAGTACCGCGGCGACAGCCAGGCCGCCGTCGAGGACCTGGCCGCGTACGCCGGCGTGCCCGTCTTCAACGGCCTCACCGACGACTGGCACCCCACCCAGATGCTGGCCGACCTGCTCACCATGACCGAGCACTGCGCCCGTCCGCTGGAGCGGATCGCGTTCGCCTACCTCGGCGACGCGCGGTTCAACATGGGCAACTCCTACCTGGTGACCGGCGCCCTGCTGGGCATGGACGTACGGATCGTCGCGCCGAAGGCGTACTGGCCGGCCGAGTCGGTGGTGACGGCGGCGCGCGCCCTGGCCGAGCGGAGCGGCGCCCGGATCACCCTGACCGAGGACATCGCCGAGGGCGTCGCCCGGGCCGACTTCGTCATCACCGACATCTGGGTGTCCATGGGCGAGCCCAAGGAAGTCTGGGACGAGCGGATCCGGCTGCTGTCCCCGTACGCCGTGACCATGGACGTGCTGCGCGCGACCGGCAACCCGGACGTGAAGTTCATGCACTGCCTGCCGGCCTTCCACGACCTCGGTACCCAGGTGGCCCGGGACATCCACGCCCGGCACGGCCTGGAGTCCCTGGAGGTGACGGACGAGGTGTTCGAGTCGGCGCACTCGGTCGTCTTCGACGAGGCCGAGAACCGGCTGCACACCATCAAGGCCGTCCTCGTGGCGACCCTCGCCGCGCCGGGCGCCGACCTGCCCGCATAGGCATACGCGAGGCGTCCCCGGGGCCGGTCCGTCAGGGCCGGCCCCTTCGTGTCCCCGGCGGGGCGGCCTCTCCGGCGGGGCGGGCGGCCGACGAGGAGTGCGCCGTCGCGGAGTGCGGCCGTCGAGCCATCGCGTTTCTGTGACGGCAGTCACGAGTCGGTGATACCGTCGGGTCCGTGAGCCCCTTCATCGGTTCCACCCCAGCGACCGAACGGTGGCGCCACCTCCGGGTGACCCGGCAGGACGGCGTGGCCACCGTCACCCTCGACCGGCCCGAGAAGCTGAACGCCCTCACCTTCGGCGCCTACGCCGACCTCCGCGATCTGCTCGCCGAACTCTCCCGCGAACGTTCCGTGCGCGCCCTCGTGCTGGGCGGCGAGGGACGCGGCTTCTGCTCCGGCGGAGACGTGGACGAGATCATCGGCGCCACCTTGGCCATGGACACCGCCCAACTCCTCGACTTCAACCGGATGACCGGCCAGGTGGTCCGCGCCGTCCGCGAATGCCCCTTCCCCGTCGTCGCCGCCGTCCACGGCGTGGCCGCCGGCGCCGGCGCGGTCCTCGCGCTCGCCGCCGACTTCCGCATCGCCGACCCCACCGCCCGCTTCGCCTTCCTCTTCACCCGCGTCGGCCTCTCCGGCGGTGACATGGGCGCCGCCTACCTGCTGCCCCGGGTCGTCGGCCTCGGGCATGCCACCCGGCTGCTGATGCTCGGCGAGCCCGTACGCGCCCCCGAGGCCGAGCGGATCGGCCTGCTCAGCGAGGTCACCGAGGAGGGCAAGGCCCACACCCGGGCCGCCGAGCTGGCCGCGCACCTGGCCGCCGGGCCCGCCCTCGCCTACGCCCAGACCAAGGCGCTGCTCACCGCGGAGCTGGACATGCCGCTGGCCGCCTCGGTCGAGCTCGACGCCAATACGCAGGCGCTGCTGATGCACGGAACGGACTACGCCGAGTTCCACGCCGCCTTCACCGGGAAGCGGCCGCCGCAGTGGAAGGGCAGGTAACGCCGTGCCCCTCGAAAGGAAGCTGCGGGTGGCCGTGGTGGGCGGGGGGCCCGGCGGGCTGTACTGCGCCGCGCTGCTGGCCCGGCAGGGCCACGCCGTCGAGGTCCGCGAACGCAACGCCCCCGACGACACCTTCGGCTTCGGCGTGGTCCTCTCCGACGAGACGCTGGGCGGGATCGAGCGCGCCGACGCCGTCGTCCACGCCGCACTGAGCGCGGAGTTCACCCGCTGGGACGACGTCACGGTGGTGCACCGGGGCCGGATGCTGACCTCCGGCGGCCACGGCTTCGCCGCGCTCGGACGGCGCCGGCTGCTGGAGATCCTGCACGAGCGCTGCGCCGACCTCGGGGTGACGCTCCGCTTCCACACCGAGGCGCCGGACGCGCTCGCGCTCGCCGCCTCGTACGACCTGGTGGTCGCGGCGGACGGGGTGCACAGCGCGACCCGGGAGAGCGGGGCCGCGCACTTCCTGCCGACGGAGACGACCGGCCGCTGCCGCTACATCTGGCTCGCCGCCGACTTCGCCTTCGACTCGTTCCGCTTCGAGATCGCCGAGACCGAGCACGGGGTGATGCAGCTGCACGGATACCCGTACGCCGCCGACTCCTCCACGGTGATCATCGAGATGCGGGAGGAGGTCTGGCGGGCGGCCGGCCTCGACCTGTGCGACGAGGACGAATCGGCGGCCCGCTGCGCCAAGATCTTCGGCGAAGCCCTGCGGGGACGCCCGCTGCGCGGCAACAAGTCGACCTGGACCCGCTTCCGTACGGTCGTCAACGAGCGTTGGTCCCACGGCAACGTGGCCCTGCTCGGCGACGCGGCCCACACCGCGCACTTCTCCATCGGGTCCGGCACCAAACTGGCCGTGGAGGACGCCCTCGCGCTCGCCGAGGCCGTCCGCACCGAGCCGGACGTACCGGCCGCGCTGGCCGCGTACGAGGCGGCGCGGCGGCCGGCCGTCGCCAGTACCCAGCGCGCGGCGGCCGCCAGCATGCGCTGGTTCGAGGAGATCGCGGGCTACGTCGACCAGCCCGCCCGGCAGTTCGCGTTCAACCTGCTCACCCGCAGCCGTCGGGTGACCCACGACAACCTGCGACTGCGCGACGAACGGTTCACGCGGGCCGTGGAACGGGACTTCGGCTGCCCCGAGGAGGACGCGTCGCGGGCGAACACACCACCGATGTTCACCCCGTTCACCCTGCGCGGGCTGACCCTGCGCAACCGGGTCGTGGTCTCACCGATGGACATGTACTCGGCGCGGGACGGCGTGCCGGGCGACTTCCACCTGGTACACCTCGGCTCCCGGGCCCTCGGCGGCGCCGGCCTCGTCATGACCGAGATGGTCTGCGTCAGCGCCGAGGGCCGGATCACCCCGGGCTGCGCGGGTCTGTACACGGCGGAGCAGGCGGCCGCCTGGAAGCGGATCACGGACTTCGTCCACACCTCCGCGCCCGGAGCCGCGATCGGCGTGCAGCTCGGCCACTCGGGCCGCAAGGGCTCGACGAAGGTGATGTGGGAGGGCATGGACGAGCCCCTCCCGGAGGGGAACTGGCCGGTGGTGGCCGCGTCCGCGCTGCCGTACCGGCCCGGTGTCTCCGCCGTCCCGCGCGCCTTGGCCGCCGCCGACCTGGCCGCGATCCGCGCGGATTTCGCCGGGGCCGCCGGCCGGGCCGCCGAGAGCGGCTTCGACCTGCTCGAACTGCACTGCGCGCACGGCTACCTGCTGTCCGGGTTCCTCTCCCCCCTCACCAACCACCGCACCGACGCGTACGGCGGCCCTCTGGAGAACCGGCTCCGCTTCCCGCTGGAGGTCTTCGACGCGGTCCGTGAGGTCTGGCCCGAGGACCGTCCCATGACCGTCCGGCTCTCGGCCACCGACTGGGCCCCCGGCGGCACCACCCCCGAGGACGCCGAACGCGTCGCCGCCGCCTTCGCCGCCCACGGCGCGGACGCGATCGACGTGTCCACGGGCCAGGTGGTGGCCGAGGAGGCCCCGGAATACGGGCGGTCCTACCAGACCCCGTACGCCGACCGGATCCGCAACGCCCTGGGCGTCCCGGTGATCGCCGTCGGCGCGATCTCCTCCTGGGACGACGTGAACTCCCTGCTGCTGGCCGGCCGCGCCGACCTCTGCGCGGTGGGCCGCCCCCACCTCTACGACCCCCACTGGACCCTGCACGCCGCCGCCGACCAGTCCTACACCGGCCCGGCCGCGCCCTGGCCGGCCCCCTACCGCGCGGGCAGCCGCAAACCGCCGACCGGACGCGGGTAGGGCCACTCCTGCGGCCGGGGCCCGCGTCAGGGGGCGGCCCCCAGCACGACGCGGTCCTCGACCGGGGTGTAGCCGAGGCGCCGGTAGACGCCGTTGCTGGTGGCGTTGGACAGGTCCGTGAAGAGGAGCACCTCGGTGGCGCCGGCCGCGTACGCCGCCTCGCTCACGGCGTGCGTGACCCCGGCGGCGTACCCCCGGCCGCGCCGCTCCGGCGTGGTGTAGACGGGGCCGACGCGGGAGACCGAGGCGATGGGTCGGAAGAAGCCCGCCATGGACACGGGCACCCCCGCGTGCTCCCAGAGCAGCATCCCGCCGTACGAGATCCGGTGGCGCAAGGCCGCCTCGGAGGCGGTTCCGGGCTCTCCGGCCGCGCGCTTGAACGTGTCGATCCAGTCCGTCAGCAGCGGCAGATCCGCCTCGGTGGCCACCCTGGGCCGCCCCTCGGGCCCGGGGTTCGGGGTACGCAGGCCGGCCAGCCGGTACAGCCGGTGCTCCTGTGCGATCCGCGACGACGTGCCCCACGTCCTGGCCAGCAGCGGCGCGTCGGGGCGGCGGACGTTGACCTCGTCGACCGTGCCCGGCAGGGATCGGACGGTCAGCGCGGCGCCCAGCGCCTCCACCGCGGCGGCCGGCACCACGCCCAGCAGCATCGGGTGCGGCGGAGTGCACAGCAGGCCACCGGAGACCCTTCCGTCGGCGCCGGTCCACCAGCCGAAGAACGGGGTGCCGGGCCCGTAGGCCGTCGGCCCGCGCCGCTCCAGCGCGTCCATGACGGTCAGCAGGGAGGTGTTCTCCACGGGCCGCGCGGCGACGGTCGGGCCCGCGGCGGCCACGAAGGCGGCGAAATCGGAGCTGAAGGTCCAGGTCATGCAGCCCCATCCTGTCCACCGCCCGGCACGCCCGCGCCCCCTTTTCGGACGGTCCTCAGCCCTGTACGAACTCGGCCCCGAGGTCCCGCAGGCGGCCGTGCAGTTCGGCGAAGACGGCCGCCGCCCGGTCGCCCGGCCAGTCGGCGGGCAGCAACTCGCGCGGCAGCCCCGGGTCGGCGTAGGGCAGCCGGCGCCAGCTGTCCAGGGCGGGCAGGTACAGCCGGTACGCCCGCTCCGGGGTCGGGTCCGGGCCCGACTGGAGGGCGCGCAGGTCCGGCTCGTGCTGGTCGAGGAACTCCTCGTGCTGCTTGGCCAGCGCCGTCAGGTCCCACCAACGGGCCACCGCCTCGGCCGTCGGCGCGAACCCGAGGTGCGCGCCGCGGAACAGCTCCACGTACGGCGTCAGACGCAGCCGCTCCATGGTGCGGCCGGTCTCCTCGTACAGGTGCGCGGGGGCGATCCAGACGCCCGGGGCCACCGCGCCGAATCCGAGCCGGGCCAGCCGGGACCGCAACAGGTGCCGCTTGTGCCGCTCCTGCTCGGGGACGGAGAAGACGGCGACCAGCCACTCCTGTGACAGCCGGGGGGACCCGTAGATCCGCCGGTCGCCGTCCGCCAGCAGTTGTCGGGCCTCCTCGGACAGCTCGTACGCGGCCGATCCGTCGGCCGCCCGCGCGGGCAGCAGGAAGCCGCGCCGCTTCAGTCGGGACACCGACGAGCGGACCGACGGCGGGTCCACGCCGGCCGCGCCCAGCAGGCGGATCAGCGCGGACACCGGGACCGGTCCGTCGAAGGCCCGCCCGTAGGCACCGTAGAACGTGACGATCAGGGATCGCGGAGTGTGCTGCTCGGCCACGGGTTCACTCTAGATCGCGCAGCCGGAAGCGTTGAAGTTTGCCCGTGGGCGTCCGGGGGAGCGCGGGGACGAAGACGAAGGAGCGCGGGCACTTGTGCGGGGCCAGTTCGGCCCGCATGAAGGCCCGCAGCGTCTCCTCCGTCAGGGTGGCCCCGTCCCTCGGCACGGTGTACGCCACGACGACCTGACCGCGGCGTTCGTCGGGGCGGCCGATCACCGCGGCCTCCGCCACGTCCGGGTGGCGCAGCAGGGTCTCCTCCACCTCCGGCCCCGAAATGTTGTAACCCGAGGAGATGATCATGTCGTCGGCGCGGGCGACGTAGCGGAAGTAGCCGTCCGCGTCGCGCACGTACGTGTCCCCGGTCAGGTTCCAGCCGTCCCGTACGTACTCCGCCTGCCGCGGGTCGGCCAGGTACCGGCAGCCCACCGGCCCCCGGACGGCGAGCAGCCCCGGCTCCCCGTCCGCCACGGGCAGCCCCACCGCGTCCACGACGCGGGCCTCCCAGCCCGGCACGGCCCGGCCGGTGGTGCCCGGCCGGATGTCCTCGTCGGCCGCCGAGATGAAGATGTGCAGCAGCTCGGTCGCCCCGATGCCGTTGATGATGCGCAGCCCCGTGCGCTCGTACCACGCCTGCCAGGTCGCGGCGGGCAGGTTCTCGCCCGCCGAGACGCAGCGGCGCAACGCGCAGAGGTCGTAGGCGCCCGCGTCGAACGGGCCCAGGGTGTCCAGCATCGCCCGGTAGGCGGTGGGCGCGGTGAACAGGACGGTCACCCGGTGCTCGACGAGCGCCGGCAGCAGTTGGCGGGGCGCCGCCTGCTCCAGCAGGAGCGTGGAAGCGCCGGCCCGCAGCGGGAAGACCACCAGACCGCCGAGGCCGAAGGTGAAGCCGAGCGGCGGACTGCCGGCGAACACATCGTCGGGCCGGGGGCGCAGCACGTGCCGGGAGAAGGTGTCGGCCACGGCCAGCAGATCGCGGTGGAAGTGCATGCACCCCTTGGGGCGGCCGGTGGTGCCGGAGGTGAAGGCGATCAGGGCGACGTCGTCGGCGGACGTCGCGGCGGCGGCGAACGGTCGCGCGTGCCCTTCGGCGAGACGGAGCAGGTCGTCGGCGGTCGCCCCGCCGTAGGGGGTGATCCGCAGCCCCGGCACCTCCGCCTTGACCAGGTCGTCCAGCGCGTCGACGTGGCACAGGGCGTGCCGCACCTCGGCCATCGCGCACACCGTGGCCAGCTCCTGGGCGCGCTGGCGGGCCAGCACGGTCACCGCCACCGCCCCCGCCTTCATCACCGCCAGCCAGCAGGCGGCCAACCACGGGCCGGTCGGACCGCGCAGCAGCACCCGGTTGCCGGGAACCACGCCCAGGTCGGCGGTGAGGACGTGGGCCAGCCGGTCGACGCGCTCGCGCAGCTCCCCGTACGACCACACCTGCCCGCCGCCGCCCCGGAAGGCGGGACGGTGCGGCCCGAACCGGTCGATGGTGGTGTCCAGCAGCTCGGCCCCGCAGTTCAGCCGGTCCGGATAGGCCAGCTCGGGCAGGTCGAACAGGAGTCGCGGCCAGGCTCCGGCGGGCGGGAGTCTGTCGCGGGTAAACGTGTCGACATGCGCGGAAGGCTTGAGCTCCAAGGCTGGTTCGCCCCCTCGGGACGGTCGCGGGTCGCGTGACGAGCGTATCGTGACGGTGACGGCAGTCAACAGGACGCGATAGATGCGGGGTTGTTTGCATGACCGGATTCGCGCTCGGGGTGGACGAAGAGGAATGGTGCGGGCGGCTGCGCGCCCTGGCGGCGCGGCGGCTGCGGCCGCTGGCCGAGAAGGGCGAGCCGGGCCGGGTCAACCGGCCCCTGCTGGCCGCGCTCGGGGAAGAGGGCCTGCTGGAGCGGGTGTTCGTCTCGGGCGCGCTGGAGCTGTGCCTGTTGCGGGAGTCGCTGGCGTACGGCTGCACCGAGGCCGAGACGGCGTTGGCCCTCCAGGGGCTGGGGGCGTACCCGGTACTGCGGGCCGGGAGCCCGGCGCAGCGGGAGCGGTGGCTGCCGGGGGTACGGGAGGGCCGGCTGGTGGCCGCCTTCGCCCTCAGCGAGCCGGGCGCCGGTTCGGACGCGGCGGCGCTGGCGCTGGCGGCCGGGCGCGACGGGGACGCCTGGCGGCTCACGGGGGAGAAGCGGTGGATCTCCAACGCCCCTGAGGCGGATTTCTACACCGTGTTCGCCCGTACGGGTGAGGGTCCGGGGGCCAAGGGCATCACCGCCTTCCTCGTCCCGGCCGACCGACCGGGCCTGACGGGCGAGGCGCTGGACATGCTCTCCCCGCACCCCATCGGCTCGCTGTCCTTCGACGGGGTGCCGGTCGGCCCCGACGACGTGCTGGGCGAGCCGGGGCGCGGGTTCCGCGTCGCGATGGACACCCTCAACCTGTTCCGGCCCAGCGTCGGGGCCTTCGCCGTGGGCATGGCCCGGGCGGCACTCGACGCGACGCTCGCGCACACGGCGGGTCGCGGCGCCTTCGGCGGGGTCCTCGCGGACCTCCAGGCCGTGGCGCACCGGGTGGCGGACATGGCCACGCGGACCGAGGCCGCCCGGCTGCTGGTGTACGCCGCCGCCGGGGCCTATGACAGCGGTTCGCCGGAGGTGCCGAGGCGGGCGGCCATGGCGAAGCTCCTGGCGACGGAGACGGCCCAGTACGTGGTGGACCACGCGGTCCAGTTGCACGGCGCGATCGCCCTGCAACGCGGCCACCTGCTGGAACACCTGTATCGGGAGGTCCGTGCACCGCGCATCTACGAGGGGGCCAGCGAGGTCCAGCGCACCATCATCGCCAAGGAGCTCTACCGGGAGGTGGCGGCCCGATGAGCCTGGAACGCGTCAACCCGGCGGAACTCGCCCCGCCGACGGGCTTCTCGCACGCCGTCGCGGCGACCGGCTCCCGCCTGGTGTTCCTGGCCGGTCAGACCGCGCTGGACGGCTCCGGCAAGGTGGTGGGGGAGACCCTGCCGGAACAGTTCGAGCGCGCCCTGTCCAACCTGCTCGCGGCGCTCGCGGCGGCCGGCGGGGACCCCGCGCAGCTCGCCCGGGTGACGGTCTATCCGGTGGACGTGGCCGCGTACCGGCGGCACGCGCCGGAACTCGGCCGTATCTGGCGGGACCTGGCCGGGCGCGACTACCCGGCGATGGCGGTGATCGGCGCGGTCAGGCTGTGGGACGAACAGGCGCTGGTCGAACTGGACGGCATCGCCGTCCTGGACTGACGGTCCGCACCGCGCCGCGCCACCATGTCGCGGCGCGGCTTTGACAGCGGGTGGGAAGAGGAGAGAGGGTGTAAATGACCCATTTGCAAAGAACATCCTCAATGCTCGGAGGTGCATCGTTATGCGCCGTGGGATCATTGCGGCACTCGTGGCAGGGGCCGCCGGCGTCACGCTCGGCGTGATGCCGGTGAGCGGCGCGTTCGCCGCGACCCTTCCGCAACACCAGCAACAACACCAGCAACACGGCTCCGACCACTGGCGGGGGAACAACTCGCGCGACTGTGGCTCCTCCCGCGGGAACGGTCACGACAGCGGCTGGCGCAACAACGACCGGAACGACAACGACAACGGTTATTGGAACGACAACGGCAACTGGAACAACGGCTCCTACGGCGGCTATTGGAACAACAATGGCTGGGACGACGGTGGATCCGGTAACCACCACGGTGGCTACTAGGTGAAAGTCGGGTGAGGGCGAGGCCCGTCGACCACGTCAACGGGCCTCGCCGTACGCCCCGATCATGTCGTTGATGAACTGCCGCGTGGCGTCGGGATCGAGGGCCTGCGCCTGGAGGTGGTCGTACATGACCTGGTACGGGTGTCGGTCGACATGTTTCTCCAGGTACAGGTCGCTGGTGAAGCGCTCCAGATAGACGACCCCCGTATCCGATTCCGGGTACGTGAGGATGGAGAACTGGCCTAACACCCCGGGGTGGGCCCCGGCGCTGTGGGGCAGTACCTGCACCGTGATGTGCGGCTCGGCGCCGAGGGAGTTCAGGTGTTCCAGCTGTGCGCGCATGACGCCGGCGTCGCCGACGGTCCGGTGCAGTACGGATTCGTCGAGGATGGTCCATAAGCGAAAGGACCTGGCGGGGTGGTGCACGCGGTGCTGGCGCCGCAGCCGCACGTCCAGGCTGACGGCGGCCTGTTCCGCCGTGGGACACGGGACCGTCTCCGCGATGACGGCGGCCGCGTAGCGGGGCGTCTGCAACAGGCCGGGGACCACCAGCGGTTCGTAGGAGTGGATGGAAGACGCCTCCGTCTCCAGGCCGATGTAGACCCCGTACGGAACGTCGCCGCAGGACACCCACCAACCTTGGCGGCCCGACTCCCGCGCCATGCGCATCAACGATTCGACGAACGGCTGGTCCGTGATGCCGTAGATCCGACACAGGTCGCGTACGTCACGCGGGTTGATCGGGCGGCGTCCGGTCTCGATGAGGCTGATCTTGGGCTGGGACACCATCAGGTGTTTCGCCGCCTGGAGGGAGGTCATGCCCGTGGCCTTGCGCAGCTGGCGAAGCTCCGCGCCCAGCCGGCGCCTTCTGACCGTGGGATTTCCGTTGGCCGCCATGGGCGGTGTACCTCCAGCTCAAGAACATCACGCAGAGGTCACCTCACCCCACGGCCGACATCGGCAAACGCATTGTGCATAGTCGATCCGAGACGGGGGGCATCCGCAGGGCCGGCGTCATCAGTTCGGACTAACGCAGCCCGAACAGCCGTGGGGGCGGGGTCAGTAGCTGCCGTCGATCCAGCGCCGAACGGCCGCGAACGTGGTCTCGTCGAGACCGGAGAGGACTTCGATCGCGTGCAGATCCTCCGGGACGAGGGTGACGCCCGCGATGGTCAGGCAAGCCTGTAGGTCAAGGCGGCGCGAGGGGCTGGGTAATTCCGGCGCGGGCCGGACCGTTGGAGTGGGCCGGGGGTAGGGGAGCCGGAGCCACGGCGGTTCGCCCGCCTCCTCTTCCGGCAGGCCGCGCATGCCCGGGAACCGGTAGGGGTCGAGCCCGTCGGGCGGCACGCTCACCGGTCTTGCAGCGCGTGCGCGCCGGCGGCGATGACCTCGGCGAGCCGGTTGGCGACGGCCGCGCTGCATCCTCCGAGCCGCACGAAGCCGCGGCAGCCCACGGGCCCGTCGTTGCAGAGCGAGGGCAGGGTCAGGCCGGCGAGCGCGAGTGCGGCCTGGAGGTTCGCGACGGCTTCCTCGCCCAGTTCGTACGCGGCGTCCTGGCTCCGCTTGTACCGGAGCCGCTCGGCGTGGGTGGGTTCGTAGGGCATGATCGTGTCCTCTCGCGGGAGACCTCGGGAAACCTTCGGGAGACATGCGGGGGTACGGGACGGACCCGTAGGACTGAGACTGGGTGGAGCCCGTGACTTATGGGTTTGGATCTTCGTTCCTGTGTTGCAAGATCACATTCCTTGAGTCCTGGGAAGGACCCGTGTGTTCACGAGGCCGGCCACGTCCGACCGCGCCGCACCGCGTAGTTCGGCAGTGCGGGGTCGGGGGCGACGGTCGGTTGGCGCAGCAGGGAGAGTGAGCGGTGGCGGTGCCGCGGGGCGGCTTGGCGGGGCGGTCGGGTGAGGGTGATCTGGCGGACGAGTTGCTGGAAGCAGGCCAACGCCGCGATGGGAGGGAGCGTCGCCGCCGCCTGGGCCGCGAATGTCGTGGGGGCCTGGGCCACGCACAGGAGCGTGGCGAGCGTGGAGAACAACAGCACCATGGACCAGGAGTGGACGGCGCGGCGCTGATGTAGTGCCGCCCGGAGGATGGACAGCGAGGCGACCACCCAGGGCCCGTAGATCAGCAGTGGCCACCAGCTGACGACATCGTCCGCCGTGCGCGGGCCGGCGCTGAGGCGCAGGGCCTCGCAGATGGCCAGACCGCTGAAGATGCTCACCACGGCGGCGATGACGGCGACCAGCACGGCGGTGAAGAGGCTCCCCGTTCGGAGCAGGGTCACCACCGACGTCTTGGACGGGGCCCGCCGGTGCCCGTGCCGGCTCGGCGGGAGCGGCCCTTCGCCGGTTACCGGTGGCGGATCGGCGAGCAGACCGGTGGTGTCGGCCGTATCGCCGGCTTCGTCGAAGCCGAACGGGTCGAACGTCTTCGCCGGTCTCGGCCGGACGGCCTCCTGGAGGAGCTGGGCCAGTTCCTCCGCCGGATCCCACGGGACGTTCATCTCGCCCGGTCCGCTGAACGGCTGCTGGTGAGTGACGTGTTGTTCCGGGTCCGGGACCGACCAGAACGCCGAGACGTCCGGCTGCGGGTGGTGGGAGCCGCTCCCGTCGTACTGCTCAAACACGGGTGGTCTTCTCCGCGTGCTCCGCGACGGTGACCCCGGCCGGTCCCGGGTCCGATGACCGCCGGCCGAATTCGGCCTGGAGCCGGTTCATCGTCTCCAAGAAGTCCTCGAAGATCGAGGACGAATAATGGAGATCCACCTTCTGCCCTTCCTGGTGCAGGGACGCGCCCTTTTCAGGGGTCCAGGCCGTGTACGTCCACCGGCCTGCCCTCGTGGCCCGAGTGTCGCCCTCGCCGTCGCCGCCTCCTTCCGCGCCCTGCGGAAACATTGCCGAGTGCTTTGCATTTGTCATAGTCCATAAACGCTTCCGGCGGCGGGGAAGGTGTGGTCCATCCAGGTGATGCGGACCCGGTAAACGTCATTTGACCATTGTCTTTAATCATTTCTCGCCCGCGCGGACGGGTGCGAACCGGCGTGCGGCGGCGCCGACCACGCCGGATGCGTCGAACGGCGGCGCACACTGCCCGGAGCCGGGGCGCTCGCGCCCGCTCACGCGCCCTCGTACAGCTCCGCCCGCCGTCGTGATTCGCCCCCCTGCCGGCGCAATCGGCTGATGTCGCGCAACTCTGCATATGCCGATGCGTTATGTCGAGGTACGAGAGGGCCCATGACACGCCCTTGTCATCAGTCACCGGAGAGGACCCCCTGTTGTGCCAGACATCCTCCTGAGAATCGCGCTGATCTGTGCCGTGCTGGGCACGGGATGCGCCGCCTGGACGTCATCCGGGGTGGGCCGCATGCACGCGATGGACGTCCGCGAACTACGGCGCCAACAACGCTTCAAGCACGTCCTGTCCAGCCGGGAACCGGCACTGAAACCGCCTTCGGAAGGGACACCGGCCGTCGTGCAGACGGCCGGCGCCACCCCTTGCGCCGAGTGTGGTGCCGCCCCTGGTCGGCTCTAGTGCGGTGGCCCGGTGTCCGCACGGGTGTCCGCGCGGCCAGGGGGTCAGCCCTCCGACAGGGCGCCCATCCACTCCTCGATGCCGTCGACCGTGCGCGGGAGGGCGCCTGACATCAGTCGGGCGCCCGTCGCCGTGATGACCAGGTCGTCCTCGATGCGGACCCCGATGCCCCGCAACTCGGCGGGCAGCGTCTCGTCGTCGGGCTGGAGGTAGAGGCCCGGTTCCACCGTGAGGACCTGGCCCTCCTCCAACACCCCGTCCAGATACGTCTCGGCCCGCGCCTTCGCGCAGTCGTGGACGTCCAGCCCCAACATGTGGCCGCTGCTGCACAGGGTGTACCGGCGGTGCAGGTCGCCTTCCGCGTCCTTCAGCACCCCCCACTGCGCGAGCCCGTCCGCGATCACCCGCATCCCCGCGCGGTGGAAGTCCCGGAAGCTCGCGCCCGGCCGCAGCGCCGCGATGCCCGCCTCCTGGGCGGCCAGGACCAGTTCGTACACCTGCCGCTGGACGGGGGAGAACCGGCCCGACAGGGGCAGCGTGCGGGTGATGTCCGCCGTGTAGAGGGTGTCCGTCTCCACGCCCGCGTCCAGCAACAGCAGATCGCCCCGGTCCAGGCGGCCGTCGTTGCGGATCCAGTGCAGGACGCACGCGTGCGCGCCCGACGCGGCGATGGTGTCGTACCCGGTCCCGTTGCCCTCCGCCCGGGCGCGCAGGCCGAAGACGCCCTCGATCCAGCGCTCGCCGCGCGGGTGTTCCAGCGCGCGCGGCAGGGCCCGTACGACGTCCTCGAACCCGGCGGCGGTGTGGTCCACGGCCAGTTGGAGCTGGTCGACCTCCCAGGCGTCCTTGATCAGGCGCAACTCCGAAAGAGCGGAGGCTAGTTCCGTGTCCGCGGAGGCGTCGCGACCGGTCGGGGAGCCGAGCGAGTCCAGGTGGGCGCAGCGGATGCCCGTGAGGCGTTCCGCCTCCGCCAGGTCGGCGCGGCGCCCCACCCAGAACTCCCCGTACCGGCGGTCGCGGTAGAACTCCTCGTTGCCGTCGGCGCGCGGCGAGCGGGGGCGCAGGTAGAGCACCGCCTCATGCCCGTGCGGGCCCGAGGGCTCCAGCACCAGGACGTGACCCACCTGGTCCTCGCCGGTCAGGCCCGTCAGCCAGGCGTACGCGCTGTGCGGACGGAAGCGGTGGTCGCAGTCGTTGGAGCGGACCTTCAGTTCGCCGGCGCGGACGATCAGCCGCTCGCCCGGAAAGCGCGCCGAGAGCCGGGCGCGGCGGCCGGGCGTGACGTCGTACGCCTGAGTCCTGCTTGAGCCGGCCAGGGGTGACGGGCTCCAGCCGCCCGCCATGAAGCGGGACAGTTCCGGGGAGACGGGCAGGTCATGGCTGCCGATGTGCAGGCGGGCGGAGGCGTCGGTCACGGGGGCTCCCTGAAAGAGAAGCGAACTGGTGGGCGCACAGGGGTTGTCAGTGCAATTTCACATTACTATGTTACAGCTCACACCGCGCCGCGTTAATCCCCGTCAAACGCCGCGTGAAGCAGGGCAGTTGCAACACCTCGCACCACCTCGTGCGTCTCGCACGTCCTCACTCTCCCTTCCCCACAGGAGTCCCTGGTGTCCCAGCACAGAGCTGTGCGTTCATCCCTCCTCTCCGCCGCCGTCGCCGTCACGCTCCTGGCCTCCGCCGGCCAGGCCGTGACCCAGGCCGCCGAGACGGGCGCCCCGGTACCCGCGACCTTCGCCTCCGGCCCGGCGGCCGGCGGAGCCCCCGGCGCCATCGCGCCGAACCCCTTCGACGAGGTCGAGCACCGCGCCGACGCCCTGTCGCCCACCGCCACCGCCGCATCGGCGCCCGCCCCCGGCGGCCAGGCGATATCCGACGGCAAGGTCCCGGGCGCCGCGCCGGCCGCGGGCGCCGCCGCCACCGGACAGCGGACGGACCAGAGCCGGAAGCCGGCGACCGCCCGGAGCGCCCCCACCACCCGGGGCCTGGCCGTCAACGTGCCCTGCACCCTCGACGGGATCAAGGGACTCTCCCCCGAGCAGTTCGCCGACTTCCTCGCCGACCCGGCCGTCCTCGCGGACGGCTGCCTGCGCGGGCTCATCTGGACCTGGGACGCCCGTCTGGCGCCCGCCATGGACGACGCGCACGTCCAGGCCGTCTCCCGCCGGATATCCACCCTGGCCGCCGCCCACGACGGCCGTAACTCCTCCCACCTGGAGGAGATGTTCACCTACCTGCACGCCGCCGTGTACCACGACTTCTCGCGCGACGAGATCGACCTCACCGACGCCGCGACCGTCGACGCGATGCGCAAGGCGATCGCCGACTTCGGCAACGCCGCCCACACCTTCGACGCCACCGCCTCCAACGCCCGGACCCTGCGCGAGGCCCTCTACGCGACCGGCCCGGGCCTGCGCCAATACCAGCTCGGCCTCATCACCAAGGTCCTGGCCACCATGGACGCGTCGCACCCGGCGACCGACAAGGACGCCTCCTGGGGCGGCGCGGTCCTCGCCGCCCTCACCATCAACTACCTCGGTGTGTACCCGGGCAACGAGGACAGCGCCTTCCACGCCGCCGTATCCGCGGACCCCTCCTACCGGGCGGCCTTCAAGGCGTTCGCCGGCTACACCCACCTCAAGGGCACCGCCAACGACTGGGCGGCCCGCGACGCGCTCGGCGAGTACGGCCGGTTCGGCCAGATCGACGGGCTCAAGGACCAGACCGTCGCCGACCTCGGCGCGCTCCTCGGGCCGGTCAAGACCGGGTGGGGCGCCGGCAGCGAGCAGTGGGCGAAGGTCGTCTCGTGGCTGAACACCTACGACGCCTGCAAGCCGTACGGGGTGTGCAAGGAGGACATCGAGAAGATGCTCTTCCCCAACACGTACACCTACGACAACGGCGGCATCAAGGTCCGCACGGCCCTGGACCGGGCCACCGTCGACCAGCTCTACTACGCGAGCAAGCAGGTCAAGACGCAGTTCCACCGGGTGCTCGGCACCGACCAGCCGCTCGCGGGCGACCCCAACACCACGCTGAACATCGTGCTCTACGCCTCCCGCGCCGACTACGTCACCTACCAGACGATGCTCAACGGCTACGGCACCAACAACGGCGGCATGTACATCGAGAACGGCGCCACCTTCTACACCTACCAGCGCCGGGTCCCGCAGGACTCCAGCCTCACCCTCGAAGAGCTCTTCCGCCACGAGTACACGCACTACCTCAACGGCCGGTTCGCCGTCCCCGGCCTCTTCGGCGAGGGCCCCTGGTACGAGGGCGACCGCACGACCGCCATGGACGAGGGCACCGCCGAGTTCTTCGACGGCGCCACCCGCGACAACGGCATCGCCGTCCGCAAGTCCCTGGTCAAGGGCGTCATCGCCGACACCGCCGGCGGCGGCCCCCGGATGTCGGTCGAGCAACTGCTGAACGCCACCTACGACGGCGACGGGTTCCGGTTCTACGACTACGCCGGCACGTTCTTCGAGTTCCTGTGGACCGAGAAGCCGACCCTGCTGCGCGAGATGTACACCCACCTGCGCGCGAACGACGTCGCCGGATTCGACTCCTGGCGGCACCGGATGGGCGCGGACACCTACCTCCAGCGCGACTACGACAAGTTCCTGGACGCCCAGATCGCCAAGGTGGACCAGCTCTACGTGCCGAACACCACCTTCACCGCCAACGACCAACTGCGCGACTCCGCGCTCGCGAACGTGAAGTCCTCGTTCGCGACGGCCACGTACAACACCCCCGACTGCGTCGAGAACGGCGACCCCGGCAAGCGCCGGTTCACCTGTACCGGCCGGATCACCGCGAACCTGAAGAACTGGCGCAGCGACGACCAGAACTTCAAGGACATGTCCGAGACGGTGGACTACTTCATCCTGGACCGCTCGGCACCCGCCTCGAACAACCTGGCCGACATGAACTGCTCCTTCGGTCCCGTGGAGATCTGGACCAACCACGTGGCGGGGACGTCGAGTTACAGCTGCGAGGGCCCGCTGCGCAGCTGATCGCGGACTCGGACCGGTCCCTCGCGAGAACGGGGGAGGGACCGGTCCGGGCGCACCCCGGCCGACTCGGGCCTCCGGCCCGGGCGGAGCCTAGGCACTCGATAAAGAATGTGACATATTACTGCCGTGCCCAAGAGAAGTAGCAGCCTGGACGCCGTCATCATCGGCGCGGGCGTCGTGGGAGCCGCGTGCGCGTACTACGCCACCCGCGCCGGACTGCGCGTGGCCGTCGTCGACCGGGGCTCCGTCGCCGGCGGTACCACCGGTGCGGGCGAGGGGAACCTGCTCGTCTCCGACAAGGAAGCCGGACCCGAGCTCGACCTCGCCCTGCTGTCGGCGACCCGCTGGCGCGAACTCGCCGCCCTGCTCCCGCCGGAGATGGAGTACGAGGACAAGGGCGGCCTGGTCGTCGCCCCGGACGAGGCTTCGCTCAAGGCGCTGCGCGGCTTCGCGGAAGGCCAGCGCGCCGCCGGCGTCACCGCCGTCGAGGTGGCCGCGGACGACCTGCGCGAGCTGGAGCCCCACCTGGCACCGGGACTCGCGGGGGGCTTCCACTACCCGCAGGACTCCCAGGTCCAGCCCGCCCAGGCGGCGGCCCGGCTGCTGGCCGCCGCGGCCGGCGCGGGGGCCCTGGTCCACCTGGGCGAGGAGGTCACGGCCCTCGTGGTGGAGCGCGGCGCCGTACGGGGGGTGCGCACCGGCGCCCGGGACATCCTCGCCCCGGCCGTCGTCAACGCCACCGGCACCTGGGGCGGCCGGATCGCCGAACTCGCCGGGACGACACTGCCGGTGCTCCCGCGCCGCGGCTTCGTCCTGGTGACCGAGCCGCTGCCGAGGGTCGTGCGGCACAAGGTCTACGCGGCCGACTACATCGCCGACGTGGCCAGCGGCTCGGCGGCCCTGCAGTCCTCGGCGGTGGTCGAGGGCACCCCGTCCGGGCCGGTGCTCATCGGGGCCACCCGGGAACGGGTCGGCTTCGACCGTTCCCTGTCGGTGGACGCCCTGCGCCGGCTCGCGTCCCAGGCGGCGGCGCTCTTCCCCGTACTGGCCGACGTACGGGTCCTGCGCACGTACCACGGCTTCCGCCCCTACCTCCCCGACCACCTCCCCGCCATCGGGCCCGACCCCCGGGTGCCCGGCCTGCTGCACGCCTGCGGGCACGAGGGCGCGGGCATCGGGCTGGCCCCGGCCACCGGCGTGCTGATCGCGGCGGCCCTGACCGGAGCCGAACCGCCGCTGGACCCGGGCCCCTTCCGGCCGGACCGGCCCTTCGAGCGGGAACCCGGCGCGGAGGGGGAGCGGTGAGCCGGCCGTACGACGTCGCCCGCGCGGCCCCGCCCGCGGCGTCGGCCGTGGCACCCGCCGCGCCGCCCGTAGCCCCGCCCGTAGTCCCGCCCCCTAGTCCCGCCCGGAGAAGGAGACCGCCGATGAGCCGGCGCACCGGTGACCGCTCGCCCCGCGACCTGGTGGGCGGAGCCGCGCGGGAGACCTACGCCCTGCGCTTCGACGGCCGCGAACTGCCCGCCGAATCCGGCCAGAGCATCGCCGCCGTGCTGTGGAGCGCGGGCATCCTCGCCTGGCGCACGACCCGCGGAGGGGGCGCCCCGCGCGGGGCGTTCTGCGGGATCGGCAGTTGCTTCGACTGCCTCGTCACCGTCAACGGCCGGCCCAACCAACGGGCCTGTCTGGTCCCGGCGCGGGCCGGCGACACCGTCACCACCCAGGAAGGGACCGGCCGTGCCGACCTCGCCGTCTGACCCCGGTGCGCCCGCAGCGCCCGATGCCTCCGGCGTCCCGTTCGATGTGGCCGTCGTCGGCGCCGGGCCCGCCGGGCTGGCGGGCGCCGTCACCGCCGCCCGCCTGGGGCTGCGGGTGGCGTTGCTCGACGCGGGGGAGCGCCCCGGCGGCCAGTTCTACCGCCGGCCCGCCCCCGGCCTCGGCGCCGAGCGCCCCGAGGCCCTGCACCACGGCTGGGCCGCCTTCGCCTCCCGGGAAACCGCCCTGCGCGCCCACGAGTCGGCGGGCCGGATCAACTGCCTTCCGGCCCACCACGTCTGGACCGTGGTCCCGGACGGCGACCTCTGGACCCTGCATGCCGTCGCCGGCCCCGAGGAGCGGTCCGCCACCGTCCGGGCCCGCGCCGTCCTGCTGGCCACCGGGGCGTACGAACGGCAACTCCCCTTCGCCGGCTGGACGCTGCCCGGGGTGATCGGGGCGGGTGGGGCCCAGGCCATGCTCAAGGGCGGACTCGTACTGCCGGGCAAGCGGGTGGTCGTCGCCGGGAGCGGGCCGTTGCTGCTCGCCGTGGCCGGCTCCCTCGCGGCTGCCGGAGCCACCGTCCCGGCCGTCGTGGAAGCCGCCTCCTACACCGCGTACGCGGGGCGGCTGCCCACCCTGCTGCGCAACCCGGGCAAGCTCACCGAGGCCGCCACGTACGGCGGGGCGCTGCTGCGGCACGGCGTCCGCCTGCTGACCCGGCGCGCCGTCATCGAGGCCCACGGCCGGGGCAGGGTCGAGGCCGTCACCGTGGCCCGGGTCGATGGCGACTGGCGGCCGCTGCCCGGCACGGAGCGGCGGATCCCCTGCGACGCCTTGGCCGTCGGCCACGGCCTCGTGCCCCAGCTGGAGTTGGCGACCTCCCTCGGCTGTGCCACCCGGCCCGGCGCGGACGGGACCGTCGCCCTGGAACTGGACGCGCGGCAGCGGACCTCCGTCCCCGGCATCTGGTCCGCCGGTGAGACCGGCGGCATCGGTGGCGCCCAACTGGCCCTGATCGAGGGCGAACTGGCGGCCTTCGCGATCGCCGGCCGCCCGGCACCCGCGGCGCTGGTCCGCCGCCGCTCGCGGCTGCGCGCCTTCGCCGGGGCGATGGCCGCCGCCCACCGGCCGGGCGCCGGCTGGACCGACTGGCTGCGCGCGGACACCGACGTGTGCCGCTGCGAGGAGGTCCCGGCAGGCCGGATCCGCGAGGCCACCCGCGACCTCGGCGCACGGGACTCCCGTACGGTCAAACTGCTCACCCGGGCCGGAATGGGCTGGTGCCAGGGCCGGATGTGCGGCCCGGCCGTGGCCGCCCTGGCCGGCGAGACCGCCACCGGGGCCGGCGCCGCCCCCGACCGGCGCCCCCTCTCCTGCCCCGTCCCGCTGCGCCACCTGGCCGAACTTCCGCCGAACACCCACTGATCCGATCCGGATCGGGCCGGTCCGGACCCTTGTGGCCGGCTTGCGCCCACTAGTAAAATGTCACACACCACCCTAGGGAGTCCTCCATGACACACGCGCACACCCCCGCGCCCGTCCCGCCCCGCACCCGCCCCTGGCACGGCATCATGGTCGCCACCGCGCTGCCCCTGCGCGAAGACCTCGGCGTCGACTACGACGCCTACGCCGAGCACGTCTCCTGGCTCATCGACAACGGCTGCGACGGCGTCGTCCCCAACGGCTCCCTCGGCGAGTACCAGACCCTCACCGACGAGGAACGCGCGCGGGTCGTCCGTACCGCCGTCGAGGCGGCGGGCGACGGCGACCGGGTCATGCCCGGGGTCGCCGCCTACGGCAGCGCCGAGGCGCGCCGTTGGGCCGAGCAGGCCGCCGAGGCCGGCGCCGGCTCCGTCCTGCTGCTGCCGCCCAACGCGTTCCGCGCCGACGAGCAGACCGTCCGCGCCCACTACGCCGAGGTGGCCCGCGCGGGCCTGCCCGTCGTCGCGTACAACAACCCCACCGACACCAAGGTGGACCTGACGCCCGCGCTGCTGGCCCGGTTGCACGGGGACGGCAGCATCGTCGCCGTCAAGGAGTTCAGCGGAGACGTCCGACGCGCCTACGAGATCGCCGAACTCGCGCCCGGACTGGACCTGTTGATCGGCGCCGACGACGTGCTCCTCGAACTGGCCCTCGCCGGCGCCGTCGGCTGGATCGCCGGCTACCCCAACGCCCTCCCGCGGTCCTGCGCCACCCTCTACCGGGCGGCCGTCGCGGGCGACCTCGCCACCGCGCTGCCGCTCTACAAGTCCCTGCACTCGCTGTTGCGCTGGGACTCCAAGACGGAGTTCGTGCAGGCCATCAAGTTGTCCATGGACCTGGCGGGGCGTCCCGGCGGCGCCACCCGGCCGCCGCGCTTCCCGCTCACGGGCGAGACCGAGGCGGCCGTCCGCGCCGCCACCGAGAAGGCCCTCGCCGAGGGCCTCAACTAGCAGAGGTGGGGGGAGACCCATGCGTACGCGCCACATCTACCACGCGGTGGATTCGCACACTGAGGGCATGCCGACCCGGGTCATCACCGGCGGAGTCGGGGTCGTCCCCGGCGCCACGATGGCCGACAAGCGCCTGCACTTCATGGAGCACCTGGACCACGTCCGCACCCTGCTCATGTACGAACCGCGCGGCCACGCGGCGATGAGCGGCGCCATCCTCCAGCCCCCCACCCGCCCCGACGCCGACTTCGGCGTCCTCTACATCGAGGTGTCGGGCCTGCTGCCCATGTGCGGGCACGGCACCATCGGCGTGGCCACCGTCCTGGTCGAGACCGGCATGGTCCCGGTCGTCGAGCCTGTCACCACGGTCCGGCTCGACACCCCGGCCGGGCTGGTCAGCGTGGACGTCCGCGTGCAGGACGGGGCGGCCACCGCCGTCACGCTCACCAACGTCGCCTCGTACTGCGCCGGCCTCGACCTGAAGGCCGACGTCCCCGGATACGGCACGGTGACCTACGACCTCGCCTACGGCGGCAACTTCTACGCCTTCGTCGAACTCGACGCCCTCGGACTCCCCTTCGAGCGGGCCCGCAAGGACGACCTGCTCGCCGCCGGACTCGCCGTCATGGACGCCGTCAACGCCTCCGGCGACCGGCCCGTCCACCCCGAGAACCCCTCCATCGCCGGGGTCAAACACGTCTACCTCGCCGCCCCCGGCTCCGACGCCCGTCGCTCCCGACACGCCATGGCCATCCACCCGGGCTGGTTCGACCGCTCGCCCTGCGGTACGGGAACCAGCGCGCGGATGGCCCAACTGCACGCGCGGGGGCTGCTCCCCCTCGGCACCGACTTCGTCAACGAGTCGTTCATCGGGACCGAGTTCACCGGTCGGCTCATCGAGGAGACGACGGTGGGCGGCCTCCCCGCGGTGATCCCCACCGTCACGGGGCGGGCCTGGATCACCGGCACCGCGCAATACTTCCTCGACCCCGCCGACCCGTTCCCCGGAGGGTTCCTGCTGTGAGCGCCGTCCGCACCACCGACTACCACGCGGCGGGCGAGCCCTTCAGGGTCGTCGACCTCACGGCCCCCGGCACGGACCTGCCCACCGCGCCCGGGGACACCGTCGCCGAACGCTGCGCCACCGCCATCGGGCCCGCCGGCTCGGGCACCGCGCCGCGCCGGGGCGCGCTGGACGACGTACGGCGCCTCCTCGTGCGGGAGCCGCGCGGGCACGCCGGCATGTACGGCGGGTTCGTCGTGCCCCCGGACGACGACGGGGCCCACTTCGGGGTGTTGTTCTGGCACAAGGACGGCTACTCCACCGCCTGTGGCCACGGCACGATGGCCCTCGGCGCCTGGGCCGTCGACTCCGGCCGGGTCCCGGCCCCCGACGACGGCGGCGTGCGGGTCCGCGTCGACGTGCCGTCCGGGCGGGTGGCCGCCACCGTGCACCGCTCCGGCGGTCGCACCACCGGGGTCACCTTCCGCAACGTCCCGGCCCGGGTGGGCGCCCGCAAGGTGCCGGTGGCCACCACCCTGGGGCTGGCCGAAGTCGACATCGCGCACGCCGGGGCGTGTTACGCCTCGGTCGCGGCCCGCGACTTCGGGCTCGACGTCTCCACCGCCACCCTGCCCTCGCTGCTGCGCGCGGGGCAGGAGATCCGGGCGGCACTGGCCACGCACCCGGGCACCTGGCACCCGGGCGGCCCGCTGCTCTCCGGGGTGTACGGGGTGATCCTGTACGAGGAACTCCCCGACACTCCCTTCGGGCCGCACCAGCGCAACGTGACGGTTTTCGCCGACGGGCAGATCGACCGCTCGCCCTGTGGTTCGGGAACCTCCGCGCGGCTCGCCCTGCTCGCCGAGGACGGCCGGCTGGGGGAGGGGGAGGACCTGTTGCACGAGTCGGTCATCGGCACGGTGTTCACCGGCCGGGTGGTGCCCACCGGTGGCGCGGCCGGCGCGGCCGGCGTGGTCACGGAGGTCACCGGCACGGCCTACCGCACCGGCGAGCACGCCTTCACCCTCGACCCGCACGACGCGCTCGGCGCCGGGTTCCTGCTGTGATCGCGCAGTTCTCCGCCGCGGACCTGGCCGGCCGGCTCACCCCGGCCGAGGCCGCCGACGCCCTGGCCGGGGTGCTGCGCGCCGGGCTGGACCCGGAGGGCTGCCCGCAGCGCGGCGCCGTACCCGTGCCCGCCGGGGAACTGCTGCTGATGCCGGCCGCGGCGGGCGCGTACGCCGGGGTGAAGATCGCGGGGGTCGCGCCGGGCAACGCCGCCCTCGGGCTGCCCCGGATCACCGGCTCCTACCTCCTCCTGGACGGCCCCACCCTGCGCCCCCTGGCCCTGCTGGACGGGGCGGCGCTGACCGCCCTGCGCACGCCGGCGGTGTCGGCGCTGGCCCTGCGGTACCTCGCGCCGCGGGACCGGCCGCTCACCCTGGTCCTGTTCGGGGCGGGGCCGCAGGCGTACGGGCACCTCGAAGCCCTGCGCGCGGAGCGGGAGTTGGCCCGGGTCACCGTGGTCGCCCGCGCGCCGGAGCGGGCCGAGCGGCTCGCCGCGCACGCCCGGGCCCTGGGGCTCGCCGCCCGGACCGGTACGCCCGAGGACGTGTCCGGCGCGGACGTGGTGCTCTGCTGCACCACCGCCCGTACCCCGCTGTTCGACGGGCGGCTGGTCCGTCCCGGTGCGACGGTCGTCGCGGTCGGCTCGCACGAACCGGACGCCCGGGAGACCGACACCACGCTGGTGCGCCGGTCGGCCGTGTACGTGGAGTCGCGCGCGGCGGCCCTGCGCGAGGCGGGCGATCTGCTGATCCCGGAGGCGGAGGGCGCGATCGGACCGGGTCATATCGCCGGCACCCTCGCCGACCTCGTCGCCGGCCGCCATCCGGCGCCGGGGCGGGAAGGCGGTCCGCGGCTCTTCAAGAGCGTGGGGATGGCCTGGGAGGATCTGGCCGTGGCGGTCGCCCTGTTCCGGACGGTGGGGACCGCCGAAGCAACGTGACATTGTACGCTGTCCCTCTGCGATTTCGGAGGAACAGCAATGGGTGACCTGAAGCAGCACAGCCTCATCAAGGCCCAGGAACGACTGCGCGACCAGGTCGGTCACGCTCTCCGAGCCGCCCTGATCGCGGGTGAGTTGCGGCCGGGAAGCGTCTACTCGGCGCCGGGTCTCGCGGCCGAACTCGGCGTGTCGGCCACCCCCGTCCGCGAGGCCATGCTCGACCTCGCCCGCGAGGGGCTGGTCGAGCCCGTGCGCAACAAGGGCTTCCGGATCACCGAGGTCAGCGAGCGGGACCTGGACCAGTACACCGAGCTGCGCACGATGATCGAGGTGCCGACCATCGGCCGGATCACCGCGGTCGCGACGGCGGAGCAGTTGGAGGCCCTGCGCCCCATCGCGGAGGAGATCGTCAGCAGCGCCCGCGAGCACAACCTGATCGGCTACCTGGAGGCGGACCGCCGCTTCCACCTCAGCCTGTTGGCGCTCTCCGGCAACGACCGTCTCGTCGAGACGGTCGGCGACCTGCGCAAGCGCTCCCGCCTCTACGGCCTGACCGGCCTGGACGAGGCCGGCAAGCTGGTCTCCTCGGCCGAGGAGCACATCGAGCTGCTCGACCTGATGATCAGCGGCGACGCGGCGGCGGCCGAGGCGTGCATGGTCCGTCACCTGGGTCACGTCCGTTCCCTGTGGGCCCAGGGCCGCGACGAGCCGGTCGGCCGCCCCTCGGGCGGCCTGGGCTCCGGCGTCTGACGGCCCCAACTCCCTTACAGGGCAACCTTTTTGGACACGGCTGGATAACGGCGGCGCCAACCTCTTGTCAGTACAATTTCACATTACTATGTTACCGGTCACATCATAGAGCGCGGCCCTTCACTGGAGTGACCATGACCAAGCGCACCCAACTCGCCCTCGCCACAGCCCTGGTGGCAGCTCTCGCACTCGGCGCCTCGGGTTGCTCCGACCCCAAGAAGGGCTCGGCCGGCGGCGCGGGTGCCGCCAACCCCGCGGCAGGCAACGACGGCAAGACCGTGGGCGGAACCCCGGTCAAGGGAGGGACGCTCACCGTCCTGTCCAACCAGGACTTCTCCCACCTCGACCCCGCACGCAACTGGACGATGCCGGCGATGGACTTCGGCACCCGCCTCCTCTACCGCACGCTGGTCACCTTCAAGGCCGAGCCCGGCAAGGCCGGCAGCGAACTCGTCCCCGACCTCGCCACCGACCTCGGCACCCCTTCCAACGGCGGCAAGACCTGGACGTTCACCCTCAAGGAGGGCGTGAAGTACGAGGACGGCACACCCGTCAAGGCCCAGGACATCAAGTACAACGTCGAGCGCTCCTTCGCCCCCGACCTGACCGGCGGCGCCGACTACGCCGCCCAGTACCTGGCCGGCGGCGAGGGCTACAAGGGCCCGCTGCAAGGGCAGCACCTGGACTCCGTGAAGACCCCCGACGACCGTACGATCGTCTTCGAACTGAAGCGCCCCGTCGCCGAGTTCTCCGCCACCACCACGCTGCCCACCTTCGCGCCCGTGCCTCAGTCGCAGGAGAAGGGCACGCAGTACGACGCCCGCCCGTTCTCCTCCGGTCCGTACAAGATCGAGTCCTACGACCGCGACAAGAAGCTGGTCCTGGTCCGCAACGAACACTGGGACGCCAAGACCGACACCGTCCGCAAGGCGTACCCGGACAGGTTCGTCGTCGTCATGGGCCTCAAGGGCGGCCAGATCGACGACCGGATCATCGCCGGCGAGGGCGCCGACGCCTCCGCCGTCCAGTACTCCACCATGCGGCCCGAGAGCGCCCCCAAGGTGCTGCCCAAGCCCGACGTCAAGGCCCGCCTGCTCGCCGAGTCCCAGGGCTGTACGGTCATGCTCCAGCTCAACACCTCCCGGCCGCCCTTCAACGACCCCAAGGTCCGCGAGGCCATGCAGTACGCCGTCGACAAGGAATCGGTGATCACCGCGGGCGGCGGACCGGCCCTCAACGAGGTCGCCACCGCCTACCTGCCCCCGGCCCTGTCCGGCGGCGAGCAGCCCGACACCCTGAAGATCGCCCCGTCCGGCGACCCGGCCAAGGCCAAGGAACTCCTCAAGGCCGCCGGCAAGGAGAAGCTGAAGGTCTCCCTCGCCGTGTCCACCGGCGACAAGGGCCGCGCCGAGGCCATCCAGCAGGGCCTGGCCCGCGCCGGCGTCGAGGTGGTCATCGACACCGTCGACCCGGGCGCCTACTACGACGTCATCGGCGACCTCTCCACCACGCCCGACATGACCTACAGCGGCTGGTGCCCCGACTACCCCTCCGGCTCCACGTGGATCCCGTTCGTCTTCGACGGACGCAACATCAAGGACAAGGGCAACCAGGGCAACTACAGCCAGTTCCGCGACGAGGCCACCATGAAGCGGATCGACGAGATCAACGCCATGGCCGACCCCAAGCAGGCCGCCCAGGCGTGGATCGACCTCGACGCGGAGATCATCAAGAAGTCGCCGGCGGTGCCGGTCCTGCTGGAGCGCAAGCCCCTGCTCGTCGGCCCCAACATCGCGGGCGCCTACGGCCACCCCGCCTGGACCGGCACCATCGACTACGCCGGCGTCGGCCTCAAGGACCCGGCGAAGAGCCAGGGCTGAGACCGCGAGGCCCTGAACCCATGACCACCACCGCACCGGCACAGGGCGCACCGGTCAAGGAGGTCCCCCCGGGCAGCAGCCCCTGGCAGCTCGCCCGGCGGGAACTCCGCCGCCGCCCCGCCGTCCGCGTCAGCCTCTGCGTCGTCCTCCTCTTCGTCCTGATGGCCGTCACCGCCCCCTGGTTGGGGACCCTCGGCGGCTGGGCCCCGGACGAGTTCGACAAGACCGCCATCGACCCCTACCTCGGCGGGCAACCGCTCGGCTCCCTCGGCGGGATCAGCCCCGACCACTGGCTCGGCGTCGAACCCGTCACCGGCCGCGACCTCTTCTCCCGCGTCGTGAACGGCGCCCAGGTCTCCCTCCTGATCGCCTTCGCCGCCACCGCGATCGTGGTGGTCACCGGCACGGCCGCCGGTATCGCCGCCGGCTACTTCGGCGGACGCACCGACGCGGTGCTCTCCCGCCTGATGGACCTGACCATGTCCTTCCCCTCGCTCATCTTCATGATCGCGGTCCTGTCGGTGGCCAAGGACGTCAACCGCATCGTGCTCATGACGGCCGTCATCGGCCTCTTCGGCTGGCCCGGCGTCGCCCGCGTCGTCCGCGGCCAGACCCTCTCGCTCAAACACCGCGAATACGTCGACGCCGCCCGCGTCGGCGGCTCCGGCGCCTGGCGCATCCTGACCCGCGACATCCTCCCCGGTGTCTCGGGCCCGGTCATCGCCTACACCACCCTGCTGATCCCCGGCATGATCAGCACCGAGGCCGCCCTCAGCTACCTCGGCGTCGGAGTCCGCCCACCCACCCCGTCCTGGGGCCAGATGATCGCCGAGTCCGTGGCCTACTACGA
This sequence comes from Streptomyces sp. NPDC058279, assembly GCF_042881255.1. NCBI lineage: Bacteria > Bacillati > Actinomycetota > Actinomycetes > Kitasatosporales > Streptomycetaceae > Streptomyces > Streptomyces sp. NPDC058279. The sequence continues at coordinate 157,970 of NZ_JBHVYA010000006.1, read as the reverse complement.
GACCGACCCCATGTACTTCGTCATCCCGAGCGTCTTCCTCTTCCTGGCCGTCCTCGCCTTCACCCTCCTCGGCGACGCCCTGCGCGACATCCTCGACCCGAGGGGCGGCCGGACGTGATCCTCTACCTGGTCCGCCGGCTGCTCGCCCTCGCCGGCGTCCTGCTCGCCATCGCCGCCGTGACCTTCCTCATCTTCTACGTCCTGCCCTCCGACCCCGCCGCGGCCGCCTGCGGCAAGACCTGTAGTCCCGAACGGCTCGCCGACGTACGGAACTACCTCGGCCTCGACCTGCCCCTGTGGCGACAGTTCCTCGACTTCCTGAGCGGCATCTTCACCGGCCGCACCCTCGGCAGCGGCCAGTACGCCGTCCAGTGCGACTTCCCCTGCCTCGGCTACTCGTACGAGAACTCCCTCCCCGTCTGGGACCTGCTCATGGACCGGCTGCCGGTCTCCGCGTCCCTCGCCCTCGGCGCCGCGGTGCTCTGGCTGCTGCTCGGCCTCGGCGCCGGGGTCACCGCCGCCCTGCGCAAGGACACCGCCACCGACAAGGTCCTGATGGTCGGCGCCGTCGCCGCCGCCTCGCTGCCCGTCTACTTCACCTCCGTGATGCTGATCTACGGAGTCATCCGCGTCGCCGGGCTGCTGCCCTACCCCTCTTACCATTCCTTCGGCGACGACCCGGTCGGCTGGGCGTCGAACCTGCTGCTGCCCTGGACCGCGCTCGCCCTGCTGTACGCCGCCATGTACGCCCGCCAGAGCCGCGGTTCCATGATCGAGGCGATGGCCGAGCCGTACATCCGTACCGCCCGCGCCAAGGGCATGCCCGAACGCACCGTCGTGGTCAAGCACGGACTGCGCTCCGGGATGACCCCGATCCTCACCATCTTCGGGATGGACCTGGGCGGACTCCTCGCCGGCGCCGTCATCACCGAGTCCATCTTCGGCCTCCCCGGCATCGGACGGCTCTTCTACGGCGCGCTCGTCAGCTCCGACCAGCCGGTGGTGCTCGGCGTCACACTGCTCGCCGCGTTCTTCATCGTCGTCGCCAACCTCGCCGTCGACCTCCTGTACGCCGTCATCGACCCGAGGGTGAGGTACTGATGGCCGCTCTCCTTGAAGTACGCGATCTGCGCGTCACGTTCACCACCCCGCGCGGCTCCGTACGGGCCGTGGACTCCCTCGGTTTCACCGTCGAGGCCGGCCGCACCCTCGGCATCGTCGGGGAATCCGGCTCGGGCAAGTCCGTCACCTCGCTCGCCGTCATGGGCCTGCACCGGGGAGCCGAGATCGGCGGTTCCGTCGCCCTGGACGGGCGGGAGCTCACCGGCCTGTCCGAGCGGGAACTGTCCCGGCTGCGCGGCCGCAAGATGGCCATGATCTTCCAGGACCCGCTGTCCAGCCTGCACCCCTACTACACGGTCGGCGAACAGATCGCCGAGCACTTCCGGGTGCACTTCAAGGCGGGCCGGGCCGCCGCCCGCAAACGCGCCGTCGACATGCTCGGCGAGGTCGGCATCCCCGAGCCCGCCCGGCGCGCCGGGGAGTACCCCCACCAGTTCTCCGGAGGCATGCGGCAACGCGCGATGATCGCGATGGCGCTGGCCTGCGAACCGGACCTGCTGATCGCCGACGAGCCGACCACCGCCCTCGACGTCACCGTGCAGGCCCAGATCCTCGAACTGATCGCCCGCCTGCAACAGGACCGCGGCCTCGGTGTCGTGATGATCACCCACGACCTGGGCGTGGTGGCCCGCGTCGCCCACGAGGTGCTGGTCATGTACGGGGGCCGGGCCGCGGAACAGGCGCCCGTCGACCAACTGTTCGCCGAGCCCGCCCACCCCTACACCCGGGGGCTGTTGGACTCCCTGCCCCGGCTCGACGACGCCGACGACGCGCCCCTGCGGGCCATCCCCGGCTCCCCGCCGTCCCTCCTGACCCCCGCCCCGGGATGTGCCTTCGCCCCGCGCTGCCCCAAGGCGGCGGCGCGCTGCACCGGAGAACGCCCGGAGCTCGAACCCTACGGGGAAGGGCCCGAGCGCACCGTCGCCTGCCACTTCGCCGGAGCCGGCGCCCCCGCCGAGGTGACCCGATGACCGACACACCGGGGGCGCTGCTCTCCGTACGCGACCTGACCATGACCTTCCCCGGCCGGCGGTCGGTGACCGGGCGCCGGGGGGCGCCCGTGCGCGCCGTCGACGGGGTCTCCTTCGACCTGGGCGAGGGGGAGACCCTGGGCCTGGTGGGAGAGTCGGGCTGCGGCAAGTCCACGACGGGCCGGATGCTGGTGCGCTTGCTGGAACCGACCGCCGGCAGCGTCGAGTTCGAGGGCCGGGACATCAGCCGGCTGTCCCAGGGCGCCCTGCGACCGCTGCGCAGGCACCTCCAGATGGTGTTCCAGGACCCGCACTCCTCGCTCAACCCGCGCCAGACGGTGGCCCGGATCATCTCCGACCCGCTGCTGGTCCAGGGGTGGAGCGCGTCGGACGCCCGCCGCCGGGCCGCCGACCTGATGGAACTCGTCGGGTTGATCCCCGAGCACATCGACCGCTACCCGCACGAGTTCTCCGGCGGCCAGGCCCAGCGCATCGGGATCGCCCGCTCGCTCGCCACCAGCCCGAAGCTGATCATCGCCGACGAACCGGTCTCCGCCCTCGACGTCTCCGTACAGGCCCAGATCGTCAACCTGATGGAGCGGCTGCGCCGCGAACTGGGCCTGGCCTACGTGTTCATCGCGCACGACCTGTCGGTCGTCAAACGGGTCAGCGACCGGGTCGCCGTGATGTACCTGGGGCGCGTCGTGGAGATCGGCGCGAAGCACCTCCTGTACGACGACCCGCAACACCCCTACACCCGGGCTCTGTTGTCGGCCGTCCCGCTGCCGGACCCGGCGGCGGAGCGGCGGCGCGAGCGGATCGTGCTGCTCGGCGACCCGCCGAGTCCGGCCGCCCCACCGCCCGGGTGCACCTTCCACCCGCGCTGCCCCAAGGCCCAGGACATCTGTCGCACCGAACGCCCGGTGCTGCGGATCGCCGCCGCGCGCGAGGTGGCCTGCCACTTCCCGGGGGACTGACGGGGACCCGGGGAAGAAGGGGGGCCCCGGAGCCGACCCGATCGGCTCCGGGGCCCCGCACCGGTCAGAGCCCCAACTCCCGACGGAAGAAGTCCAGTTCCTGGAGCATGACCTGCTCCCGGGTGCCGCCGGGCGTCATGTGCGTGACGCCCGGCAGCGCCAGCAGCCGGTGCGGCCGGCCCGCGTCCGTCAGGGCCCGCGACAGGCGCAGGGTGTGGGACGGGTGGACGTTGTCGTCGGCCAGACCCGTGATGAGCAGCAGGGGCCGGGTCAGCCGGGGCGCGTCCGGGATCAGCGAGTCCCGCTCGTACACCCGGGGGTGCTCCTGGGGGAGCCCCAGGTAGCGCTCGGTGTACGCGGTGTCGTAGTGCCGGAAGTCGGTCGGAGCGGCACCGGCGGCGGCCGCGTGGAAGAGGTCGGGCCGGCGCAGTACGGCGAGGGCCGCCAGGTAGCCGCCGTACGACCAGCCGCGCACCCCGACCCGGCTGAGGTCGAGGTCCCGGTGGCGGGCGCCGAGCGCCTGGAGGGCGGCCGCCTGGTCCTCCAGGGTGACGTCCGAAAAGCCCCGGTACATGGCGTGGGTGTAGGCCGGTGAGACGTACGGGGTACCCCGGTTGTCGATGGTGACCACCGCGAAGCCCTGGTCGGCCCACCACTGGCGGTGCTGCCAGCGCCTCGGCTCCACCGAGACGTCCTGGAACCCGGGCCCGCCGTAGCCGTCCACCAGTACCGGCAGTCTGGTCCCGGGCACGTGCCCGCGCGGGAGCACCAGGGCGGTGGGGACGCGGTGTTCGGTGACCCGCTCCAGCACCGGCGCCACGCGGTGGGGGAGCGGTTCGGCCCGGTCGAGGGGGCTGGACTCCCGCCCGCCGGCGGTGCGTACGGTCCGGCGTATCCCGTCCGCGCCCGCGGCCGTCAGCAGCAGCGCCCCGGACGAGGCCAGCACGGTGTGCACGCCCGGCCCGTCGGCGAGCGCGGTCAGCTCACCGGTGTCGAGGTCGAGGAGGAGCACCTGCTGCTCGGCGGGGTCGCGCCGCCCGGCCTCGATCAGCAGCCGGCCCTCGTGCGCCCCGGCCACCCGGCGGACCTGGATCCCGTCGCCGGTCAGGAGCTTGCCATCGACGGCGAGGGCGCGTGCGGTCCCGCCCGGGGTGTCGGCGGCCGTCAGCATCCGCCCGTCGGGCAGCCGGGCCGGGGTCCCGGGCAGCGGGTCCACCCACTGGGGGTGCGTGGTGCGGGACAGTTCGCGGGTCGCGCCGGTCACCGGGTCGGCGCCGAGCAGCAGCACCGTGCGCTGGAGCCGGTCCTGGACCGTCAGCAGGATCTCCCCGGCCGATTCCCACCCGGCGTCCGAGACGTACGGGTAGGTCTCGGCGTCCCAGTCGAGCCGTACCCGGTCCCCGCCCGGCCCGAGCACCCACAGCTGGACATCGGCGTTGGGGCCGCCCGCCTCCGGGTACGCGAAGTCCTCGACCGGAAGCTCGGGGTGCGCCGGGTCGCCGATCCAGCGCCGCTGGAGGGCGGACTCGTCGACCCGGGCGGCCAGCAGGGTCCGCCCGTCGGGGGACCACCAGTGGCCGCGGTCGCGGCCGAGTTCCTCGGCCGCCGCGAACTCCGCGAGGCCCCAGCGGGCTCCGTCGTCGGGGCTGACCCGACCGCCGGGCACGGTGTGGAGGGCGTCGCCGCTGACGTACGCGACGCGTGTGCCGTCCGCGTTGGGGCGCGGGTCCATCGCGGGGCCGGCGGCGGGGATCTCCCCGGGAGGCGCGGCGCCGTCGCAGGTGACCCCGTACAGCCGCCCGCCGAGCGCGAACGCGGCGTGGCGGCCGTCGCCGGAGAGGGCGTACGAACCGATCCCGGCCGCGACGAGCCGGACCCGTTCGCGCAGCCGGCGTTCGGCGGTGGGCAGGGCGCCGGCGGCGAGCCGGCTGGGGTCGGCGAGGAGGGTTTCGGTGCCGGTCGAGGTGTCGAGGACCCACAGGGCGTCGACCGGGTCGGTGGGGCCCGTCGAGCGCAGGAACCAGAGCAGCCGCCCCTCGTCACCGAAGGCGAAGGCGCGCGGGGCGCCGTAGGTGAACCGGCCGGTGGCCGCGGAGAGCCTGAGGAAGTCATCCATGATCGGCAGTCTGCCATGTGAAATATCACACTGCATAGCTCCGGTTCCGTGGTGCCGCGGTTAGGCCATTCGAGTGGTGGGGCCCCGGGGGCAGGTTTAGCGTCGTAGGGGTGGACGGGAAAACATCGCCGACCAGCACGGGGGCCGCCGGCGCGGTCCGAGAAGGGCACGGGAACGGCCTCGCCCTGTTCGTCATCGCCTCCTGCCAGCTCATGGTCGTGCTGGACATCACCATCGTGAACATCGCGCTGCCGCACATCCAGACCGCACTCGGGTTCTCCACCGAAAGCCTTTCGTGGGTCGTCAACGCCTACACCCTCACCTTCGGCGGCCTGTTGCTCCTCGGCGGTCGCACGGGCGACATCCTCGGCCGCAAACGCGTCTTCATCTTCGGCGTGCTGCTCTTCGGCCTCGCCTCGCTGCTCGGTGGACTCGCCCAGAACGAGGGGCAACTGATGGGCGCCCGGGCCCTCCAGGGAATGGGCGGCGCCATCGCCTCACCGACCGCCCTCGCGCTGATCACCACCACCTTCCGCGAGGGACCGGCGCGCAACCGGGCCTTCGGGGTGTTCGCCGCGGTCTCGGCGGGCGGCGGCGCCATCGGACTCCTGGCCGGCGGCATCCTCGTCGAATGGCTCGACTGGCGCTGGGTGTTCTTCGTCAACGTCCCGATCGCACTGGCCATCGCCTTCACGGCCACCAGGGTCATCAAGGAGTCCGAACGCCATCCGGGGCACTTCGACTTCGCGGGCGCGCTGTTGTGCACGACCGGCATGGTCGCCCTCGTCTACGGATTCATCCGTGCGTCCCAGGAGGGTTGGCGCGACAGCCTGACCCTCGGCTCGTTCGGCGCCGCCGTGGTCCTGCTGACCCTCTTCATAGTGAACGAGCGGCGCTCGCCACAGCCGATCACGCCCCTGCACATGTTCGCCGACCGCAACCGGGCCGGTACCTACGGCATCATGCTCTTCCTCGCCTGCGCGATGTTCGGCATGTTCTTCTTCCTGACCCTCTTCGTACAGAACGTGCTGGGATTCAGCCCCCTCAGCGCGGGCCTCGCGTTCCTGCCGATCAGCGTCGTCATCGCGATCGGCGCGGGTCTCGCCTCCCGGCTCCTGCCGAGGTTCGGGCCCAAACCGTTCATGGTGGGCGGCGCGCTCTGTACGGCGTCGGGCCTGGCCTGGCTGACGCAGACGGACGTGCACTCCACCTACCTCGGCAGCATCCTCGGACCGATGCTCATCTTCGGCGTCGGCATGGGCATGCAGTTCGTCTCGCTGACGCTGATGGCCCTGTCCAACGTCCCCGACCGGGAGTCGGGAGCGGCCTCCGGACTCCTCAACACCACGCAGCAGGTGGGCGGCTCGCTCGGCCTGTCCATCCTCGTCACGGTCTTCGGCACCGCGAGCCGCAACGAGGCCCACACCCAGGTCCCGGCCTTCCTCGCCACCGCCGACCCCGCACAGCGGGCGATGTTCCTGCGCACCGGCCGACTCCCCGACCCCTGGGGCGATCAGGTGCTGACCTCCGGCGTGAGCACGGCCTTCATCGTGGCCGCCGCGTTCGCCCTGATGGCGGCGGTGATCGCCCTGGTGGTCATCCAGGTCCGACCCTCGGACCTGGCCCGCCTCCAGGGCAACCACACCCCGACGGCGGCCGTTTAGGCTCCCTCCGTACGCTCCCGCGTCCGCCGGCGCAGCCGGCAGCGGGCCGGTCCGTCCGCGCGCAGGGTGATGCCGACGCCGACCGGGACCTCCCGGTCCACGGCCTCGAACTCGTACTCCCGGAGCATCACGGCGAGCGCGATCACCGACTCCAGCATGGAGAAGTGCTGACCGATGCAGGCGCGCGGGCCGCCCCCGAAGGGGAACCAGGCGTAGCGGGGGCGGCCGGCCTCCGCCTCGGGGGTGAACCGCTCCGGGTCGAAACGCTCGGGGTCGGGCCAGTGGTCGGGGTGGCGGTGCGTGACCCACGGAGCGACGATCACGTTGGCACCGGCCGGGACGGTGAGCCCGCCGATCCGGCTCGCGGCCACGGCCTTGCGGCCCATCACCGGGGCCGCGGGGTAGAGCCGCATCGCCTCCTTGAGCACCTGTGTGAGGTACGGCAGCCGGTCGAGGTCGGCGGCCTCGGGCTCACGGTCGCCCAGCGCCCGCGAGATCTCCTCGTACGCCCGCTCCTGGTGCTCGGGGTGGCGGCCCAGCAGGTGGAGCGCGAAGGCCAGCGAGGTGGCGGTCGTCTCGTGACCGGCGAGCAGGAAGATCAGCACCTGGTCGCGCAACTCGCCGGCGTCGAAGGCGGCGTCGTCGGCGCTCTGCGCGGCGGCGAGCAGCGTCAGCAGGTCGTCCCCCTCCGTGCCCTCCGCCCCGTCCGTCCCGTCCGTGCCGTCGGCGCCGCCCCGCCGCCGCTCGGCGATGATCCGGTCGCAGACCGCGTACAACTCGTCCATCGCGGCGGCGGCCCGGCGGTTGCCCGGGGTGGGCCAGCTCCGCGGGATGTTCGCGGGAGAGTAGCCGCGCCGCAGCACGTACTCCGTGATGACGGGGAAGGACCGGTCGATGACGTCGATGGTGGCGTCCACATCGGTGCCGAACAGGATCCTGGCCACCGCGCGCAGCGCGAGCCGCGTCATCTCGTCGGAGACGTCGACGATCCCGTCCGCCGCCCCCACCCAGGTGTCGAGCGTCGCCCGGGTCTCGGCCACCACGGCGCTCGCGTAGCCGTCCACCCGGCGGCGGGTGAACAGCGGCTGGACCAACCGGCGCTGGCGCAGGTACTCCTCGTCCTGGCTGGTCAGCAGCCCGTTTCCGAGGGACTCGCGGATCTCCTGGTAAAAGGGGTTGTCCTTGCGGAAGTTGGCCGATTCCGATGCCAGGACCTGCTGTGCGCCCTCCGCGGAGAACACGCAGTACAGCTCGGTACGCAGCCCGGGCGGTCCGGCGCTGACGCGCACGACGTCACCGTGGCGCTGCTGTGCGCGCAGATAGGTACCGAGCGAATCCGAGGTCAGGTCGAACAGCGACCCCAACAACGGCGCCCCGGCCAACACCGGGACCTCCGTACCCGCGCGTGTCCCCGTCGTACTGTCCACTCCCATGGCCGCCCCCTCGACGCCGTCCGAACCCCCGATTCTGCCGCTCCGCCCACCACCCGTCCGGTCCGCACTGGCCGGATTCCGCCGCTCCTGGTGGGCGGCGGGGGCCGAGGCGTTCCCCGGCGTGGGTCTGCCCCGCGTTCAGGCCGCCCCGCGGAAGACGTACGCCGTCATCGGGGCGGCAACCGGCCCCGGGCCCAGCCGCGCGGTCGTCTCATCGATGACGGTGGCTCGGACCGCCGGCCCGTCGCCGCGCTCCGCTACGGCCGCGCGGACCGGCGTCCCGGTGAGGAACCCGATGGCGACGTCGGAGGCCGACGCGGCCCGGCCCTCCAACGTCAGCTCCTGCTCCTCCTCGACGGCGAACCCGGCGGCCGCCAGTTCAGCGGCCACGACGGCGGGGTCGGCGTAGCCGTGCGGGACCGTGGGGAGGAACCGCGGCGGGTCGACCGGAAAGGCGCGCTCCAGCCCGGCCTGTACCGCGGCGTCGAAGGCGTGCGTGCCGAGCGGGCCCCAGGTGTTGAACAGGAACCGGCCGCCCGGGGCCAGCACGCGGCGGGCCTCGACGTAGGCCGCGACCCGGTCGGGGAAGAACATCACGCCGAACTGGCAGACCACCAGGTCGAAGCCGCCCTCCGGGAACGGCAGTCGCTGCGCGTCGGCCTGCCGCCACCCGGCTCCCGGGGCCCGGGAGGACCCGAAGGCGACCATGGCCTCGTTCAGGTCGGTGGCCGTCACCTCGGCCGATGGTGCCGCCGCCAGCAGTTCCGACGTCAGGACGCCGGTACCCGCGGCGAGTTCGAGGACCCGCCGGGGACGGAGCGCCGCCGCCCGGGCGGCCAGGTCCTCGGCGAAGGGCCGGAAGACCACCGGCGCGAGGTAGCGTTCGTAGGCCGCCGGCATGGACTCGGACCACCGCCGGTCGGCATCGATTCCCGTCACCCGCACCACGGTAGCGCCGGGTCGGGAAACCCCGGCCGCCCCGCGCCGCCACGCACCGCGGAGCCGACCCGTGCGACGGACGTTCCCCCCCACGGGGTCTAGATGTCGCGGAAGATCTCGATCTGGGCGCCGACCGAGTTGAGGCGTTCCGCCAGTTCCTCGTAGCCGCGGTTGATGACGTAGACGTTGCGCAGGACCGAGGTGCCCTCGGCCGCCATCATCGCCAGGAGGACGACCACCGCCGGGCGGAGGGCGGGCGGGCACATCATCTCCGCCGCGCGCCAGCGGGTCGGGCCCTCGACCAGGACGCGGTGGGGGTCCAGGAGTTGGAGGCGGCCACCGAGGCGGTTGAGGTCGGTCAGGTAGATGGCCCGGTTGTCGTACACCCAGTCGTGGATCAGGGTCTGGCCCTGGGCGACGGCGGCGATGGCCGCGAAGAACGGGACGTTGTCGATGTTCAACCCGGGGAACGGCATCGGGTGGATCTTGTCGATGGGGGCTTCGAGCTTCGACGGGCGGACCGTCAGGTCGACCAGGCGGGTACGGCCGTTGTCGGCGGTGTACTCCGCGGAGCGGTCGTGGTCCAGGCCCATCTCCTCCAGCACCGCGAGCTCGATCTCCATGAACTCGATCGGCACCCGGCGGATGGTCAGTTCGGACTCGGTGACCACGGCCGCGGCCAGCAGGCTCATCGCCTCGACCGGGTCCTCGGAGGGCGAGTAGTCGACGTCGACGTCGATGTTCGGGACGCCGTGGACGGTGAGGGTGGTGGTGCCGACGCCCTCGACCTTGACGCCCAGGGTCTCCAGGAAGAAGCAGAGGTCCTGGACCATGTAGTTGGAGGAGGCGTTGCGGATGACGGACACGCCGTCGTGCCGGGCCGCGGCCAGCAGCGCGTTCTCCGTCACCGTGTCCCCGCGCTCGGTCAGGACGATCGGGCGGTCGGGGGAGACCCCGGCGGCGACCTGGGCGTGGTAGATGCCCTCGGTCGCGGTGATCTCCAGGCCGAAGCGGCGCAGGGCGATCATGTGCGGCTCGATGGTGCGGGTGCCGAGGTCGCAACCGCCGGCGTACGGCAGCCGGAACTGGTCCATGCGGTGCAGCAGCGGGCCCAGGAACATGATGATGCTGCGCGTCCGGCGGGCCGCGTCCGCGTCCATGGCGTCCATGTCGAGGCGGGCCGGCGGGACGATCTCCAGGTCCACGCCGTCGTTGATCCAGCGGGTACGGACACCGATGGAGTTCAGGACTTCGAGGAGGCGGTACACCTCTTCGATGCGGGCGACGCGCCTGAGGACCGTACGGCCCTTGTTGAGCAGCGAGCCGCAGAGCAGCGCCACGCACGCGTTCTTGCTCGTCTTGACGTCGATGGCACCGGAGAGGCGGCGGCCGCCGACGACCCGCAGGTGCATGGGTCCGGCGTAGCCCAGGGAGACGATCTCGCTGTCGAGAGCTTCACCGATTCGGGCGATCATCTCAAGGCTGATGTTCTGGTTGCCGCGTTCGATCCGGTTGACGGCGCTCTGGCTGGTGCCGAGCGCGTCGGCGAGCTGACTCTGTGTCCAGCCCCGGTGCTGACGGGCGTCACGGATGAGCTTGCCGATACGTACGAGGTAGTCGTCTGCCATGGGTGCACCGTATCTCAGATATGAGATGGGGGCCGAACGGGGCGTGGCAGACGGGTGTTACCCACAGTGGCGGGAAGGCCCGCCGGTTGACCCCGAGTCAGCCGACGGGCCCCGAACCGGCGCCCGTTCAGTGCCCGCAGGCGTGGTGTCGGCCGCCGTGCACGGCCGCGTACGAAACCGGTCGCGGGGCCGAGCGCGCGCGCTGCGCGCGGGCCGAAGCCGCCCGGCCCGACGCGGACTCCGCGTCGTGCACCACGCGCCCGCCGACCAGCGTCATGCGTACACCGGTGTCACTGATGTCGGCCACCGGGCAGCGGGTCACGTCCCGGTCCAGCAGCACGATGTCGGCCGCCTTGCCCGTCTCCACCGTGCCGGTCAACGCCTCCTGGCGCAACTGCCAGGCCGTGCCCGAGGTGTGCATCCGCAAGGCGGAGTCCCGGCTCAGCCCCTCCAGCTCCCGGTACAGCTCCCCGTCGCCGAACGCGCCCCGCCGATCGATCGCCGTCCGCAATTGGTTCCACACCTGGAGGACGTCCACCGGCCAGTCCGAGCCGCCCGTCAGGCGCGCCCCGGCCTTCTCGATGCTCCGTGCCGGGTACATCCAACGGTGCCGCCGCGGCCCGATATAGGGCAGCAGCGCCTCCATCGTCCAGGTGTCGCGCGACGCCCACTGGAGCTGCATGCAGACGGCCACGCCGAGCCGGGCGAAACGGGGCAGATCGGCCGGATCGACGATCTGGAGGTGGGCGATCGCGTTGCGCGCGTCCCGATGGCCCGTCACCCGCCTGGCGTACTCGTACCCGTCCAAAGCGGTACGGACCGCCCGGTCGCCCAGGCCATGGGCGTGCATCTGCCAGCCGGCCGCGTTGAAGGCCGCGGACAGCCGGCCGTAGTCGGCCGCCGACGTGTACAGCTCCCCCCGGTTGGTGGTCGGTTTGCCCGCTCCGTCCAGGTACGGCTCCAACAGCGCCGCCGTCTGCGCCGGGTACTCGATGACCCCGTCCAGGAACACCTTGATCATCCCGAACCGGAGCCCCCGCACCCCCTCGAACTCCCGGCGCAGCCCGCGCGCGTACGCCAGCGAAGCGGCCGGGTCCTTGGCCTGCCCGGCGTCCAGCCGGATGGCGGGCACGATCCGCTGGGGCAGCTTCCCCGCCGTCGACAGCGCCCGGTAGAGCTCCAGCTCGTGCCGGCCGACCAGGGCGTCCATCATGGTCGTGACCCCGGAGGCGGCGGCCAGCTCCAGCACCTTGGCGCAGGCCGCCACCAGTTCGGCGGTGGACGGTTCGGGGACGTGCCGCTTCACCAGGTCCTGCGCGTCGTCCTTGAGCACGCCCGTCGGCGCTCCGTCGGCCCCCTTGACCACCTTGCCGCCGACCGGGTCGGGGGTGGCCGCCGTGATCCCGGCGATGTCCAGGGCCCGCTGGTTCGCCCACAGGTTGTGCCCGTCGCCGCCGACCAGGACGACGGGGCGCCGCGTGGGCAGCGCGTCCAGCATCGCGTGGTGCGGGGCGGTCCCCGTCGGCAGCAGCCCGACCGGGTTCCAGTCCTCCACCACCAACCACCCGTCGGGCTCGGCGCCCGCGCCGCCGGTGTCGGCGAGGAACCCGGTCAGCAGGGCGGTGAGTTCCGCCACGGTGGTCTCCGCGCTCGCCAGCGAGGGACGCAGCGACCGCTCGCCGGCGCCCAGCGGGTGGACGTGCCCGTCGTGGATTCCGCTCATCACCGTGTTGCCGCGGGCGTCGACCAGCTCGGTGTCCCGGCCCGCGTGCCGGCGTACGGAGGCGCTCGAACCGGTGGCCAGGATCGTGCCGTCCCGCCCCACCGCGACGGCCTCCACCGGCGCGCCACCCGGCCGGCCCGTGAAGACCCGGGCGTTGTGGAACACCAGGGCGGCGGAGCCCCGGCCCCCGGATGAACCGGACGAACCGGATGAACCGGAAGGACCGGAGGCGGCCGAGGCCGCGCCGGCGCCGAGCAGCGTCGCCGCCGAGGCGGCCCCGGCGGACGCGAGGAGCCCTCGCCGGGACAAGGGGGAAGGGGTCATGGCCACTCCAGACATCGGTAAGGCGGTGCCGGTACGTGGCGTGGACACTGGGTGATTAACCCCTTAACCGGAACCCGCCCCGCGCGACGGATTCCGCACCCGCCCCCGAGCGCGGCCCTCCTCGCCGCCGAGCGCACCGGCCCCAGCCCCCGAGCGCGGCCCTCCTCGCCGCCGAGCGCACCGCACCCCCTCGCCGGGAACCTCCGCCCGTACCATGACCCCGTGCCCGGCCCCGGACCGACCATCGCCGACATCGCGCGCGCCGCGGAGGTCTCCACCGCGACCGTCTCGCACGCCCTCAACGGCACCGGCCGGCTCGCCGACGGCACCCGCCGCCGGGTCCGCGAGGTGGCCGCCGGCCTCGGCTACGGCTCCCGGCGCGGCCCCCGTACCCGCACCCTCGGGCTGGCGGTGACCACGTACGCCGGCTCTGCCTGGGACTTCGTGGGCATCGCCTACTTCTCCCGGCTGCTGACCGCCGCGACCTCCGCCGCGCACGCCCGCGGCTACGCCCTGACCACCCTGCCCGCCGACCGCGGTGGCGAGCCGCTGTGGCACACCCTCGCCGTCGACGGGATGCTGCTGCTGGACAGCCCCGCCGGGGACCCGGTGCTGCGCGCCCTGCGCGCCCGCGGCCTGCCGCTGGTCTTCGACGGACGCCCGCCGGACCCGTGGCCGAGCGACATATGGGTGGACAACGACCACGCGAGCACCACCCGAGAGGTGCTCGACCACCTCACGAGCTCCGGAGCCCGGCGCATCGCGCTGCACTCCGGCTACGGCCGGGAGTTCTACACCGGGGCCGTCACCCGCGCCTACGAACAGTGGTGCGCCGAGCGCGGGGCCGACCCGCTGGTGATCCCCTTCGATCCCGACGACCGCGCAGGTCACGCCTTCGACGCCGCCTTTCGCGGCCCGGCCCGGCCCGAGGCCCTCTACTGCGTGTACGACCCGGGCGGCCGGCAGGCGCTGACGGCCGCCGCGCGCCACGGCATCCGTACGCCCCACGACCTGCTGCTGGTCTGCGCCAGCGACGATCCGGCGTACGCCGAGAACGAACCGCCCGTGACCACCGTCACCCTGAATCCGGAGCGGATCGCCGTCCGCGCGGTGTCCGCGCTGGTGGCGCTGATCGAATCGGGGGAAGCGGAATCGCCCGGTCAACTGACCGTGGCGGCAGGACTGCGGGTGCGCGCCTCGTCCCTTCCCCCGGACATGTACTAGAGTTATCTCGACATCGAGATATCTGCCGAAGGCGTACCGCAGCCGCCCCCGCTGGTAAGGGTTACCTAACTTAGCCCGACCTTAGCGGATTGGCCATGGGGCGTGGCGGCAGGATGCGGTTATACGCGCGAAATCATGCATGAAGGAGACTGTCGTGTCGGCGAACAGCTTCGACGCCCGCAGCACGCTGCAGGTGGGCGACGAGTCGTACGAGATCTTCCGGCTGGACAAGGTCGAGGGCGCGGCCCGCCTTCCCTACAGCCTGAAGGTGCTGCTGGAGAACCTGCTCCGTACCGAGGACGGCGCGAACATCACCGCCGACCACATCCGGTCCCTCGGCAACTGGGATTCGCAGGCGCAGCCCAGCGAGGAGATCCAGTTCACGCCGGCCCGCGTGATCATGCAGGACTTCACCGGCGTCCCCTGCGTCGTCGACCTCGCCACCATGCGCGAGGCCGTGAAGGCCCTCGGCGGCGACCCGTCGAAGATCAACCCGCTGGCCCCGGCCGAGCTGGTCATCGACCACTCGGTCATCGCCGACAAGTTCGGCACCAACGACGCGTTCGCCCAGAACGTGGAGCTGGAGTACGGCCGCAACAAGGAGCGCTACCAGTTCCTGCGCTGGGGCCAGACCGCCTTCGACGAGTTCAAGGTCGTCCCCCCGGGCACCGGCATCGTCCACCAGGTCAACATCGAGCACCTGGCCCGCACGGTCATGGTCCGCGGCGGCCAGGCCTACCCCGACACCCTCGTCGGCACCGACTCGCACACCACCATGGTCAACGGCCTGGGCGTGCTGGGCTGGGGCGTCGGCGGCATCGAGGCCGAGGCCGCGATGCTCGGCCAGCCGGTCTCCATGCTGATCCCGCGCGTCGTGGGCTTCAAGCTGACCGGCGAGCTGCCGACCGGCACCACCGCCACCGACCTCGTGCTGACCATCACCGAGATGCTCCGCAAGCACGGCGTCGTCGGCAAGTTCGTCGAGTTCTACGGTGAGGGCGTCGCCGCCACCTCCCTCGCGAACCGCGCCACCATCGGCAACATGTCGCCGGAGTTCGGCTCGACCGCCGCGATCTTCCCGATCGACGACGAGACGCTGAAGTACCTGCGCCTGACCGGCCGCGACGCCCAGCAGGTCGCGCTCGTCGAGGCGTACGCCAAGGAGCAGGGTCTGTGGCTGGACCCGGCCGCCGAGCCCGACTTCTCCGAGAAGCTGGAGCTCGACCTCTCCACGGTCGTCCCCTCCATCGCCGGCCCCAAGCGCCCGCAGGACCGCATCGTCCTCGCGAACGCGGCCGAGCAGTTCGCCGTCGACGTGCGCAACTACGTCAGCGACGACGAGGAGGCCGGCAAGGAGTCCTTCCCGGCGTCCGACGCCCCGGCCTCCGCCGACGGCATCCCGACCAAGCCGACCCTGGTCACGCTGGCGGACGGCACGTCGTTCGAGATCGACCACGGCGCCGTCACCGTCGCCGCGATCACCTCCTGCACCAACACCTCGAACCCCTACGTCATGGTCGCCGCGGCGCTCGTGGCGAAGAAGGCGGCCGAGAAGGGCCTGACCCGCAAGCCGTGGGTCAAGACCACCCTGGCCCCGGGCTCGAAGGTCGTCACCGACTACTTCGACAAGGCCGGCCTGACCCCGTACCTGGACAAGCTGGGCTTCAACCTGGTCGGCTACGGCTGCACCACCTGCATCGGCAACTCCGGTCCGCTGGACGAGGAGATCTCGAAGGCGATCAACGAGGCCGACCTCGCGGTCACCTCGGTGCTCTCGGGCAACCGCAACTTCGAGGGCCGCATCAACCCCGACGTCAAGATGAACTACCTGGCCTCCCCGCCGCTGGTCGTCGCGTACGCCATCGCGGGCTCCATGAAGGTGGACATCACCAAGGACGCCATCGGCATCGACACCGAGGGCAAGCCGGTCTACCTCCAGGACATCTGGCCCTCCGAGGCCGAGGTCAACGACGTCGTGGCGAACGCCATCGGCGAGGACATGTTCAACAAGTCCTACCAGGACGTCTTCGCGGGCGACGCCCAGTGGCAGGCGCTGTCCATCCCGACCGGCAATACGTTCGAGTGGGACCCGCAGTCCACCTACGTGCGCAAGCCCCCCTACTTCGAGGGCATGACGATGGAGACCACCCCGGTCTCCGACATCACCGGCGCCCGGGTGCTGGCGAAGCTGGGCGACTCGGTCACCACCGACCACATCTCCCCGGCCGGTGCGATCAAGGCCGACACCCCGGCCGGCAAGTACCTCACCGAGCACGGCGTCGAGCGTCGGGACTTCAACTCCTACGGTTCCCGCCGCGGCAACCACGAGGTGATGATCCGCGGTACGTTCGCCAACATCCGCCTGCGCAACCAGATCGCGCCGGGCACCGAGGGCGGCTTCACGCGCGACTTCACCCAGGCCGACGCGCCGGTCTCCTTCATCTACGACGCCTCGCAGAACTACCAGGCCGCCGGCGTCCCGCTGGTCATCCTGGCGGGCAAGGAGTACGGCTCGGGCTCGTCCCGCGACTGGGCGGCCAAGGGCACCGCGCTGCTCGGCGTCAAGGCCGTCATCGCCGAGTCCTACGAGCGCATCCACCGCTCGAACCTGATCGGCATGGGCGTGCTCCCGCTCCAGTTCCCGGAGGGCGCCTCGGCCGCCGCGCTGGGCCTCACCGGCGAGGAGACCTTCTCCTTCACCGGTGTGGAGGAGCTGAACAACGGCACCACCCCGCGCACCGTCAAGGTCACCACCGACACCGGTGTGGAGTTCGACGCGGTCGTCCGCATCGACACCCCCGGTGAGGCGGACTACTACCGCAACGGCGGCATCATGCAGTACGTGCTGCGCAACCTGATCCGCGGCTAGTCACGCGGACGCCGAGCGGCGTCCGAAGGGCCGTATCCCCGAAAGGGGGTACGGCCCTTCCGCTTTTTCGGACCGTCGGGTATCGGCCGGCCAGGTGACGGTGAGGTCTCAACTCGGAAAAGCCGGGGCAGATACTTGTGCACGATCTTGCTCACCCGAGCGGAAGTGGACTATACCTGTGGCCGTCCGGGCCGCCGCGAGACGAGCGGCCCCGGACGGGGGGACGGTGGGGACCTGCGGCGATGCCGCGCGCACGGCAGCCGCCGTGGTGTTCCTTCCTCCTTCACACCCCTGACGAAGGCGAGGACTTGAGCATGGTATCCACCTCCGCCCACGGCGAGCACAGCACCGGTGAGGGCCTCGGCCGCCGGGACCTGATCAAGCGCTCCGCGGCACTCGGCCTGATCGCCGTCCCGACGATGAGCGTCCTTTCCGCCTGCGCCTCCGGCGGCGACACGACGACCAAGGGCCCCGCGAAGGGTGCCGTCTCCAAGGAGAACCCCTTCGGCGTCGCCAAGGGCGGCAAGATGGACGTCGTCGTCTTCAAGGGCGGGTTCGGCGACGACTACGCCAAGGCGTGGGAAGCCGCCTTCGACAAGAAGTGGGGCACCACCACCTCCCACCTGGGCACCCAGGAGATCGCCGGCAAGCTCCAGCCGCGCTTCAACGGCGGCAACCCGCCGGACGTGGTCGACGACTCCGGCGCCCAGCAGATCAAGGTCGACGTCCTCGCCAAGGGCGGCCAGCTCGCCGACCTGAGCCAGGTCCTCGACGCGCCCTCCCTGGACGACCCGACCAAGAAGGTCCGGGACATGCTGATCCCCGGCACCGTCGAACAGGGCACCCAGGGCGGCAAGTTCGTCGCCCTCTACTACGTCTACACCGTGTTCGGCTTCTGGTACTCCGGCAAGCTCTTCAAGGAGAAGGGCTGGACCGAGCCCAAGACCTGGGACGAGTTCCTCGCCGTCTGTACGAAGGCCAAGGACGCCGGCATCGGCGGCCTCGCCCACCAGGGCAAGTACCCGTACTACATCAACGTCGTCATCATGGACCTGATCGCCAAGAAGGGCGGTCTGGAGGCGATGAAGGCGATCGACAACCTGGAACCGAACGCCTTCGAGGGCAACCCCGCCGCCCTCGCGGCGGTCGAGGCGGTGTACGAGGTCGTCGAGAAGGGCCTGCTGATGCCGGGCACCAACGGCCTCACCCACACGGAGTCCCAGACCGCCTGGAACCAGTACAAGGCCGCCTTCATCCCCTCCGGTTCCTGGCTGGAGAACGAGCAGCTCAAGCAGACCCCGGAGGACTTCGACATGAAGTTCCTGCCGGTCCCGTTGCTCGCCGACAGCAAGCTGCCCTTCGAGGCCATCCGGGCGGGAGCGGGCGAACCCTTCATCGTTCCCGAGAAGGCCGCCAACAAGGCCGGCGGACTGGAGTTCCTGCGCTCGATGCTGTCACGCGAATGGTCGACCACCTTCGCCCAGCAGGCCAACTCCCTCACCGTCGTCAAGGACGGCGTCAACCCCGACGTCAAGCTGCGTCCGGGCACCCAGTCGGCGGTGGCGGCGGTCAAGGCGGCCGGCAGCAACACCTTCAACTACCTGTACCCCGACTGGTACAGCGAGATGGACACCGAGATCCAGAACGCGTCCAATGAGCTGATGGCCCAGCGGATCCAGCCCAAGGAATGGATCAAGCGGGCCCAGGCTGCGGTAGACAAGGCTGCCAAGGACCCGAACGCGAAGAACAACCGCCGCAGCTGACGTCACGGACGGGACGGACACCATGAGCCACGTTGCCCGCGGCAGAGGACGGGGCGGTTTCATCACCGGCTTCCTGATCCTGCCGCTCGCCCTGTACCTGACCTTCGTCATCTGGCCCTACATCCAGACGTTCGGGTACTCCTTCACCAACTGGTCGGGCCAGTCGCCGACATTCCGATTCGTCGGCCTGGACAACTACGCGGAGCTGATGAAGGACGAGGTCTTCCGCGGCGCCCTGTGGCACAACCTGCTGCTCCTGGTGTTCGTCCCGGTGATCACCATCCTGCTCGCCCTCTTCTTCGCCTTCATGGTGAACGCGGGCGGCCGCAGCGGCGCCGGCGGGGTGCGGGGCGTGCGCGGATCGGGCCTCTACAAGATCGTCTACTTCTTCCCGCAGGTCCTCTCCCTCGCCATCCTCGCCGTGCTCTTCGGCGCCGTGTACCGCAGCGACGCCGGCGGCCTGCTCAACGGCTTCCTCACCAAACTGGGGCTGGTCGACCCGAGCCACCCCGTCGAATGGCTCAACGAGCCGAACCTCGTGCTGTGGTGCCTGCTCATGGTGGTCGTCTGGCACGGAGTCGGCTTCTACCTGGTGCTCTTCTCCGCCGCCATGCAGTCCATCCCGAAGGACATCTACGAGGCCGCCCTGCTGGACGGCGCCGGCCGGGCCCAGACCTTCTTCAAGGTCACCCTGCCCCTGCTGTGGGACTCGGTACAGACCTCCGCCGTGTACCTGGGCATCGCCGCGATGGACATGTTCGTCCTGGTGTCCACCATGACCTCGGGCCAGTTCGGCGGTGGCCCGGACCACCACAGCGAGGTCATGGCCACCGTGCTGATGCGCAACTTCCTCTACTTCGGCAAGAGCGGATACGCCTGCGCCATGGGCGTGGTCATGCTCGCCCTGACCATGATCCTTTCCATCGTCACGCTGCGCGCCACCCGCCGCGAGCGCATCGAGTTCTGAGCGGGAGACACCGATGACCACAGTGATCAAGGCCCCCGGAGAGGCCGCCGCCGAGCGGCCCGGCGGCGCCGGCCGCGCCAAGGAGGGCGGCGCCGGCCGCTCCGACGGCACGGTGCTCAACGTCTTCTCGCACGGGTTCCTGGCCGTCTGGGCGATACTGATCGTCCTGCCCCTGATCTGGCTCGCGCTCGGTTCCTTCAAGACCGACTCGCAGATCGGCGGCTCGGCCCTCAGCTGGCCCTCGCACTGGCACTTCGACGCCTTCTCCCGCGCCTGGGACAAGGGCATCGGGGACTACTTCGCCCACACGCTGATCGTGCTGGTGTTCTCGGTGCCGCTGACCATGCTGCTCGGGTCGATGGCGGCGTACGTACTGGCCCGTTACCCCTTTTCGGGCAACCGGGTCGTCTACTACTTCTTCGTCAGCGGGGCGATGTTCCCGGTCTTCCTGGCGCTCGTGCCGCTGTTCTTCATGGTCAAGCGCCTCGACATGCTCAACACGTACCAGGGCTTGATCCTCGTGTACGTGGCGTACTCGCTGCCGTTCACCGTCTTCTTCATGCACTCGTTCTTCCGGACGCTGCCCACCGCCGTCCACGAGGCGGCGGTGATCGACGGGGCGTCCGACACCCGGATCTTCTTCCAGGTGATGCTGCCGATGGCCAAGCCCGGCCTGATCAGCGTGGGGATATTCAATGTCCTGGGCCAGTGGAACCAGTACATCCTGCCCTCCGTGCTGATGCAGCCCCAGAGCGGCTCCGACCCCGAGCGCTACATGCTCACCCAGGGCCTGATCCAACTCCAGTACCAGATGGGCTACGAGACGGACCTACCCGTGCTGTTCGCCGGAGTGACCATCGCGATGATCCCGATGCTGGTGGTCTACCTCTCCTTCCAGCGCCAGATCCAGGCCGGGCTGACCTCCGCCACGCTGAAGTAGAACCGCTTCTTTCACCCCTATATCGTCCCTATATCGCCAATAGTGTCCTCTTCGTGCTGTGTCAGCCTCTTGACGTCTGAGGGGCCACAGGCTCGACTTAAGGTTCACAAGTTGGAGAGACGCCGGTGTCTCGGAGCACTCAGCCCTGATCGCCGGCCGGGGGGCGACGGCCGGCCGTCGCTTATGGGCTAGGAGTGGATGAGTCGTGCAGACTCCCGGATCGCAGTCGTCGCTGCATCGCGCGAACCTCGAACGCGTCGTGCGGGCCGTCCGGCTCGCGGGCTCCCTGACACAGGCGGAGATCGCCCGTGCCACCGGACTGTCGGCGGCCACGGTCTCCAACATCGTCCGCGAGCTCAAGGAAGCCGGGACCGTCGAGGTCACCGACACCTCGGCGGGCGGCCGGCGGGCCCGCAGCGTCTCGCTCAGCGGGGACGCGGGCATCGTGATCGGCGTGGACTTCGGCCACACCCACCTGCGGGTGGCCGTGGGCAACCTCGCCCACCAGGTGCTCGCCGAGGACTCCGAGCCGCTGGACGTCGACGCCTCCTGGACCGAGGGCTTCGACCGGGCGGAAGCGCTGGTCGGCCGGCTGATCGAAGGCGTGGGGGTGGGCCGCGACAAGGTCATCGGCGTCGGCCTCGGCGTCCCCGGCCCCATCGACGTGGAATCCGGCACGCTCGGCTCGACCGCGATCCTGCCGGGCTGGGCCGGGATCAACCCGCGCCAGGAGTTGTCCGGTCGTCTGGGCGTACCCGTCTACGTGGACAACGACGCCAACCTCGGCGCCCTCGGCGAGCTGGTCTGGGGCAGTGGTCGGGGGGTGAAGGACCTCGCCTACATCAAGGTCGCGAGCGGTGTCGGATCGGGCCTGGTGATCAACGGTCAGATCTATCGCGGACCCGGCGGCACGGCGGGCGAGATCGGGCACATCACCCTCGACGAATCGGGCCCCGTCTGCCGCTGCGGAAACCGCGGCTGCCTGGAGACCTTCGCCGCCGCGCGCTACGTGCTGCCCCTCCTCCAGGGCACCCACGGACCGGAGTTGACGATGGAGCGGGTGGTCGAACTGGCCCGCGGCGGCGACCCCGGCTGCCGGCGGGTCATCACCGACGTCGGCCGGCACATCGGCAGCGGCGTGGCCAGCCTGTGCAACCTGCTGAACCCCAGCCGGGTGGTGCTCGGCGGCTCGCTCGCCGAAGCCGGTGAACTCGTCCTGACCCCCATCCGTGAATCGGTGGGGAGGTACGCGATCCCCAGCGCGGCCCGGCAACTCTCGGTGCTCACGGGCTCCCTGGGCGGGCGCGCGGAGGTGCTCGGAGCGCTGGCTCTCGTATTGAGCGAGATGGGCGATTCGACGCTTTTGGCGGAAAATGGAATCGGAGTACGGGCTCCCGCCCTGATGTCTTCAGTTAGATAACGGATGGCACCGTTGTCATCTCGTTAAGGATTCACTCCTTGACGGCAAACTGCGGCCGGGGTTGACTCGCATCCACCTCGGCCGCACTGTCGCGGCCTCGTCAGGGAGGTTCAACCAATGAACGCTCGTATGCGCAGATCCGTTGTCGCCGTCGCGGCCGGTGCCATGGCCGTTTCCCTCGCCGCATGTGGGAGCGCCAAGGAGTCCGGCGACAAGACGAAGGAATCCGCCGCCGCGAAGGGTGACGCGGTCACCGTCGGCCTGCTCCTTCCGGAGAACCAGACGGCCCGGTACGAGAAGTTCGACAAGCCGCTCATCGAGAAGAAGGTCGCCGACCTCACCGGCGGCAAGGCCAAGGTCGTCTACGCCAACGCCAAGCAGGACGCGACCACGCAGAACTCGCAGGTCGACACGATGATCACCAACAAGGTGGACGTCCTGATCGTCGACGCGGTCGACGCCAAGGCCATCGCCGGCTCGGTCAAGAAGGCCAAGGACGCCGGCATCCCGGTCGTCGCCTACGACCGCCTCGCCGAGGGCCCGATCGACGCCTACACCTCCTTCGACAACGAAGAGGTCGGCAAGGTCCAGGGCAAGGCGCTGCTCGACGCGCTGGGCGACAAGGCCAAGGACGGCCAGATCGTCATGATGAACGGCTCCGTCACCGACCCGAACGCCGCCCTGTTCAAGAAGGGCGCGCACTCCGTCCTCGACGGCAAGGTGACCATCGGCAAGGAGTACGACACCAAGGAGTGGAAGCCGGAGAACGCCAACACCAACATGGCGGGCGCGCTCTCGGCGCTCGGCAAGGACAAGGTGATCGGCGTCTACTCCGCCAACGACGGCATGGCCGGCGGCATCATCACCGCCCTGAAGGCGGCCGGGCTGTCCCCCCTGCCCCCCGTGACCGGCCAGGACGCGGAGCTCGCCGGTGTGCAGCGCATCGTCGCGGGTGAGCAGTTCATGAGCGTCTACAAGCCGTACGCGCCGGAGGCCTCGGCCGCCGCCGAGATGGCCGTGGCCCTCGCCAAGCACGAGAAGATCAGCGACATCGTCAACCAGAACGTCGACAGCCCCACCACCAAGGGCGTCCCGTCCGTGCTGATCCCGGTCGTCTCGCTCACCAAGAGCAACATCAAGGACACCGTCGTCAAGGACGGCGTCTACACGACCGACGAGATCTGCACCGACAAGTACGCGGCCGCCTGCGCCGCCATCGGCCTGAAGTAAGGCCCCCGCGGCCCCGACCGAAGGCCCCCGGTCCCAAGGCTCCGGCCCGAAGGCCCCCGGCCCGAAGCGAAGGCCCCGTCGCCCCGAACGGGACGACCCCACGCCTGTCCGGCGCCCCGCCCCCTTTCCCCGCCATCCGCGGGGCGCCGGTACAGAAACGTTTTCTCTGCTTTCCCCCCATAGCCCCATTCGCGTTCCTGCTCTTTTGCACGACATCCCCGCCGGTCAGGCGGCGAAGGAGATGGTTCATGTGTCCGCTGCGCCCGTGTTGGCGTTGCGAGGGGTCTCGAAGCGGTTCGGCGCCGTTCAGGCCTTGACCGACGTAGAACTCGAGATCCACTCCGGTGAGGTGGTCGCCCTCGTCGGTGACAACGGCGCCGGCAAGTCCACGCTGGTCAAGACGATCGCCGGCGTGCACCCGATCGATGACGGAGTCATCGAGTGGGAGGGCCGCCCGGTCTCCATCAGCAAGCCCCACGACGCCCAGAACCTGGGCATCGCGACGGTCTACCAGGACCTCGCGCTGTGCGACAACATCGATGTCGTCGGCAACCTCTTCCTCGGCCGCGAGCTCAAGCGCCGCGGCATCCTCGACGAGGTGGAGATGGAGCGTCGCGCGCGCGAGCTCCTGACCACCCTGTCCATCCGGATACCCAGCGTCCGGATCCCCATCGCCTCGCTGTCCGGCGGTCAGCGCCAGACCGTGGCGATCGCCCGTTCGATGCTCGGCGAGCCCAAGCTCGTCATCCTCGACGAGCCCACGGCGGCCCTGGGCGTCGAGCAGACCGCCCAGGTCCTCGACCTGGTGGAGCGGCTGCGCGAACGCGGCCACGCCGTCATCCTCATCAGCCACAACATGGCCGATGTGAAGGCCGTCGCCGACAAGGTGGCGGTCCTGCGGCTGGGCCGCAACAACGGCGTCTTCAGCGTCGCCGACACCTCGCAGGAAGAGATCATCTCCGCCATCACCGGGGCCACGGACAACGCCGTGACCCGCCGGGCGGCCCGCACCGGGGAGGCCCGCAAGTGAGCACCCAAATTCCTCCCGCCGGCCCGCTGGACAAGGGTCCCGCCGGCCAGGCGCAGCACGTCGATCCGGTCAACCCGGCCGCGGCGACGGACGCCATCCCGGCCGTTGACCCGCGCCTGCTCGTCCGTGAGCAGGGCCTGTCCGGCTACCTCAGCGAGTTCGGCCGCAAGATGAAGGCCGGTGACCTGGGCTCCATCCCGGTCGTCCTGGGCCTGATCATCATCTGGGGCATCTTCCAGGGGTTGAACGCGAACTTCCTCTCCCCGGAGAACCTCACCAACATCGCCATCACGATGGTCGCCACCGGCATGATGGCCGTCGGCATCATCTTCGTGCTGCTGCTCGGCGAGATCGACCTCTCGGTCGGCTCGGTCAGCGGTGTCTCGGGCGCGATCGTCGCCGTGCTCGCCGTCACCCACGGCGTGAACGAGTGGCTCGCGATCCTCGCCGCCGTCGTGGGCGGCGCGCTGATCGGCGCCCTGCACGGCTTCTTCTTCGCCCGGATCGGCGCCCCGGCCTTCGCCGTCACCCTGTCGGGCCTGCTGTTCTGGTCCGGCGCGATGCTGCAGATCCTCGGCAGCAACGGCACGATCAACCTCGACCCCGACGGCGTGGTCGGCAAGCTCACCACGTACTACTTCACGGACGTGGCGGCTGCCTACGGCCTCGCGGCGATCGCCGTGGCGGCCTACTTCCTGGCCTCCTTCTTCGACAACCGCCGCCGACAGGCCGCGGGCGTCCCCTCCCGCCCGCTCGGCGAGATCGTGCTGCGCACCGCCCTGCTCGCGGTGTTCACCTTCGGCCCGGCCGTGGTGTTCAACCAGTACAAGGGCCTCCCGCTCGCGGTGGTGCTCTTCCTGGCCGTGCTGGTCGGCACGGACTTCGTCCTGCGCCGCACCTCCTTCGGCCGCAACATCTTCGCCCTCGGCGGCAGCGTCGAGGCCTCCCGGCGCGCGGGCATCAACGTCACCGGCATCCGCATCGCGGTCTTCGCCATCGCGGGCACCTTCGCCGCCATCGGCGGACTCTTCTGGGCGTCCAAGATCGCGGCGGCCAACCAGAGCGCCGGCGCCGGCGACCTGCTGATGAACGTGATCGCGGCAGCCGTCATCGGCGGCACCAGCCTCTTCGGCGGCCGGGGCCGGACCTGGAACGCCCTCCTCGGCGTCATGGTCATCACCTCCATCCAGTACGGTCTGGCCCTGGAAGGCATCGCGACGCCGATCCAGTACATGATCACCGGCGCGGTCCTGCTGGCGACCGTGGTCATCGACTCGGTCACCCGCAAGACCCAGAAGACGGCCGGACGCGCCTGACGGCGCGGTCGCCGGGGTGACCCGGCGGTAAGAACCGTCACAGTGCCCGGTGCCACCTCGTGTGGCACCGGGCACCTGTGCGTACATGTGTGCGTACGACTGTGCGGGTATGCGCCCGTTTGTGATGTGTGACTTCACGAGCACGTGTACAGGTATGTCAAAGGCGTGACCGTCCCGGTACCGCCCGATGATGCTCGTCGCGAGCGGAACATTAGACTCGACAGACCAGCAAGCAACTGCAAGGAGGCACGGGTGCTGCTGACCCGCATCAAGGGACCGCGCGATCTGGACCGGCTCAGCCAGGAGGAGCTCACTCAGCTCGCCGCCGAGATCAGGTCCTTCCTCGTCGACGCCGTCTCCAAGACCGGCGGGCACCTCGGCCCCAACCTCGGCGTGGTCGAGCTGACGATCGCCCTGCACCGGGTCTTCGACTCGCCCAAGGACAAGGTCCTCTTCGACACCGGCCACCAGGCCTACGTCCACAAGCTGCTCACGGGCCGCCAGGACTTCGGCAACCTGCGCTCCAAGGGCGGCCTGTCCGGTTACCCCTCGCGCGCCGAGTCCGAGCACGACGTGATCGAGAACTCCCACGCCTCGACGGTGCTGGGCTGGGCCGACGGCCTGGCCAAGGCCAACGAGGTGCTCCGCCGCGCGGACCACCACGTCGCCGCCGTCATCGGCGACGGCGCGCTGACCGGCGGCATGGCCTGGGAGGCGCTGAACAACATCGCCGCCGCCAAGGACCGCCCGCTCGTCATCGTCGTCAACGACAACGAGCGCTCCTACGGCCCCACCATCGGCGGCCTGGCCAACCACCTGGCCACGCTGCGCACCACGGACGGCTACGAGCGCTTCCTGGCCCGCGGCAAGGAACTCCTGGAGCGCACCCCGGTCGTGGGCAAGCCGCTCTTCGAGACCCTGCACGGCGCCAAGAAGGGCCTGAAGGACTTCATCGCCCCGCAGGGCATGTTCGAGGATTTGGGCCTGAAGTACATCGGCCCCATCGACGGGCACGACATCGAGGCCCTGGAGTCGGCCCTCCAGCGCGCCAAGCGCTTCAGCGGCCCGGTCATCGTGCACTGCCTGACCCAGAAGGGCCGCGGCTACACCCCGGCCCTGGAGCACGAGGCGGACCGTTTCCACGCGGTCGGGGTCATCCACCCGGACACCGGTCTGCCGGTCTCCACCGACGCCGCCAGTTGGACCTCCGTCTTCGCCGACGAGATGGTCAGGCTCGGCAAGGAGCGCGAGGACATCGTCGCCATCACCGCGGCCATGCTCCAGCCGGTCGGCCTGAAGAAGTTCGCGGACGCGTTCCCCGGACGCATCTTCGACGTCGGCATCGCCGAGCAGCACGGCGCCACTTCGGCCGCCGGCCTGGCCACCGGCGGCGTCCACCCCGTCTTCGCGGTGTACGCCACCTTCCTCAACCGGGCCTTCGACCAGGTCCTGATGGACGTCGCCCTGCACAAGTGCGGGGTCACCTTCGTGCTGGACCGGGCCGGTGTCACCGGAACGGACGGCGCCTCCCACAACGGCATGTGGGACATGTCCATCCTCCAGGTCGTCCCGGGCCTGCGGCTGGCCGCGCCGCGCGACGCCGAGCAGCTGCGCGCCCAACTCCGCGAGGCCGTCGAGGTCAAGGACGCGCCGACCGTCGTGCGCTTCTCCAAGGGCGTCGTCGGCCCGGCCGTCCCGGCCGTCGGCCGGATCGGCGGCATGGACGTGCTGCGCGCCCCGGCCCCGGAAGTCACCCGACCGGACGTGCTGCTCGTCTCGGTGGGCGCGCTCGCCCCGATGTGCCTGGAGGTAGCCGACCTGCTCGACAAGCAGGGCATCTCCACCACCGTCGTCGACCCGCGCTGGGTCAAGCCCGTCGACGAGGCGTTGGCCCCGCTCGCGGAGCGGCACCGCGTCGTCGTCACCGTCGAGGACAACGGCCGTACCGGCGGGGTGGGCGCCGCCGTCTCGCAGGCCCTGCGGGACGCGGGTGTCGACGTACCGCTGCGCGACTTCGGCATCCCGCAGCGCTTCCTGGACCACGCGCTGCGCAAGGAGATCCTGGCCGAGATCGGGCTCACCGCGCCCGACATCGCCCGGCAGGTCACGGGCCTGGTCGCCAAGCTGGACGGCCGCTACGACAGCGAACCGGCCGCGACCGTCGACTGACACGGTCGGGCCGTGCGCGGTTGCAGGTAACGGGCCGGGAGATCACCCTTGAGGGGGTGGGCCTCCCGGCCCGTTCGTGTGCCTCGTCACCAGCCGGAGGTGCGTCGGTGAGCAAGAATCTGAAAAGCCCCTTCCGGACCAAGACGGTGGAGCAGTCCATCCGTGACACGGAAGAGCCGGAACACGCACTCCGGAAGTCGCTCTCCGCCTTGGACCTGACGGTCTTCGGGGTCGGCGTCATCATCGGCACCGGCATCTTCGTCCTCACGGGCATCGCGGCGCGGAACAACGCCGGACCCGCCACCGCCCTGGCCTTCGTCGCGGCGGGCATCGTCTGCGCCCTCGCGGCGCTCTGCTACGCGGAGTTCGCGTCCACCGTGCCCGTGGCCGGTTCGGCGTACACCTTCTCGTACGCCTCGATCGGCGAGTTGCCCGCCTGGGTCATCGGCTGGGACCTCGTACTGGAGTTCGCACTCGGTACCGCCGTCGTGGCGGTCGGCTGGTCCGGGTACCTGCGCCAACTCATGAGCACCAACCTCGGCTGGAACATGCCGGCCGCGCTGTCCGGGCCCGATGGGGGAGGGACCTTCGACCTGCTGGCCTTCCTGCTGGTCCTGGTGTTGACCGCGATCCTCGTCGTGGGGACGAAGCTGTCGGCCCGGATCACCGCGATCGTCGTCGCCATCAAGGTCACGGTGGTGCTGCTGGTCATCATCGGCGGCCTGTTCTTCATCAAGGCCGACAACTACAAGCCGTTCATCCCGCCGGCGCAGGCGCAGCCCGCGGGGAGCGGTTGGAAGGCGCCCCTGGTCCAGCTGCTCTTCGGCTACGCCCCGACCAACTTCGGCGTCATGGGCATCTTCACCGCGGCCTCCCTCGTCTTCTTCGCCTTCATCGGCTTCGACGTCGTGGCGACCGCGGCGGAGGAGACCAAGAACCCCCAGCGGGACATGCCGCGCGGCATCATCGGCTCCCTGATCATCTGCACGGTGCTCTACGTCGCCGTGACGCTGGTGGTCACCGGCATGCAGAAGTACACCCAGATGTCGGCCACCGCCCCGCTCGCCGAAGCCTTCAAGTCGGTGAACCAGCCCTTCTTCTCCGGTGCCATCAGCCTCGGGGCGTCCGTGGGTCTGATCACCGTCTGCATGATCCTGCTGCTCGGCCAGACCCGGGTGTTCTTCGCGATGAGCCGTGACGGACTGCTGCCCCGCTTCTTCTCCGTCACCCACCCGAAGTACCGCACGCCCTACCGGGCGACCATCACGCTCGGCGTGATCATCGCCGTCGTCGCGGGCTTCACGAGCCTGGAGAAGCTCGCGGAATTGGTCAACATCGGCACGCTGTTCGCCTTCGTGGTCGTGGCCCTCGGCGTGATCATCCTCCGCCGCACCCGTCCCGACCTGCACCGGGCCTTCCGTACTCCGTGGGTGCCGGTGGTGCCCATCCTGTCGATCGCCGCGTCGCTGTGGCTGATGCTCAACCTGCCGGCCGAGACCTGGCTGCGGTTCGCCATCTGGATGGTGATCGGCTTCTTCGTCTACTTCCTCTACGGACGGCACAACAGCCGGCTGGGCAAGAGGGGCATCGACGCCGAGTTCTGAACGTCCGTACACGCACAGGAGCGGCCGCCCGGTGGGACGGCCGCTCCGTGTACGACGCGCATCAGCCCTTGGCGGGGGAGTCCTTCGCCGAGGCGGGGATCTCCTGGTCCGCGCGCAGGGCGTCCCACAGTTGGCCGGCCTGCGGCTGGGCGACGATCACCCGGTTGGGATCGACCTTGTCGTAGGCCACGGGCAGCATGACGGTCTCCATCGTGGCCGGGTCGACGCCCTTCATGCTCTGTGCGAAGTCGGCCAGCGCGGTCAACGAGGCGAGTTGGGAGTCGGTGGTGAGCGACTTGGTCCCGGAGTCGGCCAGTTTGTAGAGCCGCGCGGGGTTGCCCAGGGCGTCCTGCTTCTTGATCTCCGCCAGCATGGCCAGCATGAACTTCTGCTGCAGCCCTATGCGTCCGAGGTCACTGCCGTCGCCGTAGCCGTAACGGGTACGGACGAACTTGAGCGAGTCGGTGCCGTTCAGCCGGTGCGTGCCCGCGTCCAGCTTGAGGCCGCCCTTGGCTCCGCTCATCGGCTTGTCGAGGGTGACGGTGACACCGCCGAGGGCGTCGACCAGGTCCTTGAAGCCCGCGAAGTCCACCTCGACGAAGTGGTCCACGCGGATGCCGGAGAGCTGCTCGACGGTCTTGACCACGCAGGCGGGACCGGCCACCGAGTAGACGGAGTTGAACATGACCCGGTTCGCGGCCGGTACGGTCGCGCCGTCCTTGTCCTTGCACTCGGGGCGGCTGATCAGGGTGTCGCGGGGGATGCTGACCGCGGTGGCCCTGGACCGACCCTCGGGTATGTGGACCAGCATCGCGGTGTCGGAGCGGGCGCCGCTGACGTCGCCGTGGTCGAGTTCACCGTTGGCGCCGGCCCGTGAATCGGAGCCCAGGACCAGGACGTTCTGGGCGTTCTCGACCACCTTGGGCGGGCGGTTGTCGCCGATCGCCCGGTCCAGGTCGACGCTGTCGATGTTGCCGTTGAGGTGGCTGTAGGCCCACCAACCGGCACCGGCGGCACCGAGGAGCAGGACGAGCAGGACGAGCGAGATGATGCCGAATATTCGCTTCTTCCCACGGGTCTTGCGCGGAGCCCGGGGGGAGAGCGAGGGTGCTTCGGTTGCCTGGGTCATGCCGTAGGTGTCCTCTGATCCCGATGGGTCGGTCGTCGTGAGATAGTGACCGCCATCTTGCGGGGGCCAGGGGCGGTCGGACGCGCGCGGCAGCCGGACCGGGGCCTCGGGGTTGCCAGGGTGGTGCGGTACCCGGGTCACTATAGGCAAACGTGCACGTCGAACGGGAGTGCCCTTATCGTGCTCGCGCATGCTGTGCGAGACATGCGGCGGGCACGGAGAGGAAGCAGGGAGAAACATGGGGCGCTCGGCCAAACGTCGAGGCGGTGACCGCCACGGCGCACAACCGCAGGTCACAAGGGACTCCGTGGCAGGCGCCGGGGGCAGCCGGATCCTCCTCGTCACGCCCGGGCCGGGGACCGCGGCCGTACTCCTGGGCGAGGAGACCGGCCCCGGACACGTCACCGTGCTCTGCCTGGAGGCCGGTACGGAGTCGGAGCGCGCCGACTTCGGCCGGGCCGCGGTGGAGGCCGGCAGCCGCGGCTGCCCGGTCGACGGCGCCCCGCGCGGCCTGCCCGCCGAGAACCTCGAACGGGCCCTGCTCCGGCACCTGTACGAGGTGGCGCCCGACCGGGTCCTGACGTGCGACCCGCTCGCCGGCCGGGACGTGGCCGAGGCGGACGACGCCGACGAACGGGAGAGCGCCCTGGCGCTGGCCGTGCTCGACGCGGTGGAGGAGTACCAGCGCGAGACCGGGCACCCGGTCTTCACCGACTGCCGGGTCCTGGACCGCCACGCCTGGCCCGCACCGGTGTCCCGCCCGCGTTATCCCGCGCCGACCGCGTGGGCGGTCCGCGGGACCGACGGGCGGGTCTCCGCCTACCTGCCGGTGCCCGGCGCCGTGGCCCGGTGGACCGAAGGCGCGGGCGGGAGGTGGACGGGCCCGCAGCTGCTGGACGCCCCCGGTCTGCTGCCCGCGCTGTCGGTCGCGCAGGGCCCCGACGGCTACCCCGCCCTCGTCGGCCTGCGCCGCGTCCGGCGCGGGAAGGAGGACTGGAACGTCGAGGTCGTCGTCGCGCTCCAGTACCAGACGGGCCGGCCGCTCGGACCCTGGCGCGGGTTGGCCAACCCGCACCGCGGCGAGCCGCTGCTGGGACGTTACGTCAGCGCCCCCGTCGCGGCCCACGACGACGGCGGCACGCTGTACGTGTTCCTGCGCAACGGCTACGACACGCTCAACGCCCGCCACCAGCGGGCGGACGGCAGCTGGGCGCCCTGGTTCCACCTCGGGGGCCACAAGGCCGCGGACGAGATCGTGGCGATGCGGACGCCGCGCGGGAGGATCGACCTCATCGCGCGGATGCGCGACGAGCCGGGCGTGGTCCGCTGGTACCGCGCCGGGCCGAAGGGGGCGTGGGAGTCGGACCGCGGTCCCAACGTCCACGCCCTGCCGGGCAGTCTCGCCGCGGCGCCCGAAAGCGGAGCGCTGCGCTACCGGTACGCCGAGACCGGCGAACTGTGCCAGTGGGGGTGGGGTGCGTACGGACCCGTGGGCCTGAACGGCCCGGCGGTCCGCGGCCGGGTGAGCGCCGCGCCGGGGGTCGCCGTCGGCGGCTGGAGCTGCACGGTGCTGGCCGCCGAGGACGAGCAGGGCCACTGCGTCATCGGGACCCACGTGGACGGCCGGCCGGACTCCGGGGTCTGGTGGTCAACGACCGGGCAGCGGACCCTGATACCCCCGGCCGTCGTCCGGGACCGGGACGAGCGGGTGGTGATCGCCACACTCGGGCCGGGAGCCCGTCTCGCGGTGGCGCGCCAGGCTCCGGACGAGCAGGCCCTCGCCTTCGAACCCTGGCTGGACCTGGCCTGACCAGTACGCCTGCTCGGCGCGGGCGGACTGACGGGCGGTCACGGGCCCTGCCCAATCCCTCCCCCTGCCGCAGGGGGGAGGGATTCGCTGTTTGCGAGCGATCATTGCCGGGCCTGCGCTATACCACACCTTTATCCGATGCACCCTATTCGGGTGTGATGCAGTCGGGGATTTGTTCACTCTTGAACGTGATCTAGTATGAAGCTACCCCGTGAAGGACAGATAACTGATCACATCTGTTCTTGTTGGCGTCAGACCGCGTTCGCAGGGGTGGTTCACGGGGGTGGATACGCCGCTGCGGGGCGCGTCATCGGAGGAGTACGTGTTGTCGCCAAGACCTCGGCTGAGTGTCGTCGTCCCGTTCATGGACGTCGAGGAATACCTCGACGAGTGTCTGGAATCGATCGCGCGGCAGACCTTCACCGACCTTGAGGTCATCCTCGTCGACGACGGCTCGACCGACGGCTCGACGCGCATCGCCGCCGGTTTCTGCGCCCGCGACCCCCGCTTCCGCCTCATCCGCCAGCACTCCCAGGGCCCCGGACACGCGCGCAACACGGGCATACGCGCGGCGCACCCGGAGGCCGAGTTCCTGGCATTCGTCGACGGCGACGACGTCATACCCGAGTACGCCTACGAACTCCTCGTGCGCCGGCTCGAAGGCTCGGAGTCCGACTTCGTCTCGGGCAATGTCCAGATGATGAACTCCACCAAGAAGTGGCAGTCACCCCTGCACAAGACGCCGATGGCGAAGGAACGGCGCCACACGCACATCACGCGGTTCGAGGCGCTCATTTACGACCGCACCGTGTGGAACAAGCTCTTCCGGCGGTCTTTCTGGGACTACCACTTCATGGAGTTCCCCGAGGGCGTCCTGTACGAGGACTCCTGGGTCAACATGGTCGCCCACTTCCGCGCCGCCAAGGTCGACGTCATCACCGAGTTCGTCTACTTCTGGCGGCGCCGCGACGGCTCCTCGGCCCCCTCCATCACGCAGCGCCACACCGAACTCACCAACCTCCGCGACCGCGTCGCCGCCGTGCAGTCCGTCAGCCGGTTCCTCGGCTCCCACCGCTCGCGCGCCTTCACCGAGCACAAGCGCAAGTACGACCTCGCCTGCCTCAAGTCGGACCTCATGCTCCACCTGAAGGTGCTGCCCGACGCGGACGAGGAATACCACAACGCCTTCATGGAGTGGGCCAACCAGTTCCTCGACGAGGCCGACGAGGACATCATCGACGAGCTGCCCGCCGACGCCCGCGTGAAGTGGCACCTGGTGCGCTGCGGCAAATTCGAAGAACTCCTCGAAGTCATCGAGTTCGAGCGCAAGGGCGGCCCGATGCCCGTGCGCCGCCGCTTCCACCGGTACCTCAACTACCCCCACCTCGGCGACCGCAACCTCGGCCTGGACAAGAAGGCGTACCGCCTCGACAAGGAGCTGTCCCTGCACGGCCAGGTCGCCGACATGGCGTGGGTCGACGAGGAACTGCACATCAAGGGCGCGGCGTACATCCGCTTCATCAACGTGCACAAGCGCCGGATGTCGGTGAAGGCCATCGCGCTGCGCAACAAGAAGCAGGGCCGCACCCTGGTCAACGTCGCGAAGACCACCTACTACCCGCAGGCCACCGAGCAGTCGGGCCAGAGCCGCTACTGCTACGACTGGTCCGGCTTCGAGACCAGTTTCGACGTCACGCGACTCAAGCAGAAGGGCAAGTGGGTCGAGGGCACCTGGGACGTCGCCGCCGGCGTGCTCAGCCGCGGCCTCTTCCGGTACAAGGGGCTGGCCCGCGGCAGTGCGGGAAGCGCCGCCTCCCCGCCGTACGTCTACGTCGAGAAGAACACCCGCGTCCTGCCGCTCTTCCTCCAGGGAAGCCTCAAGCTGCGCGTGGAGGTCGTCCGCTGCCGGATCACCCGCCACCGGATCGTCGGCGACCACATCGAACTCGGCGGCGTGTACCTCGGCCCGAAGGTGCCGGAGTGGGGGAAGTTCCGGGTGCGCAGCCTCGCCGGCGCCGCCCAGCACGACTCCTGGGTCCGGTTCACCGCGGGCGGGGAGGGGTGGTGCACCTTCGTCACCCGCGTCCCGCTGGCCAACCTCGTGCCCGGCTCGCGTTCCGACGCGGACGGCGGCGCCCCCGCCTCCTGGAACATGGGCAGCAACGGGTGGAAGACCACGATGCACGTGGAGGGCCGCAAGGCCCCCCTGTATCCCGTGGTGGCCGAGGACACCGCCGACGGCCACTACCGCTTGCCACGCGACCTCCAGGACGCGGACGGCGACCGCGAGGTCGTCGTCCACCGCAACGGCTCGGGGTACCTCGTGCTCTTCGAGCGCGCGACCCTCCCGATGGCGACCCGCGTGGACTGGCGGGAGGAGGACGGCGCGCTGGAGATCGACGGCTACTACGCGGCCGTCGACCGCCTCTCCCACTCCGACTACACGGCCTCCCACCTGGTCGTCCGCTCGCGCGCCCAGGGAGCCGAACGCGCCTTCCCCCTCACCTGGTCGGGCGGGTCCTTCAGCGCGGTCGTCCGTCCCGCCGAGGTCCGCACCCTCGCCGGCACCGTTCCGCTCGCCTCCGGCCGCTGGGACTTCTTCCTGCGCACCCAGGACCCGTCCTCGGTCGCCCGCGAGGACCGCCGCGAAGACCGGATGATCAAGCTGGAGCAGGACCTGATCCGGGCGCTCCCCGGCGCGCTGGAGGACCCCGCCGGACGCCGCTACGAGGTCCAGGCCGAGGCATACGACCGGCTCTCCCTCCTCGTGCACTCCGCGATGCCCGACACCGCCCGCGGCCCCTACCGGCAGAAGCTGCTGCGCACCGAGACGTACCCCGCCGCCCGGCGCAAGCCGGTCCTTCCCGCGGTCCTCTTCGACGCCTTCAAGGGCACGCAGTACTCCGACAGCCCGCGCGCGCTGCACGAGGAACTCGTCCGGCGCGGGACCCCGCTGGACCACCTGTGGGTCGTCAAGGACGA
The DNA here is from genome assembly GCF_042881255.1 of Streptomyces sp. NPDC058279. Classification (NCBI taxonomy): domain Bacteria; kingdom Bacillati; phylum Actinomycetota; class Actinomycetes; order Kitasatosporales; family Streptomycetaceae; genus Streptomyces; species Streptomyces sp. NPDC058279. The sequence continues at coordinate 122,620 of NZ_JBHVYA010000006.1, read as the reverse complement.
CCAGGTCGACGTGCCCCCCACCGCCCGGGCCGTCCGCATGTGGTCGCAGGAGTGGTACGAGGCCCTGGCCCGGTCGAAGTACGTCGTCGCCAACAACCACCTCCCCGACTGGTTCCTGAAGCGTGACGACCAGATCGTCGTCCAGACCTGGCACGGCACGCCGCTGAAGAAGATCGGGCACGACATCGAAGCCGTGCACTTCGCCGACCAGCGCTACCTGGAGCGCGTCGAGAAGGAGGTGCAGAACTGGGACATCCTGGTGTCCCCGAACAGCTTCTCCACCCCGATCCTCCAGCGGGCCTTCGGCTTTCCCGGCGAGATGCTCGCCTGCGGCTACCCCCGCAACGACATCCTGCGCCGCCCCGGCGCGCAGGGCCGGGCGGAGGCCATCCGCCGCAGCATCGGCCTGCCGCCCGGCAAGAAGGTCGTCATGTATGCCCCCACCTGGCGCGACGACCAGTTCTACGCACCCGGCAAGTACAAGTTCGACTTCAGGATCGACCTGGACGACGCCCGCGCACGGCTGGGCGCCGACCACGTCCTCATGGTCCGCCGGCACCCGAACGTCGTGGACCCGGTCCCCGGCGCGGGCGACGGGTTCGTCTTCGACGTGTCCGACTACCCCGACATGGCGGAGCTGTCGCTCATCACCGATGTGATGATCACCGACTACTCGTCCCTGATGTTCGACTTCGCCAACACCGGGCGCCCGATCCTCTTCTTCACCTACGACCTGGAGCACTACCGCGACACCCTGCGCGGCTTCTACTTCGACTTCGAGCAGAACGCCCCGGGGCCGCTGCTCTTCGACTCCGAGCAGCTGATCTCCGCGATCAGGCATGCCGACCAGGTACGGGCCAACTACGACGGGCACTACCGACGGTTCCAGCAGGACTTCTGCGACCTCGACGACGGATTCGCCTCCGCGCGACTGGCCGACCGGCTGCTCGTCGCCGGGGGAGACCTCGACGAGAGCCAGGCCCAGGCGCCCGCCCCCGGCGCGGGCCTGGCGCCCGCCGCCGGACACCGGGCCCTCGCCGGGCTGCCCACGCAGCGGGCAGCACACATGACGAGCGCCGACGTGTCGGCCTGGCCCGGCCGCTAGTGCCGTGCCGGGCGCCGCGACCCGGTGGACCTTCCCGGTCACAGCACTAGGTCTTGGCAGACCTTCGACAGGAGAGGATTCCCCCACATGTCCCAGGCAGCGAAGAGCCGTCAGATCGTCACGGGAGTCGACGATTCCGGCGAGGTCCCGGTCGAGTACCGCTTCTCCCACGCGAAGAACGGCAACCGCCACCTCCTCGTCGTGTTCGCCAACCTCGCGGCGACGGACGACTACGGCTGGTGCAACGGCATTCTGGACAAGACGCAGTCCAACATCCTCTGGATCCGGGACGTGTTCGACGGCCGCAACACCTACTACCTGTGCCGCAACCTGGACTTCGCGGTGGAGCGGTCCGTGGCCGCCGTCATCACGCGCGTGATGAACGCCCTGGGGCTGACCCCCGAGGCCTGCACCATGTTCGGCGGTTCCAAGGGCGGTTCGGCCGCGCTGTACTTCGGTCTGAAGTACGGCTTCGGCAACATCGTGTCCGTCATTCCGCAGTTCCGCGTCGGCAGCTACGTACGCGCGGAATTCCCGGCGGGGGCCCAGCACATGATGGGTGCCGTCACGGACGAGAACGTCCGGTACCTGGACGCCGTCCTGCCCGACCTGGTCCAGCGCAGCCCGAACCGGCGGGCCAACATCTACCTGCTGTCCTCGCCCCAGGACGAGCAGTTCCCCGAACAGGTCGAGCCCTTCCTCCCACTCTTCCAGGGGTACGAGAACTTCAACCTCATCTTCAACGACTCGGTCCTCATCGAGAACCACGCGAAGGTGACCTACTGGAGCATCCCCACCATCATGGGGTTGATCGGCATGCTGGTCAGCGGCATCGCCCCGCGCATCGGCATGGTGAAGAGCGGCGGGGAGCAGCCCGGCCGCGACACCTCCGCCATCGACGGCTACCTCTCGGCCACCTCGCAGATACGGGACGACTCGGTGTTCCCCCGGCCCGTGGTCCTGGCCCCGGTGCACGAGGGGCTGCTGCCCGAGAACCAGGTCCTGTTGGCGGGAACCGCCGTGGGCGCCGTACGGGTCAGCCTCTGGGAGAACGGCAAGTACCTCGACTCGGCCCCGGTGGCCGCCGACGGCAGCTGGAGCTGGGAGCCGACCACCCCGATGCCCAAGGGCCGGCACGCGGTCCGCCTGTTCGGCGTGGCCCCGAGCAACCTCCACTCGGACCGCGTCGAGATCGTCTTCACCGTCGTGGACCGGACCGTGGTCCCCGCCGCGCTGCCGAGCCGGCCGCACCCCCCCGTGGTGGTCTCACCGGAGTTCCACGGGCAGCAGGGTCCCGCGGTGCAGTTCACGGGCTTCGCGCCGGGCGCGGCGCAGGTCGGTTTCCGGGAGCGGGGCGCTGTCCTCGGTGTGTGCCCGGTGGCCCAGGACGGCGCCTGGTTCTGGGACGCGGGCTGGGCCTGGCCCGAGGGCCCGCACGCGGTCGAGGTGGTCGCCCTGGACGTGAACGGCGTCGAATCCGCTCCCGCCGTAGCCTCGTTCACCGTACCGGGCATGTACGCCGCCCCGAGGTTCTAGGGCGACGGAGCGTCCCCGAGGGGCACGCGCAGCACCAGCGCGCGGTGGTCCGATACGCCCCAGGGGGCGAGTTCGCAGCCCGACCGGGTCAGCGAGGTGAAGAGGTAGTCGATCTTGTCGCCGTCCTCGTGGGTGGGCCGCCCCGCCCGTGAGGAGCCCCGCTGGTCGCACTCGCGCAGCTTGGAGTACAACTCGGACGGCCACATCCACGTGTTGGGGTTGTCCTGCCCCGGCGGTACCCCGTTGAAGTCCCCGCCGACCACGGCCCGCTTCCCCACGGACACGCGGACCAGCTCCCGCAGCTGGTCGCCCCGCAGCTCCCGGTCGTCGCCCTTCGGGGTGAGGTGTGCGGAGCAGACGCGGATGTCCTCTGCCGCCAGCGAGGCGCACAGGACCCCCCGCTGGAGCCCTTCCTTCGGCTGCGGGGTGGGCAGCAGGAAGACCTTCGTCAGCTCCGAGTGGGCCAGGATCGCGAACCCCGCGCTGCCCCGGTCCGGGTGCTCGCAGAGCACCGGGCTGCGGTCCCCGGTCTTGGCGACGGTGACGTAGGGCCGGAAGGAGGTGTGCCAGGCCGCGCCCAGCCTGCCCGCCACCTGGGAGAGATCACCGGAGCAGACCTCCTGGAGGAGGACCGCCCGCGTGTTGGCGGCCGACGCCAGCTTCCAGAGCTCCTCGGTCCTGGCGGTGCCGGCCATGTCCTTGCAGTCCCACTGGGGGACGCCGCACATGTTCCACGTGACGAACCGGGCGTCGTGCGCGGCGGCCGACGGCAGCTCGAACGGGAGGTCCGCAGAGCGGTCCTGCCGCTGCCCGTTCGCGTGAACGCCGTAGACCGCGCCCAGGACGCACACCAGCGCACCCGCCACGGCCGGGACGAGTGCCCGGCGTTTACGGAACAGACGGGTCTTCCAGGGCATCTCCGCATCATAGGCCAGTGATCGGATCGTCATGTGACCTGGTCAGAACGTACGGTTGCCCGTCCGCGGAGGCTTCCGCGGACGGGCAACCGGATCGTGCGGGGTGGTGCCGGGGGCTACGCGGGCACGCTCGCCAGGCCGGGGGCGAGGAACTTCTTGCCGTTCACCCGCTCGGAGACACCCTCACGGTCCAGGTACGGCGTGATGCCGCCCAGGTGGAAGGGCCAGCCGGCGCCCGTGATGAGGCAGAGGTCGATGTCCTGGGCCTCGGCCACGACACCCTCCTCCAGCATCAGGCCGATCTCCTGCGCCACCGCGTCCAGGACACGGTCGCGCACCTGCTCCTCCGTGAGGACGGAGTCGCCCTGCACCAGGAGGGCGGCGACCTCGGGGTCGAGCTCCGGCTTGCCGGAGTCGTAGACGTAGAACCCGCGCTTGCCGGCCTCGACGACCCGCTTGAGGTTCGGGGAGACGGTGAAACGCTCCGGGAAGGCGCGGTTCAGGGTCTCGGAGACGTGCAGACCGATCGCCGGGCCGACGAGCTCCAGCAGCACCAGCGGCGACATCGGCAGGCCGAGCGGCTCGATGGCCTTCTCCGCGGTCTCCACCGGGGTGCCCTCGTCGATGACGTTCTGGATCTCGCCCATGAACCGGGTCAGGATGCGGTTCACCACGAACGCCGGGGCGTCCTTGGTGAGGACCGCGGTCTTCTTCAGCTTCTTGGCGACGCCGAAGGCGGTGGCCAAGGAGGCGTCGTCGGTCTGCTCACCGCGGACGATCTCCAGCAGCGGCAGGATCGCGACCGGGTTGAAGAAGTGGAAGCCGACCACACGCTCCGGGTGCTGGAGCTTGGAGGCCATCTCCGAGACCGACAGCGAGGAGGTGTTGGTGGCGAGGATCGCGTGCGCCGGGGCGACCGCCTCGACCTCCGCGAACACCTTCTGCTTGACGGACATCTCCTCGAACACGGCCTCGATGATGAAGTCCGCGTCCGCGAAGCCCTCGGCCTTGTCCAGGACACCGCTCACCAGGGCGGTCAGGCGGTTGGCCTTGTCCTGGTTGATGCGGCCCTTGTCGAGCAGCTTGCGGATCTCGGCGTGGACATAGCCCACACCCTTGTCCACGCGCTCCTGGTCGATGTCGGTGAGGACCACCGGCACTTCGAGGCGGCGCAGGAACAGCAGCGCGAGCTGCGAGGCCATCAGACCCGCGCCGACCACGCCGACCTTGGTGACCGGACGGGCCAGGGACTTGTCCGGGGCACCGGCCGGGCGCTTGGCCCGCTTCTGGACCAGGTTGAACGCGTAGATGCCCGACCGCAGTTCGCCGCCCATGATGAGGTCGGCGAGCGCCTTGTCCTCGGCGTCGAAACCGGCCTGGAGGTCGCCGTCCTTGGCGGCCGCGATGATCTCCAGCGCGCGGTAGGCGGCGGGGGCCGCGCCGTGCACCTTGGAGTCCGCGATGAAACGGCCCTTGGCGACGGCCGCGTCCCAGGCGTCACCGCGGTCGATGTCCGCGCGGACGACCTCGGTCTCGCCGTTCAGGACGCGGGCGGTCCACAGCAGCGACTGCTCCAGGAAGTCCGCACCCTCGAACAGCGCGTCCGCGATGCCGAGTTCGAAGACCTGCTTGCCCTTCAGCTGCCGGTTCTGGTTCAGCGAGTTCTCGATGATCACCGAGACCGCGCGCTCCGGGCCGATCAGGTTCGGCAGCAGGGCGCAACCGCCCCAGCCGGGAACCAGACCGAGGAAGACCTCGGGGAGGGAGAACGCCGGGATGGCCTTGGAGACGGTGCGGTAGGTGCAGTGCAGACCGACCTCGACACCGCCGCCCATCGCCGCGCCGTTGTAGTAGGCGAAGGTGGGGACCGCCAGGGCCGACAGCCGCTTGAAGACGTCGTGGCCGCCCTTGCCGATGGCGAGCGCCTCGTCGTGGTTCTTGAGCAGCTCGACACCCTTGAGGTCGGCGCCGACCGCGAAGATGAACGGCTTGCCGGTGATGCCCGCGCCGACGATGGAGCCGGCGGTGGCCTCCTGCTCGACCTGGTCGATCGCCGCGTTCAGGTTGGCGAGCGACTGCGGGCCGAAGGTGGTCGGCTTGGTGTGGTCGAAGCCGTTGTCCAGCGTGATGAGCGCGAAGCGCCCGGCGCCGAAGGGCAGGTCCAGGTGGCGCACGTGCGCCTGGGTCACGACCTCGTCCGGGAACAGCTCGGCCGCGCCCTTGAGGAGCTCAGTGGTGGTGCTCACTTGGAGTCTCCCTCGGCGTTGAAGTTCGGGTTCTCCCAGATGACCGTGGCGCCCATGCCGAAGCCGACGCACATGGTGGTCAGGCCGTAGCGGACGTGCGGCTGCTCCTCGAACTGGCGGGCCAGCTGCGTCATCAGGCGCACGCCCGAGGAGGCGAGCGGGTGGCCGAACGCGATCGCGCCACCGTACTGGTTCACCCGGGCGTCGTCGTCGGCGATGCCGTAGTGCTCCAGGAAGGCGAGGACCTGGACCGCGAACGCCTCGTTGATCTCGAAGAGGCCGATGTCGTCGATCGTCAGACCGGCCTGCGCGAGGGCCTTCTCGGTGGCCGGGATCGGGCCGTAGCCCATGACCTCCGGCTCGACGCCCGCGAAGGAGTACGCGACCAGGCGCATCTTGACCGGGAGGTTGTTCTCCCGGGCGAAGTCCTCGGACGCGATGATCGCGGCGGTGGCGCCGTCGTTGAGACCGGCGGCGTTGCCCGCGGTGACCCGGCCGTGCGTACGGAACGGGGTCTTGAGGCCGGCCAGGTTCTCCAGCGTGGTGCCCGGGCGCATCGGCTCGTCGGAGGTGACCAGGCCCCAGCCCGTCTCGCCGGCGGCCTCGTTGGTGTTGCGCACCGAGATCGGCACCAGGTCCTGCTGGATCTTGCCGTCGGCGTACGCCTTCGCGGCCTTCTCCTGCGAGCGCACGGCGTACTCGTCGGCGCGGAGCTTGGTGATCGTCGGGTACCGGTCGTGCAGGTTCTCGGCGGTCATGCCCATGAACAGGGCGGACTCGTCGACCAGCTTCTCGGAGACGAAGCGCGGGTTCGGGTCGACGCCCTCACCCATGGGGTGGCGGCCCATGTGCTCGACACCGCCGGCGAGGGCGACGTCGTAGGCACCGAAGGCCACACCGCCCGCGACGGCGGTCACGGCGGTCAGCGCACCGGCGCACATGCGGTCGATCGAGTAGCCCGGGACCGACTGCGGGAGGCCCGCCAGGATGCCGGCCGTACGGCCCAGCGTCAGGCCCTGGTCGCCGATCTGCGTGGTCGCGGCGATGGCGACCTCGTCGATCTTCGCGGGGTCCAGGTCCGGGTTGCGGCGCAGCAGCTCCCGGATCGCCTTCACGACGAGGTCGTCGGCGCGGGTCTCGTGGTAGATGCCCTTCGGGCCCGCCTTGCCGAACGGGGTGCGGACGCCGTCGACGAAGACGACGTCCCTGACGGTACGAGGCACGTTGGCTCTCCTCCAGGTGCGGGATGGCACTGCTGCGCGTGGCGACGCCCAGTGAGCCGGGCTCACTGAGCGGGCGCTCACCCGGCCCATGCTACTTGCGGGTAACCCATGTGCACACCCCCGCCCGCAACAGCGGCGAAGGTCACACTCCCGCCCGGCCCGCCGACCCCGCGCGCCCCGGCCGCGCGCCCGGCCGATCGGAGCGCCCGAGCGCCCCGAACGGGTTGCGCGCCAGGTCGGCCCGGTCACGTCCATGGATACCGCGGGCCGCGGGCGCGGACCCTGACCCGGCCCGGACCGACCCCGGGCCCGCCGACACCATGGAGCGCCGCGATGCCCGCACCCGTCGTCACCGACCACTACGTGCCCCACGACTCCACCATCCCCGCGAACGGCGGCGAGCCCGTCGAGCTCTTCGTCCGGGAACGCGACGGCACCCCCACCGGCGGGACGCGCAGACCCGTCCTCATGCTGCACGGCCGCAGCATCCCGGCCCTGGCCGGCTTCGACCTCGCCTACAAGAAGTACGGCTGGGCGGACGAACTGGCGAAGAAGGGCTTCGACGTCTTCGTGATGGAACTCCAGGGCTCCGGGCTCTCGACCCGCCCGACCATGGCCGAGCCGCACAACGTCAACCCGTCGCAGCAGGGACTCCTCGTCCCCAATCCGAACGCGGCGACCTATACCGGCACGCCGGCCTACGCCTCGCAGCTCAACAATTCGCAGAGCGACTGGGACGAGGTCGGCAAGGTCGTCGACTTCATCATCACGCACACCGGAGTCCCGAAGATCGACCTGATCGGCTGGTCCGCGGCGGCCCAGGCGTTCGGGCCGTACGCCATCCAGCAACCCGGCAAGGTGCGCAGCCTCTTCCTGCTGGCGCCGATCTTCCCGCCGCAGGGCAGGCCGAGTGCGACCGGGACCCCCTTCGGCGCGCCCGTGCCCCTGCCGGTGTCCACCCCGAAGGCCGCCTTCGGCTACCCGATGACCGTCGGGACGAAGTCCGGCTTCCAGACCGGCTGGGACAAGGACGTGCACTGCCCGGACCAGCGCGAGGCCGGCATGGTCGACATCGTCTGGGACGCGATCATGGCGAGCGACCAGGTCGGCGCCAAATGGGGCGGTCCGGTGGCCGGCTCACCGGAGGGGTTGAACCGCATCCGGAACTCGTACTGGTGGGGCTGGAACTCCACCACCGTGTCGCTGAACGGAACGCTCGGCGCCGCCGTACCCGTGTGCCTCGTCTACGGGGAGTACGACACCACGGCGAACACCGCGTCGAACCTGGGCCTGCTGTACTTCTCGGTGCCCGAGCTCTACAAGCTCATTCCCGGCCCGAAGAAGCTGATGTTCCGGATCTCCTGCGCGAGCCACCAGGTGCCCTGGGAGCGCCAGGCGAACCTGGTGCACACCATGTCCGAGCACTGGCTCAAGCAGGGCAAGGTCGAGGGCGCGACCTCGGGTGCCTACGACCGGGACGAGGACGGGGTCCTCACGCCCATGGTGTGAGGACCCCGCGACGCCTGCGGCCGGCCGGATCAGGCGGTCGCGGCGAGCGCCTCGACCAGGGCCGGGGTGACCTGCTCGACCTGCCAGGGGCGGGCGCCGTAGCCGGCGAGGGCCTCGGAGACCGCCTCCGGCTCCAGCCGCTGCGGCGGCTCCCAGCACAGCCTGCGGACCGTGTCCGGGGCGATCAGGTTCTCCTGCGGCAGGTTCAGCCCCTCCGCCAGCGCGGAGACGGCGGCCCGGGCCGCCGACAGCCGCGCCGCGGCGGCCGGGTCCTTGTCGGCCCAGGCGCGCGGCGGCGGCGGGCCGGCCGGGGTCGCCCCCGGCTGCGGCAGCTCGCTCTCCGGCAGGGCCCGGGCCCGGTCCACGGCGGCCATCCACTGCTCCAACTGCCGGCGCCCCATCCGCTGCCCGAAACCGGGCAGCGCGGACAGCGCGGTGGCGTTCGCCGGGAGTGCCAGGGCCGCCTCGACGATCGCGGCGTCCCCGAGCACCTTGCCCGGCGAGACGTCGCGGCGCTGGGCGATCCGGTCGCGCGACTCCCACAATTCCCGTACGACGGCCATCTGCCGGCGCCGGCGCACCTTGTGCATGCCGGACGTACGGCGCCACGGGTCCTTGCGCGGCGGGGCCGGCGGCGCGGAGGCGATGGCCTCGAACTCCTGGTGGGCCCATTCCAGCTTGCCCTGCCGGTCCAGTTCCTTCTCCAGCGCGTCCCGCAGGTCCACCAGCAGCTCCACGTCGAGCGCGGCGTAACGCAGCCACGGCTCGGGAAGCGGGCGGGTGGACCAGTCGACGGCGGAGTGGCCCTTCTCCAGCACGTAGCCCAGCACGCCCTCCACCATCGCGCCCAGTCCGACGCGCGGGAAGCCGGCCAGTCGGCCCGCCAGCTCGGTGTCGAAGAGGGAGGTGGGGGTCATGCCTATTTCCCGCAGGCACGGCAGGTCCTGGGTCGCGGCGTGGAGGATCCACTCCGTACCGGTCAGGGCGTCGCCCAGCGTGGACAGGTCGGGGCACCCGACCGGGTCGATCAGCGCCGATCCGGCACCTTCGCGGCGCAGCTGCACGAGGTACGCGCGCTGGCCGTAGCGGTATCCGGAGGCGCGTTCGGCGTCGACGGCGACGGGTCCGGTGCCCGCGGCGAAGGCCGCGACCACCCGGGCCAGGGCCTCGTCGTCGGCGACCACCGGAGGGATGCCCTCGCGGGGTTCCAGCAAGGGAATCGGCGCCTTGTCGACGTCGTCCGGGGGGCCGCCCCCGGTGGTGGTGCGCAGGTCTGCTGCGGTCTCTTGGGCGTCGGTCACCGCTCAAGGGTATCCGTGGATGTGACGCGCCCGTCGCCGGAACGTTCCGTCGACGGGCGCGGGAGTGGAGCGGGGGTGGAGCGGGGGTGCGGGGCGGACGTTTCCCGGGGTTCCCCGGGACGTCGCCCAGGAGCCTCCGGGCCGGGTCAGTGGATGATCCCGGTCCGCAGCGCGACGGCGACCATCCCGGCCCGGTCGCCGGTGCCCAGCTTGCGGGCGATCCGGGCGAGGTGGGACTTGACGGTCAGGGCGGACAGGCCCATCGAGACGCCGATGGCCTTGTTGGACTGGCCCTCGGCGACGAGGCGCAGGACCTCGACCTCGCGGCCGGAGAGCTCGCGGTAGCCGCCCGGGTGGCTCGGGGCACCCGGGGGGCGGCGGTGCATACGGGCGGCCGCGGCGCCGATGGGGGCGGCGCCGGGACGGGTGGGGAGCCCGATGTTCGTGCGGGTGCCGGTGACGACATAACCCTTGACTCCGCCCGCGAGGGCGTTGCGTACGGCGCCGATGTCGTCGGCGGCCGACAGGGCCAGGCCGTTCGGCCAGCCGGCGGCGCGGGTCTCGGAGAGCAGGGTGAGACCGGAACCGTCGGGCAGGTGTACGTCGGCCACGCAGATGTCGCGCGGGCTGCCGACGCGGGGGCGGGCCTCCGCGATGGACGACGCCTCGATCACATCACGTACTCCGAGGGCCCACAGATGGCGGGTCACGGTGGAACGGACGCGCGGGTCGGCCACGACGACCATGGCCGTCGGCTTGTTCGGGCGGTAGGCGACCAGGCTTGCGGGCTGCTCGAGAAGAACGGACACCTAGGCCTCCTGGGGGAGTGGCGGGGCGTCCGGCTCGGGGAAGGAAGCCGGTGCGCACCGTGCTGATGGTCACTGACTCCTTCGGCACGTCACCCGCCCGGCTTTAGGGAATGATCACGATTTGGTGAGTAACAATTCGGGCAATTCGGACGCATGATCGATCAAGCGATGATCAGAAGGCCGCAACGGGCGCCCTCTTCTGACCGTCCGGTGCTCCGGACCCGGCCCGCCCGGCGGGCCTCCGCCCGCCGCGTGGGCCGTACGGCCCCTCCGCTACGGGTGGTGCGGGCCGCGCCGCTGTGGCAGGGAGACCACACCCGTGCCGGAGTCCGTCGGACCCACCGGCGGGAGCCCGGCGATCTGGCACAGCAGCTCGCACCAGGCCGACAGGTGCGCCGCGGTGTCCGGCACCCCGCCCACCCCCTCGCGGGGCGTCCAGGAGGCCCTGATCTCGATCTGGGTGGCCGGCCGCCGCTCCGCGAGACCGCCGAAGTAGTGCGAGCTCGCCATGGTCACGGTCCCGCTCGCCTCCCCGTACGTCAGCCCGCGCGCGTCCAGCGCCCCCGTCAGCCAGGACCAGGAGACCTCCGGCAGCAGCGGGTCCGCGGCCATCTCCGGCTCCAGCTCCGCCCGTACCAGCGTCACCAGGCGGAAGGTGCCCTGCCAGGCGTCGTGCCCGGCCGGGTCGTGGAGGAGGATCAGCCGGCCGTCGGCCAGGTCGTCCTCGCCGTCGACGACCGCCGCCTCCAGCGCGTAGGCGTGCGGCGCCAGTCTCTGCGGCGGCTTCGTCGGCTCGATCTCGATGCCCGTGCGCAGCCGTGCCTTCTTCAAGCCGTCGACCGCCCGCCGGAACGGGAGCGGGACGGAGCTCTCCTTCGCGCTGTCCATACCGTCAGCGCCATCTGAAAATCGTCCCTGAGCCGCAGCCATGCGGGGAAGACTAGGCGGAACGAGCGCCCGTACGGCGCAGGGACACCCGCACCGGGCCGCGCACTTCTTCATACGTGCGAAGATTTGCGGCGTGAGTGCCATTGACCGCCCGAAGGGCCAGCCGAGTCAGACGTACGATTCCGCCTTCCTGAAGGCGTGCCGGCGAGAGCCGGTGCCGCACACCCCCGTGTGGTTCATGCGGCAGGCCGGGCGCTCCCTTCCCGAGTACCGCAAGGTGCGCGAGGGCACGGCCATGCTGGAGTCCTGCATGCGGCCCGACCTGGTCACGGAGATCACGCTCCAGCCGGTACGGCGCCACAAGGTGGACGCGGCGATCTTCTTCTCCGACATCGTGGTGCCGCTCAAGGCGATCGGCGTCGACCTGGACATCAAGCCGGGCATCGGCCCGGTCGTCGCCCAGCCGATCCGCCGCCGCGAGGACCTCGCACAGCTGCGCGACCTCACCCCCGAGGACGTCTCGTACGTCACCGAGGCGATCGGCATGCTCACGGGTGAACTGGGCGCCACGCCGTTGATCGGCTTCGCCGGCGCGCCGTTCACCCTCGCGAGCTACCTCGTCGAGGGCGGCCCCTCGAAGAACCACGAGCACACCAAGGCCCTGATGTACGGGGACCCGCAGCTCTGGGCGGACCTGCTGGACCGGCTGGCGGAGATCACCGCCGCGTTCCTCAAGGTGCAGATCGAGGCCGGCGTCTCCGCGGTCCAGCTGTTCGACTCCTGGGTCGGCGCGCTGGCGCCGGCGGACTACCGGCGCTCGGTGATGCCCGCGTCCGCGAAGGTCTTCTCCGCCGTCGAGTCGTACGGCGTCCCGCGCATCCACTTCGGTGTCGGCACCGGTGAGTTGCTCGGCCTGATGGGCGAGGCCGGCGCGGACGTCATGGGCGTCGACTACCGGGTCTCGCTGGACGACGCCGTCAAGCGGGTCGGCCCCGGCAAGGCGCTCCAGGGCAACCTGGACCCGGCCGTGCTGTTCTCGACCCCCGAGGCCGTCGAGGCCAAGGCGGACGAGGTCCTCGCGGCCGCCGCCGGCCTGGAGGGCCACGTCTTCAACCTCGGCCACGGCGTCCTGCCGACCACGGACCCGGACGCCCTGACCCGCCTGGTGGACTACGTCCACACCCGCACGCAGCGCTAGGCATTGTCCCCGCGCCTCGAACGCCGGCCGGGCTGGTCTCACAGCCCGTCCGGCGTTCGAGGACCGGGTCCGCGCAGGGCCGCCTACGCGTCCGCCGCCCGCACCGCGCCGACCGCACGGCGGGCCGCCACCAGGATCGGGTCCCAGACCGGGGAGAACGGCGGTGCGTAGCCGAGGTCCAAGGACACCACCTGGTCCACCGTCATCCCCGCCGTCAGCGCCACCGCCGCGATGTCCACCCGCTTCGCGGAGCCCGCGCCGCCGACGATCTGGACACCGAGCAGCCGGCCCGTACGCCGCTCCGCCAGCATCTTGACCGTCATCTTCGCCGCGCCCGGGTAGTAGCCCGCCGTCGTGGTCGACTCGATCGTCGCCGTCACGAAACGCAGCCCCGCCGCGAGCGCGTCCTTCTCGCGCAGGCCCGTGCGCGCGATCTCCAACTCGCACACCTTGCTCACCGCCGTCCCCACCACCCCCGGGAACGTCGCGTAACCCCCGCCCACGCCCGAGCCGATCACCTGTCCGTGCTTGTTGGCGTGCGTGCCCAGCGGGATGTGCCGGTTGCGGCCCGCCACCAGGTCCAGGACCTCCACGCAGTCGCCGCCCGACCAGATGTTCTCGTGCCCCCGGACCCGCATCGACAGGTCCGTCAGCAGCCCGCCCGACTCGCCGAGCGGCAGCCCCGCCGCCCGGGCCAGGGCGGTACGCGGCTCGACGCCGATGCCCAGCACCACCACGTCCGCCGGGAACTCCGTACCCGACGCCGTGGCCACCGCCACCGCGTGGCCCTCCTCGTCCGTGAGGATCTTCGTCACCTCGGCGCCGGCCACCGTACGGATGCCCATGCGGTTCATCGCGCCGTGCACCAGGGCGCCCATGTCCGGGTCCAGGGTGGCCATCGGCTGCTCACCGCGGTGCAGCACGGTCACCTCGAAGCCCCGCCCGACCAGCGCCTCCGCCATCTCCACGCCGATGTAGCCGGCGCCGACCACGACCGCCCTGCGGCCCGGGATCCGCTCCAGGGTGTCCATCAGGCGCTGCCCGTCGTCCAGGGTCTGCACGCCGTGCACCCCGTGCGCCCCGACGCCGGGCAGGCGCGGACGGATCGGCCGGGCGCCCGTCGCCAGCACGAGCTTGTCGTAGCCCGTCCAGCTCTCCGCGCCCGTTTCGAGGTCCCGGGCGCGCACCCGCTGCCCCGCGAGGTCGAGTTCGACGACCTCGGTGCGGGTGCGCAGGTCGATGTCGCGGGCCCGGTGCTCCTCGGGCGTCCGGGCGATCAACGCGTCCCGCTCCGCGACCCGCCCGCCGACCCAGTAAGGGATGCCGCACGCCGAGTAGGACGTGAAGTGCCCGCGCTCGAAGGCGGTGATCGCCAGCTCCGCCGGGCCCTTCAACCGCCGGGCCTGCGACGCGGCGGCCATCCCCGCCGCGTCGCCGCCGACCACCACCAGTCGTTCCGCTGCCATCGTCCGCACCGTCCTCCGCCCGCACCACCGTTACGTGGAGGACACGCTACGGGCGAACGGCCGAATGCGTGTTCCGTTCCCGACCGCCTCCGGCCACGAGCGGTGGGGGGTCCGGCCGCGTTGATCGATCCGAGACCCGGTCTGAGACGATGTGTTCATGCACGAAGCGGACACGCGTACGGACCGACCGGGACCCCCCGGTCACGTCGTCGTCATCGGCGGCGGCATCGCCGGCCTCGCGGCCGCCCACCGGCTGCTCGGCGACGGCGTACGCGTCACGCTGCTGGAGGCCGGCCCCCGCCTCGGCGGCAAGCTGCACGCCGGAGAGCTGGCCGGGGCCCCCGTCGACCTCGGCGCCGAATCCATGCTCGCCCGCCGCCCGGAAGCCGTGGAGCTGGCCCGGGCCGTGGGGCTCGGCGACGCGCTCCAGGTGCCTGCGACGGCCACCGCCCACCTGTGGACGCGCGGCGCGCTGCGGCCCATGCCGCGCGGCCATGTCATGGGCGTCCCGGGCGACTTGGCGCCCCTCGCCGCGTCCGGGGTGCTGTCGGCCGAAGGCATGGCCCGGATCGCGGCCGAGCCGACGCTGGCGCCCGCCGAGATCGGCGAGGACGTCGCCGTCGGCGAGTACGTCGCGGCCCGCCTCGGCCGCGAGGTCGTCGACCGGCTGGTGGAACCCCTGCTCGGCGGCGTCTACGCGGGCGACGCCTACCGGATCTCCATGCGGGCCGCCGTGCCGCAGCTCTACGAGGCCGCCCGCACCCACGCGCTGCTCGGCGACGGCGTACGGGAACTGCAGCGCCGGGCGGCGGCACTGCCCCAGGCGGCCGGCCCCGTCTTCGCCGGCATCGAGGGCGGCATCGGACGGCTCCCGCTCGCCGTGGCCGAGGCGTGCCGGGCCGCCGGAGCGCTCCTGCACACCTCCCGCCCCGTGCGCGAGGTGCTGCGTACGCCCGACGGCTGGCGCGTGGTCGCCGGGTCCGAGGTCATCGAGGCCGACGGCGTGGTCCTGGCCACCCCGGCCGGGCCCACCGCCCGGCTGCTCGACCCGCTCGCGCCGACCGCCGCCGCGGAGCTGCGCACCGTCGAGTACGCCTCGATGGCCCTGGTGACGCTGGTCTTCCGGCGCGCCGACCTGCCGCCCACGATCACCGACGGCGGCGCCAGCGGGTTCCTCGTACCGCCCGTCGACGGCCGCGCCATCAAGGCGTCCACCTTCTCCGGCAACAAGTGGGCCTGGTCGGGAGCCGATCCCGACCTCTTCCCGCTGCGCACCTCGGTCGGCCGCTTCGGCGACGAGGCCCTGCTGGAGCGCGAGGACACCGAACTGGTCGAGATCTCCCTGCGCGACCTCGGCGAGGCCGTGGGCCTCGCGGCCCGCCCGGTCGCCTCCACCGTCACCCGGTGGGACGGCGGCCTGCCCCAGTACCCCGTCGGCCACCTCGCCCGGGTCGCCCGCATCCGGGCCGCCGTCGCCGCCCTGCCCGGCCTCGCGGTGTGCGGCGCGCTCTACGACGGGGTGGGCATCCCGGCGTGCGTCGCGAGCGCCGGCAAGGCCGCCGACACCGTGCTCGGCGCGTTCGCGGGCACGTTCGGTACCCCTGGCACGGACCACTGATCAGCACACGGGACAATGGACACATGACTGCACCAGAGAAGATTCCCAACGCGGGGAAGAAGGCGAAGGACCTGAACGAGGTCATTCGCTACACCCTGTGGTCCGTCTTCAAGCTGAAGGACGTTCTCCCGGAGGACCGCACCGGCTTCGCCGACGAGGTCCAGGAACTCTTCGATCAGCTGGCCGCCAAGGACATCACCGTCCGCGGCACCTATGACGTCTCCGGCCTGCGCGCCGACGCGGACGTCATGATCTGGTGGCACGCGGAGACGGCGGACGAGCTCCAGACCGCCTACAACCTGTTCCGCCGCACCCGGCTCGGCCGCGCCTTGGAGCCGGTCTGGTCGAACATGGCCCTGCACCGCCCGGCCGAGTTCAACAAGTCCCACATCCCGGCCTTCCTGGCCGACGAGAACCCGCGCGACTACGTCAGCGTGTACCCCTTCGTGCGCTCCTACGACTGGTACCTGCTGCCCGACGAGGACCGCCGCCGCATGCTCGCCGACCACGGCAAGATGGCCCGCGGCTACCCCGACGTGCGCGCCAACACCGTCGCCTCGTTCTCGCTCGGCGACTACGAGTGGCTGCTGGCCTTCGAAGCCGACGAACTGTGGCGCATCGTCGACCTCATGCGTCACCTGCGTGCCTCCGAGGCGCGTATGCACGTCCGTGAGGAGGTGCCCTTCTACACCGGGCGCCGCAAGTCCGTCGCCGATCTGGTCGCCGGACTCGCCTGATACCTCCCCTGGGGGGAAGGACCGGCGCAGGGCCCCCGTGACTGGGGGGTGGCCGCCGGTGATCGGGAGGCCCCGCCCCCGAATCGACGCAGCCGGAGATCCCGCCCGGAAGTTCAGACGACCGGCGGCAGTGCCCTGGGAGCATTCCCCGGGGCGTCCGCCGCCCGCTCGTCCAGCGACACCGGTGCGGGCTCCGGATGCGGCGCACACGTGGCGCTCCGCCCCGGGGTGTCACCCGTCAGCAAGTACCGCTCCACGTGCGCGTCGACGCAGTCGTTGCGACCGCCGGCCACGCCGTGGGTCCCCGCCCCCTCCTCCGTGACCAGCGCGGCCGACGTGCCGAGCCGCCGCCGCAGCTCCAGCGCGCCCCGGTAGGGGGTCGCGCCGTCCCGGTCCGCCGCCACGATCAGGGTCCGGGGGAGCGCCGGCCGGCCGGCCCCGACGTCCACCGGGCGCTGTCGCCGGAGCACCGGCCAGGACGCGCAGGGCAGGTTGAGGAACGCGTTCGTCCAGGTCTCGAAGGGCGCCCGGCGCGCCACCTCGGTGTTGTCCCGGTCCCAGGTCTCCCAATCGTCGGGCCACGGGGCGTCGTTGCACAGCACGGCCGTGTAGACGGCTGTCGCGTTCTCCGCCGCGACGGCGCGCGCCGGGTCCGGCGCGGCCTGCTCCGTCAGCGGGCCCGGGTCGCCGCGCAGGAACACCGCCAGCGCCCGCGCCCGGTCCGGCCACACGTCGTCGTAGTACGCGGTCTGGAGGAAGGCGGCGTGGAGTTCCCCCGCCCCCACCACCCCGCCGGCGGGGGCCCCGGCCACCGCGTCCCGGACGCGTGCGTACGCGGCCAGCACGGCCTCCGGGGTCGCGCCGAGGCCGTACACGGCGTGGTGGCGGGCGACCCAGGCGCGGAAGTCGTACCAGCGGCGCTCGAAGCCGGGGCCCTGGTCGAGGTTGTTCCGGTACCAGACGCGGCGCGGGTCCGGGTCGACCGCCGAATCGAAGACCATCCGGCGCACCCGGTCCGGGTAGCGGGTGGCGTAGACGGCTCCCAGGTACGTGCCGTACGAGGCGCCCATGAAGCTCAGCTTCGGCTCGCCGAGCGCGGCGCGGAGCACGTACAGGTCCCGGACGTTGTTCAGGGTCGTGTAGTACGGCAGCGCGGCGCCGGCCCGCAGCGCACAGCCGAGGCCGTACGCCCGGGCGGCGGCGAGGCGTTGCCTCTTGTACGCGGCCGAGGGCTCGGCCGGGACCTGGGGGGTGGGCGCCTCGGCGCGGACGGCTGGATCTCGGCAGGACAGCGGCGCGGAGCGGCCCACCCCGCGCGGGGCGTAGCCCACCAGGTCGTAGGCGGCGGCGACGCGCTCCCAGGCGGGCAGGGTGCCGAAGAGCGGGAAGGTCATCCCGGACGCACCGGGCCCGCCCGGGTTGTAGACGAGCGCGCCCTGGCGGACCGCCCCGCCGCGCCCGGTGGCCGGGACCCGACTGACGGTGAGGGAGATGTGGGGGCCGTCGGGCCGGGCGTAGTCGAGCGGGACGCGCAACGTCGCGCACCGGACGGGGTCGGGCAGAACCTCGACGTCGGGGCAGGGCCCGAAGACGAGCGGCGGGGGATTGCGGGCGACGCGCTCGGCGCCGGCCGCCTCGGCCGCCTCGACCTCCCGGTCGGGGCCCCCGCGGGCCGCTCGGGCGGGGACGGGACCGGCCAGGACGAGGCACAGCACCGCCGCGGTGACCGTGCGGCGTGTGAGCTTCCTCCGCATGGCGGACCCCTCATCTCATCGGCTGGTCCGATCAGATGCCGTTCGGTCGCGCCTGTACAGCACCCCCTCCCAGGTGTCGCCCCCGCTCCCCCCTTTTGCCGTAGCGGGACCACCGCGTGACGGCCGGTCAGGAGCCGCCGGAGCAATTGGAGCCCGAGGAACAGCTCGAACCCGACGAGCAACCGGACCCGGAGGAACAGCTCGAACCCGACGAGCAGCCGGACCCCGAGGAACACGCGGAACCGGCGGAGCCACAGCTCGAACCGGCGCCCCCGCAGGAGGAGCCGGAACTTCCGCCGTCGGTCGCCGCACACCACACGAGCGGCGCGACCTCGGCGGCCGACGCGGACGAGCCGGAACCGACGCCCGCGCCCGCGCTCCGCCGCGCACCCGACTGCGCCGCGGCCAGGCGGGTACCGCGGGCGGCCGGTACCAGTTGCTGCCGCAGGTACGGGTCCCGCAGCCCGCGCAGCCCGAACAGGGCCGTCCGGACCCGCGGGCTCAGGTCGAGCGCGTACCGGGCCCGTATCGCGCCCAGCGCCTCCCGCCCCGCCGGGGTGATCCGCTGCCGGGCGCGCCGGGCGCCGCTGACGCCGAACGCGACCCCGGCGATCAGAATGGGCAACACCTTGAATATGAAGGGGACTTGGAACCCGGACTCCGGATCCCACGCCACGAAGGTGAGCACCATCGAGGGCGGCACCAGCAGCCCGCACACCACCGCCTGGACCAGCCCCCAACGGCGCAGCCCGCGACCCGCCCCGGGCACGGCGATCAGCCCCCGGTCGGCCAGGGTGTCCCCGGTCTCCTGCACGGCCGGATCGACCATCGCCGCGTACCGCACCTGGTACAGCCACCCCGAGGGTGCCTCCCGCAGGGCCAGGAGCACGGCGCGCTCCGCGACGTCGGCGCCCCGCACCCCGGGCCGGGCGTGCACGATGCCGGGGCCGCCGACCACCAGCCGCCCGTCGCACAGCAGGGAGACGAGCGCGCTGTCCACGACCGCCCCCGGCCCACCCACCAGGAACGCCGCCTCGGCGAGGTCGTGCAGGTACGGCGCCGAACCGGCCGACGCGGACCGCCGCCCGAGCGGGCCGCGGAAGAGCAGCACGGTGGAGGCGGCCACGGCGAGCCAGACCGCCAAGGCCAGTGCGTTCACGCCGCCCTCCCCATGAGCGTCCGCGCCCAGCGCGCGATCCGGCCGGACGGCCGCGCCCCGGCGCGCTCCCGCCACCAGGCGGTGAGCCGGCGGCGGGCGGCCGGGTCGGCCGGGAGCCCGCGGATCAGCAGGTGCTCGGCGAAGTCCAGGGCGTCCCGGCGGTATCCCGCCGCCATCGGGCGACCGCGGGCGTAACCGAGGAACGCGGTGCGGTACGCGTCCGCGCCGCCCAGGATCGCGGGCAGCTCCGGCGCCAGCTTCGCCACCACCGACCCCCGCTTGGCGGCCAGCGCCCGGCTCTGGACCCGGACGCGCTGCCGGTCGAAGCCCTCCGGTACGGGCGTGCCCGCGACGAGTGCCGAGAGCAGCGCGGCCTGCCGCAGCCCGAGCCGGGTCCGGGCAGCGTCCGTCCCGGCTCCCGTCCCGGATTCCGGGACCGGGGCCAGGGCCGGGGTTGCGGGGCTCGGAGCGCGGTGGGCGGGGGCGGTCCCGGCCGCCAGCACCGTGCGGATGGCCCGCAGTTCCCCCGCCAACTCCGCCTCCGGCGGGAAGTCGTCGTCCCGCTCCAGCAGGACCCCGGCCGGCTCGACCCGCTCCCGCAACCGCGCCAGTACGTCCAGCACCGCCCGCGGCACCGGGTGCGCGTGCGTGTCGTGCCACACCCCGTCCCGCTCCACGCCCCCGGCGACGTGCACGTACGCCAGCGCCTCCGGCGGGATCGCGTCCAGCACGGCCGTCGGGTCCTCACCGCGGTTCACCCGGTTGGTGTGGAGGTTCGCCACGTCGATGAGCAGCCGCACCCCGGTCCGCTCCACCAGTTCGGTGAGGAACCGGGCCTCCGTCAACTCGTCCCCGGGCCACGCGAACAGCGCGGCGATGTTCTCCAGCGCCAACGGCACCGGCAGCGCGTCCTGCGCGATGCGGACGTTCTCGCACAGCACGTCCAGCGCCTCCCGGGTGCGGGGCACCGGCAGCAGGTGCCCGGCCTCCAGCGCCGGCGAGGAGGTGCGTACGTACGCGATGTGCTCGGTGACCAGCGGCGCCCCCAACGCCACCGCCCGCTCCCCGAGCGCGGCCAGCTTCCCGGCGTCCGGCCGGTCGGCGCCGCCCAGGCCCAGGGAGACCCCGTGCGGGACGACACGGACGCCGCGCTCCAGCAGCCGCGTCAGCGAGTCCGGCAGGTGGCCCGGGCAGATGTTCTCCGCCACCACCTCGACCCAGTCAAGGCCGGGCAGCCGTTCCACCGCTTCCGCGATCTCCGGCCGCCAGCCGATGCCCACCCCCAGGTGTGCCACGGGCTTCATGTCCCCCGCCCCCCTTCCATCGGTCCGTACGCCGATGTGATGGCCCCGGCGGGGTTCCGCCAACCCGCCGGAGGGGACGTTCAGAGCAACATTTGAGGTTCCGCCGCGACCCGGCTCCCCGCCGGCGGGCCTACAGCCGGGCCCGGAGCGCCGGGTGGTCCGAAACGACCGTGCAGGAACCAGGCGCGATCTCCGTGAACCCCGCGTCCCGGACCACCGGCAGCCCGCTCCCGCTCAGCCGCGCCCACCGCTCGCGCGGGGCCGTCCGTACGGCCAGCCGGAAACCGGAGTCCCGCCACGCGGCGCGTTCCGCCGATGTCAGCTCCCACCAGGCGAGTTGCGCCGCGTGCCCGGCCTGGGCCATCGCCTTGCCGGCCGACATGTCCAGGTCGGGGTTGAGCCACAGCACCGGTACCCCGGGCGCCGCCGGGGCGACCGGCTCCGGGTCGTCGAGGTCGGTGCCCGACACCTGGAGCTTGGCCAGCTCCTTGGGCCAGCCGTCGAGCGGCACCGGCGGGAAGACCCGTACCTCGGCCGTCGCCCCCGAGGGGCCGGCTCCGTGGACCGTGACCCCGGGCAGTGTCCCGGCTTTGCGCCACTCCGCCCCGCGGGCCCGCCGGACCACCTTCCGGATCCGGGCGTCCTGCCAGTCGCGGACCGCCTCGGCCCACTCGCCGTCGCCGTGCGAGCGCTCGTCCGTCAGCAGCACCAGCACCGCGCGGGCCGCCGTCTCCAGCGCGTCGGTCCGGGCCGGCGGCGAGGTCTTCTCGATCCGCACCACCAGCGGCAGCACGAACTGGGGCGCCTCGTCACGGACCGCGTGCTCCCCGCGGAACGGGCTGTCGGCCCCCACGGCCGGTGCGGGGGCGGTGTCCTGGCGGGCCTGGATGTCCTCGGTGCTCATCCGGCCCAGTCTGCCGGCCTCCGACTTCAGGCGGATGCCGCAGGGGTGGCGTCCGGGCGAGGATCGAGCGCATGAAGAGTGACTGACCGGCGGGGGGCTGTTCAACAGCCTTTTCACCGGTACGGAAAACTCGCGGTGATATGTGAGGGCAACCCGGTCATCATCCCGGTCACCGCCCAGGCACCGGTCTACGTGGACACGGACGCGGTGGTCGGATGGAGCGCCGCCCTGGAGACCGGGCTGCACCGCTCCCGGTCGATCGGCTCGATGATCCGCGGCGGCTCCGGGGAGGCCGTACAGGTCAAGCTCGGCGGCGAGGGCTTCGTCATCGTCCGCCCCGGCGAGGTCACCGAGGCGCCCGCGGCACACTGAACGGCCCCTCACGGACGCGGGTGCGTACCCTCGTCCGTATGGACCGTGAACAGCGGAACGAAGAACGGTACGAAGGGCGGGGCGAGGGGCGCGACGCCCCCTACTGCCCGACGCCGGCCACGCCCGCCGGGCGGGTGGCCGGTCCGCCGTACGCCGACTGCCTGGAGTGCGGCAAGCCCACCGAGTACGGGGTCGCCACCCCGGGCGTGGTGCTGTGCCCGGTGTGCGAGTGGCAGGACGCGCAGCGCTCCGCCTGCTCGGGATAGCCCGGACCGCGTCCCGCCGGCTACTTCCCGATCAGGTCCGAGACCTTCACGAAGCGGTAGCCGCGCTTGCGCAGTTCCGGGACGACCTTGCGGACGGCTTCCTCGGTGACCGGGGCCGCGCTGCGCGTGCAGTGCATGACCACCACCGAGCCCGGCTTCACGCCGGCCAGCACCTGCTCGGCCACCGCGTCCGGGTCCTTGGCGAAGGCGTCGCCGCTGACCACGTCCCACTGCACGGCCGTCACCTTGGCCGGGGACAGCGCCCGCAGTGCCTGGTCGTCGTAGCACCCGCCGGGGAAGCGGAAGTAGGGGACCGTGTTGACCGCGCCCGCCTTCCGGAAGGCGGCGAAGGCCCGGTCCACGTCGGCCTTGGCGGCGGTGGCGTCGAGCGCGGGGAGCCCGTAGCAGGGCGCCTTGAAGGCGTGGTGGCTGTACGAGTGGTTGGCGATCTCGAAGTTGGGATCGGCGCCGATGGCCTTCGCCTGGTCCGGGTACTCCTCCGCCCAGCGGCCGGTCATGAAGATGGTCGCCGGCACCTTCAGGGACCGAAGCGACGAGATCAACTGCGGATTGTCGAAACGTTCCCCCGAGGCGGCGCGCGGGCCCTGATCGGACGTCATGTCCGCGTCGAAGGTCAGCGCCACGGTCTTGTCGGTCCGCTGCTTCGCCCGTTCGAAGACGGGCGTCAGGCCGTTCGGACCGGGCGGCAGGACCGGGACCGCGGCCGGCGCGCCGGCCTTCGGCGAGCCCGAGCCCGAGGGTGCGGCGGACGGGGAGGCGGGGGCGGGAGCCGCGGGGGTGCCCAGCCGGGCCTGGTTGGCGGGCTTCGGCGAGCCGGTGCCGCCCCCGCAACCGGCGAGGGCGGCACCGAGGGCGGCCACGGCCGCTGCTTTGCGCACTGCTACGGAGAGGGTCACGCCCGGCAAAATATCCGACTATGTGGCAAGTAGACGCGCGCGGCACTCGGCTACGTCGAAATCTGCACCCGGATAGCGCGGGTCCATGTCCTCCAGATGTTCCGACAACAGCGTGCCGATGGCCCAGTTGCGGTACCACTTGCGGTCGGCGGGCACCACGTACCACGGCGCGGCGTCCGTGGAACAGCGCTCCAGCGCCAGCTCGTAGGCGCGCTGGTACGCCGGCCACAGCGCCCGCTCGTCGATGTCGCCCGGGTTGAACTTCCAGTGCTTGGACGGGTTGTCGAGCCGGGCCAGCAGCCGCTCGCGCTGCTCCTCGTACGAGATGTGGAGGAATGCCTTCACCACGGTGACGCCGTCCTCGGCGAGCGACTCCTCGAACCGGTTGATCTCGTCGTAGCGCCGGTTCAGCACGGACCGGGGCACCAGTTCCCGGACGCGGGCGATCAGGACGTCCTCGTAGTGCGAGCGGTCGAAGATGCCGATCTCGCCGGGCTGCGGAAGGGGTTTGGTGACGCGCCACAGGAAGTGATGCTTGCGCTCCTCCGGGGTGGGCGCCTTGAAGGACCGCACGCGGCAGCCCGAGGGGTTGAGGATACCGATCACATGCTTGACCGTGCCGCCCTTGCCACTGGTGTCCATGCCCTGGAGGACGAGCAGCAGCCGACGCCGGTCGCCGGCGGTGCTCGCGGCGTACAGCCGTTCCTGGAGCGAGGCGAGCGGGTCGGCCATCCTCGCCATGGCGGCCACGCCGGCCGCCTTGCGGGACGGGCCGCCCGGGGTCGAGGACGGGTCGACGGCGCCGAGGTGGACCCGGCCGGGCGGCACGCGCAGCAACGCGCGCAGGGAGGGCGGCGAAGCCTTCCCGGTCTTCCCCCGCTCGCTCTCCGCGCCGGGCTTCGCCGCGTCCTTCTCCGCCCGGTCCTTCTTCGCCATCGTCGTCCACCCCGATCAGTCGACTTCGTCCGATCATCGGACATCGGGGGCGGCGGCGCACGGTGGGGCGGATCAGTGGTCCCACGGACCGGTTCCCGCCGAGGGGTGCCGGCCGGGGCGCGCGCGGCCGGCGGGGGCGTGCGCGGCCCGGTCGGCGGGGCGGGGTCCGCCATCGCACCGACCGGTCGCGCCCGGGGTGGGCCGGCGTCAGATCAGCTCGGCGCTCAGGGTGATCGTCGTACCCGTCAGGGCCTGGCTGACCGGGCAGTTCTTCTTGGCGTCCTCGGCGGCGGCGGCGAAGGCGTCGGCGTCCAGACCCGGAACCTCGGCGCGCACCGTCAGGTGGATGCCGGTGATGCCCTCACCCGGCTGGAACGTCACGTCGGCCTTGGTCTCCACCCGGGTGGGCGGGGTGCCGGCGCCGTCGAGGCCGTGGGAGAGCGCCATCGAATAGCAGCTGGAGTGCGCGGCGGCGATCAGCTCTTCCGGGCTGGTCTTGCCGTTCGCGGCCTCGGCGCGCGAGGGCCAGGAGACGTCGAACGAGCCCCGGCCCGAGGAGTCGAGGGTGACGACACCCGAGCCCTTGAGGAGGTTGCCCTGCCAGTCGGTGTGCGCGGTACGCGTGGTGGCCATGGTGGATCCCTTCGCAGAAGTGGAAACGACCGGACCCGACGCACACGTGACGATCCGTATGGCGATCCGTACGCGCGACGGCCCGGCGCGACCCAACCTACTGGGCCACCAGCCCCTTCGCGTCGCGTGCCAGGGCGGTGAGCCGGGATATGGCGCGGAAGTACTTCTTCCGATAGCCCCCGTTGAGCATGTCGTCACTGAACAGACGGTCGAACGGCACGCCGGAGGCGAGCACCGGTATCTCGCGGTCGTACAGCCGGTCGGCGAGGACCACCAGCCGCAGCGCCGTCGACTGGTCCGGGACGGGGCCGACATCGGTCAGGCACACCGCCGATATCCCGTCGGTCAGCGCTCCGTAGCGGCTCGGGTGCACCTGTGCCAGGTGGTCCAGCAGCCCCGGGAAGTCGTCGAGGCTCGCGCCCGGAGTCGCGTACGCGGCCTTGGCCACCTGCTCGTCGGAGAACGGCGCCGGCGCCGCCGGCAGCCCCCGGTGCCGGTAGTCCTGGCCGTCGATCCGCAGCGGCCGGAAGTGCGCGGACAGGCCCTGGATCTCCCGCAGGAAGTCGGCCGCGGCGAACCGGCCCTCGCCGAGCTTGCCGGGCAGCGTGTTGGAGGTCGCGGCCAGCGCCACACCCTGCTCGACGAGCCGGCTCAGCAGCGAGGACACCAGCACGGTGTCGCCCGGGTCGTCCAGCTCGAATTCGTCGATGCACAGCAGCCGGTGCCCGCCGAGGGTCTGCACGGTCTGCTGGAAGCCGAGCGCGCCGACCAGGTTCGTCAGCTCCACGAAGGTGCCGAACGCCTTCAGCGCGGGCTCGGCGGGGGTCGCGTGCCACAGGGAGGCCAGCAGGTGCGTCTTGCCGACGCCGTAGCCGCCGTCGAGGTAGACCCCGCCCGGGGCGGCCGCCGTGGCCGCCGGCTTCTTCGAGAACCAGCGCCGCTTGCCCGAGCCGGAGGCGTGCGCCCCGCCCAGTCCCGCGGCGAAGGCGCTCAGCACGCTGACGGCCTCGCGCTGGCTGGGCTGGGTGGGGTCGGGCTCGTAGGTGTCGAAGCGCACCGCGTCGAAACGCGGCGGCGGCACCATCTCGGCGACCAGCCGTTCGGCGGGCACGCGGGGGGCCCGGGCACACAGGGCCTGGGGGCCCGCGTCGGCTGTCGGCTGCCGCCCGGAGGCCGGACCAGAGGTCGTGAGGGAGGTTGACACAGCCCTTAACTCTACGGGCCGTGGCACACTGCATCGATGCGACGCCTGTTCCCTGTGACCGATCAGACATCAGCAGACCGGAGCGACCGCCCGTGGTCGCTGGACGAGCTCGCGGAGGTCTACGCGTATCCCGAGCTCGGTCCCGACGGCCACTGGCTGCGGGCCAACATGGTCTCGACCCTGGACGGAGCCGCCCAGCACGACGGCCGCTCCCAGCCCATCTCCGGCGAGACCGACATGCAGATCTTCGGCACCCTGCGCGCCCTGGCGGACGTGATCGTCGTGGGCGCGGAAACGGTTCGCCAGGAGGGCTACCGCCCGGCGCGGGCCCGGGACGCCTTCGCGGAGCGCCGCAGCGCCTCGGGCCAGGGTCCCGCGGCTGCCATCGCGGTGATCACCGCCAGTATGGAGCTGGACTTCTCCCTGCCCCTGTTCACCTCCCCCCTGGTGCCGACGCTGGTCCTCACCGGCGCCGCCGCGCCCGCCGAACGTGTGGCGGAGGCGGCGAAGGCCGGGGCCGAGGTGGTGCTCGCGGGCGACGGGGCGGCCGTGGACCCCGTACGGGCGGTACGAGAGCTGGCCGCGCGCGGGCTGCGCCGTCAGCTCACCGAGGGCGGCCCCCGCCTGCTGGGGCAGTTCGTGGCCGCCGACGTGCTGGACGAGCTGTGCTTGACGATCTCCCCGATGCTCACGGCGGGCGACGCCCAGCGGATCGCCGGAGGCCCCTCCGTCACGGTTCCGCACCGGCTCGCGGCGGCCGGGGTGCTGGAGGAGGCCGGCTTCCTCTTCACCCGTTACCGTCGAATCTGAACTAGGGGCGGAATTCGTCGTTCCGCTTAGCTTCCGCTGGGCACATACCTGGGCAGAGATATCCGCGCAAGCCCGCGCGAGAGCGGGGCAGGATGGTTTCCGCAGAGGCCGGCCCACCGGCCTCGGCCCATGAAGGAGAGGGGCGTCCGTGTTCACGAGCGTATTGATGATCGAGCAGCCGCTGACCCCGGTGGACGTGGACTTCGTCACCACGCTGCACGGAGACGACGAGGTCTCGTTCATCGTCCTCATGCAACCGAGGGGTGACCAGGACAGGCTGCTGCGCGCCATCGACGACGTGGCGCTCGGCGAGCTTCCCGAGGCCCTCCACGAAGGCGACGAACCGGAGGGCGACGCCGCCCGCCGCCCCGCCGCGCAGGCCCTCGAACACTCGCTGGAAGCCCTGCGCAGAAAGGGCGCCAAGGCCGTGGGGCAGCTCGTCGAGGACCACCCGCTCGACCTGCTCAAGGCCGTCGTGGACGAGACGGCGGCCGACGAGGTGATCGTCTTGACCGCCCCGCACTTCGTCGAGGAGTTCTTCCACCGCGACTGGGCCTCCCGGGCGCGGCACAAGGTCGGCGTTCCGGTGCTGAAGCTCTTCGCCCACAACGAATAGGCTGGCCCCGGCCCACCCCTCGCAATCGATTCCTGGAGCGACCTGAATGAAGCCCGGCCTGCCGACCGCCATGGAACGGCCCCACTTCATCGGCATCGGCGGAGCCGGCATGTCCGGCATCGCGAAGATCCTCGCCCGGCGCGGCGGGCGGGTGGCCGGCAGCGACGCCCGTGACTCCGAGACCGCCCAGGCGCTGCGCGCCCACGGCGTCACGGTGCACATCGGGCACGCCGCCGGTCACCTCGCGGACGACGCCACCTGCGTGGTCGTCTCCAGCGCCATCCGCGCCGACAACCCGGAGCTGGCCCGCGCCGCCGAACTCGGCATCCCGGTCGTGCACCGCTCCGACGCCCTCGCCGGCCTGATGGACGGCCTGCGGCCGATCGCGGTCGCGGGCACCCACGGCAAGACCACCACCACCTCGATGCTGGCGGTCTCGCTCTCGGCCCTGGGCCTGGACCCCTCCTACGCCATCGGCGGCGACCTCGACGCCCCCGGCTCCAACGCCCACCACGGCGAGGGCGACATCTTCGTGGCCGAGGCGGACGAGAGCGACCGCAGCTTCCACAAGTACGCCCCGCAGGTCGCGATCATCCTCAACGCCGAACTCGACCACCACGCGAACTACGCGTCGATGGAGGAGATCTACGAGTCCTTCGAGACCTTCGTCTCGAAGGTCGTCCCCGGCGGCACCCTGGTCGTCGCCCACGGCCAGGCCGGTGCGGCCGAGATCGCCGCCCGCGTCGCCGGCCGGGACGGGCTGCGGGTCGTCACGTACGGCGAGGAGGCCGACGCCGACGTCCGGATCACCAAGATCACCCCGCGCGGCCTGACCAGCGAGGTCACCGTGGTCCTGGACTCCAGGATGCTCACCTTCACCGTCTCCGTACCCGGCCGGCACTACGCGCACAACGCGGTCGCCGCGCTGGCCGCCGGTGTCGCGCTCGGCATCCCCGCGCACAACCTCGCCTCCGCCCTCGGCAAGTACACCGGCGTCAAGCGCCGGCTCCAGCTCAAGGGCGAGGCCGCGGGCGTCCAGGTCATCGACTCCTACGCGCACCACCCCACGGAGATGACCGCCGACCTGGAGGCCATCCGCGGCGCCGCGGCCGACGCGCGCATCCTCGTCGTCTTCCAGCCCCACCTCTTCTCCCGCACGCAGGAACTCGGCAAGGAAATGGGCCTGGCCCTGGCCCTGGCCGACGCCTCCGTGGTCCTGGACATCTACCCGGCCCGCGAGGACCCCCTCCCCGGCGTCACCAGCGAGATCATCATCGAGGCGGCCCGCACCGCGGGCGCCGACGTCGCCGCCGAGCACGACAAGGACGCCGTCGCCGACGTCATCGCGGGAATGGCGAAGCCCGGTGATCTCGTTCTCACCATGGGCGCGGGCGACGTCACCGATCTGGGACCGCAGATCCTCGCCCGCCTGTCGAGCTGAAAGCCAGAGGGAGCGGGAACGTCATGGCGTACGAGGTCGAGAAGACGGACGAGCAGTGGCAGGCGGAGCTGACCCCGTCCGAGTACCAGGTGCTCCGCCTCGCGGGCACCGAACCGGCCTTCCGAGGTGAGTACACCGACACCAAGACGGAAGGCGTCTACTCCTGCCGGGCGTGCGGCGCCGAGCTGTTCCGCTCCGACACGAAGTTCGAGTCGCACTGCGGCTGGCCGTCCTTCTACGACCCGAAGGACAGCGACGCGGTCGAGCTGATCGCGGACACCACGCACGGCATGGTCCGCACCGAGGTCCGCTGCGCGAAGTGCGGCTCCCACCTGGGCCACGTCTTCGAGGGCGAGGGCTACCCGACCCCCACCGACCAGCGCTACTGCATCAACTCGATCTCGCTGCGCCTCACCCCGGACGCGGACGCGGGCTGACCGGCGCGCACGCGTGGCCGACCGTGCCCCGCGCGGCCTTGGGCCCCGGTCACCGACGGTGGCCGGGGCCCTGCTGTCGGACCGTGTCGTAAGACCCTCACCGCTACCCTCGCCGTCGGCGTAATATCTGTATTACGCTGGGCGCGTGGCCAAAACACGGATCAGCATCAGCCTCGAACAGGAGCAGGCGGAACGCATCCGCCGGCACGCGGAGCGGGCCGGGGTGGACGTCTCCGCGTACCTGGTGCACGCGGCGACCCGGCAGATGGCGGAGACCGAGGCCATAGAGGAACAGTTCGCCGAGGTGGACACGGTGATCGCCGCGGCCGAGGCCGCGGCGGGGCGGATGCCGCCCGGACCGGCAGCGGCCGGCGAGGAGCTGACGGAGCGGGAACGGCGAGAGGTCGAGGAGGCGCTGGGCCTCGTCTACGGAGCCGACCGGCGAGCCGGGCGCCCGGAGGAAGCCGCGTGAGCACACGCGTGCCCGTCTACGACACGGGCATGCTCATCGCTCTCGCCGACCGCAAGGCGAAGGCCGTCCACCTGCACGACGGGTTGAAGCGGACGCCACATCGGGCGCTGGTCCTCGGGCCTGTCCTCGCCCAGGTGTGGCGTCCGCGCCCGGGACTCGTGCACGCGCTGGCCGGTGTGCTGGCCGACTGCACGGTGCCGCAGGCACGAAGTTCCGAGCCCGCCATGCGGCAGACCGGCGCGGGGCGACCCGAGTGCATCGCGTGCCTCGCGGGTCCCGATCTGACCGACTGGCGTCGCGTGGGGACGGCCCTGGGCGAGGCCGCACTCCCGGCGAAGAAGAAGCCGGACGCGGTCGACGCCTGGGTCGCGTTGGCCGCCGCGAAGCACGGCAGCGCGGTGATCTTCACGAGCGACCCGGAAGACATCCGGGCGTACCTGGCGGTACTCAATCCGTCGGACGTGCATGTGCAGGCCGTCTGAACCGGCCGGGCCCGCCCGGGGTTTCGGTGGGCGGGGTCACCTCAGGGTGGCCAGGTAGTCGGTCAGGGTGTGCGTCGGGGACCAGCCCCGGGCGTGGGCCAGGGTCAGGTCCAGGACCACCGGGTGGGCGAGTTGGTCGACCGCGTAGCGGCTCAGGGGCGGTTCGCCGCGGGAGACCGTCTCCGCGATCCGGGCCGCGGCGAGGGCCAGGGCCGGTGGTATGTGCCGGATCCGGGCCCGCACCCCGTGCGCGCGCAGCACCGCGCCGACGGCGGTGTCGCGGGAGTACGGGCGCGCGTCCGCGATGTTGTACGCGCCCGGGGCCCAGTCGGCCGCCGTCAGACAGGCGTCGGCGAGGTTCTCCACCGCCGTCAGGCTGAGCGGTACGTCGGGACCCGGCAGCAGCAGGGTCCCG
Source organism: Streptomyces sp. NPDC058279 (assembly GCF_042881255.1). NCBI lineage: Bacteria > Bacillati > Actinomycetota > Actinomycetes > Kitasatosporales > Streptomycetaceae > Streptomyces > Streptomyces sp. NPDC058279. Next base: position 91,945 of record NZ_JBHVYA010000006.1, on the reverse strand, counting down.
GCCCGGACGCGGGAGAGCAGCCGGGGCAGCAACTGGGTGTCCCCCGGGCCGTAGACGGCCCTCGGGCGCAGCACCACCGCGCCGGCGGCCAGCGCCAAGGCGTCGCCGGTCGCCTTCGTACGGCCGTAGGCGCCCAGTTGCCCGGTCCGCGGGTGGTCCTCGCGGACCAGGGAGCGGTCCCGGCGCGGGTCGTAGACGCTGGCGCTGCCGACCCAGACCACCGGGCGCCCGCCCGCCGCCCGCAGCAGCCGGGCGGTGCCGTCGACGTTGACCGCCCGCATCGCCGCCTCGGCGGCCGGACCGGGGGAGGGATCGCCCACCGCCGCCGCGCAGTGAACCACCAGGTCGGTGCCCGACAGGTCCGGCTCGGCGCGGGCCGCGTCCCAGAACCGGTGCGTGCCGACCGGGCCGGGGCGGCGGCCCACGCACACGACCTCCGCCCCCCTGGCGGCGGCCGTCCGGGCCACCTGTCCACCACAGAAGCCGCTCGCGCCGGTCACGGCGACACGGACGCCGGCCAGGGAGCCACGGAGCCTCACGCGCCCGCCCTCACCGTCAGCGTGCGCCACCCCGGCAGGGCGGCCCGCCGGTCCACCCGGGCCCGGCTCACCACCGGCCGGTGCGGTGCCAACGCTTCCAGTACGTCGGCAAGTTGGGCCCGTGCGAGCGCCGCCCCGGGGCAGGCGTGCGGCCCCGCCCCGAAGACCAGGGAGGCCACGCCCGCGGGGGCCGGCCGGCGTGCGTCGGGGTCACGGCGGTGCGCTCCGGCGGCGTGCCGCGCGACCAGCAGCAGCCGGTCCCCGGCGCGTACCGGGCAGCCGCCGACCGACCCGTCCCCGGCGGCCACCCGGGGCAGCAGCGGCGAGGCCGCCGTGACCCGCAGCAGCTCGTCCACCAACCGGGGCCGCAGCCGCGGATCGCCCGCCTGGTCCCACAGACCGGCGTCCGCGCACCAGGCCACGGCCCGGGGCAGCGCCGCCACGGTGGTGTTGACGGCGGCCACCGCGACCATCGCCGCCAGGGCGTCGTCCGGCGCGCCGCCCAGGAGGTCCCGCAGCCGGGCCGCCGTACGGGCCGCGGCGGCCCGTGCCCCCGGCCGGGGCGGTCCGGGCAGGTGCCCGCGCACGGAAGCCGCCGCAGCCTCGGCCGCCGCCCGGGCGACGACCCGCGGCTCGGCCGGGCAGTCCAGCAGGGCGCAGACCACGACCCCGGCCAGTTCCCGCGCCAGCTCCACCGCGTCGACCTCGCCGCCCCGCGCCAACGGCAGGAGCCGACGTACCACCAACGGTTGCCAGTGCGGGCGCAGTTCCCGGACGCCCGCGCCGCCGAGCCGCTCGGCCAGCGCCCGCCGGTCGGCGCGGTGCCCGCCGCCCTCCTGGTCGAACAGCACGCCCCCTTCCCCCTCCAGCGCGGCCCGGGCGGCGCCGCCCGTGGTGCCCGGAGCCGTCCGGTCGAGCGGCAGCCGGGTCAGCGCCTCCCGGTAGGCATGCGCGTCGTGGACGAGCACGGAGCCCCCGACGCGGCGTACGGGCCGGCCCCGGGTGGCGGCGAGCAGCCCGAACAGCAGCGGGTGGCCGCCCAGATAGACCCGGCGGTCACGCCGCCGGGCCCGACGCGTCGGGTTCACCGGGTACCGCCCTTCCCCTGGCGCAGGGCGGCGGCCGCCAGCTTCGAGGCCGCCGCCCGGTCCGGCTTGCGCGACCGTCCCGCCAGCGGGACCTCCGCGAACACCAGCGCGTCGGGCCGCGCCGTCCCCATCCGCCGCAGCGGTCCCGACAGGGCCGCCCGCAGCGCCGGTTCGGGCACGCCGCGCTGCGGCTGCACGACGGCCACCAGCCGCTCGTCCCCGTCGCCGGCCGGGACCCCGACCAGCACGCCCAGTTCCACGCCCGGTACGTGCAGGGACGGTTCGTACAGGCCCGGGTAGATGTTCTCCGCCCGCCGCAGCACCATGTCCTTGCACCGGCCCTCCAGGACGATCCGCCCGGTGCCGTCGAGCCGCGCCCGGTCCCCCGTACGCACCCACGCGTCGCGTTCCTCACCCAGGTAGCGGTCCCGGGCCGCCGGCCCGGCCAGCAGGAGTTGCCCGGCCGCGTCCCGCTCGGCCCGCACCCCCGGCAGCGGCGCCCCCACCAGGTCCCCCGAGCCGGTGAAGGCCGCTTTCTCGCGGGACTCCACCGCCGCGGCGGGGAACAGTTCCGTCAGCGCGTACACCCCCCATGCCTCGTCGGCGCCGGCGTCCCGGACGCGGTTCAGCAGCCCGGCCCCGGCCGGCGCGGAACCCGTCCACACCCGGCCCCCGAACCTCGCCCCGGCGGCCAGCGCGTCCCGCAACCGCGGCGGCGTGAGGTAGGTGTCCCGCGGGCGCAGCCGGTCCAGTTGGCGGGCCAGCCCGCGCGCGGAGCGGGCCGGCAGGGCCACCGGCGCGCCGCGCGTGAGCGAGGGCACCAGGACGAAGAAGGTGCCGCCGAGCACCGGCTCGCCCGGCCGGGCGCCCGCGAACAGCGCCGACACCGACTCCATCCCCGCGGCCAGGCTCGCCCGGGTGTGCACCACCGCCCGCGGCCTTGACGTCGTACCGGAGGTGAACACGATCACCGCGTCGCCGTCCCCGTCGAAGCGCGCCGGGACCCCGGTGCGCGGGGCGTCCCGCTCCAGGGCGGGCGCGCACCACGGCAGCCGCCGCCCGACGGTCGCCACCGGTCCGCCCAGGGCCGCCAGGTCCGGCAGTTCCAAGTGGGCCCGCCGGGCCGGCGCCGCCGCCCAGCCCGCCACCGCCTGCGCGGCGGCGTCGGCGAGCACCAGCGCGGGCCGGGCCCGCGCCAGCCGGGCCCGCAGCACCTCCGGTCCCACGCCCGGGTCGAGCACCGCCCCCCGCAGCCCGAGCCGCCACAGCGCGAGCAACACCGCCAGGGCCCGCGGCCCGGGCCGCACCGCCACCCCGACGGTGTCCCCGGCCCGCAGCCCGCGCGCGTGCAACGCGGCGGCGAACGCGTCGGCCAGTTCGACGAGTTCGCCGCGGGTGGCCCGCACCCGGGGGGCGCCGCCCCGGCCGGTGGTGAGCACCGCGGACAGCTCGGGGCGGGCGCGCAGCGCGTGTTCGAGTCGGTCCAACATCAGCGCGGGTCGTCCGTTCCGTGAGTGCCGCTGCCCTGGTCCAGGTACCAGCGGGCGGTGCCGCGGAGCCCGTAGGCCCGCAGCCGCCGCGTCGAGTTCTCCACGACCATCGCGCGGCAGCGCGTGATCCGGTCGGTGTGCCGGCGTACGGCGTTCAGGAACAGCCGGTCCGTCGGCGAGGGCCGCCGGGGCATCCCGCCCACGGCCAGGTACAGCTCGGCGGTGACGGCCATGTTGTTCCCCGCGTGCATCCGGTACGGGGCGCGGTAGCCGTGCCTGCGCGCGTGCCGGGGCCGCAGCCGGCCGAACAGCGCGGCGAGGGCCACCAGCGCCGTGAACGACAGCCGGCCGAGCGGCCCGTGTTCGTCGCGCCGGGCGGTGATCCGCCCGCAGACCAGGCCCGGCCGCCGAAGGAGCGCGTCCCGCGCGGCGGCCGTCCAGCCGGGCCGGGGCAGACAGTCGGCGTCCGTCCGGGCTAGCAGGCCGGCGCCCTGTGCGATCGCGTACCGGAAACCGGTGTCCACGGCGGAACCGACGCCCTTCTCCGGCTCGTCGATCACCTCCACCGTGAACGGCGCCCGCTTCGCGAACTCCCGGGCGACGGCCGCCGTGCCGTCGGTCGACGCGTTGTCGACGACGAGCAGGGTGAAGTCCCGGTCCCGCTGCGCCGCGAGCGCCCGCAGGGTCTGCCCGAGGCGGGCCTCCTCCTGGTGCGCGGGCACCACCACCCACAGGTTCACGACTTCTCCCAGACCATCGTCATGATGCTGATGCCGCCGCCGAGCCCGACGAACAGCACCCGCTCGCCGGTGGCCAGGCCGTCGAAGACCCGGTCCAACTGGACCCCGATGCTCGCGCTCGCCACGTTCCCCAGCTCCGGCACGGTCACCACCAGCTTCCCGGCCGGTACGCCGGTCAGCTCCGCGAACCGCTCCAGGTAGGGCAGGGTCACCTGGTGCACCAGCACCTTCGCGAAGTCGTCCCAGTCCGTCCCGGTCCGGTGCAGGGTCCGGTCGATGACCGCCGTGCCGACCTTCTCGAACACCCCGCGCAGCTCGTGCCCGTCGCCCTGGAAGTAGGTGTGCTCGTCCCCGCGCGGGCGGCGGGAACCGCCGCCCGGGATGCCGCCGACCTCCCAGTGCTCCGAGTGGGTCTCGGTGTCCACGTCCAGGATGCCGCCGCGCTCCACCGCCTCCACGACCACCGCCGCGCCCGCGTCGCCGAAGGTGTAGCCGGCGAAGCCCGCGCGGAACTCGGCGGCGTCGGCCGGCGCCGTGCGGACCGCCCGGCTCGGGGTCTCGCCGGTGACCACCAGGGCCCGGTGCGCCCGGCCCGAGAGGATCATGGAACGAGCCAGGTCGATGCCGTTGACGAAGCTGTTGCAGGCGTTGGTGACGTCCAGGGCGTGCGCCCTGGACCCCAGCTCGGCCTGCACGATGTGGGCGGTGGCGGGCTCGACCACGTCGCGGGAGGCAGAGGCGAAGACCAGCAGGTCGATGTCGAGCGGGCCGAGGTCGGCGGCGGCCAGGGCCCTGCGGGCGGCGCCCACGGCGAGCGTGGAGGCGTACACGCCTTCGGCCGCGACCCGGCGGGAGACGATTCCGGTGGCCTGGGCCAGCAGCCTCGGCGGCAGCGCGAGTCCGCTGTGGCGGGTCACCTCCCGCTGGAGGTCGGCGGAGGAGAGCACGTCCTCGGGCAGCAGGCTGCCGACGGCGGTGATCCCGGCGGCGCGCGGCCGCGGTCGCGGCTGCCGGTGGGAGGGGCTGCGCCCTGACTGGGTGAACATGTCCACACGATCGCAAGGGCCGGCGGGGCGGACCTGAGTACGGATGCTCAGATCGGCCGTGCGAGGTGCCCGAGTAGTCGGCCCCCGGACAACGCCCCGACGTACGACGTCTGTTGTACGCGAGCCGAGCGTCGTACCGTTCCTCCGGCGGGGCGCGGGGGAGGTTTCCCCGCGTCCTTCCCGTGCCCTGCCGTTCTCCGTCCGGCCCTTTCGTTCTCCATTTGTACGGCACAAGGTCAGACAAGGATCTCCGTCCGGTCCCCCTGGACCGCTGTCCTTGGGGCGCCCCTCGACCCCCTCCACACCCCCAGAGGTCTTCACCGTGGCTGAACTCAACCGTCGCAGGTTCCTGCAGATCGCGGGCGGCACGGCCGCCGCCGCCATGCTGAACGAGAGCATCGCTCGGGCCGCCGCCATTCCGGCACAGGGCAGCACCGGGACCATCCAGGACATCGAGCACATCGTCGTCCTGATGCAGGAAAATCGTTCCTTCGACCAATACTTCGGCACGATGAAGGGCGTTCGCGGCTTCGGTGACCCGAGGCCCGTGCTCCAGGACAACGGGAAGTCGGTCTTCTACCAGTCCAACGGGACGAAGGACGTGCTCCCCTTCAACCCGCAGGTCGCCGATCTGGGCATGCAGTTCGTCGAGGGCCTCAACCACGACTGGGCGGGCGGTCACCAGGCGTACAACAACGGTAAGTACGACAAGTGGGTCCCGGCCAAGACCGCGACGACGATGGCGTACATGACGCGGAACGACATCCCGTTCCACTACGCGCTCGCCGACGCCTTCACCGTCTGCGACGCGTACCACTGCTCCTTCATCGGCGCCACCGACCCCAACCGCTACTACATGTGGTCGGGCCACACCGGCAACGACGGCGTCGGCGGCGGCCCGGTCCTCGGCAACCAGGAGGCCGGCTACGGCTGGAAGACCTACCCCGAACGACTGGAGGCGGCCGGGGTCTCCTGGAAGATCTACCAGGACATCGGCGACGGCCTGAACGCGGCCGGTTCCTGGGGCTGGATCAGCGACGCGTTCCGCGGCAACTACGGCGACAACTCGCTGCTGTACTTCAACAGCTACCGGGGCGCCCAGCCGGGCAGCGCCCTCTACGAGAAGGCGCGTACGGGTACCGACGCCAAGGCCGGCGACGGCTACTTCGACAGGCTCCGCGCGGACGTCGTGGCGGGCACCCTGCCCCAGGTGTCCTGGATCGCCGCCCCCGAGGCGTTCAGCGAGCACCCGAACTGGCCCGTCAACTTCGGCGCCTGGTACATCTCCCAGGTCCTGGACGCGTTGACCGCCAACCCGGAGGTGTGGGCGAAGACGGCGTTCTTCATCACCTACGACGAGAACGACGGGTTCTTCGACCACGTCGTCCCGCCGTACCCGCCCGCGTCCTCGGCCTGGGGCCTGTCCACGGCCGACGTCTCGAAGGACCTGTACGCCGGGGGCGGCGGCTACGCGGCCGGCCCCTACGGCCTCGGCCCGCGCGTCCCGATGATCGTCGTGTCCCCCTGGAGCAAGGGCGGCTACGTCTGCTCCGAGACCTTCGACCACACCTCGGTGATCCGCTTCATGGAGAAGCGCTTCGGCGTGCGGGAGCCCAACATCTCGCCGTGGCGCCGCGCGGTCTGCGGTGACCTGACGTCCGCGTTCGACTTCACCAGGGCCGACGCCTCCCCGGCGCCGCTGCCCTCCACCGCCGGATACCTCCCGGCGGACCACAACGCGCACCCCTCCTACCACCCGGTGCCCCCGACCACCGGCACGCTGCCCAAGCAGGAGGGCGGCGCCAAGCCGACGCGCGCGCTCGGCTACGCCCCGTACGTGGACGGCAAGGCCACCGTCGCCACCGGCAAGTTCACGCTGACGTTCTCCGCCGGTCCCACCCTGGGCGCCCACTTCCACAGCACCTCCGGCAACCGCACCGACGGCCCGTGGCCCTACACGGTGGAGGCGGGCAAGACCCTGTCGGACACCTGGAGCACCAGCAGTTCCACCGGCTACCAGGTCAACCTCAGCGTCTGGGGGCCGAACGGCTTCCTGCGCACCTGGAAGGGTCCCGCGAAGAAGGCCGGCCCGGAGGTCACGGCCCGCCACGACGCGGCCACCGGCAACCTCAAGCTGACCCTGACCAACTCCGGCACGACCGCGGTCAACCTGACGGTGACCAACGCCTACGACGGCGCCGCCCGGACCCTGCGGATCGCGGCCGGCGGCACGGCCTCGTACACGGCGGACCTGGCCGCGACGGGCCGATGGTACGACGTCAAGGTCGTCTCGGACGCCGACGCGACCTTCCTGCGCCGGTTCGCCGGACACGTGGAAACGGGCGCGCCCGGCGTCTCGGACCCGGCGATCGGCACCGTCTGACACACCGATCCGCACCACGCGGCAGCCGCCGTCCGGGGACCGAAGCGTCCTGCGGCCGGCGGCTGAGCGCGCCCCAACGGCCGTGCCGCCGGCGGGTGTCGGCTCACGGTGTGACGGTGGGCGGGCTGGGCAGAACGTACGGCGTCGGTTTCCACGCCACCCCCGTCACCGAGGGAGAACGCCATGGCCATCGCCCACCGCAGGATCGGCACCGGCCCCACCCGCGTCATCGTGTTGCACGACTGGTTCGGTACGTCCGCCAACTGGGGTTCGGTGCTCGACTACCTGGACCCCGAGGCGTTCTCGTACGCCTTCCTCGACTACCGAGGCTACGGCGAGCGCCGGGACGTCACCGGCCGGTACAGCCTCCCGGAGATCGCCGACGACGTCCTCGCGCTCGCCGACCGGCTGGGCTGGGACACCTTCTCGCTGCTGGGCCACTCCATGGGCGCCAAGGCCGCCCAACAGGTCCTGGTCCGGGCGCCCGAGCGGATCGAGAAACTGGTCGGGCTCGCCCCGGTGCCGGCCGGCCCGTACGAGATGGACGACGCCACCCACGAACTCTTCTACGGCGCCGCCGAGAACCCCGAGAACCGGCGCGTCATCCTCGACCTGGTGACCGGCAACCGCGCGAGCCGCCACTGGGTGAACCGCATGGTCGCCCATTCCCGCGCGGTCGCGCGGCCCGAGGCGTTCGCCGCCTACCTCGCGAGCTGGCAGCCCCTCGACCTGTCCGCGGCCGTCAAGGGCAACACCGTCCCGGTGCTGGTCCTGGTCGGCGAGTACGACCTGGCCCTGACCGCCGATGTGATGCGGGCCACCTGGCAGACGTGGTACCCGGACTGCCGCGTCCGTACCATCCCGGGCGCCGGCCACTACCCGCCGCAGGAGACGCCGGTGGCCTTCGTCACCGAGGTGGAGGCGTTCCTGCGGAGCTGACGGCGTCCCGGGTGGCGAGGGCGGAAAACGCCTGTGGGGGTACGAGGAAGACCTCGTACCCCCACAGGGTCGACAGGGTGAGTGACGGGACTTGAACCCGCGGCCACCTGGACCACAACCAGGTGCTCTACCAACTGAGCTACACCCACCACGAAGGGCGGCGGACCACCCGTTCGATGTGCATGCACAGCATAGCTGATCAGACGGGTGGTCCCGCGACGCCTTATCGGGCGGTCTCCCGCTCGGCGGCGTGCGCCACGGCCGCCGCCGCGAGGGCCTGCACGATCGGGTGCGGCTTCGTGCCGTCGCCGGCGAGCTCCGGCTGGAACAGGGTGGCCAGGAAGAAGGGGTGACCGGGCAGCTCGGCGATGCGGACCTGGCCGTCCTCGTCGTGCCCCGACAGCCGCAGCCCCCCGGCCGCCAGCGCCGGCAGGTGGCGGGGCGCCGGAGCGTAGTTGCAGTGGTAGCGCTCCAGGCTCCGCTCGGCGCCGAGCACGGACTCGGCCAGCGAGCCCGGCTCGGCCCGTACGAGACCCTCGTGGCCGACCAGCGAGCAGGCGAGCGGAGCGATCACCGGGTCCTCGGCGCCCGGGTCGTTCTCGGCGTGCGCCGCGCCGCTGAGCCCGCACGCGTTGCGGGCGTACTCCAGCAGCGCGTGCTGGAAGCCGCCGCAGGTGCCGAGGAAGGGAATCCGCTCCTCGCGGGCCACCCGGATCGCGGCCACGGCCCCGGCCTCGCTGGCGTACGGGCTGCCCGGCAGCACCCACACCGCGTCGAACCGGGCGAGCGCGCCGGAGGCGGCCTCGGCCTCTGCGTCGGCGGTGGGGATCCAGTAGGCGTCCAGGACCAGGCCGTCGCGGGCGGCGAGGGCGTCGAGAAGGGTCGGGACGCGGGTGTGGGACTTCACGTGCGGGGAGCGGTCGCCGACGAGGGCGATCCGCGCGGTGGTGGTGATCATGCGCCCATCCTGGAGTCGGGACCCCGTTCGGCGCCAACGATTGTTCTTGCATGATCGATAAGCAGAACTGATCACGGTCTCGGCCCGGCCCGGCTTCGGGCCGTCGGCGCCGGCTTCAGTGCTTCAGTGCGGCCTTGGTGGCGACGATCATCAGACCGAGGACGAGATTGACGACCCCCTCGGTCGCCAACTGGGGACGGGTGGCGCCGGCGCGGGCGGCGCCGAGGCAGGCCCAGATGACCTGCTGCGCCACCGCCACGCCCATGGCCAGCCACGCCGTTCCCGCGTAGTCCAGCCCGAGGAACCCGCTGAGGGCGACGGCGGCCGCCGGCAGGGCCGCGGCCTCGACGATGGGCCACTCGTGCCGGGCGACCCGGCGGATCTCGTGCCGGCTCCAGGGCTGGCCGACCAGCCGTTCCCCGGCCAACTGGGCGTACACGTGGGTGGCCCAGAACACCAGGCCCGTGACGAGCAGCAGGAGTACGAGCTGAAGCCTCGGAAAGCTGCCGGTGGCACCGGCGGTGGCCACCACGGAGGTGGCGAGGAGGGAGCCGTACACGGCGCCGGCGGAGTCGGTCCGGGGTGCGCGCGGTGGCCTGATGCGGCCCGCGGGGCCACTGGGGATGGTCACCCGCCCCACGATAGGGATGCCGGGACCGGGTACCGCCCGGGCGCGCCGAGCGCGGGTGACGGTGGGTGCCGGCGGGCGCTCCCTCGGAGCCGGCCGGAGCCGGCGCGGGGCGGGGCGGGGCGGCCCGGGGCCGGCTCCGAGGATCAGCCGCGGAGCCGGTGGCAGGCTGGGCCCATGGATCCGCACCTGCTCCGCACCTTCACCACCGTCGCCCGGCTCGCCTCCTTCTCCGGCGCCGCCCGGGAGCTGGGCTACACCCAGTCCGCCGTCTCCCAGCACATCGCCGCCCTGGAGTCGGACCTGCGGACCGAGTTGCTGACCCGACGGCCCGTGGCGCCGACGCGCGCCGGGGAGCGGCTGCTCGAACACGCCGGGCCGCTGCTGCTGCGCCTGGACGCGGCCCGGGCCGATGTGCTGCGGTTGGCCGCCGCGCCGCCCGGGCGGGTCACCCTCGCCGTCTCCCCGCTCGCCGTCGGCCCCCGGCTGCTCTCCGCCCTCCCCGCCACCGGGGTCACCCTGCGGGTACTGCCGCCGGGGGAGGTGCCGGCCGTCGTCGCCGCCGGGGGCTGCGACCTCGGGCTGGTCGACGGCCTGGCCGCGCCCAGCGATCCGCTCCGGTTGCCCGACGTGGCCCCGTTGCGGGTCACCGGCGTCGGGGAGGAGGGGCTCGCCGTCCTGTTCCCGTCCGGGCATCCGTTCGCCGGGCGGAGCGCCGTCCGGCTGGACGACCTGGCCGACGCGCGCTGGCTCGACGCCCCCGGGGTGGGGCTTGCCCCCGCCGCCGTCCGTACCGTCCCGGCCCTGCGCTACGACGGCACCGACCTACACGCCCTGTGCGCCCTCGCCGCCGCCGGCCACGGCCTGGTCCTGCTCCCGCTGCGGGTGGCGCGGGCCGCCGGCGCGGGGGTCGCCGTACCGCTGGAGGCACCGCGCCTGGTGCACCGTACGGAACTCCTCGCGCCGGGCGCCCCCACCGGAGCGGCCCGCGCCGTCGCCGCGCGGCTCACGGAAGGAGCGGCGTAGCGGCTCACGGGCCCAGGACCACCGCCGACTCGCCCGGTACGTGGATCCGCCCGTCGCCGCCGGGCTGTTCGACGGGTTCCCAGGCGGCCAGCACCCGTACCCCGTTGCGGCCCAGCGCGATCGTCACCGGCTCGGCGGACAGGTTCACCGCCACGCGGACGTCGCCCCGCCGGAAGGTCAGCCAGCGCCGCTCCTCGTCGTAGGCGACCCGGACGGCCCCCAGGTCCGGGTCGCGCAGGTCCGGGTGGCCGCGGCGCAGCGCCACCAGGGTGCGGTACCACTCCAGCAGCCGGACGTGCCCGGCCCGCTCCGGCTCGTCCCAGTCCAGGCAGGACCGGTCCCGGGTGGCCGGGTCCTGCGGGTCCGGGATCTCTTCCTCCTTCCAGCCGTGCGCCGCGAACTCCCGCCGCCGGCCGGTCCGTACGGCCTCCGCGAGCTCCGGATCGGGGTGGTCGGTGAAGTACTGCCACGGCGTGTCGGCCCCCCACTCCTCGCCCATGAACAGCATCGGCACGAACGGCCCGGTCAGCGTCAGCGTCGCCGCGCACGCCAGCAGCCCCGGGGACAGCGTCGCGGAGAGCCGGTCACCCTGCGCCCGGTTGCCGATCTGGTCGTGGGTCTGGGTGTAGCCGACGAAGCGGTGCGCGGGCGTGCGGCGGCGGTCGACGGGGCGGCCGTGGGTGCGGCCCCGGAAGGAGGACCAGGTGCCGTCGTGGAAGAAGGCGCGGGTCAGGGTCTTGGCGAGGGCCGCGACCGGGGCCACCGCGAAGTCCGCGTAGTACCCCTGCGACTCGCCGGTCAGCGCGCAGTGCAGGGCGTGGTGGAAGTCGTCGTTCCACTGGGCGTGCAGGCCGAGGCCGCCGGCTCCGCGCGGGGTGGTGGTGCGCGGGTCGCACTGGTCGGACTCGGCGATCAGGAACAGCGGCCGGGCGGTCTCCGCCGCCAGCCCGTCCACGGCCGCCGCCAGCTCCTCCAGGAAGGTCAGCGCCCGCCCGTCGGCCAGCGCGTGCACGGCGTCCAGCCGCAGGCCGTCGATCCGGTAGTCCCGCAGCCAGGCCAGGGCGCTGCCGATGAAGTACGCGCGGACCTCGTCGGAGCCGGGCGCGTCCAGGTTGACGGCCGCGCCCCAGGGCGTGTGGTGGGTGTCGGTGAAGTACGGCCCGAAGGCGGGCAGGTGGTTCCCGGACGGGCCGAGGTGGTTGTGCACCACGTCCAGCACCACGCCCAGTCCCGCCGCGTGCGCCGCGTCCACGAACCGCGCGAGCCCCGCCGGCCCCCCGTACGGCTCGTGCACCGCCCACGGCGCGACCCCGTCGTACCCCCAGCCGTGCCGGCCGGGGAAGGGACAGACCGGCATCAGCTCGACGTGCGTGACGCCGAGCGCGGTCAGGTGGGGGAGGCGGGCGACGGCCGCGTCGAAGGTGCCCTCGGGGGTGAAGGTGCCGACGTGCAGCTCGTAGAGGACGGCGTCCTGGAGCGGGACGCGCGGTGACGGGGTGTCGGGGTGGAGCGGTGTGAAGTCGATCACGGCCGACAGGCCGTCAGGGCCGTCCGGCAACCGGCGGCCGCGCGGGTCGGGAAGCGGCCGCGAACCGTCGTCCAGCAGGAACCCGTACCGGTCCCCGTCGGCGGCCGGGGCCTCCGCGACCCACCAGCCGGCGCGGTCGGGCGCCGGATCGCGGGTCATCTCGTAGGCGGTGTCGTTCAGTCGCAACGCGACCCGACCTGTCTGCGGTGCCCACACCTCGAACTGCACGGACGGTCCCCTCGTCTCCGGCGGTACCTGGCCCTGTCGCCCTGACTCGGGGCCATCATCCCGGCCCTTGCGGGGGAGTTCTGGACACTCTGCCCACGACGGGCCGACAATCACCCTGTGACGTCCGGTTTCGAGTTTCCCGTCTATCCCGCGCCACGGGTCTCCGATGCGCAGCGCGACCGCGTGCTGGGAGAGCTGCGCGAGGGGGCCGCCCTGGGCAGGCTCTCCCACGACACCTTCCTGCGGCGGATGGAACTCGCGCTGGTCGCCCGGCGCTCCGAGGAACTCGCCGCCCTGACCGCCGACCTCCAGACGCGGAAGGAGGCCGAAAGTCCCTGGACGCACCGGCTGTTCGGCTGGGTGGGACGCGCCTCGGCCGTCAGCGTCGGCGTCCGCCACGCCTGGCGTGCGGAGAAACTGCCGACGCTGTTGCTGCCGCACCCGAGCGCGGCGCCCCTGCGGATCGGCCGCGACCCGGGCAACGGACTGCGGCTCAGCCACGAGACCGTCTCGCGGGCGCACGCCGAACTCGCGCTGCGCGACGGCGTGTGGGTGCTCACCGACCTCGGTTCGACGAACGGCACCACCGTCAACGGCCGGCGGGTGACCGGCTCCGCGATGGTCCGCGACGGCGACCAGGTCGGCTTCGGACGGATGACGTTCCGGCTGTCGACGGGGTAGCCCCTGTGGCGGGGGCGGGTCGTTCGGGGCGCAGGATGGGCGCATGACCGAACACGAGGCCGTGGTGCGCCCGGCGCGCCCCGAGGACCTGCCGCGCATCGTCGAACTGATCCACGAACACGTCGCGTACGAGCAGGCTCGGCCGCGCCCGCCGGGGACGGCGGACCGGCTCGGCCCCGCCCTGTTCGGGGCCGAGGCGCGGGTGTGGGTGCTGCTCGCCGAGACCCCGCGGGGCGAGGTGGTCGGTTACGCCGCCTGCTCCGAGGAGTTCTCGTTCTGGGACGGCCGCCCCTACCTGCACATGGACTGCCTGTACCTCGCCGAGGAGGCGCGCGGCCACGGTCTCGGCGCCGCGCTGATGGACGGCGTGACCGGCCTCGCGCGCGAGCGGGACCTCGACCACGTCGAATGGCAGACCCCCGACTGGAACGAGGGCGCCATCCGCTTCTACGACCGGCTCGGCGCCACCGGCCGCCCCAAACGGCGCTACTCCCTGCCGGCGGGACAGCCGCCTACCGGATGACCGCCGTCAGCCGCTCGCACGCCGCGAGTACGGTCCTGGACTGGTGCTCGACCTGGGTGGCCACCGGCACCCAGCGGGCCCGGAACCGCGCCGCGAACTCCTCGCACCAGCCGGTGACGAGCCGGTCCAGCCCGTCGGCGGCCGGGTGCCCCTGCGCTCGCAACACCCGCAGCAGCATCGCGGCGGCGCGCAGCGACAGCCGCCGCCCGAAGGCGTCGATGCTGCAGATGTGGGCGGCGGTGGCCTCCGCGGGGGCCCCCGGGCCGGTCCACTCGGCGGCGATCCGCGGGATCAGCGCCAGCGTCCAGTCCACCGCGCGCAGCAACGGCGCGACCCCGCCCGGCGGCGCGACCCCGCCCGGCGGCGCGCCGCCGCCCAGCTGGTCCCGTACGGCCGTCACCCGGGCGGCGTCGGCGGTGAGCCGGGTGGCGAGCATCCGCAGGGCGCCGCGGGGATCGGCGTGCGGAGCCGGGTCGTCCACCGTGTCGGAGGCCCACATCGGGACTTCGACGATCGCGGTGGTGCCCGCGTAGCGGTGGGCGTGGTACCAGGTGCTGAGCCGGGTGTCCTCGGGGTGGAAGGCCCCGTCGGGGCCGGCCCCCGGCTCCGGCATGACGAAGATCCCCGGTCCGGGCGAGGGCCAGCCGGTGGCGTCGGAGGCGCCCGTCTCGACCGGGATGCGCAGCTCGGCGGCCGACTTGGCGAACGGCTCCGCGAGTCCGGGTATGTCCCGGGTGAGCTGCACCCAGGAGCCGCCGAGGTCGGTGCCGTGCAGCGAGACCTGGAGGACCGGCCGCAGGTCGTCGATCAGCGAGATCAGCGCCACCGTCTCCGGCGGCAGCCGGTCCGGTGGCAGTAAGGACGGCGCCCACTCGGGCTGTTCGGGCCCGGGAGGCCGGTAGAAGGCCCGGTGGTAGTCCAGGAGCGAGTACGGGCGGGGCGTGCGGTGCAGGGCCGCGCCGTCCGGGTCGGCGCAGAGCAGGAAGTGCCAGCCGCAGCCGTTGCCGGCGGCCGGCTCGGCGATGACGCGGCGGGCCAGGGCGAGCGCGGTCGCCCCGCCGACGGGCTCGTTGGCGTGCGCCCCGGCGACGACGAGTACGTTCTCGTCCGACCGCGCGGCGTCGACGGACAGCAACCAGAGCGGTTCCCCGCGCCGGGACAGACCGACCCGGCGCACCCCGGTCCGGGCGGGGTGTTCGACCGCCAGGGAGCGTGCGGCCAGGGCGAGTTGGTGCGGGGTGGGGTAGCGCATGTCTCGTAGGAGGGTCACACCTCATGCCATGCCCGCAGCGCACCCCCCGTACTGCTCCGCGCGCCCCTCAGTTTCTCCGGAGAATCGGGAAAAAGCCCTGGCCAACGCCTTGCCGGGGGTGATGCGGGCGGTCCGGCCGCGGCCGGGCTCAGGAGTCCTCGTCGAAAGCCCCCGACTCCACTTCCAGGGCGAGTTGCTGGAGGACCTGGATCGAGGAGAGGTCCGTCCGACCGCTGTCGTGCGCCATCGCCAGACTGGTGAAGGCCAGGCTGAAACCGGCGACCATCGTGTGCAGGGCCGGACCGAGCGCCTCGGCGACCAGGCGGGCGACCTGCTGCGGGGAGGACTCGGCCGGAACACTGATCGAGGGCAGCATCTCGTTCAGCAACTGGGTGACCACCCCCGCTTCCGACGCGGGGACCTCGTCGTCCTCCCCGGCCTCGGCCGCCCTGCGGATCTCCTGGGCCTCGGTGAGGATGCCGATGACTCGCTTCAGAACCTCTGCGCGTTCCATCCTCGGAGGGTAACGCCGGCGGCGGCCACCCGGGTGGCCGGCCGCGATCGTCGACCCGCGACCGCGACCGTACGCCCACGCTCCGGGGCGCCTACTCCACCCGGACCAGGGCCACCGCCGGGGTCTCGGCCAGCAGGTGGGACAGCAGCGCCTCGCCCTCGTACGAGCCCTCGCCCAGCAGCTGCCTCCAGCGGCCCGACGGGAGGGGCAGGGCCGTGTCGCGCCAGCCGCCGTCACCGGCGAGCCGGTGCGAGAGCCGGGTGGCGACCGCGATCAGCCCCCGCGACCGGCCGAAGGCCACGCAATGTCCGGCCGCCGGACCCCGGGCCGTCAGCGGCCGGTAGCCGGTGAACAGCTCCGGCCGGGCGCGCCGCAGCCGCAGCAGGGCCGCCGACAGGGCCAGCTTCTCGCCCGCCGGACCGTGCGGCACCCCGCCCGCGTCCAGCCGGGCCAGCTCCTCGCTGGGGAAGACGACCGGCCGGCGGTTGTCCGGGTCGACCAGGGCCCGGTACTCGCTCTCCGCCCCCTGGTACACCTCCGGCACCCCCGGCATGGCCAGGTGCAGGAGGGTCATGCCCAGCATGTTGGCGCGGGCCGCCTCCGCCAGGTCCGGCGGCAGGTCCAGCTCGGGCGGGGCGACGATGCCGCCCTCGTACTGCTCGTCCGGGTCGGTCCAGGACGTGTGCAGCGCCGCCTCACGGGCCCCCTTGAGCAGCGCCGCCGCCAGCCGGGACTCCCGCTCGGGGATCTGCCCGAGGCCCAGCGCGCTCTGCCGGGCCGCCCACGCCAGCAGGGCGTCCGGGACGGCGCCGGCCCCCGCCATCAGCTCCGGCGCCTGGGAGAGCACGGCGATCCGGGCCCGTACGTCGGCGCTGCGCTTCGTGTCGTGCGTGGACAGCGCCGTCCCGGAGGCGGGCCAGTCCCGCTCCAGTTCCGCGCAGTACGCGTGGAACCGCGCGACCGACACCGCCGGGTCCCCGGGCTCCCCGCCCACCTCCGTCGCCGACAGCAGCGGGGCCCAACGGTAGAAGGCCCGGTCCTCCAGCGACTTGGCACGCAGCGCCGCCGAGGTCTGGGCGAAGCGCGCCTCGAACGCGGGATCGCGGCGCAGGAGGTCGCGTACGGCCTCCACCGCGCCGGCGCCGACCAGCGCGCCCGCCCGCTCCAGGACCTCGGGCGGCAGACCGGGGCCGCCCGGGTACTGCCGGTAGACCGGATTGGCGACCAGCAACTCCACCACCGCGTCGCGCAGTTCCGGCCCGGCCCGGCGCTCCAGTGCGGTCAGCTCGGCCGCCAGATCGCCGGTCAGGACCTCCCGCGCACACCCCTCGGCCGTCTCCGCCCAGGAACCCGCGCCCGTCGACTTGCGGTAGTCCCGCTCCAGTTCGGCGGCCCCGGCGGGGTCGGTGAACACCCCGTCCACCCGGTGCAGCGCGTCGTACCCGGTGGTGCCGGCCACCGGCCACGAGGCGGGCAGCCGCTCGGAGCGGGCCAGGATCTTCTCCACCACCACCCAGCAGTCCTCGCCCGCCTCGGCCCGCAGCCGCCGCAGGTACCCCTCGGGGTCCGCCAGCCCGTCCACGTGGTCGATCCGCAGCCCCTGGAGCACCCCGTCCCGGACCAGCTCCAAGATCTTGGCGTGGGTCGCGGCGAACACCTCCGGGTCCTCCACCCGCACCCCGATCAGGTCCGAGATCGTGAAGAACCGGCGGTAGTTGAGGGCGGTGCGGGCCTCGCGCCAGAACGCCGGGCGGTACCACTGCGCCGCCGCGAGCTCGGCCGGCGCCAGCCCGGCGGTGCCCTCCCGCAGCGGGAACTCGTGGTCCCCGTAGCGCAGCACCTCCCCGTCGACGGTGAGCGACTCCACCTCCAGCGGCCCCGTCAGCACCGGCAGCAGCACCTGCCCGCCGCCGGCCTCCCAGTCGATGTCGAACCAGCGTGCGTACGGGGAGCGGGGGCCCTCGCGCAGCACCTCCCACAGGGGCCGGTTCAGCCGCAGCGGGGAGGGGACCGCCATGTGGTTCGGCACGATGTCGAGGACGAGGCCGAGCCCGTGGTCGCGGGCGGTGCGGGCGAGCGCCCGCAGTCCGACCTCACCGCCGAGCTCCTCCCGCACCCGGGAGTGGTCGGTGACGTCGTAGCCGTGCGTCGAACCGGGCACCGCTTCCAGGGAGGGGGAGAGGTGCAGGTGGGACACACCGAGGGAGGCGAGGTAGGGCACCGCCGCCTCGGCCGCCGCGAACGGGAACTCGGGACAGAGCTGGATACGGTAGGTGGAGGCCGGCGTGACGACTGCCGTGACGTCAGGTGTCGGTCGGGCGCGTTCGTATGACTGGCTCATGAGAACCTACGTACCCGCCCAGCCCGATTCCTTGCCCTCGGCCGTGCATCCGGGTGACCTTCGGGCCACGCCGGACCGCCCCCACCCGGCGTCCGCCGGTGCCCCGCCTAAGAGCTCTCCGGGCGCTGGAGGACCACCAGGGAGCGTCCCGTCAGCGGCACCCGGTCGCCGGCCGCGTACTGCGGGCCGGTGCCGGGGGGCAGCACCTCCGCCTTCGCCGTGTCGACCACCAGCAGCCAGCGGGCCCCGTGACCGGCCGGGACGGTGAACTCCTGCGGCTCCGAGCCCGCGTTGAACATCAGCAGGAACGAGTCGTCGGTGATCCGCTCCCCGCGCGATCCCGGCTCCGAGATCGCCTCGCCGTTGAGGAACACCGTCAGGGAACGGGCGTGCTGCGCCTGCCAGTCGCGGGCCCGCATCTCCTCGCCGTGCGGGGTGAACCAGGCGATGTCGGAGAGCTCGTCGTGCGTTCCCTCCACCGGCCGGCCGTGGAAGAACCGGCGGCGGCGGAACACCGGGTGGTCTCGGCGCAGCCACACCATCTGACGGGTGAACTCCAACAGCGCGGGCGCCGGTTTGCCCGGCTCGGGCCAGGTCACCCACGACAGCTCGTTGTCCTGACAGTAGGCGTTGTTGTTGCCGCCCTGGGTGCGGGCGAACTCGTCCCCGTGGCTGAGCATCGGGACGCCCTGGGAGAGCATGAGGGTCGCCATGAAGTTGCGCATCTGGCGCTCGCGCAGCTCCAGCACCTCCGGGTCCTCGGTCGTCCCCTCGACGCCGCAGTTCCAGGAGCGGTTGTGGGTCTCGCCGTCCCGGTTGCCCTCCCGGTTGGCCTCGTTGTGCTTCTCGTTGTAGGAGACCAGGTCGTGCAGGGTGAAACCGTCGTGGCAGGTGGTGAAGTTGATCGAGGCGAGCGGTCGCCGCCCGTCGTCCTGGTAGAGGTCCGAGGAGCCGGTCAGCCGCCCCGCGAACTCCGCGAGCGTGCGTGGCTGGCCGCGCCACAAGTCCCGTACGGTGTCGCGGTACTTGCCGTTCCACTCCGTCCACAGGGGCGGGAAGTTGCCCACCTGGTAGCCGCCCTCGCCCAGGTCC
The DNA here is from genome assembly GCF_042881255.1 of Streptomyces sp. NPDC058279. NCBI lineage: Bacteria > Bacillati > Actinomycetota > Actinomycetes > Kitasatosporales > Streptomycetaceae > Streptomyces > Streptomyces sp. NPDC058279. Next base: position 72,949 of record NZ_JBHVYA010000006.1, on the reverse strand, counting down.
CAGGGCTCCGCGATCAGCTTCACCTGGCTCACCACCGGGTCCTGCTGCACCAGGTCGAAGAACGACGACAGCCGGTCCACCTCGTGGAACTGCCGGGCCAGCGTGGCCGCGAGGTCGAAGCGGAAGCCGTCCACGTGCATCTCGGTGACCCAGTACCGCAGCGAGTCCATGATCAGTTGCAGGACGTGCGGGGACCGCATCAGCAACGAGTTCCCGGTGCCCGTGGTGTCCATGTAGTGGCGCGGATCGTCGGCGAGCCGGTAGTACGAGGCGTTGTCCAGCCCACGGAACGAGAGCGTCGGCCCCAGGTGGTTTCCCTCGGCCGTGTGGTTGTAGACCACGTCCAGGATCACCTCGATCCCGGCCTCGTGCAGGGCGCGGACCGCCGACTTGAACTCCAGCACCTGCTCGCCCCGGTCGCCCGACGCGTATCCGTTGTGCGGGGCGAAGAAACCGATGGTGTTGTAGCCCCAGTAGTTGCTCAGGCCGTCGTCGACGAGGCGGTGGTCGTTGACGTACTGGTGCACCGGCATCAGCTCCAGCGCCGTCACCCCGAGCTTGGTGAGGTGCCCGATGACCGCCGGGTGCGCGAGCGCCCCGTACGTGCCCCGCAACTCCTCGGGGAGCTCCGGGTGGCGCATGGTCAGGCCCTTCACGTGCGCCTCGTACAGCACGGTGTGGTGGTACTCGTGGCGCGGGGGCCGGTCGTTGGCCCAGTCGAAGTACGGGTTCACCACCACCGAGGTCATGGTGTGCGGGGCCGAGTCCAGGTCGTTGCGCGAGTCCGGGCGGCCGAAGTGGTAGCCGTACACCTCCTCGCCCCACGCCACGCTGCCGCTGATGGCCCGCGCGTACGGATCCAGCAGCAGCTTCGCCGCGTTGCAGCGCATGCCGTGCTCGGGCTCGTACGGGCCGTGGACCCGGAAGCCGTAGCGCTGGCCGGGCATGACGCCGGGCAGGTAGGCGTGCCGGACGAAGGCGTCCGTCTCACGGAGTTCGACGGCGGTCTCCGAGCCGTCGTCGTGCAGCAGGCACAGCTCGATCCGCCGAGCGGCCTCGGAGTAGACAGCGAAGTTGGTTCCGGCGCCGTCGTACGTGGCACCCAGCGGATACGCCTGTCCCGGCCAGACCTGCATAGATAACGACTCTTCCCTCGATGTCGGCTGACGTCCCGGCTGCTCGGGCATGGACAACGTCTCTGCCAGATCTTCCCCGAAAGGAGGTCCCCACGCGTGGACTTGGGATGGTTCTACCGGGTGACCCGGAGAGCTGATATCCGGGTCAGCGGACTGTCCGGGCATCGGATAATGGGTCAACGAGCAGTCGGTGTACGCGCCATCGGGCTGCGTCGGGCCGCGCGCGCGGAGTACCCTTCCGTGATCACTGGAGACGGGCGTCCAGACGCAGAAGGCGGTGCACGGGTGAGCTCGGGAGGTCTGGAGCTGCCCCCTGGTGACAGCGGGCACGAGGGTGGCCCGGCGGACGCCCCTGGAACCGCGCAGGCCGGGGTGGTGGCCGGGGCGGTGTCCCTGGCACCGCCGGAGCCGGGCAGCGCCCGGGCCGGGGCCGAACTGGACTGGGGCGCGGACGCGTGGAGCGAGGTCCGCACCCGCGCACAGCGGGCGGGACGCGCCTACATCTGGCTGAACCTCATCGAGCAGCGGTTGCGGGCCGTCGTCGGCGCCGTGCTGCGGCCCATCTACGAGCCCGTGCACGGGCAGGACGACTGGGTCGTGGCGGCGGCCGGTCCCGCCGGACAGGAATGGGTCCAGCGGGCGGTGGCCGTACGCGAGGTCAGCCGGCGCAAGGGCTACCTGCTGGACCCGGCCGACGACAACGTGCTCAGCTTCCTCACGCTGCCCCAACTGCGCGAGCTGATGGTCCAACACTGGCCCTGCTTCGAGCCGTACTTCGACGACCGCCGGGAGATCGAGCTGGCCCTCGACGAGCTGGAGGTCACCCGCAACGTGGTCTCCCGCAACCGGGCGCTCTCGCGGCCGGTCCTGGAACAGGCCGAGCGGGCCTCGGCGCGGCTGCTGGAGGTGCTGGGCGGCGGCGCGGGCAGCCCGGCGGCGGACCGGCTGCCGATCGACGCCGTCGAGGACCTGGTCGGGGACCGGTACGCCGATGTCATCTCCGTCCATCCCGACCGGGTTCGGCTCCAGCGCCAGCTTCCGGCGGAGGACCTGTTCGGGGGCGCGCGGCGGCTGGACGCCATCGGGATAGGTCTCAACCTGCTGGTGCAGAACTTCTCCGGCCGAAGACTCGTCCGGCTCACGGAGGCGGGCTGCCGGGTGCGGCTGCTGTTCCTGAACCCGGCGAGCAGCGCCGTCAAGCGGCGCGAGCGGGAGCTGGGGCTGCGCAAGGGCGAGCTGAGCCGGTCCGTGGAGATGAACATCCTGCACGTGCGGCGGGTGCGGGCCGGCCTGCGCGACGCGTCGCGGTTCGAGATCCACGTCTTCGACGAGACGCCCCGCTTCACGGCGTACCTGGTGGAGGGCGAGACCTCGGGCATCGCGGTGGTCCAGTCGTACCTGCGGCGGGCGCGCGGCATGGAGGCCCCGGTGTTGGTGCTGCGCGGGGGCGGCCGGGGGGTGCCGAAGGACGCCGAGCACGGACTTTTCACCACGTACCGGGAGGAATTCGAGTCGGTGTGGGAGGATTCCCGGCCGGTGTCCTGACTGTCAGTGCCCCGTGGCAGGCTGAAAGCCGTTGACCGGATGTGGGTACGGGGGAGGGACGCCGTGGTGGCGTGGCACGGGGGAGCACTGGTCGGGTTCGATCTGGAGACGACCGGCACGGAGCCGGGCGAGTCCCGGATCGTGACGGCCGCGGTGGTCGAGGTACAGGGCGGCGAGGTGCGCGAGCGGCGCGGCTGGCTCGCGGACCCGGGGATACCGATCCCGGCGCAGGCGGCGGCGATCCACGGGATCAGCACGGCGCGGGCCGTGGCGGAGGGCCGGCCGGTGCGGCAGGTCGCCGACGAGGTGGCGGCCGTCCTGACCGGCCATTGGCTGCGCGGCGCGGTGGTCGTCGCCTACAACGCCGCCTTCGATCTGACGCTGCTGAGCGCGGAGTTGGCCCGGCACGGGCTGCCGTCGCTCGCGGACCGGCTGGGCGGGGCGCGGACGGGGCCGGTGGTGGACCCGCTGACCATCGACCGGGCCGTGGACCGCTACCGGCGCGGGAAGCGGACGCTGGAGGCGGTGTGCGGGGTGTACGGGGTCGTCCTCGACGCCGCGCACGACGCGGGGGCGGACGCGCTGGCGGCGGTTCAGGTCGCCCGCGCGATAGCGGCCCGGCATCCGGAGGTGGCCGCGCTCAGTCCGGCGGACCTGCATGACCGTCAGGGCGCCTGGCACGCGCGGTGGGCCCGGGACTTCCAGGCGTACCTGCGGGGTCAGGGCAGCCCGGACGCCGTGATCGACGCGGCGTGGCCCCTGCGGGCGCACATACCGGCCCCGGCCCCGGCCACGGCCCCGACTCCGGCCGGGGCCTGACGGCCGCTGCCGGACCGGGGGTGGCGCCGGTGGGCCGGCGCGCGGCCCGGGGTGTCGACGGGGCGGGGTGGGGCCGGGACACGTACCGGATGGCTACGGGTTGCGTCCGGATCTGCCCGCGACGTTCAGAAGGGGTGCCAGCGGACCTCGGTGGCGCCGTCGCGCAGGGAGGCCACGCGGCGACCGAACTCCGCGCGGGCGGCCGGGTTCGCAGGGGTGTGCTGCGCGACCCACGCGCAGCTCGCCGTCTCGCGCGCGCCGCGCAGCACGGCGCAGCCGGGCCAGTCCCGCACGTCCCATCCGTACGCCGTCACGAACTCCTCGTACGCCTCGGCGGCCAGCCCGTACCGGTCGCGCGAGAGGGCCATCACCACCAGATCGTGCTCGCGCAGGTCGGCCGATACGGTCTCCAGGTCCACCAGGACCGGTCCCCGCGGCCCGACGTGCACGTTGCGGGGCAGCGCGTCGCCGTGGATCGGCCCGGGCGGCAGTTGGGGGGTCAGCCCGGCCACCTGGCCGGCGTAGGCGTCGCGCCGGGCCCGTAGGTACGCCGCGTCCGCCGGGTCGACGGCGTCACCGGCGAGCCGGAGCCAACGTTCGACCCCGCCCAGCAGGTCCCGCGCCGGCATCGCGAACGGCGGGGCGGGCAGGGCGTGGATCCGCCGCAGGAGGAGGGCGAGGTCACGCGGGTGCGCCGGCCGGACGGCGTCCGGGAGCCGGTGCCACACCGTGACGGGGTGCCCGTCCACCAGTCGGGCGCGCGGCTCGGCCGCCCGCACCGCGGGCACCTCGTGGGCGGCGAGCCAGTCCGCGACCGCCACCTCCCGTTCGGCGCGCTCCAGCAGCGTCGCCTCGCGGCCCACCTTCACCACCAGGTCGCCGACCGCGAACACGGCGTTCTCGCCGAAGGCCAGCAGCTCGGCCGGACCGGTGACACCGGCCGTCGTCAGTACGTCCCTGGCCCGCGCCTCGTCCATGCCGCCGTCGCCCGTCCCTGTCCGTGTCGTTCCCGCCACCACTTCGCGGCCAGTCTGCCATCCGCTCTCCTCCTCAAGGTGACCCCCCGTCACGGGCCAAGGCGAAGTCGATTGCACGAGACGTATCGTCTCGTTATGGTGGTGTGCGTGACCACAGCCAAGCCCTCACACATCGCCATGTTCTCCATCGCGGCCCACGGCCACGTGAACCCGAGCATCGAAGTGATCCGGGAACTCGTCGCCCGCGGTCACCGCGTCAGCTACGCCATCCCCGCGTCCTTCGCGGACAAGATCGCCGAAACCGGGGCCACCCCGGTCCTCTGGCACTCCGGCCTGCCCACCGACGACGAACCCGAGGCATGGGGCACCGAGCTCATCGACCACCTCGAAACCTTCCTCGACGACGCCATTCAGGCACTGCCCCAGTTGGCAGCCGCCTTCGAAGGCGACGAGCCGGACCTCGTCATCCACGACATCACCGCCTACCCGGCGGTCGTCCTCGCCCACCGCTGGGGCGTCCCCGACATCTCCCTGTCCCCGAACCTCGTCGCCTGGGACGGCTACGACGAGGAGGTGGTCGCGCCCGTGAAGGCCGGGTTGCGGGCCACCGAACGCGGCCGTGCCTACGACGCGCGCTTCCGGTCCTGGCTCGACCGGAACGGGATGGCAGACGACCCCGAGCGGGTGGTGGGCCGGCCCCGCCGCAGCATCGTGCTGATCCCCAAGGCCCTCCAGCCGCACGCCGACCGCGTCGACGGGTCCGTCCACACCTTCGTCGGCGCCTGCGAGCCCGACGACGGAGCCGATCCGGGAGCCTGGCGGCGCCCGGCCGCCGCGGAGGGCAAGAAAGTGGTCCTGGTCTCCATGGGTTCCACCTTCACCAAACTGCCCGCCTTCTACCGCGCCTGCATGGACGCCTTCGCGGACCTGCCCGACTGGCACGTGGTCCTGCAGATCGGCAGATTCACCGACGAGGCCGAACTCGGCCCGATCCCGGCCAATGTCGAGGTCCACCGCTGGGTTCCGCAGCGGGACATCCTGCGCCAAGCCGATGCGTTCATCACCCACGCGGGCGCCGGCGGCAGCCGGGAAGGCATGGCGACGGCCACCCCGATGGTCGCCGTCCCGCAGGCCGCCGACCAGTTCGGCAACGCCGACATGCTCCGGGGACTGGGCATCGCCCGGCACGTCCCCATGGCGGAGGCCGACGCCCGCACCCTGCGGGACGCCGTGCTCGCCCTGGTCGCCGACCCGGAAGTGGCCGCCCGGGCCGAGGCGGTCCGCGCCGGGATGGCCCGCGAGGGCGGCGCGCGACAGGCCGCCGACCTCATCGAGGCCGAACTGCCCTGACCTTCCGCGGCGCCCCGACCATCGGCACGGCCGGCACTGCCGAGGAGCCAGGCGCTGTCGGTGGGACGTCCTATCGTTCGGGACATGAGCCCACAGCCCACGACTCGCACGACCTACGCCGCGCTCCTGCGCGGGATCAACGTCGGCGGGAACAAGAAGGTCCCGATGGCCGAGCTGCGCGCCGTCATGGAGCGACTCGGCCACGGCGACGTCCGGACGTACCTGCAGAGCGGCAACGCCGTATTCAGCAGCACGGAGCGCAGCCCCGACACTCTCGCCCGGCAGCTGGAGGCCGGCATCGAGGCACACTTCGGCTTCCGCGTGCCCTGCCTCGTCGTGGACGGACCGCATCTGCGGGCCGTGGCCGAAGCCTGTCCGTTCCCCGCCGCCGAACTCGAAGGCAAGCAGCTCCACGTCATGTTCCTGTCGGCGCAGCCCTCCCCGGAGCGCTACGCGGCCATCGACGCCCAGGCATTCCTGCCCGAGGAGTTCCGCCTCGGCGACCGCGTGGTCTACCTCTACGCACCGGGCGGCCTCGGCACCTCCAAGCTCGGCGAGGTGCTCCACAGACCGGCCCTGCTCAAGGGCCTCGACGCGACGACCCGCAACTGGAACACCGTCGTCAAGCTCGTCGAATTGACCCGGGACTGAGACCCGCGGCCCACCGGCGCCCCGGCCGCGGCGGCGGGCCCGGAGTGTGCCAGGCTCGGGGCATGCGGTACATCATCATCGGCGCCGGGGCGATCGGCGCGACCATCGGCGGACGGCTCGGCGAAGCGGGCCAGGACGTCGTCCTCGTCGCCCGGGGCGCGCACGCCCAGGCGCTCGCGGCGGACGGACTGCGGCTCACGACGGCCGCGGGGGAGCGGGTGCACCGGCTGCCCGTGGTCACGGGCCCGGCGGAGCTCGGCGAACTGCGGCCCGACGACGTGCTCCTGCTCACCGTGAAGACCCAGGACGCCATCGCGGCACTCGACGCCTGGGGCGACGCGGAGGTCGCCGGCGGCGGCACGGCGGCGCAGCGCCTGCCGGTGCTGTGCCTGCAGAACGGCGTGGAGAGCGAACGGCTCGCCCTGCGGCGCTTCGCGCGGGTGTACGGGGTGTGCGTCTGGCTGCCCGCCACCTTCCTGGAACCGGGCGTGGTCTCGGCGCTGTGCGCGCCGCTGACGGGCATCCTGCACCTGGGCCGCGCGACGGGCGGAACCGACACCCGGGTCCGGGCGATCGCCGCCGACTTGGAGAAGGCGGGGTTCGGCGCGCCGGTCGTCGAGGACGTCATGCGGTGGAAATACGCCAAGCTGCTGGGCAACCTCGGCAACGCGATCCAGGCGACGACGGGCCCCGAACCGGCTCCGGCGAAGGCGGCGCTGCTGCTCAGGGCGATCCGCGAGGCGAAAGCCGCGTACGGGGCCGCCGGGATCGGCTACGTCTCGGAGGCGGAGCAGTCGGCGGCCCGCGAGGGCAAGGTGGACCAGCCGGCCGGGGTGCGGGGCGGGTCGTCGTGGCAGAGCCTGGCCCGCGGGACGGGGTCGGTGGAGGCGGACTACCTCAACGGGGAGATCAGTCTGTTGGGGCGGTTGCACGGGGTGGCGACGCCGGTGAACGACACGCTGCGGCACGCGGCGAACATCTTCGCGCGGGAGGGGTTGCCGCCGGGGGCGATGTCGACCGAGGACCTGACGGCCCTGGCCGACGAGGCGGCGGCCCGCGCGTAGGCCGCTGCCGCTACCGACGCCCGCAAGCGCCGGGCGGGCTGGATTGGCGGGGCGGCCGGGTCCGTTGGGCTGCGCCCCGGGCCCCCTGTGTGGTCGCTCCGCGCGCGTGCCCGCAAGCGCCGGGCCGGCTGGATTGGCCGGGCGGCCGGGTTCGTTGGGCTTCGCCCCGGACCCCTTGTGCGTGCGCTGGGCGCGCGTGCTCAATTGCCGGGGAGGCTGCGCCGGCGCCGAAGGCCGGCTGGGCCTGGGCCCCGCCCGGACCCCTGTGCGTGCGCTTCGCGCGCGTGCCCGCAAGCGCCGGGCCGGCTGGGCTGACCTCGGGCGGCCCGGACCCGGGGCTCCGGCCGGGCTCCGTGCCCGGGCTGATTGGTGCCGGGCCTGGGCCCCCCGTACGTGCGCTCCGCGCCGGGCCCGCGATCGCCGGGTCGGGCCGGGGGCGGGGTTTCGGCCTGTCCCGTACGGGTGTTGTGGTCTCGGGCGGCACGCTTCGGCTCGGGCCGGTCAGGCCGACAGGGGCAAAGCGGTGACGGGGGCGGTGGCCGCGTCGTAGCGGTGGAGGAGGAGGCGGGCCAGTTCCGGGGCCGCGCCGAGGACGGGCGCCACCAGGTCCGCGCCCGCCGCGTGCGCGCCCGCCGCGATGCGGTCCGGGAGGCGGCCGGGGGCGATGACGTACGGGGCCACGGCCACGCGTCGTACGCCCTCGGCGCGCAGCGCCCGTACGGCGTCCTCCGTACGGGGCAGTGAGGCGGAGGCGAACGCAGGCCGCACGGCGCACCAACCGGTGTGCCGCCACTCCCGCGCGATTTCAGCGATCACTGCGATCGCCTCCGGGTCCGATGAACCGGCGGCCGCGAGCACCACGCCGGTGCCGGCGCGGTCCGCCGGGGAGAGGCCGGCTTCGCGGAGCCGGCGTTCGAGGGCCGCCGTCAGCAGCGGCGACGGGCCGAGGACGTCCGCGACCCGGACCGCGAGGCCCGGGAGACCGGTCACGGCCTCCGCCAGCACCGCGGGGATGTCCGTCTTCGCGTGGAACGCCCGGGTGAGCAGCAGCGGCAGCGCCACGACCTCCCGCACCCCCGACCGGTGGAGGCGGGCGAGGACCTGCGCCACCGTAGGGGCGTCGAAGTCCAGGAACGCCGTCTCCACGCGCAACCCCGGCCGCTGCGCCCGGGCGCGCCGGGTCAGGGCGTGCACGGTCGCGGCGTGCCGCGGATCACGGCTGCCGTGGGCTATGACGAGGAGGGCGGGGGCGCGGAACACGGGACTCAGCTCTTGACCAGCAGGCCGCGGCTGCGCAGCACCCACCGCTCGACCGGGCTGAAGATCAGCAGGTCGATGGCGATGCCGACGATGAGGATCAGGAAGATGGCGAGGAACACGCCCGGCATGTCGATGTTGTTCCGGCCGTTCTCCAGGAGCTGTCCGAGACCCAGCCCCAGATCGGGGGAGGACGCGATGATCTCGGCGGCCATCAGCGAGCGCCAGGAGAAGGCCCAGCCCTGCTTGAGACCGGCGAGGTAGCCCGGCAGCGCGGCGGGCAGGACCACGTGCCAGGTGCCCCTGAGCCCCGTGGCGCCCATCGTGCGGCCGGCCCGCAGGAACAGCGGCGGGACCTGGTCCACGCCCGACACCAGGCCGTTGGCGATGGACGGCACCGCTCCGAGCAGGATGACGGCGTACATCATCGAGTCGTTCAGGCCGAGCCAGATCACCGCCGGCGGCACCCAGGCCACCGAGGGCAGGGACTGGAGACCGGACAGGATCGGGCCGATGGCGGCGCGGACGAGCCTCACCCGCGAGACCAGCAGGCCGAGCGGGGTGCCGATCGCCAGGGCCAGCAGGAAGCCGAGCAGACCGCGCGAGACGCTGGTCCAGATGACCTCCAGCAGGGTGCCCTTGAGCCACATGGCGGTCACGCCGTCCCACACCGCGGACGGCGAGGGCAGCTTGGTCGCGTCGGCGACCTGTGCCGAGACGAGGACCTGCCAGACCACGAGGACCAGGCCGACGGCCACGACCGGCGGCAGGACCTTCTTGACCAGGACCTCACGGACCGGGGTGCGGTGGGTCTGGACCGCGTCGAGCGCGTCCAGGCCGGCCTCCAGGCCCGCCAGGTCGTCGCTCTTGGCCTTGGGGGCGGTGTCAGTGCTGGCCATGGCGGCGGATCTCCCCACGCAGGTGTTCAGTGATCTCCAGGGACAGTTCCGCGACGTCCGCGTCCTCGATGCGGCGCGGCTGCGGGATGTCCACGGTCCATTCCTTGGCGACCCGGCCGGGCCGCGAGGACAGCAGGACCACGCGCTGGGCGAGGCGCACGGCCTCGCGGACGTTGTGCGTGACGAACAGGACGGAGAGACCGGTCTCTTCCCAGATCCGGGTCAGCTCGCCGTGCAGCACGTCGCGGGTGATGGCGTCCAGCGCCGCGAACGGCTCGTCCATCAGCAGCAGCCGGCTGTCCTGGGCCAGGGCGCGGGCCAGGGCCACGCGCTGGCGCATGCCGCCCGACAGCTCGTGGACGCGCTTGCCGTACGCCCCGCCGAGCCGGACCAGCTCCAGCAGCCGCTCCGCCTCCGGCTTGCGGTCGGCCTTGGCCACCCCGCGCAGCCGCAGGGCCAGTTCGATGTTCTTGCCCGCCGTCAGCCAGGGGAACAGCGCGTGCTCCTGGAACATCAGGGCGGGTCGGCCGGCGGTCTCGATGCTGCCCGCGCTGGGCTTGTCGAGACCGGCGACCAGGTTGAGCAGGGTGGACTTGCCACACCCCGAGGCCCCCAGGAGGGTGACGAACTCGCCGGGAGCGACATCGAGGCTGATGTCGTCCAGGACGAGCTGCGATCCCGCCGGGCCGGGGAAGGACTTCGAGACGTGCTCGATGCGCGCGGCGTGCGTCCGCTCCGCTACCGCGCCCTCGGCAGCCTTGGCGAGCGTGGTGGCCATGGTCGTCACCTCCTGGGGGATTCGGGTTACGGACTTACTTGACGCCGAGACCGGCGTCGGAGACCTCGGGCTTGCCGGCGGCCTTGAGCACCTTGTTCAGGAGCGTCAGGTCGTAGATGCCGGTCAGGTCGGGCTGCTCGATGAGCTTGGCCTTGACCGCCCAGTCGGACTCCGTCTTGAGGGTGCTCGCCAGCGGGTCGTCGGTGACGAGGATGCTCTGCCACGCCGGGTCGATGACCTTCGCGTCGAGCGGCTTGCCGCCGTCCGCCGCCAGCTTCGCGTTGGCGGACGCCTTCGCCTTGTCCGGGTTGGCGTTGATCCACTCGTTGGTCTTCACCGTGCCCTTGAGCACGGCCTCGACCACGTCCGCGTGCTCCTTGAGGAACTTCTGCGACACGATGACGTTCGTGATCACGAACTTCTTGTCGGGCCACAGGGAGGTCTCGTCGAGGAGGACGGAGCCGCCGTCGGAGACGAGCTTGGAGGCCGTGGGCTCCGGCACCCAGGCGCCGTCGATCGAACCCTGCTTGAAGGCGTCCGGGGTGACCTTGTTGTCCGTACGGACGACGGAGACGTCACCCTTGCCGGACTCGGGGTCGACCGACCAGCCCTTCTGGGCGATCCAGTTGAGGAACGCGACGTCCTGCGTGTTCCCCTTCTGCGGGGTGGCGATCTTCTTGCCCTTGAGGTCGTCCAGGGTCTTGATCTTGTCCGGGTTCACGACCAGCTTGACGCCGCCCGAGGCGGAGCCGGAGATGATCCGCAGGTTGGAGCCCTTGGACTTCACGTAGCCGTTGATCGACGGGGAGGGGCCGATGAAGCCGATATCGAGAGAGCCGCCGTTGAGGGCTTCGATCTCGGACGGGCCGGCGTTGAAGGTCTGCGGCTTGATCGTGGTGCCGCCGAGCTCCTTGGCGATCAGGCCTTCCTGGAGGCCGACCAGGGCGGTGGCGTGCGTCAGGTTCGGGAAGTACCCGATGCGGACCTCGGAAGCGGAGAGCTTCTTGGTGTCGGCGGCGGGGACGGCGGCGGTCTTCGCGTCGTCCTTCTTGGCCTGGGAGCCGTAGCCGCAGGAGGCGAGCCCACCGATCAGGAGGGGCAGGGCGGCGGCGGCGACGACGCCGCGACGAAGGGTCTTACGGGTGGTGGTACCGGTGGCAGGCACGGGAGGGCTTCCTCTCGGAGCGCCGTGGGTCACGGCGCGGGTCTTCGTCTGTGGAACGAGGGCGGATACGGCTGGTGGGGGGTGTGGGCGCGCGGGCAGTGCGCGTACGTCATCGCGCACATCGCGCCACCCCTCCCTGGCCGCTGCCGAGGTGGCCGCTGCCTACGCGGCCGCCCTCCTTGGCGAAGGTGGAGTAGATGTCGGCGAGCATGGGTTAGAAGTCCCACCCTTCTTCATCGGTCCGGACGGGCTCGGCCTCGTCGGCGTGGGCGGCGAACGCCTGGCCCGCCATGCCGGCCGCCAGGGTGGTCCCGTCCGCCGGGTCGATCAGGAGGAAGGAACCGGTGCGGCGCGAGTCGGCGTAGGCGTCGAGCGCCAGCGGCTCCGCGGTACGGACGACGACCCGGCCGATGTCGTTGGCGACCAACCGCCCGGGCTCCGGGTGCTGGGACAGGTCGTCCAGGGTCAACCGCGAGGGGATCTCCTTGACGATCGCCTTGACGGTGCGCGTGGTGTGCTTCAGCAGCACCCGGGCGCCCACCGAGAGGGGCTGGTCCGCGACGTGGCACACCGTCGCCTCGACGTCCTGAGTGGTGGCCGGTGCGCTCGCGGACGGGGCGATCAGGTCACCGCGCGAGATGTCGATGTCGTCCCGCAGCCGCAACGTCACCGACTGCGGCGCCCACGCGATGTCGACGCTCTCGCCGAGCGCGTCGATGCCCTCGATGACCGAGGTCCGGCCCGACGGCAGGACGGTGACGGCCTCGCCGACGCGCAGCACGCCGGAGGCGATCTGGCCCGCGTAGCCGCGGTAGTCGGGGTGTTCGGCGGTCTGCGGCCGGATCACGTACTGGACCGGGAAGCGCGCCGGGCAGGCGGTCAGGTCGTGGCTGACCGGGACCGTCTCCAGGTGCTCCAGCACCGTCGGGCCGCCGTACCAGTCCATGTGCGCCGAGGGCTCCACGACGTTGTCGCCGGCCAGGGCCGAGATCGGGATCGCGGTGATCTCGGGGACGCCCAAGTCGGAGGCGTACGCGGTGAACTCCTCGGCGATCTTCGCGAAGACCGCCTCCTGGTAGCCCACGAGGTCCATCTTGTTGACGGCGAGGACCACGTGCGGGACGCGCAGCAGCGCCGCGACGGCCGCGTGCCGGCGGGTCTGCTCGATGACGCCGTTGCGGGCGTCGACGAGGACCACGGCCAGGTCGGCGGTGGACGCGCCGGTGACCATGTTGCGGGTGTACTGCACGTGTCCGGGGGTGTCGGCCAGGATGAACCGGCGCCGGGCGGTGGCGAAGTAGCGGTACGCCACGTCGATGGTGATGCCCTGCTCCCGCTCGGCGCGCAGGCCGTCGGTGAGCAGCGCGAGGTCGGGGGCGTCCTGCCCGCGCCGGGCGGAGACGGCCTCGACGGCCTCCAACTGGTCCGTCAGGACCGACTTGGAGTCGTGCAGGAGCCGTCCGACCAGCGTGGACTTGCCGTCGTCGACGGAACCGGCGGTCGCGAAGCGCAGCAGCGTGGTCACTGAAGGGTCGACGAAGCCGGCGACCTGATCGGTGGTGGAGGTCATGTCTAGAAGTACCCTTCGCGCTTGCGGTCTTCCATCGCGGCCTCGGACATCTTGTCGTCGGCGCGGGTCGCGCCCCGCTCGGTGAGGCGGGAGGCGGCGATCTCGGTGATCACGGCGTCCAGCGTGGTCGCGTCGGAGTCGACGGCGCCCGTGCAGGACATGTCACCGACGGTGCGGTAGCGGACGAGGCGCTTCTCGGGCGTCTCGTCCTCCTTCGGACCGCCCCACTCGCCGGCCGTCAGCCACATGCCGTTCCGCTTGAACACCTCGCGCTCATGGGCGAAGTAGATCTGCGGCAGCTCGATGCCCTCACGGGCGATGTACTGCCACACGTCCAGCTCGGTCCAGTTCGACAGCGGGAACACGCGCACGTGCTCGCCCGGGGCGTGCCGGCCGTTGTAGAGCTGCCACAGTTCGGGGCGCTGGCGGCGCGGGTCCCACTGGGAGAACTCGTCGCGCAGGGAGAACACCCGCTCCTTGGCGCGGGCCTTCTCCTCGTCACGGCGGCCGCCGCCGAAGACGGCGTCGAACTTCAGCCGCTGGATCGCCTCGGTCAGCGGGACGGTTTGGAGCGGGTTGCGGGTGCCGTCCGGGCGCTCGCGCAGCGTGCCGGCGTCGATGTACTCCTGGACGGAGGCCACGTGCAGGCGCAGGCCGTGCTCCGCGACCGTGCGGTCGCGGTACTCCAGCACCTCGGGGAAGTTGTGACCGGTGTCGACGTGCAGCAGCTCGAAGGGCACCGGCGCGGGCGCGAACGCCTTGAGCGCCAGGTGCAGCATGACGATGGAGTCCTTGCCGCCGGAGAACAGGATCACCGGCTTCTCGAACTCGCCCGCCACCTCGCGGAAGATGTGCACGGCCTCCGATTCGAGGGCGTCGAGGTGGGACAGCGCGTAGGGAGCGTCGGTCCCGTCGTGCAGGTGGGCGACGGTCGTCATGCCAGACCCCTCTCGGTGAGCAGCGCGTACAGGGTCGAAGCCGACTCCTGCACGGACTGCGTGTGCGACTCGATCCGCAGGTCCGGGGCGTCCGGAGCCTCGTACGGGTCGTCGACCCCGGTCAGACCGGAGATCTCGCCCGCCGCCTGCTTGGCGTACAGGCCCTTCACGTCGCGCTCGGAGCAGACCTCGACCGGGGTGGCCACGTGAACCTCCAGGTAGGCGGTGCCCTCGGCCGCGTGCCGCTTGGCGACGGCCTCCCGGCTGTCGGCGAACGGCGCGATCACCGGCACCAGCGCCTTGACGCCGTTGCTCGCGAGCAGTTCGGCGACGAAGCCGATCCGCTGCACGTTGGTGTGCCGGTCCTCCCGGCTGAAGCCCAGCCCGGCGGAGAGGAACTCGCGGATCTCGTCGCCGTCGAGCACCTCCACGCGGTGGCCCTCGGCCCGCAGCCGCTCGGCCAGCGCGTACGCGATGGTGGTCTTGCCCGCGCTCGGCAGCCCGGTCAGCCACACGGTGGCGCCCTGGTCGCTCACGCTCATCGTTCTCGTCTCCGTCGGTTCGTTCACTGCTTCGAGATCCGTCATCAGCCGTGCAGTCCGCACTCGGTCTTGGCCCGGCCGGCCCAGCGGCCGGCCCGCGCGTCCTCGCCCTCCGCCACCCGGCGGGTGCAGGGGGCGCAGCCGACGGAGGCGTAGCCGTCCATCAGCAGCGGGTTGGTGAGCACGCCGTGCTCGGCGACGTAGCTGTCCACGTCGTCCTGCGTCCAGCGGGCGATCGGCGAGACCTTGACCTTCCGCCGCTTCTCGTCCCAGCCGACCACGGGGGTGTTCGCCCGGGTCGGGGACTCGTCGCGGCGCAGGCCCGTCGCCCACGCCTCGTACGCGGTCAGGCCCTCCTCCAGCGGCTTGACCTTGCGCAGCGCGCAGCACAGGTCCGGGTCCCGGTCGTGCAGCTTGGGCCCGTACTCGGCGTCCTGCTCGGCGACGCTCTGGCGCGGGGTGAGGGTGATGACGTTGACGTCCATCACGGCCTCGACCGCGTCACGGGTGCCGATGGTCTCCTCGAAGTGGTAGCCGGTGTCGAGGAAGACCACGTCCACGCCCGGGAAGGCGCGGGAGGCCAGGTGGGCGACGACCGCGTCCTCCATCGAGGAGGTGACGGCGAACTTCTTGCCGAAGGTCTCGGCGGCCCAGGTGAGGATCTCCAGCGCGGAGGCGTCCTCCAGGTCGCGGCCCGCCTGCTCGGCCAGTGCCTTGAGGTCCCCGGTCTCCTGAGTCGTCGTCATATCTGTTCCCCTCCAGGCTGATCCGACTGACCGGACCGATCGGACTGAACACCGCGGGCCAGCAGCCCGAGGTACTTCAGCTGGAAGGCCCGGTTGCAGGCCCTGCATTCCCAGGCGCCGTGACCCGCCTCGTGGGGAAACAGGTCCTCGTCGCCGCAGTACGGGCAGTAGAACGGTGCGGCGCGCTCGCTCACGACAGGCTCTCGTCGCTCGCGCGGCCGACCCAGGCGGCGAAGCGCTCGCCGTCCTCGCGCTGCTCCTGGAAGCGCGTGACGACCCGCTCCACGTAGTCCGGCAGCCCGGCCGAGGTGACCTTGAGGCCGCGGACCTTGCGGCCGAAGCCGGCCTCCAGGCCGAGCGCGCCGCCGAGGTGCACCTGGTAGCCCTCGACCTGGTTGCCGTCCTCGTCCAGGACCAACTGCCCCTTGAGACCGATGTCCGCCACCTGGATACGGGCGCACGCGTTCGGGCAGCCGTTGATGTTGATGGTGATCGGCTCGGCGAAGTCCGGCAGACGGCGCTCCAGTTCGTCGATCAGCGAGGCGCCGCGGGCCTTCGTCTCGACGATGGCCAGCTTGCAGAACTCGATGCCGGTGCAGGCCATCGTGCCGCGGCGGAACGGGGACGGCTTGACCCGCAGGTCCAGCGCCTCCAGCGCCTCGACCACGGAGTCGACCCGGTCCGCGTCGATGTCCAGCACGATCATCTTCTGCTCGGCGGTGGTGCGCAGTCGGCCCGAGCCGTGCTGCTCGGCCACGTCCGCGATCTTGGTGAGGGTGGCGCCGTCCACGCGGCCGACCCGGGGGGCGAAGCCGACGTAGAACTTGCCGTCCTGCTGCCGGTGCACACCGACGTGGTCGCGCCACTGGCCGCTGGGCTGCTCGGGCGCCGGGCCGTCGGTCAGCTCGCGCTTGAGGTACTCGTCCTCCAGCACCTGACGGAACTTGGCCGCGCCCCAGTCGGCCACGAGGAACTTCAGTCGGGCGCGGGTGCGCAGTCGGCGGTAGCCGTAGTCGCGGAAGATCGAGATGACGCCCTCGTAGACGTCCGGGACCTCGTCCAGTGAGACCCAGGCGCCCAGGCGCACGCCCAGCTTGGGGTTGGTGGACAGGCCGCCGCCGACCCACACGTCGAAGCCGGGGCCGTGCTCGGGGTGGTGCACGCCGACGAAGGCGATGTCGTTGATCTCGTGCGCCACGTCGAGCAGCGGCGAGCCGGAGATCGCGGACTTGAACTTGCGGGGCAGGTTGGAGAAGGCCGGGTTGCCCACGATCCGGCGCTGGATCTCCTCGATGGCGGGGGTGCCGTCGATGATCTCGTCCAGGGCGATGCCGGCGACCGGCGAGCCGAGGATGACACGGGGCGTGTCACCGCAGGCCTCGGTGGTGGAGAGGCCCACGGCCTCCAGCCGGCGCCAGATCTCCGGGACGTCCTCGATCCGGATCCAGTGGTACTGCACGTTCTGCCGGTCCGTGAGGTCGGCGGTGCCGCGGGCGAACTCCTCGGAGATCTCGCCGATGACGCGCAGCTGCTCGGTGGTCAGCCGGCCGCCGTCGATGCGCACGCGCAGCATGAAGTACTTGTCGTCCAGCTCCTCCGGCTCCAGGATGGCGGTCTTGCCGCCGTCGATCCCGGGCTTGCGCTGGGTGTAGAGGCCCCACCAGCGCATCCGGCCGCGCAGGTCGTTGGGGTCGATCGAGTCGAAGCCGGTCTTGGCGTAGATCGTCTCGATGCGTGTCCGCACATTGAGACCGTCGTCGTCCTTTTTGAACTGCTCGTTGCCGTTGAGGGGGGTGTGGTGTCCGACGGCCCACTGACCCTCACCGCGGTGACGGCCGGTCTTGCGGCGCGCGGCGGCGGCTGCGGGCGCGGCGGCTGCGGGCGTTTCGGGGGTGGCGGCCATGGCGGTACGTCCTTCTTCGGCGGCTCAAGGCGTGGGCAGGGGGAGCGGCGGCGTGACCCCTGCACGCTGAGCAGGTGTGGCTGATGGCCGCGCCGGGTCCGGTTGTGCCGGTGGGCAGGGCGGATTTCAGCCGTCAGGGGGCTTGCGGAGGCCGTGCGGCCTCGGGGTCGACGCGTCCGCGGCAACGGGGACGGCGGCGATGTGCGGCGGTTGCTGGTTCCGTCAGCGCGCCGGACAGATGGCGCTGGACATGCGGCCGAGGTCGACGTGCCGCCGACTCACCAAGGCAATTCCAGCTCCATTCATGGCGGAAGCGTGGCATGGCGCGATTGGAGGAGTCCACTAGTGTCCACGATGCGGACGAAGTCGTCTCGGATCGTGGAATAGCGTGACGTGCGTCACGATTGACGGGCCCTGGCGCGCCGGGGCCCGTTTCCGGTCACCGGGGCACCGAAGCCGCCGGCCGGGGCGTTTCGGGCGCGACGGACCGGAAGGGCGCCGAAGTCTCGACACCGGCCGCCGCGGGCCCGTCCTCCTGGAGTCTCTCAAGCTCCGGGCCCCCGGGGGACGGGGCGGCCACGGAGGGGGGTGGGACGACGCCAGGCGGCTGCGCGGCACCGAAATCGCTGGAGATCACCCCGGCCGTCATGACCAGCGGGGGCTGCGGGCGCGGCACGTGGACGACGGCCTTCCACGTTCCGTCGCGCCGGTCGACCTCGGCGAGGGCGGCCGGCCAGCTCGAACGCTCATCGGGCCGTCGGACCAGTGCGAAGACCGTCGAACCGGGATCGAGCCCGGTGACCGTTCCCTCGAAGTCGACGAGGACGGCCGGCGCGGGCGCGGCGGGATCGTCGTGCTCCCGGGTCAGATGGATGCCCACCACGGGCCCCGCCACCGGAGGAGGAGTGGTCGGGGAGGCGGTGGCCGGAGAAGGGGTGGGCGGGGGGTGCGGCGCCTCTGGTGTCCGGGCGATGAGCGCCACGACGACCGCGGCCACGGCGGTGATCAGGGCGCCCAGCAGGCCCTGCCAGCTGTACAGGCGGGCGAGCAACCCGCGTCGGCGGCCGGGGGCGGAGGCACGCCGTTGCGCACCCCGGGAGGGCTCGCCGTCTTCGTCGGCCGGCTCTGGTGGACGTGCGGCAATCATGACCCTCGCCTACGTTCGACGGAGGTCCAGCATGCGCCGGCGCGGGGGCCGCCGCCCCGGCGCCACGCCAACCCGCGCGCGTACCCCCCCGGTCAGGGCTACGCGCCCGGCCAGGGGCCCGGGGTCGGGGTGGAGCGCTTCTCTTCGGTCTCCGTCTTGAAGACCTTGAAGCCGCGCCGCAGGTAGGTGTCCATCGCCGTCGGGCCGTCCTGGCTACAGGTGTGCACCCAGACCCGGCGGGTGGGCGCCAGATCCGGCCACCGCTGCGCGAGATCCCACGCGCGGGCCGTGCCGACCGCCAGCAGGTGCCCCCCGATCCGGCGGCCGCGGAAGTCCGGCAGGAGACCGAAGTACATGATCTCCACCACCCCGTCCGGCTGCGGGTCGAGTTCCACGTACCCCGCCGGCGTCCCGCGGTCGTACGCCACCCACGTCTCCACCCCGGGCCGCTCCAACCGCTCCACCCACTCGGCGCGGGTCAACGCAAGGCGGTCCGTCCAGTGGATGTCCCCGCCCACCGAGGTGTAGAGGAACCGGCTGAACTCGGGCGAGGGCACTTCGGCCCGGGCGATCGTGATCTCCGGGCCGGGTACGGCCGCCGGCGCGAGGTCGTCGGGCGAGGTCATTTCCAGGGACCAGGTGGTCAGCGTGAACGTGCTCATGCGGGCCAGGGAATCACATGCCGTCCGCGGCCCCCCGGGCGCCCGACCCGCCCAGACGGGCCCTGACCACCGCCGGCGCCGTGGAATGCGGCAGCAACTGCGCGGCGACCGCCGGACGGATCAGCTCCACCTCCACGTCCTGCGCGAAGCGGTACGGCCGGTGCGTCAACACCCCGGCGAGGTTCCGGCGCACCCGGGACATCTCCGCGCGGACCGTCACCGTCCGGCTCGGGTCCCCGAACAGCTCGGCCGCGAGTTCCGCCGCCGAGCGCCCGCCCGGGCTCTCCGCCAGCAGGAACAGCAGCTCGGCGTGGCGCGGACTCAGCTCCAGGGACCAGCTGCCCGCCGCCCCGTACACGGTCGCCGACCACGAGCCGGCCCGGCTCAGGTCCAGGACCACCCGGCTCGCCGCGCCGGAGCCGGTGCGGGACTCCTCGACCCGGAGCAGCCAACCGCCCGGCAGCGGCTCCACCGCGCAGTGGCCGAGCTGCGGCACCCACACCCGGCCCGGCCCGAACCCCTTCGGCAGCTGAATCCGGTCCGCCGGGGCCAGCCCGGTCACGGCGGCCGTCCAACCCTGCGGGTCCACGGCCAGCGCGCGGCCCGGCAGCCGCGCCAGCAGCGGGGCCGCGACCGTCCGCAGCCGTTCCAGGGACTCCAGGTGCCGGATCCGCAGCTCCCGCTCGGCGAGCCGGGCCACCGAGGTCACCCAGGCAAGAGTCGCCGGGTGCATGGTGGCCAGCGGGCCGCTGACGTCGACCACCCCCAGCAGCCGACCGTCCCGGGGGTCGCGTACCGGGGCGCCCGCGCAGGTCCAGTCGTGGTGGCTGGAGACGAAGTGCTCCGCCGAGAACACCTGGACCGGCCTGCGGGTCACCAGGGAGGTGCCGACCCCATTGGTGCCGACCACCGCCTCCGCCCAGTCGGCGCCCACCGCGAACCCCAACCGGTCGGCCCGGCGCAGGATGGAGGCGTGCCCCTCCCGCCACAACAGCCGCCCGTCCGCGTCCGCGACGACCATGATGTGCAGGGCCTCGTCCAACGCGGGCAGCAGGCCCTCGCGCAGCACCGGGAGGACCTCCCGCAGCGGCGACACCTGCCGCCGCTCCTCCGTCTCGGCGGCAGACAGCAGCCGCGAGCGCGCGTCCCGGTCCGGGTGCACCCCGCCGGCCAGCATCCGCCGCCAGGACTCGGCGATCTCCGGGCGCGGGGCGGCCGGCAGCCGGTCACCGGCCAGCGCCGCCGCCCGTACCCCCTTGAGCAGACGCGCCGCCGCACGCGCGTCCATGGCGGAGATGCGCGCCACATCGACCGTGCTGCCTGCGGTGTCGGACACCGGAACCTCCCCGTGGACAGTCGAGGCGCCGGCCGTGTGACGGCGCTGACCGCGTGACTGGTTCGACCGGTTCGACGGGTGAAGGGTTGCAACGGTCTGCAACCCTCGCCAACCTCCGGTCGCCCGACCGAAACTATCGGCACGCCGCCGAGCGGCGTGACAGCTCCTTCCTCGGGGCTTCTCGGACCAGGGGCGGCGCCGAGTCGGCGCGGCGCCGCCCCCGGTCTCGGGTCGGCGGGCACGGATCCGGGCGGGGAGCGGTTTGGGGACCGTTCCTAGCCGGCGATCCGGGCCCGTTCCACCACCGCTCGCAGGTCCAGGCCGTACGGCAGCGTGCCGAAGGCCGACCCCCAGTCGCCGCCGAGACGCGACGCGCAGAACGCGTCCGCGACCTGCGCCGGAGCCCACCGCACCAGCAGCGAGCCCTGGAGCACCAGGGCCATCCGCTCCACGACCCGCCGGGCCCGGGCCTCGATGCCCGCCAGATCCGCGAGGTCCGTCAGCAGGTCCTTGATGGCCGAATCCAGCCGGTGATCGGCGCCCCGGGCCAGTCCGACCTCCTGGAGGAACGCGTTCAGCGCCTGCGGCTCCCGTTGCAGCGCGCGCAGCACGTCCAGCGCCTGGACGTTGCCCGACCCCTCCCAGATCGAGTTGAGCGGGGACTCGCGCAGCAGGCGCGGCAGGCCCGACTCCTCGACGTAGCCGTTGCCGCCCAGACACTCCAACGCCTCCGCCACCATCGGCGTACACCGCTTGGTCACCCAGTACTTGGCCGCCGGCACCGCGAGGCGCAGGAAGGCCCGCTCCTGCTCCGTACCGGCGTCGTAGGCGGCCGCCAGGCGCAGCGTCAGTACGGTCGCGGCCTCGGACTCCAGGGCGAGGTCGGCCAGGACGTTGCGCATCAGCGGCTGCTCGATGAGCCGTGCTCCGAAAGCGGAGCGGTGCTCCGCGTGGTGGACGGCCTGCGTCAACGCCTGGCGCATCAGCGACGCCGAACCGATCACACAATCCAGCCGGGTCGCCGCGACCATCTCGATGATGGTCCGCACCCCCCGGCCCTCCTCACCGACCCGGCGCCCCCACGTCCCGTCGAACTCCACCTCGCTCGACGCGTTCGACCTGTTCCCCAACTTGTCCTTGAGCCGCTGGATCGCGAACGCGTTGCGGGTCGCGTCCGGCAGCACCCGCGGCACCAGGAAGCAGGTCAGCCCCCCGGGAGCCTGCGCCAGCACCAGGAAGCCGTCCGACATCGGGGCCGAGCAGAACCACTTGTGCCCGGTCAGCAGGTACTCGCCGGACGCGTCCAGCGGCTTCGCCACCGTCGTGTTCGCCCGGACGTCGCTGCCGCCCTGCTTCTCCGTCATGCCCATCCCGAACAGCACGCCGGCCTTCCGCCCGGGCGGCCGCAACCCCTCCTCGTACACGTGCGAGGTCAACCGGGGCTCCCACTCGGCGGCCAGCTCCGGGTCCGTGCGCAGCGCCGGCACCGCGGCGTGCGTCATCGAGACCGGGCAGCCGTGCCCCGCCTCGGCCTGCGACCACAGGAAGAATCCCGCCGCGCGGCGCAGATGCCCGGCCGGGCGCCCCCACGCGTCCGTCAACCCCGACGTCACCGCGTGACCCAGCAGCCGGTGCCACGCCGGGTGGAACTCGACCTCGTCGATCCGGTTCCCGAACCGGTCGTGCGTCCGCAACTGGGGCGGGTTCGCGTTCGCCTGCACCCCCCAGTGCTGGGCCTGCTCCGAGCCCGTCGCGAGCCCCAGGGAGGTGAGTTCCTCCCGTACCTCCCCGAGGAGCGCGCGGGGCGCCTCCGCCAGGTGCCGCTCGATGCCCTCGGTCAGGGCCCGGTCGCCGGAGTAGGCGTCGTAGCCCACAAGGGGCGGGGCCTGATTGGTCACTGTGTGGGTGGTGGCTGCCATGCGGATACCGTAAGGACGTGCAGCCAGCAAAAGAAACACCCGAGCGGATCCCAGGGCGGCCGGGACGGCTCCACCGGGCCCGCGCGCTCTACCGCAACGTGTCCAAGCGCAAGATGGGCTGGCTGCTGCTCAAGGACACCGTCAACTCGTGCGTCGAGTACCGCATCCTCGGTCTGGCCGCCGAAGCGGCCTTCTTCACCCTCCTCTCGCTCCCGCCGCTCTTCGTCGGTCTCCTGGGCCTGCTCGGGTACGTGGACGGCTGGACGGGCGGCACCTTCGTCGCCAGCATCGAGGAGAACATCCTGCGGGCGGTCGGCACCGTCCTGTCCGACCGGGGCGTCAACGAGATCGCGCGACCGATGCTCGACGACGTGACCCGCGGCGGCCGGCCCGACCTCATCTCCATCGGCTTCGCCTTCGCCCTGTGGTCGGGTTCGCGCGCCGTCAACGTCTTCATCGACACCATCACCGTGATGTACGGCCTCGACGGACAGCGCGGCATCGTCAAGACCCGGCTGCTGGCCTTCCTGCTGTACGTGGTCGCCCTCGTGATCGGCGCGATCGTGCTGCCGCTGATGGTGGCGGGCCCCGACGCCGTGGTGAGGTGGGTGCCCTGGAGCACGGAAGTGATCGCGGTGCTGTACTGGCCGATCGTCACGCTGCTCTCGATCGCCTTCCTGACGACGCTCTACCACGTCTCCGTTCCCGTGCGCTCCCCGTGGATCGAGGACGTGCCCGGCGCGCTCGTCGCCCTCGCCATGTGGGTGCTCGGCTCGTTCCTGCTGCGGATCTACCTGACCAACGCCGTCGAGGGGCCGACGATCTACGGCTCCCTGGCCGCGCCCGTGGCCGTGCTGCTGTGGATCGGCGTCTCGGCCTTCGCCGTACTCGTCGGCGCGGCGGTCAACGCCGCCATCGACCGCGTCTGGCCCTCGCTGGCCACGGCGGCGGCGCGCGAGGCGAACGAACGGGTGCGGGAGGCGGAGGCGGCCCGGCTGGTGGCGCGGGCGGCGGCCTGGCGGGCGCTGGCCGAGGGGGAGTCCGAGGACGACGAGGACGCCGGAATGCCCTCGGAGTTCCCCGAACGCTGGTCGAACTTCCTGCCGCCCGACGACTATTCGGCGCGCCTGCGCAAGCACTGACGGCCGTCCCGTGCGAACGGGCCGGAAAAGAGTTGGCGTTGACGGAAGCGGCGTTGTTACGGTGAGCCCGTTCCCGCCGCTCGGCCGGGGGAACGGCCAGTTCGTGCATGACCCGGAGGTGAGTCCATTGATGACTGTCGTGACGCAGGGCGCTGCCCGCACTCGGAAGACCGTCAATGCCACCCCCGTGGCCTCCGGCTGACCACACACCTCTCCGCGCGCCGTCGAGCGCGCGCTGCCGGGGCCACCCTGTGAAGGGTTCCCCTTGTCTTTCTCCTCTTCTGGTTCTTCTTCCACGCACGCTTCCGCCGCGACGCACCCCCTCGCCGCATTCGGCTGGGACGACGCGTGGGCGGCCGCGTTCGCCCCGTACGAGGCGCGGGGCCTGCTGCCCGGCCGGGTCGTACGGGTCGACCGGGGCCAGTGCGACGTCATGACCGCGGACGGCGTCGTCCGCGCCGACACCGCCTTCGTCACCCCGCACGACCCGCTGCGGGTCGTCTGCACGGGCGACTGGGCCGCCGTCGAACCGACCGGAAACCCCCGCTACGTCAAGGCGTACCTGCCGCGCCGGACCGCCTTCGTACGGTCCACCTCCTCGCAACGCTCCGAGGGGCAGATCCTCGCCGCGAACGTCGACCACGCCGTCATCGCGGTATCCCTGGCCGTGGAGCTCGACCTGGGCCGGATCGAGCGCTTCCTGGCGCTCGCCTGGGAGTCGGGCGCGCAGCCGCTGGTCGTCCTGACCAAGGCGGACCTCGTGGCGGACCCGACGGTGCTCGCCCACCTCGTCCGGGACGTGGAGACCGCCGCCCCGGGCGTGCCCGTACTGACGGTGTCCGCCCTGACCGGGGAGGGCACGGACGTGCTGGCGGCGGTGGCGTCGGGCGGCACGAGCGTCCTGCTGGGCGTCTCCGGCGCCGGGAAGTCGACGCTGGCCAACGCGCTGCTCGGGGCCGACGTCATGGAGGTGCGGGAGGCCCGCGAGGTCGACGGCAAGGGCCGGCACACCACGACGACGCGCAACCTGCTGGCGCTGCCGGGCGGGGGCGTGCTGATCGACACCCCGGGGCTGCGGGGTGTCGGGCTCTGGGACGCGGCGGCGGGCGTCGGGCAGGTGTTCTCGGAGATCGAGGACTACGCCGCCGACTGCCGTTTCCACGACTGCGCGCACGTCGCGGAGCCGGGGTGCGCGGTGTTGGCGGCGGTGGAGTCGGGGGCGCTGGCGGAGCGGCGGCTGGAGAGCTACCGGAAGCTGCTGCGGGAGAACCAGCGGATCGTGGCGAAGACGGACGCGAGGCTGCGGTCGGAGATCCGGCGGGACTGGCGGCTGAAGTCGGCCGAGGGCCGGGCCAACTATTCCGCGAAGCGGGGCGGGCGGGTCTGACGGCCCGGGCGACTGGGGTCGGGCCGGGGCCGAAGTCGGGGCGGGGCCGGTGCGGTTCGTCCGCGGCGCCGTCGCGCTGCGCGGCCCCGGCCGCGCCGGGCTTTCCGGGGCTCCGCCCCGGGCCCCGCGCCTCAAACGCCGGCGGGGCTGGATGTGGCCCCGCGCCTCAAACGCCGGCGGGGCTGGTTTGCCGGACCCGGTGCCTCAAGCGCCGGCGGGGCCGGAGGTGGCTTCCGTCTCGTCCAGGCCCCAGGTGACGACGCGGGTCGGGTGGATGCGGATGACCTCGGGGCTGAAGTGGGGGCCCAGGGCGTGGGTGCCGACCTCCAGCGTGGCGTGGCCGCGGATCTCGATGCCGCGGACGCGCCACGGGCGGGTGCTCACCAGGTCGTCGACGACCAGCGACAGCCTCGGGTTGGCCTTGAGGTTGCGCCACTTCTTCGTCGTGCCCATCGACGCCCCGCCGACCAGGATCGTGCCGTCCTCCTGCGGGAAGAACCCCACCGGGTTCGCCTGCGGCTGCCCGGCCGGGTCCACCGTCGCCAGCCGGCCCAGCCGCTGCGAGCGGAGGTATGACAGTTCCGCCTCGCTGAAACCCTCGAATGCCGTCGTCATACCGGCAGCCTCGCACCCCGCCCCCGGGAACCCGCTCGTCACACGCCGTCCGCGAGACGGCCGGTGACGACCAGGTCGCCGTCCGGGGTTCGCCGCGCGAGGTCGCCGGTGCGGAGCCGGCCGTCGGCGGTGAAGACGCGCGCGTTGTGCTCGGGCGCCCGGTAGTAGCCGCGCGGGGTGTAAGGACCGCGGACCAGGAGCTCCCCGGGTTCCCCGTCGGGCACGTCCCTGCCGTGGGCGTCGACCACCCGGATCTCGTCGTCGGGCGAGAGCGGGCGGCCGTGCGTGGTGAATACGGTCTCGTCCGGATCGGCGCGCCGGGTGAGCGTGAGCGGCCCCTCGGGCCGGCCGAAGACCTGCTGCGGGCGACAGCCCCACGTGGCCGCCATCCGTTCGGCGGTCGCCCGGTCCACGGGCGCGCCGCCGATCTGGACCAGACGCAGACTGCTCACGTCGGCCTCCATCGTGGGGAGGACGTCGAGCCAGTGCCGGGCGACGGCCGGCGTCACCGACGTGACGGTGACCCGCTCCCGCCCGATGACCGGCAGACACACGACCGGTCCCGCGTCCTCGACCAGCACGACGGTGCCGCCGACGGAGAGGGTGCCGACGATGCCCGGACCGCCGAGGGTGAAGGTGGACTCGACGGACGGCACCGCGAGGTACACGTCGTCCTCGGTGAGCGACACCGACTCGGCGGCGGCCCGCACCTGGTAGGCGTAGTCGTCGTGGGTGCGCGGGACGAGCAGCGGCGCGGCGCCGGTGTCACCCGAGGGCAGGAGGAACGCCACCTGGTCGGCGCCCTGCGCGAGCGGCGCGTCGGGCGGCGCGTCGATGGAGCCCAGCGGGCTGTGCTGGCAGCCCGACGGGTCGGTCGTCAGCCCGCCGCACGGGGACCCGGCGCCCGGCGCCTCAAGGGTGAACACCCGCCGCAGGAAGGGTCCTTGGGCGGCGATGTCCGCGACCATCGCCGTGTGGTCGAAGCCCCGGTACGTCGAGGGGCCGACGTAGCCGACCGCCTGCGTGACCCGTACGAGGTGGGAGATCGCGGGCGCCCGGTAGGAGACCGGGCACACCACGGGGACCAGGCCGGCGCGGATCAGCGCGAACAAGGAGACGACGGATTCGGGGACGTTCGGCAACTGGAGGACGACCCGCTGTCCGGACCGCGGGCCCCGCAGCCGGAACCCGGCGGCCATCCGCTCCACGCGCCGGTTCAGGGCCGCGTACGTGAGGCGTGCGTCGCTGTGCACGAGCGCGGTCCGTGTCCCGTACCGCCGGGCCCAATCGCGCATCAAATTGTCCAACGTGTACCCGCGCCAGTGCCCCGCCGCCCAGTAGCGGTCGACGAACTCCTCGGGCCAGGGCGTGCAGCCGGCGAGCAGGGATGCCATGCGCTTCCTTCGGTACCGGCTCCGTCTCCGGCGGGTTCCGCCGTACCTGTCGGTCCCACATCCAATCCCGCCGCCCCACGGCCCGCAATGCGCCGTCCGCACCACCGACGCCACCGCCCGTCGGCGGAAGCTCCAACGGGCGTGGCCGACCGGAGTCGAGGCACGCCGCTACGCCGCCAGGACCGCGCCCAGCCAGGCCGCCGTCACGATCAGGCAGGCCAGCAGTTCCACCAGCACGCTCGTCCCCACCGCGCGCATCACCGCGCGGACCGAGGCGCGGGCCTCGCCGTGGGAGCCCAGGCGCAGGCGCTCGCTCAGGTAGGCGCCGCCCACGAAGCCCGGGACGGCTCCCACGACCGGGATCAGGACGAAGCCCAGCACTGCGCCTACGCCCGCGTAGACCACCATCCGGCGGTGGATGCCCATGCCCCGCAGCCGGCGCGGCGGCAGGAGCCAGATCACCACCTGCACCACCAGCAGCAACCCCGTCGCCGCCACCAGCAGGACCCACGCGGTCGACGAGCGCTCGTGCAGGGCCCACCACAGCACCCCGGCCCACACCAGCCAGGTCCCCGGGATGCCAGGCACCATCACCCCCAGCAGTCCGAGCAGCAACACCAGCCCCACCAGGAGTAGCTGAGGCAGATCCATCTGCCCAGCGTGACCGACCCCGCCCTATCGGGCCACCCAGCCCCGCTCGTACGCGTACCACCCCAGCTGCAGCCGTGTCGTCACCCCGGCCAGCTCCATCAGCCCCTTGACCCGCCGCTGCACCGTGCGCAGGCCCAGCTCCAGGTGCTTGGCCACGCTCGCGTCCGTCATCCCGGCCAGCAGCAGGCTCAGGATCTCCAGGTCGGTGGCGTCGGGGGTGTCCGCGGACTGCTCCGCCGAACCCGTCGCGCCCAGCCGCAGCGGGAGCGCCTCCCGCCACACCGCCTCGAACAGGCCCGACAGGGAGTGCAGCAGCCCGGAGGCGTGCACCACCAGGGCCGTCGGCTCCGCGCCCGGCGCCGTCAGCGGCACCATCGCCAGACTCCGGTCCGCGATGATCAGCTTCGTCGGGACCCGCGGCGTGACCCGGACGTGCTCGCCGCGCGCCAGCGCGGTCGTCGCCTCGCGGATGCCCGTCGGCTGGGTCAGCACCTCCCGTTCGATGACGACCCGGTAGCCGACGCCCCGTACGACGGCCCGCTCCTCCGCCTCGTTCTCCGCGCCCGTCACCACCTCCGGGCGACTGTCGACCAGCGCGCACACCTCTTCCACCGCCCCCAGTTGGAGCTGCACGAAGCGGTGGGCGATCGCGCTCGCGCCCGTCACCACCTCCACCAGGTCGTGGACCGCCGGCTCGGCGGCCTCCGCCCGGTACTCCTGCGCCAGCAGCGTCGCCGCCAGCTCGGCCCGCTCCAACTCGTGTCGCTGTTGGGTCAGCAAGGCCCCCAAGGCCACGCCGGGCGGGGCCGCCACCCAGCGCCCGGGACGGGCCGAGGACTGCGCCGCGAGGCCGTGGCGCTCCAGGTGCCGCAGCGCCCCCTCGGTCTGCCGCACGGGAAGGGACAGCCGGTGCGCGAGATCGGGCACCTCCGCCGCGCCCAGTGCCACCAGCGCGCGGTACGCCGACTCCTGCCCCTCGTCCAGACCTATCGCACCCAGCAACCCGTCCACCCACCCCTTCGTACCGTTCCTGGCGGGAAGCGGCCACGGCGCGAACCCGCCGCGGACATCATCGCCGCACCACCCGGCCCTCTGCCAAGGTGAGGACACCGCGAGAGAACAGTCGCAGGCCACGAGCCCACGCCGAGCGGGAGCCCGCCGTCGTCACCGAGGCGGACCTACGGTCGCGGCGGCGCCCGCACCCCCGGACGGTCGAACGGAACGGCGGAATTCGCCGGCCCGTACGACGGGAACGCGAGGGGTCCACCGGGCGGCGGCCCGGTGGGCCTCTTTCGTGCGTTCCGCGTTTTCCGCCCCCGCCGGCGGCGGAGAATAGCGGCATGAGTCAGCGGCGCGCGGACGACTGGTGGCAGAAGCTCTACGAGGACCAGGGCGCGGCACCCGAGCCCGATCCGGAGGACACGCTGGACCACCGCTTCCACTCGGCGGTGGTGCTGGTGAAGGAGGGGGACGCCCCCGCCGCGCCGGCGCACCCGCCCGGACCCCTGCTGCCCGGACAGCGCCGTCAGGCGGAGCCCGCGCCCCCGGCCGAAGAGCCACCGCCCGACCCGCGCCGGCCCGGTCCGACCGGCTACGCCCTGGGCCGGGTCACGGTGCCCCCCGCGCCGCCCGAGCCCCCGGCCGTACCCGAGCCGCCGACCGCAGCCGAAGCTCCCGCGCCGCCCCAGACTCTCCCGTCGCAGCAGCCCCCCGGGCCACACGCATCTCCGGTGGCACCTGTACCTCCGGCCGCATCCGTACCTCCCCCGGCACCCGTACCGCCTGCCGCGCCCGGGCTCCGGCTGCGGCGGCGCGGCGCGCCCGGTGGGGAGCCCGGCGCGGCGGGGCCCGCGCCGGCCGAGGACGCCCCGGCCGACGCCCCGCAGAGACCCCCCGCCGCCACCGGCACCGCCACCGCCGCCGAACCGCCGGAGCCCGACCCCGCCGGCCGCCCCGACGTACGCCACCTCGGCGACCGCGCCCCGACCTACGCGGCCGAGCCGGGCGCGTTGCCCGAGGCCGACCCGGCCGGGCTGGGCGACCTCACCCCCGACACCGTCCTGGAGGGGGCCCGCTACGGCACCTACACCTTGCGCGCCACCTCACTGCGCGGGGACTCCGCCCGGTTCCGCGGCGAGGCCCGCCGCGACTTCCTGCTCACCGCCCGCTTCGGCGGCGGGGACGACGCCTTGGTCCTGGTGGCCCTGGCGGGCGGGGACCGGGCGGCGCCCGGGGCCCGGGAGGCCGCCGCCGAGCTGTGCCACACCGTCGCGGCGGCCGTCGGGCGCAGCCGGCAGCGGCTGGCCGAGGACATCCGGACCGGCAGCCGCGAAGCCCTGCGCTCCGGACTCCAGCGGCTCACCGACCGGGGCTACGGCCGGCTGCGGGCGCGCGCGGCGGAGCTGGGACTCGCGGAGGAGGGCTACACCGCCGGGCTGCGGGGGCTGCTGCTCCCGGTGGACCCGCGGTGCCGCACCCGGGTCTGCTTCGGCGCGGGCGCGGGCGGGTTCTTCCGGCTGCGGGCCGGCCAGTGGCAGGACCTGGAACCGGAGGACACCGCGCACCCTCCGGTGGACGCGGCCGGGGGCTTCCGCTTCCGTGCGTCCGTGGCCCGGCCCGGCGACACCCTGCTGCTCTGCTCGGGTGGTCTCGCGGCTCCGATGCGCGAGGAGGGACTGCTTCCCGCGGAACTCGCCGCCCGCTGGTCACAGGGCGAGCCGCCCGGCCTCGCGGCGTTCCTCGCGGACGCCCAGCTCCGCCTCAAGGGCTATGCCGACGACCGGACGGCCGCCGCGGTCTGGGAGGCGTAAGAGGGCGGTTCGTGGGTGGATGGAAGGCGCAGCCGGCAGAGCCGAACCGGAGAGGGCGCCCTTCCATGGCCAAGCAGAACGTGGCGGAGCAGTTCGTCGACATCCTGGTGCGCGCGGGCGTGCGCCGGATGTACGGGGTGGTGGGCGACAGCCTGAACCCGATCGTGGACGCGATCCGCCGGACCGACGGAATCGAGTGGATCCAGGTCCGTCACGAGGAGACGGCCGCCTTCGCCGCCGGCGCCGAGGCCCAGATCACCGGGCGGCTCGCCGCCTGCGCCGGCTCCTGCGGTCCCGGGAACCTGCACCTGATCAACGGCCTGTACGACGCCCACCGCTCGATGGCCCCGGTGTTGGCGCTGGCCTCGCACATCCCGTCGGGCGAGATCGGACTCGGGTACTTCCAGGAGACCCACCCCGACCGCTTGTTCACCGAGTGCAGCCACTACAGCGAGCTGATCTCCAATCCCCGACAGATGCCCCGGGTGCTGCAGAGCGCCATCCAGCACGCCATCGGCCGCAGTGGCGTCGGGGTCGTCTCCCTGCCCGGCGACATCGCCTCCCTCGCCGCCCCGGCGAAATCGGTCGAGCACGCCCTGGTGACCGCCCGGCCGACCGTACGGCCCGGGGACGGCGAGATCGAGAAGCTGGTCCGGCTGATCGACGAGGCGGACCGGGTCACCCTCTTCTGCGGCAGCGGCACCGCCGGGGCGCACGCCGAGGTCATGGAGTTCGCCGAGCGGGTCAAGGCGCCCGTGGGGCACGCGCTGCGCGGAAAAGAGTGGATTCAGTACGACAATCCCTTTGACGTGGGGATGAGCGGGCTGCTCGGCTACGGCGCGGCCTACGAGGCCACCCACGAGTGCGACCTGCTGATCCTGCTCGGCACCGACTTCCCGTACAACGCCTTCCTCCCCGACGACGTGAAGATCGTCCAGGTCGACATCCGCCCCGAACACCTGGGCCGCCGCTCGCAGCTGGACCTGGCCGTCTGGGGCGACGTACGGGAGACCCTGCGGGTGCTGAACACCCGCGTGCGCGCCAAGTCGGACCGCCGCTTCCTGGACCGGATGCTCAAGAAGCACGCGGACGCGCTGGAGGGCGTGGTCAAGGCGTACACGCGCAAGGTGGAGAAGCACACCCCCATCCACCCCGAGTACGTCGCCGCGGTCCTCGACGAACTCGCCGACGACGACGCCGTCTTCACCGTGGACACGGGCATGTGCAACGTGTGGGCGGCGCGCTATCTTTCGCCGAACGGCAAACGGCGCATCATCGGTTCCTTCAGCCACGGTTCCATGGCCAACGCCCTTCCCCAGGCCATCGGAGCCCAGTTCGTCGACCGCCGGCGTCAAGTGGTCTCGATGTCGGGTGACGGCGGATTCTCGATGCTGATGGGAGATTTCCTCACCCTCGTGCAGTACGACCTGCCCGTCAAAGTGGTCCTCTTCAACAACTCGTCCCTCGGAATGGTCGAGCTGGAAATGATGGTTTCCGGCCTGCCTTCGTACGGGACCACGAACCGGAACCCGGATTTCTCCGCCATCGCCCGCGCGGCGGGCGCCTACGGGGTCCGCGTGGAGAGGCCCAAGCAGCTCACCGGGGCTTTGAAGGACGCCTTCCGGCACAAGGGGCCTGCTCTGGTGGACATCGTGACCGACCCCAACGCCCTGTCGATTCCACCGAGGATCAGCGCCGAAATGGTCACCGGTTTCGCCCTTTCCGCCAGCAAGATCGTGCTGGACGGGGGAGTCGGCCGGATGGTTCAGATGGCGCGATCCAATCTGCGCAACGTGCCGCGCCCCTGAGCCCGCAGGAGTGCGGATTGCCCCGGCGGGCATGCATCACGTAGACCTGTTCGAGAGTGCGGGTCGATTCGGAGAGGCGAACTACGGGGGAGGTACATCGCCGTGCGGGTGGGGGCGAAGACCGGGAAGCACTGGAGGAGAGGGCGGCCGGTGCCGCGTGAACCGTCCGTCGAGGGCGGCGGGGCGGTGGACACACCGGAGATCGTCCACAGCGTCCGCCGGGCGGACCTGAAGGCCGTGGGGGATGTACGCCGGTCCCTGCGGGAGTTGATGCGCCACCGGTGCCGGGCGGACACCACCGAGGTGGCGGAGCTGCTGATCACCGAACTCGTCACCAACGCCCTCGTCCACACCGAACAGGGCGCGGAGGTGTCCGCGTGCATCGCCGACACCCGGCTCCGGGTCGAGGTCCGCGACTACGCCGCCCGCCGGCCCCGCCCGCACGTACCGTCCGCCGACGACGGTACGCACGGCAGGGGACTGGTGCTGGTACAGGCGCTGGCCGACGACTGGGGCGTGGACGCGCTGGCTCCGGGGGCGGGCAAGGTGGTCTGGTTCGAACTCGACGCCTGAGGACCGGTCCGGGTGCGCGCGACCGCGCGTCCGGACCCGGCCCCGGTGTGGACGATCAGCCGAACTGTTGCTCCAGGTCCTTGAGTTTGCGCTCCAACGAGTCGAGCCGCGGAATCGTCTGGGTGTCGTCCTCGGCGGTGAGGTCGACCGTCCGCGGACCGGTCGGATCAACGGAGTCGGTGGCGTTCACGGCTTGCAGGGAGGGCCGGCGTCGCAGGGGCAGTTTCTCCGCTTCCGATATGGCCGGCTCCGCGCCGACCGGCGCGGAGCCCGACCCGGGGACCAACCCCGGCAGTTCGACCTGGCGACCGCGCGAACGCCCGAACGCCCTGTTCTGCCGGCCCAGCGCCTTGATGCGCGCCCGGTCGAGCCGGTTCTGATCGCGCCTGCGATGCCGGTCCTGCTCCTTCTCCCGCTTGTCCTCGCGCACTTCGTCCACGGCCTCGTCGAGGGTGCGGACTCCCTCCAGCAGCATGAGCGACCACGCGCCGAAGGTCTCCCGGGGCGCCCGCATCCAGCGGACCATCCGGATCTGCGGCAACGGCCGGGGGATCAGGCCCTGTTCGCGCAGCGCCGCCCGGCGGGTCTGCTTGAGGGCCCGGTCGAAGAGGACGGCCGCGGAGAGCGACATCCCGGCGAAGAACTGCGGGGCGCCGTCGTGACCGCTGCCGCGGGGCGCGTGCACCCAGTTGAACCAGGCCGCCGCGCCCGCGAACAGCCAGACCAGCATGCGCGAGCCGAGCGCCGCGTCGCCGTGGCTCGCCTCGCGGACCGCGAGTACCGAGCAGAACATGGCGGCGCCGTCGAGGCCGAAGGGGACGAGGTACTCCCAGCCCCCGGAGAGGTTCAGGTTCTGCCGGCCGAAGCCGACCAGACCGTGGAAGGAGAGCGCGGCGGCGACGGCAGCGCAGCAGAAGAGCAGGACGTACGAGGCCGTCCCGTAGACGGCCTCCTTGCGCCGGCGCCGCTCCTCGCTGCGCTCCCAGGTGTCCTCGGCCGCGGCCTTCTCGCTCTCGCGCTTGCCCCGGGCCAGTACCGCCACTGCCGCAAGTACGCCCAGGATCAACAGGCCGCCGGGCAGCAGCCAGTCCAGCGATATGTCGGTCAGTCTCATGCGGATGTCCTTGCCTCGCGTATGCGGCTTTCCGGGCGCCATAGTGGCGCAGCCGGTCGGCCGCGCACACGGGTTTCGGGTCAAGCGGACGCCTTCGGGGGGTGGCGCACGCCGGATAGGGCGTTGTCACTCGAACGAGCCTGCGAGCGGCGCGAGTTGCGTTCGAATCAAGGTCACCCGCACGGGTGGGTTGCCTTCGGCCCCGCCGGCGACGGGGCGCGGACCGGAGGGTCAGGCCGTCGCCGTGAGGCGGGTGACGCGGGTCGCGTCGCAGGTGCGGGGACAGGTCAGGCAGGTGTCCTCGGGCCGAATGGTGTAGAAGAGGCAGCAGCCGGCCCGGTCGCGGGTGGGCAGGGGCGCGCCGTCGGGGCCCGCGAGCGTACGGAAGCCCGCGCCCGCCGGGTACGGGGCGGTCGAGCCCGGCAGCAGCGCCTCCAGTTCGGCCCGGGCCCGCTGCTCCTCGCCGAGCAACTGTCCGGCGTACCACAGCCCCTCGACGACCTCGTCGGTCACCATCCCCCACAGGGCGCGCCGGCCGCGCCGCATGCGGGGGTCGAAACCTTCCAGCACCGGGCCGAGGTGGGCGGCCACGGCGTCGCGCACCTCGCGGCGCAGGGCGTCCTCGTCGGGTACGACCCGGGCTCCGGGGAGGGTGGCCGCCGGATCGTCGGGGAGGCAGGCGAAACCGTCGACCTCGACGCGGAGGCGGCCGAGGTCGCGGTGGAACGCCACCCGCGCCGGGCGCGGTACACGACGCTGCAGGAACCAGGGGACGGTGATCAGCAGGCAGGCGGGCCAGGCGTACCGGTGGAAGCCGAAGCCGGCCACCACGTCGGGGCGCCCGGGGCGGCCGTAGTCCCGGAGCACCTGGGCGGCGTCCCAGGCGAGGTGGGCGTCGAGCGCCGGGCCGCCGGCGGCGAGCTCGTCGGCGTCGGACCAGCCCGCGTCGCGGGGGAGGGGGTCGTGGGGACCCAGCTCGTCGATCTCCAGGGAGGGGTAGACCTCGGCCAGGCGTCGGTAGGCGGCTGTGACGGCCGAGGTCGGGAGGGTCATGGCGGCACACCGATCGCTGATCATCAGAGGTAAGCCTTACCTTACTGGATCGGTGGGGTCGGCGCGTCGGGGGCAGGGCGGGTCGTGTCGCTATTCTCGGAGCAGGTCGAGACCCGGAGGAGGACCGAGTGCACGAGACGGCCCACGACCGGGTGTCGGCCGACACGGTCGAGGACGCGGACCGGGAGACGGTTCCGGACCGGAAGGTGCGCCGCCATTCGGTGCGCGGTCAGGTACTGGACGCGTTGCGCGCCGCGCTGGTCGACGGCGGGCTGGTACCCGGCGAGATCTACTCGGGCCCAGCGCTGGGCGAGCGGTTCGGGGTGTCCGCGACTCCGGTGCGCGAGGCGATGCAGCAGCTGGCGCTGGAGGGGGCGGTGGAATGCCTCCCGAACCGGGGGTTCCGGGTACTGAGCCGCAGCCCGCAGGCGCTGGCGGAGCTGGCGGAGGTACGGGCGCTGCTGGAGGTACCGGTGATGCTGAGGCTGGCGCGGGACGTACCGGCGTCGGCCTGGGCCCGGCTGCGGCCGGCGGCGGCGGCGACGGGGGAGGCGGCGCGGGCCGGTGACCTGGCGGCCTACGGGGAGGCGGACCGGGCGTTCCACCGGGCGGTGCTGTCGCTGGCGGGGAACGACCAGCTGGTGCGGTTGACGGAGGAGCTGCACCGGCGGGCGATGCTTCCACTGCCGGGCGCGCCCCGGGTTCGGCGGGCGGAGCTGGTGGCGGACGCGGCGGAGCACGCGGCGCTGCTGGAGGCGTTGATCGCGGGCGAGGTCGGGGCGGTCGAGTCCCTGGTACGGGACCACTTCGCGGGCGCGCCCGGCTGATTCTCCCTCGGGGAGGACCGGGCGTGCCGGGCCGGTGCGACCCCGGCTGCGCCGGGCTCCCCCCGGGGCTCCGCCCCGGACCCCGCGCCTCAAACGCCGGCGAGGGTGGAATGGGGGGTTGACTGGTCCGCACACCGAAGGCCGGCGGGCTGGTACGAGTTCTGCGGCGGGGTCCCGCACCGTCCGGCGGGCCGGGGTGGCTCGGTGGGGTCCCGCGCCGTCCGGTGGACCCCCCCGCGTGCCGCGCCGGGTCCCGCACCGTGCGGCCCCCGGCAGGGGTCAGGCCGGGTTGGGGTGGAGTTGGTCCGCCAGCCAGGTGGGGATGCCGCCCAGGAGGTGGAAGAGGCGGCGGGCCTCCGCCCGCAGACGGGTCGCCTCCGGTTCCGGTTCGACTTCGGCCAGGGCCGCCAGCGCCGGCGCCGTGCCCACCAGGAAGCCCAGCTCCTCCCGGATGCGCAGGGATTCCGCGAAGCCGTCCCGGGCCTCCGCCACCTCGCCGTCCCGCAGGGCCAACGCCGCCAGGTGGCGCCACGTGAAGGACAGCAGCAGCGTGTCCCCGTGCGCCGTCGCCCCCGCGTGCGCCCGATGGTAGGCCGGTCGGGCCGCGTCCGGGGCGTCCGCCAGGTGCTCGGCGACCAGGCCCCGGCGGAAGTCCAGCAGCGGCCGGCTCCGGGACCCGAGGGACAGCAGCGCCGCCGCCCGGCCCAGCGCCGAGCGGGCTTCGTCCGCCCGGTCCCGCACCCCGAGCACCGTCGCGGCGTAGGCCAGTTGGCCCCGCTCGCACGCCGCCGCGCCCCGCTCCTCGTCGTCCTGGGCCACCGCCTCCGCGATCCGTAGGGCGTCCTCCGCTTCTGCCCAGCCCTGGCCCGTGAACAGGCACCGTTCGACCAGCAGCGCGGTCCGCTGCACGGCGGCCCGCGCGCTGCCCGCGTGCGGCGTCAGCAGGGCCGCCGCGTCGGTCCAACAGCCGCGCGAGCGCAGCCGCCATATCGCCCGTTGGAGGGGGTCGTCTCCCCCCGTGGATCCCGCACCGGACATGGCGGTATCCGCCACATTGCCCTCCCCAAAGCAATCGAGCAGCACGTCGTTGAGCCCTGGGGCGAAATGAGAGCACGGATCAACGGCTCCGGCCAAGGGGTCGGGTGAACTCTTTCACAAAGTCCGGACGACTCGTCAGCCGTTCCCTCCGCCGCCGGAGCGATTCCCGCGGCGTCCGATCAGCTCATGCGCAGGGCCAGGAAGAAGTCCAGCTTGTCCTCCAGCCGGGAGAGGTCGCGCGCCGTCAACTGCTCGATTCGCCCGACCCGGTAGCGCAGGGTGTTGACGTGCAGGTGCAGCCGCGTCGCGCACCGGGTCCAGGAGCCGTCGCAGTCCAGGAAGGCTTCCAGCGTCGGGATCAGCTCGGCCCGGTGCCGGCGGTCGTAGTCCCGCAGCGGGTCCAACAGCCGCGCCGTGAAGGCGCGCCGGACGTCGTCCGGGACGAAGGGCAGCAGCAGGACGTGCGAGGCGAGCTCGTGGTGGCCCGCGGCGCACACCCGCCCCGGGCGGGCGGCGGCCACCCGGCGGGCGTGCCGGGCCTCCTCCAGCGCCCCGCGCAGCCCCTCGGCGGAGTGCACGGCCGCGCTGACGCCCAACGTGAGGCGCCCGTCCTCGGCCAGACCGGCCGCCAGGGGTTCCCGTACGGTCGCCAGCAGCTCGTCGGCGTGCAGCGCGGAGTCCGGGCCCTTCTCCTCCCCGGGCTCCCCGGGCAGCGCGGGCAGCGGCACGAGCGCGATGGCCTCGTCACCCGAATGGGCCACCGCGATCCGGTCGGACGGTTCCGGCCCTGACAGCGACGGGTCGACCAGGATCTCCTCCAGCAGCGACTGAGCCACCGGGCCGCCGGGGATGTCCCCGTTGTCCCAGTCGACCCGGGCCACCACCACCTGCCAGTGCGGGGCGGCCCCCAGCCCGGGCAGCAGCACCGGCGCGGCCACCCGCAGGCGGGCGGCGATCTCGGCCGGCGGGGCACCCGTCTGGACCAGCTCCAGCACCTCCTGCGCCAGCCGGCGGCGCACCGTACGGGCCGCGTCCCGCCGGTCCCGCTCGACGGCGATCAGCTGGGTGACGCCCTGGAGCAGGTCGAGCCGCTCGGCCGGCCAGTCGCCCGCGTCCGCCTCGACGGCGAGCAGCCAGTCGGACAGCACGCTTTCGCGAACGTCGCGGGTGACGGCGCCCGGGGCCCGCCCGTGTCCCCTGATCGGAAACAGCGAGTAGGTAATACCCTGGATCGAGATCCGGTGGGGTCCCCTACGGCCCGTCCGGACCGCCGCCAGGTGCTCGCCGGCCAGTGTCGCGCAGATGCCCGCAGCCAGCGGCTCGCCCGCTCCGGCGATCTGCCGGCCGGTCGGGGAGAGCACCCAGGCCCGGAGATCGAGGTCCGTGGTGAGCAGATCGAGCACCACATCGGGGCCGCCACCGGCCGGACCCGATGTCATCAGGCGGCGGTGTCGGTCCACGACCGCCGCCAGGTCCCCCGCGCGTTCCCCGGAGACCTGCCGCACCACGTACTCCGTGATGGTGGCGAACGCGACGTCCTCGTTCACGGCGAACAGGGGCAGCCGGTTGCGCAGACAGGCCGATACCAGGTCGTCGGGGATGTCCCCCAGTTCCGCCTCGCCGGCCGCGAGCCCGGCGACCCCCGCACTCGCAAGGATTCGTACGAAAGGCTCGGAGTCGGCTGAATTTCTTCGCCACGCCAGGCCGGTCAGGACAAGTTCGCCTCCGGAGAGGTATCGGCTGGGATCCCTCAGGTCGGTCGTCATGACCCCGCGGACCGTCCGGTCGAGTTCTTCCTCGCCGCCCAGCAGCCGCAGCCCAAGCGCCTCGGTTTCCAGCAGTGCGCGCAGCCGCATGATGTCGCCGCCGATCTGTCTCGATGTTGCCGTTGGAAATCGGGCAGGTCGTCGCATCCTGCCTTTCATACGAATCTACAAGACGAGGGAGGTCGTCAGCCAACTCCTTCATGGTTTCGGTGACTGCACCCGAAGGAGGACCGGCTTGTGTACTGGCTACACACCGCGTTAACACCACGTGAACGACCGGTCGAGTGCCTCTGGACGCCTGGCTTGAAGTGAACGACACGATGAAGAAGAGGGCCGCTCATGGACTTCCTTCGCCCCGCAAGCTGGGAGGAGGCACTCGCCGCCAAGGCCGAGTTCCCCAGCGCTGTGCCCATCGCGGGTGGCACCGACGTCATGGTCGAGATCAACTTCGACCACCGTCGGCCGGAGTACCTCCTCGACCTGAACCGCGTCGCCCCGCTGCGCGAGTGGGAGGTCGGTGAGGACGTGGTGCGCCTGGGCGCTTCCGTGCCGTACACGCAGATCATGGAGAACCTCCGTACGGAGCTGCCCGGCCTCGCGCTCGCCTCGCACACGGTCGCGTCCCCGCAGATCCGCAACCGCGGAGGTGTGGGCGGCAACCTCGGTACCGCCTCGCCGGCCGGTGACGCCCACCCCGCGCTGCTCGCGGCCGGCGCCGAGGTCGAGGTGGAATCCGTACGCGGCTCCCGCCTGCTCCCCATCGACGCGTTCTACACGGGTGTCAAGCGCAACGCGCTGGCCCCGGACGAGCTCATCAAGACCGTCCACATCAAGAAGGCGGACGGCCCCCAGCAGTACTCCAAGGTCGGCTCCCGCAACGCGATGGTCATCGCCGTGTGCGCCTTCGGCCTGGCCCTGCACCCGCGGACCCGTACGGTCCGCACCGGCATCGGGTCGGCCGCGCCGACCCCCATCCGGGCCAAGGTCGCCGAGGAGTTCCTGAACGCCGCGCTCGAAGAGGGCGGCTTCTGGGAGTCCGGCAAGGTCATCACCCCGTCGATCGCCAAGCAGTTCGGTGACCTCGCCTCCGGCGCGGCCAACCCGATCGACGACGTCCGCGGCACGGCGAAGTACCGCCGTCACGCGGTCGGCATCATGGCTCGCCGCCAGCTCGTCTGGACCTGGGAGCAGTACCGCGGTACCGGCAACGGCCGCCCGCTCGAAGGGGCTGCGTAATCATGCGCGTCAATTTCACGGTCAACGGCCGGCAGCAGGAAGCGGACGACGTCTGGGAGGGCGAGTCCCTCCTGTACGTCCTGCGCGAGCGGCTGGGTCTGCCCGGTTCGAAGAACGCCTGTGAGCAGGGCGAATGCGGTTCCTGTACGGTCCGTCTCGACGGCGTGCCGGTCTGTTCCTGTCTCGTCGCCGCCGGCCAGGTCGAGGGTCGCGACGTCGTGACCGTCGAGGGCCTGGCGGACTTCGCCAAGCAGCGCGAGCAGCACGGCCACGGCGGTGCCTGCGGCGCCGGCGGCTGCACCAAGGGCGTCGCCCTGGACGAGGCCAAGCAGTGGTCCGCCAGGGGTGCCGACTCCCGGACCGGCGAGGGCGCCCCGCTCTCCACCGTCCAGCAGGCGTTCATCGACGCCGGCGCCGTCCAGTGCGGGTTCTGCACCCCGGGCCTCCTGGTCCAGGCCGACGCGCTGCTGGAGACGAACCCCTCCCCGTCCGACCAGGACATCCGTGAGGCCCTGTCCGGCAACCTCTGCCGGTGTACCGGCTACGAGACGATCCTCGACGCGGTCCGCCTCGCGGCCGCCCGTCAGGGAGAGGTGGTCTGACCATGGCGCAGAACGCCCGCCCGGTCCCGGCCGGAGCACCGACCAACGTCAGTCAGAAGCACAACCAGGGCGGCATCGGCGAGTCCGTGCTCCGCCCGGACGGCACCCTGAAGGTCACCGGCGACTTCGCGTACTCCTCGGACATGTGGCACGAGGACATGCTGTGGGGCCAGACCCTGCGCAGCACCGTCGCCCACGCCGAGATCGTCTCCATCG
Source organism: Streptomyces sp. NPDC058279 (assembly GCF_042881255.1). Lineage (NCBI taxonomy): Bacteria > Bacillati > Actinomycetota > Actinomycetes > Kitasatosporales > Streptomycetaceae > Streptomyces > Streptomyces sp. NPDC058279. Next base: position 32,313 of record NZ_JBHVYA010000006.1, on the reverse strand, counting down.
ACGTCTCCGAGGCGCTCGCGACGCCCGGCGTCTACTCGGTGCTGACCTACGACGACCTGCCCGCCGCGATGAAGAACTACGGCCTGGAGATCCAGGACACCCCGGTCCTCGCCCACGGTCGGGTACGCCACCACGGGGAGCCGGTCGCCCTCGTGGCCGCCGACCACCCGGAGACCGCCCGCCGGGCGGCTGCCAAGATCAAGATCGACTACCGTGAGCTGCCGCTCGTCACGGACGAGGCGTCCGCCCTCGCCCCCGACGCGCCGCTGATCCACGAGGGCCGCGACGACCACCACATCGGTCACGTCCCGCACCCGAACATCGTGCACCGCCAGCCGATCGTCCGCGGCGACGTGGCGGAGGCCCGCAAGCGCGCGGACGTCATCGTCGAGGGCGAGTACACCTTCGGCATGCAGGACCAGGCGTTCCTCGGCCCCGAGTCCGGCCTGGCCGTACCCGCCGAGGACGGCGGTGTCGACCTGTACGTCGCCACCCAGTGGCTGCACTCGGACCTCAGGCAGATCGCCCCCGTCCTCGGCCTCCCCGAGGAGAAGGTGCGCATGACGCTCTCCGGCGTCGGCGGTGCCTTCGGCGGTCGCGAGGACATCTCGATGCAGATCCACGCCTGTCTGCTGGCCCTGGCCACGAACAAGCCGGTCAAGATCGTCTACAACCGGTTCGAGTCCTTCTTCGGCCACGTGCACCGCCACCCGGCGAAGCTCCATTACGAGCACGGCGCCACCAAGGACGGCAAGCTCACGCACATGAAGTGCCGCATCGTCCTGGACGGCGGCGCCTACGCGTCGGCCTCCCCGGCGGTCGTGGGCAACGCGTCCTCGCTCTCGGTGGGCCCGTACGTCGTCGACGACGTGGACATCGAGGCGATCGCGCTCTACACGAACAACCCGCCCTGCGGCGCGATGCGCGGCTTCGGCGCCGTCCAGGCGTGCTTCGCGTACGAGGCCCAGATGGACAAGCTCGCGGCGAAGCTGGGCATGGACCCGGTCGAGTTCCGGCAGCTGAACGCCATGGAGATGGGCACGATCATGCCCACCGGACAGGTCGTGGACTCGCCGGCCCCCGTCGCCGAGCTGCTGCGCCGGGTCAAGGCCCGCCCGTTGCCGCCGGAGCGCCAGTGGGAGACCGCCGGCGAGGGCGCGGACATCCGCGCGCTGCCGGGCGGCCTCTCCAACACCACCCACGGCGAGGGCGTCGTCCGCGGCGTCGGCTACGCGGTCGGCATCAAGAACGTCGGCTTCTCCGAGGGCTTCGACGACTACTCCACCGCCCGCGTGCGCCTGGAGGTCATCAACGGCGAACCCGTCGCGATGGTCCACACGGCCATGGCGGAGGTCGGCCAGGGCGGCGTCACCGTCCACGCCCAGATCGCCCGTACGGAGCTGGGCGTCACCCAGGTGACCATCCACCCGGCCGACACCCGGGTCGGCTCCGCCGGTTCGACGTCCGCCTCGCGGCAGACGTACATGACCGGCGGCGCGGTGAAGAACACCTGCGAGGCCGTCCGCGAGGCCGTCCTGGAGATCGGCCGCCGCAAGAACGGCTCCTACCACCCCGCCTGGGCGACCGCCGAGCTGCTCCTGGAGGGCGGCAAGGTCGTCACCGACGGCGGCGAGGTCCTCGCGGACATCGCCGACATCCTGGAGGGCGAGGAGGCGATCGACCTGGAGCTGGAGTTCCGGCACCGGCCGACCGTCCCGTTCGACCTGAGGACCGGCCAGGGCAACGGCCACGTCCAGTACAGCTTCGCCGCGCACCGCGCGGTGGTGGAGGTGGACACCGAGCTCGGCCTCGTCAAGGTCGTCGAGCTCGCGACCGCCCAGGACGTCGGCAAGGCCCTGAACATGCTCTCCGTGGTCGGCCAGATCCAGGGCGGCACCGTCCAGGGCCTGGGCGTCGCGATCATGGAGGAGATCATCGTGGACCCGAAGACCGCGAAGGTGCGCAACCCGTCCTTCACGGACTATCTGATCCCGACCATCCTCGACACCCCGACCATCCCGGTCGACGTCCTGGAACTCGCCGACCCGAACGCGCCGTACGGCCTTCGCGGTATGGGCGAGGCCCCGACCCTCTCGTCCACCCCGGCCGTCCTCGCGGCGATCCGGCAGGCGACCGGGCTGGAGCTCAACAAGACGCCGATCCGTCCGGAAGCCCTCACCGGCACCCTCTAGGACGGCGTGGTCCCGGGGCCGCCAGGCCCCCGGACCCCCACAGACTCTCCGGGCGGTGTGACAACGGGAACGTCACACTTCACCAGTCGCACCGCCCGGAGTACCACGTCGGAACCCGTCGGACCGCACCGCTCGCGGCCCGTCCCACCGGCGGTAGTCCCCCCCACGCAGTACCCGCAGCACCGCAGTACCCGCACCACCGCAGTACCCGCACCACCGCAGTAACCATCGCGTCGCCTCGGGCCGTCACCCCGGGTCGTGCAGCCAAACGCAGCATCCCAAATCCCGCGATCTCCAATCCCCATGCGGGTGCCCCTTTGAACCTTGGGAGTTAGGCACCATGACCCAGTCGTCTGTGGAGCCCAAGACCACCGCGGAAGAGGCCGGCGACGGCACTCGCCCCCCCGCCGGACGTTCTTGGCTCGACCGGTACTTTCACATAACGCACAGAGGATCGAACCTCGGCAACGAGATTCGCGGCGGCGTCACGACCTTCATGGCCATGGCGTACATCCTCCTGCTCAACCCGCTGATCCTCTCCGGCAAGGACGTCGCCGGAGACACCATGAGCCAGAAGGCTCTGATCACGGCCACGGCCTTCGCCGCGGCCCTGACCACGCTCCTCATGGGCTTCGTCGGCAAGGTGCCGCTCGCCCTCGCGGCCGGCCTGTCCGTCTCGGGCGTGCTCTCCTCGCAGGTCGCGCCCCACATGACCTGGCCGCAGGCCATGGGCATGTGCGTGATGTACGGCGTCGTGATCTGTCTCCTGGTCGTCACCGGCCTCCGCGAGATGATCATGAACGCGATCCCGCTCGCGCTCAAGCACGCGATCACCATGGGCATCGGCCTCTTCGTGGCCCTGATCGGGCTGGTCAAGGCCGGCTTCGTGGGCAACGGTCCGGAGTTCGCGCCTCCGGTCAGCCTCGGTGCGACCGGTCAGCTCGCCGGCTGGCCCGTCTTCCTCTTCTGCGTCACCCTGCTCGCCATCTTCATGCTGCAGGCCCGCAAGGTCCGCGGTGCGATCCTGATCGGCATCGTCGGCGGTACCGTCCTCGCGGCCATCCTCAACGCCGTCGTCGACATCGACCCGAAGGCGTGGAAGAACGGCCCGCCGGAGCTCTCCGGCTCCGCCATCTCGATGCCCGACTTCTCGCTGTTCGGCAAGGTCGAGTTCGGCGGCTGGGGCGACGTCGGCGTGATGACGATCGGCATGATCGTCTTCACCCTGGTGCTCGCCGGCTTCTTCGACGCGATGGCCACCATCATCGGCGTCGGCACCGAGGCCAAGCTGGCCGACGAGCAGGGCCGCATGCCGGGCCTGTCCAAGGCGCTGTTCATCGACGGCGCCGGTGGCGCCATCGGTGGCATCGCGGGTGGCTCCGGCCAGACCGTGTTCGTCGAGTCCGCGACCGGCGTCGGCGAGGGTGCCCGCACAGGTCTCGCCTCCGTGGTCACCGGCCTCTTCTTCGCCGCCTGTCTCTTCTTCACCCCGATCACGCAGATCGTCCCGGGTGAGGTCGCCTCCGCAGCCCTGGTCGTCATCGGCGCGATGATGATGCAGAACGCCCGCCACGTGGACTGGGCCGACAGCGCGACCGCCATCCCGGTCTTCCTGACCGTGGTGATCATGCCGTTCACCTACCAGATCACCGCCGGTGTCGCCGCCGGTGTGATCTCCTACGTGGCCATCAAGGTCGCGCAGGGCAAGGCCCGTGAGATCGGTGCCTTCATGTGGGCGTTGACCGGCATCTTCCTGGTCTACTTCGCCCTCCACCCCATCGAGGGATTGCTGGGCGTCAAGTAGGGCGGCCCGTGACCGCCCCCTGACCCTCCACGCATCCGATACTGGAAGCCGAACCCCTCCGAGGAGGCCGAACATGCTGGACATCGCCGAAGAACTCAACCGGTGGGTCGAGCAGGGTCGTGACTTCGCCGTCGCCACGGTCGTGGCGGTCGGCGGCAGCGCCCCACGGCAGCCCGGGGCCGCCCTCGCCGTCGACGGTGAGGGAACGGTCATCGGCTCGGTGTCCGGCGGATGCGTGGAGGGCGCGGTGTACGACCTGTGCCGGCAGTCCCTCCAGGACGGCGAGAGCGTCACCGAGCGCTTCGGCTACAGCGACGACGACGCCTTCGCCGTGGGTCTGACCTGCGGCGGGGTCATCGAGATCCTGGTCACCCCGGTCTCCTCGGGCTCTCCGGTACGGGAGGTGCTCGCGGCCGCGCTGGCCGCCGCCGCCCGTGGGGAGGCGGCGGCGGTCGCCCGGATCGCCGAGGGCCCGGCGGAGCTGGTGGGCCGGGCGGCGGTCGTGCGCGGCGACGGCTCGTACGAGGGCGGCTTCGGCGCCCACCCCGAGCTGGACCGCACCATCGTCGAGGAAGCCCGCGCCATGCTGGACGCGGGCCAGACCGGGGTGCTGGAGCTCGGCGCCGACGGCCGGCTCTGCGGAGAGCCGCTCAAGGTGCTCGTCGAATCCAGCGTCCCGCCGCCGCGGATGATCGTCTTCGGCGCCATCGACTTCGCCTCCGCGTTGGTGCGGATCGGCAAGTTCCTCGGCTATCACGTCACGCTGTGTGACGCCCGGCCGGTGTTCGCCACGAAGAATCGTTTCCCCGAGGCGGACGAGATCGTGGTCGACTGGCCCCACCGCTACCTGGAGTCCACCGAGGTGGATTCCCGTACCGTCCTGTGCGTGCTCACCCACGACCCCAAGTTCGACGTCCCGCTGCTGGAGACGGCCCTCAGGCTGCCCGTGGCCTACGTCGGCGCCATGGGCTCCCGCCGTACCCACGAGGACCGCAACAAGCGGCTGCGCGAGGTCGGCGTGAGCGAATTGGAACTCGCCCGGCTGCGCTCCCCGATCGGCCTGGACCTCGGCGCCCGCTCCCCGGAGGAGACCGCGCTGTCCATCGCCGCCGAGATCGTCGCCAACCGACGCGGCGGCACCGGCGCCTCCCTGACCGGCGCCCGGATACCGATCCACCGCGAGGGCGCCAACACCGTGCTGGGCCGGATCGGTTCCGTCGCTTGAAGAGCTGACCCGCTTCCCTGAGCCGAATCGATTCGCACCAAGTGGCGTGACCCGAAGGGTTGCGCCCTTTCGTCGTTCCGCCTATTTTACCGGCCGGTAACAGCGCCTTTCCGTAACGGAGTTGAGCGAATGTCCCGGTTCCCCGCGCGTACCCTGCTCGCCGCCTGCCTGCTGGCCACGGCCACGCTCGGCGCCGCTCCCGCTCCCGCGCCGCAGTCCGGTTCCGCCCCGCGGGAGGTGCTGTTCGTGGGGAACAACTGGGAAGGCACCGCCGACGTGCTCGCCTCCACCGGCGATCTCGCCAAGGTCGGCCGGATCAACGTCATCCCCGACAAGGACGAGCGGCTGCGGGAGATCTACCTCGACCCGGTGAAGCTGGGCTTCTTCCTCGGCATCCGCGCCACGGCGGGCGAGGGCCACGACCAGTACGTCGACGACATGTACACCACGCCCGACGGCTCGGCCGTCGTCGCCTCCCGGCCCAGCTTCGCCGATGTCGTCTCCCTCGACGTCCGCACCGGCCGGATCAACTGGCGCTTCCCCGTGGCCGGGTACCGCGCCGACCACATGGCGCTGTCACCGGACGGCACCCGGGTCGCCGTCTCCGCCTCGACCGCCAACACCGTGCACGTCCTGGACATCGCCACCGGCCGCCAGGTCGGCTCCTTCAGTACCGGGGACAAGCCGCACGAGAACACCTTCACGCAGGGCGGCCGCTACCTGTGGAACAGCTCCATCGGCGACGTCACCTCCGCCCTCGACGCGCCCTGGCTGGATTGGACGAAGGGCGATCGGAAGATCACGGTCGTCGACGCCCGCACCTTCCGCACGGTCCGGGTGATCGACATGCGCGAGCGCCTCGACGCCTTCGGCCGCCCCGACCTCTCGGACGCCGTGCGGCCCATGGCGTTCAGCCCCGACGAGTCGAAGCTCTACTTCCAGGTCTCCTTCTTCAACGGCGTGGTCGAGTACGACCTGGCCGCCGACCGCATCACCCGGATCAAGGAACTGCCCGGCAATCCCGCCACCAGCACCGACCGCACCACCTGGGTCAACGACTCGCGCCACCACGGGTTGTCGATGAGCCCCGACGGCAACAAGCTCTGCGTCGCGGGAACCATGGACGACTACGCGACGATCGTGGACCGGGCCACCCTCGCCGAAGCGCCGCCGGTGCCCGCCGTGAAGCCCTACTGGGCCACGGTAGACGGAGACGGACGCGGCTGCGTGATCTCCGAGAGCGGAGCCGACCGGGTCACCGCCATCGACTTCGCCACCGGCACCAAGCGGGTCTCCGTGCCCGTCGGCGACCACCCCCAGCGCGTCCGGCTCGGCCACGTCCCGGCAGGCTGGAGCGGCCCGTCGGCGCGCTGACCCGTACCGCAGTGCGCCCGTACGCCGGCGCGCCACTACCGCCGTACACCCGGACGCCACGTCGGGGCCGCCCACGGGCGGGTCGTGGTCGTCGGCCGGCGGGGCAACGGTGCTTGACCCGGGCCGGTGCGCTGCGCCGGCGTCCGGGCCGGGTACCGCCGACTCCTCGCCCGCACAGCCCTGTTCGGCGCCGTATGCGCCGCGCTCGCCGCTCCCGCGACCGCGGCCACGGCGACCGCCGAGCCCGATCCGCCCGCCGCCGGACGGGGGCGGAGGCCGAGGGCCGAGGCGCTCACCGCGACGGCCGCGACCCGCACACCGTCCGGCTGGGCGACCAGACCCCGGCCCGGGCTGCGGCCCGGGCGCCGCGCGCACGGCCGTCCGACAGGGCACACTGCCCGTCTTCGCGCTCCGGTCGGGACCTGGTTCTTCGAGCAGGCGCCGGAACTGGCCAGGTTGACGAATCCGGCCATTATGAGATGAGCGGTCCCCGATGACCGATTAGTCTCCGGATCATGGTGGACATCCATGCGGTACCCGAAGCCGACATCGACCGCGCGTTGGAACTCGCGTATCTGGCCTTCCACGACCGGCCGGGGAAGGAGGTGCGCGAGCGGCACCACACGCTGTTGACCCGGTGCGGGCGCATCGGCGCCTACGACGGCCACGCCCTCGTCGGCTTCATGGCCGCCCACGACTTCCGGCTCTCGGTGCCGGGGGCGGACCTGCCCTGCCCCGGCCTCACCTTCGTCGCCGTCGCCCCCACCCACCGCCGCCGGGGCGTGCTCAGCGCGCTCATGCACGAGCAACTGCGCCGCACCGCCGCCGAGGGCGCCCCGATCGCCGCGCTGTGGGCCTCGGAGGCCGCCATCTACGGCCGGTTCGGCTTCGGCGGCGCCACGCAGGGCGCCACCGTCGAGATCGACTCGACCCGGCCGCTCGCCCTGCGCGTCGAGCCGGACCGGCGCCCGCTGCGGCTGATCGATCCGGCCGACGCGCCCGCCGTGATCGGGCCGTACCACGAGGCCGCCCGTGCGACCCGGGCCGGCCGCCCAAGCCGCGACCGGGTTCGCTGGACCGACGGATGGCTGTGCGAGGAGGACGAGGAGGACGAGGAGTTCAGCCCGCCGAGGATCATCGCGTCGGGCGAGCCCGGCCGACCCGTGGCGGGCTACGTGCTCTACCGCACGAAGCCGGAGGGCGACGACGGCCCGTTCCGTACCCCGGGCATGGTCCGGGTGGACGAGTTGGAGGCCGACACCCCGCAGGTCGCCGCCGCCCTCTGGCAGTGCGTCGCCTCCCTCGACCTGACCGGCACGGTGCGAGCGTGGTGCCGGCCGCCGGACGACCCGCTGCTGTCCTTCGCCGCCGACCGGGACCAGGTGCGGGTGACCGCCCTGTTCCCGGCGCTCTGGCTGCGCCTGGTCGACGTACGGGCCGCGTTGACCGCCCGGGCGTGGTCGGCGCCGGTGGAAGTGGTGCTGGAACTGGCCGACGTACACCTGCCGGCCAACGCCGGCCGGTTCCGACTCAAGGCGGGGCCGCAGGGCGCCACGTTCGAGGGTGCCGGGGCCGACCCCGATCTTGTCCTGGACGTCAGGGAACTGGCGGCGGTCTACCTGGGCGGGACCCGGGTCACGGAGCTGGTGGCCGCCGGGCTGGTGGAGGAGCGCTCGCGGGGCGCGGCGGCGGCGCTCGACGCGGCGCTGCGGGTGGACCTGCTGCCGCACACGGCCGACGAGTTCTGAGGGGCCCAGGGGCCCAGGGGCCCAGGGGCCGAGGGCCCGGGAGGGGCGGGGGCGGGCGAGCGGACCGCCCCCGCGCCGCGGGGGTCAGGCGGGCAGGGAGATCCGGGCCGCGGACATCCCGAACGCGGAGTCCCAGACCTTGGTGGACAGACCGTCCGGCAGCCGGTGCAGGTCCTCCGGGCGGTAACGGCGGATTTTCCGGTGCCAGTTGAGGATGCCCGCGTGCCAGTCCTTGAGTTCGTCGACGTAGCTGTCGAGGGCGGTCCGGGCCTCCGCGCTCAGTTTCCAGTCGTCGTAGAGCAGCGGCAACTGCTGGGCGACGATGTGCTCGAACTCCTCCGTGCGTTGGGTCATCAGGTCGTGGCAGATGTGCAGGGCCTCCGGATAACCGATGTCGAAGAAGTTCCTGGTGACCAGGATGTAGTTGTGGACCTCGCCCTCGAACTCCACTTCCTTCTGGTACGAGAAGATGTCGTTGATCAGGCACGCGGCGTCCGCGACGGCGTTCTCCAACGACCGGATGGTGCCCGAGGAGTAGATCTCCTCCGGGATGCCCCGCCCCTGGTGTCCGAGCCGGCACAGGTACATGGTCAGGTACGAGCCGAAGGTGCGGCGGCGCATCTCGGCGTAGTCCACCGGGTCCGGGATGCGGTTCTGGATCTGGTTGTCCACCTCCCACAGCCAGCTCTCCAACATGTCCACGAGTGTGGCCCGGAACTCGGTGCGCTGCTCGGGGGACATGCCGGCGCTGGTACGCACCCACAGTTCGGCGAGGCCGCGCTCCATGGCGGTGGCCGGTTCGGGCTGCTCGGCGTGGTCGAGGGGGATCATGGAGATGAGACGGGCGGTGGTGACCTTGGCGGCGGGCAGGTTCTTGCCCTGCGCGAACACCACCGGGTAGTAGTCGTCGCCGTACGTGCCCCAGGTCAGCCACGAGGCGTTCAGCGCGAGCGACTCGGCGGTGGCGTCGGGGTCGATGCCGGCCGAGCAGACGGCGAAGTCGTAGCCGCGCAGCTTCTCCTCGGTCCAGATGGCCGATCCGGGATCGCCGGGCTGGGGATCCAACATGCCCATGCGCCGCGCCCAGGCCACCGATTCCTCCCTGGCGTGCGCGAGGTGTGGACTGAGCGCGAGCCGGTGCGGCATGTAGATGTCGGGGATCACGGAGGGGCCGGTGGGCTCGAACGGGACGTGGGTGAAGCTGCGCCGGCGCAGTTCCATCGCCCGGGGTTCCAGGATCGAGCGGAGGTCGAGGGCGGTGGTGCCGAGGCCGCTGGGCAGGAACGGCAGGGTGACCGGGGCGGTGGCCCGGGCCTCCTTGTTCATGTAGCGGCTGGAGACCATGTGCCATTCGTGGCCGCCGGACTGCCAGTCCTGGAGGCCCTTGGCGTAGGCGAGGACGGCCGCGATCTCGGCCGGGTCCATGGCGTGGTCGGCGAAGAGCTGGGGGAGTTCGGCGAGGGCGGTCTGCTCGAACTGCTGGAGGCGGGAGGTGAGGAGGTCGTTGGCGGATTCGGCGGCCTGCTGGGTGGTGCAGCCGAGGAAGGTCTCCAACACCAGGATGGCGTTGGAGAGTTCACCCTCGTCGCCGACCTCGCGCTCGTAGGAGAAAATGTCGTTCCTGATGTGCACGGCGTCGGAGAAGGCGTCCCGCAGCACGCCGAGTGCCCGCGAGCGCGCGACCCTCGCGGGAACCTCCGCGGACACGTACTCCACCAGCCCCGCCGACCAGGGCGCGCCGCCTACCTTGCGGCGCATCTCGATGTATTCGAGCGGGTTCGCCACCCGACCGATGTTGATGTTGGCCAGTTCCCACATCGACTCGTTGAGCAGGTTCCTCGTCGACTCGGAGAATCGTTCCCGCCAGTCCATCGACATCGCGGGCACCGTGCGCAGCCACAGGTCCCGCAGCCCCGCCTCGACCGGGTTCGTCGGTTCCGGGAACCCGTCGGCCAGGTCCATGGGCATGAACGCGGCCAGGCCGTCGAGGTATGCCTTGGCGCCCGCCCGGTCCTGGGAACGCTTGTACAACTCCAGGAAGTGGTCGTCGAAGAAGAACACCCACACGTACCAATCGGTGATCAGACTCAGCGCGTCGCTGTCGCAGTCGGGGTGCGTGTAGGAGCACAGCAACGCGTAGTCGTGCGAGTCGAGGTCCTTCTCCTCCCAGACGCCGGACCCCTCCAACATCCCGAAGCCGCGGGCCCACCGCTTGGTGTGGGCTCTGGCGGCCTCCAGATGCGGGTTCAGTCGCGCCGGATAGGGCACGTAGAAATCCGGCAGTTGAAACGGCTGTGTCACGGCGGGTAGGGCCTTTCCGTCCGAGGGTGCGGGGACCCCGAGGATCCGGCCCCCCGCACGAGATCAGCACTGCCCTACCCCGCCCGACCCCCGGCTAAGGGTGGGTTCACCGCTTCAGGTGACGAAGTTGTGTTTCCTCGGCAGGGCGGCGTCCGGCGTGGGATGGAAGGGCGGGAAACGCGGGAGACCGCCTCCCCGGGCAGGGGAGACGGCCTCCTCGGTGTGCGCCGACGCGCGCGGGCCCTACGCGGTGCTGGGCACCGGCAGCGGGGCGGTGCCCAGGGCGGGGAGGGTCCAGCGCTGGGCGTTGCTCTGGTTGCAGTCCCAGAGCTGGAGCTGGCCCCCGTTGGTGGTGGCGCCCTGGTTCAGGTCGACGCATCGGCCCGACACAGGGTTGTAGACGCTGCCGTCGGCTCGCGGCAGGAACTGCTGAGCCGGGTGGTCGTGGCAGGTCATGGCCTGCACCAGCGTCCCCGAGGCGGTGCCGGCGTCCTTGGCGTCCAGGCACTTGCCCTGGATGCGGATGGTTCCGTCGGTCCGGATGTCGAACTTCTGGGCAAGGCCGCCGTTGGTCTCGTTGCAGTCCCAGATCTGGATCTTCGCGCCGTCCGAGGCCAGGTCCGCGCAGTTCGTGCCGGTCAGGGTGTAGGAGATCTTCGTCGTGCTGCCCGGGGTGGTGGGAGGCGCCGCGTACGGATAGACGGCGAGGTTGCTGACTCCGCCGGTGAACCCACCGAAGAAGTCCGGCTTGCCGGCGACCTGATACCGGCCCATCACCAGCGGGCCGGCTGCCGCCGGGCTGGTCGAAGCCAGGTGGTTGCCGGAGGCCGCGAGGGTGCCGTTGACGTAGAGGCTCATCAAGCCCGTTTCGGCGTTGTAGACGGCGGTCAGACGCTGCCAGGTACCCGGGGTGTACCGGGCGGTCGTGTTGAGGGCGTCGGACCTGTCGTACGGCCAGCTTCCGTCATCGGCCATGGCGAGGCCGAAGCGCCAGTTGCCGTCGGCCGGATCCGCGTAGAGGACGAAGGCGCTGTTCTTGGTGCCGTCCTGGCTGGTGATGAGCCCGCCCTGCGCGCCCGGCTTGGCCCAGGTGCTGATGGTGAAGCTCTTGCGGGTGTCGACCACCGGCGCGGTCGTCGTGATGGCCGAGCCGGCGCCGCCGAACGCGGCGTACGCGGAGGTGCGGTCGCCGATCTTCTCCGAGGGGAAGGTGACCTCGGACGTGGTCGCCGGGTAGGTGCCGACCGAGCTGGGGGTGGTCGTGCCGGTCTGGCCGGTCAGTTTCCACTGGGCCTTGGGCATGTTGAGGTTGCCCAAGGTGATGGTCGCCGTGTCGAGGCCCGTGACGGTCGGGTTCGTGCCGGTCGTGCCCACGCCGTTGAAAGCGACGAGTTGCTGCTTGGCGTCAACGGCCCACAGGTCGGGCAGACCGTCGCCGTTCAGGTCGCCGTTAGAGCCGACCCGGGGGTAGGCGGTCGGGTCCACTTTGCCGGTCAGCACACCCGCTGCCGGGTCGGTGAAGCCGGTCAGGTCCGGGTTGTCCGCCGTGCCCTTGACGGAGAAGGCGTGCAGCGTGCCGTCGGACTTGGCGCGCGCCCACAGGGTCGGGAAAACGGTGCCCTGCGCCCGGCCCGGGGCGATCAGCTCGTAGCCGTCCCAGCGCTGGTCGTTGGCGGAGAGCAGGACGGCCTTCGCCGCCAGTTGGTTGGTGGAGCCGGCGGTAGCCAGCCACAGGCGCCCGTTCTCGATGAACAGCAGGGAGGTGCGGGGCAGCGCTCCGTCGCCGTCCAGGGTGTCGCCGGCAGGGGACCCGAAGGCCGCGATCTGGGTGATGTTGGCCCAGTTGGCGCCGTACCCGTTCGCCGCGCAGTCGATGACCGTACCGGCCGGGTTGGCACAGCCGGCGGGCTTGACGACGGTGGTCGGGGCCTGGGTGTCGAACTGGCCTCCGATGCCGTTGTTCGTGTAGAGGTGCAGGCTGGTGTTGCCCGGTTGGTGGGCGATCAGGTCGTCGATGTCCTTGAAGCCCAGGCTGCCGCGGTGGGCGATCTGGATGCCGTTCCAGCCGTTGCCGCCGGGGGCCGGACGGATCCGGGCGTTGGGAGCCGCTGCCGGGTCGGTGCCGCCGCCGATCTGGCGGAGGTTGCCGGCCGTGTCGGGCAGCAGGATGTCGGCCTTCTTGTCGCCGTCGACGTCGCCGAAGAGGGGCGCCGCGCTGCTGGGGTTGGACGGCGCGTAGTAGCTGTACGCGACGGGCTGGGAGAGGTTGCCCGCGACGTCCTGCGTCTGCAGGTACACGAAATTGGTGCCCCAGCGGGACGGGGTGACCTTGATGGCGGCCTTGCCGCCGGTCAGCTTGGTGACGCCCGGGTCGGTGTCGGTGCACTTCCAGTTGGTGGCCGCGGCCTTGATCGGGTCGGTGGTCCAGCGCGCGCAGGCGAGGCCGGAGGTACGGCCGCCGGCGGCCGGGACCGGGTCGGCGCCGGTGAGGGTGAAGGTGCCCTCCTGGCCGGCGAGCTTGGGGTGGGCGCCGATGGTGCCGGACTCGGGGAAGTCGGTGGAGCTGACCGAGGCGGTCGGCGCGGTGCGGTCGACGCGGAAGTAGCACCAATCGGTCTCGGCACTGGTGAGCGTCTCGTCGGTCGTGCGTGCCGTCCAACCGTACTGGTGGCCCTCGGTCAGCCGGCCGATGTCGACGGTGGCCTCTCCATAGCTGCCGTTCCAACCGGTGGTCGCGTACTCGGTCTTGCCGGCGTTGTCGTCGTCCCAGAACTGGAACGTGGTCTGGAGCTGGCGGCCGGTGGCCGAGTAGGTGGAGGTGGTCAGGGTGATGTTGTTGTTGGCGCCGATCCAGCCCGGGTTGTCCCAGGGGTTTGCCGTGCCGGCCGTGCGACAGTCCGCGTAGGAGGCGGTGTCGGCGAAGCCGGGAGTGGGGCGGCTGCGGGGCCACCATACGGTGGGCTGGATGTCGTACGTCACCTTGACGTGAGGGGTGTTGGCGAAGCGCTGCCGGTAGTACATGTTGTTCTCGTCGTCGGGCGCCAGGCCGAACGAGAAGGTGGGCCACTTGTCCCGCGCCGCGGTCTGCATCTGCGACTTGACGTCGAAGGAGATCTCACCGGACCCCGACATGGTGACGGAGCCGATCTTGGCGCAGCCCTGCATGGTCGAACCGGTGCCGCAGGGCTGCCGGGTCCACATGGTGGGGTTGGAGATGTACCCGGTCAGGTACAGCCCCATGGGGGTGGGGGTACTGGGGCTGGAGGAGGAGACGACGGTCGCGTACAGGCGGGCGTCGAGGACGACGGCGCCTTGCAGGACCGAGTTGACCCCGACCTGGAAGTAGGCGCGCTCGCGGCCCTTGCGCGTGCAGGTCGAGTAACCGCAGTAGCCGGTGGCGGGTGTGTCCTTGCCGTCGGCGGTGGCGTTGTACTCGTTCGTGTCGGGGTAGGCCTCCTGAACCTGCGACCACGCCTGGGTTCCGTTGTCGACGTCCGGGTTCCAGCCCGGATCGATGTACCAGGGGCCGGTTCCCTTGCCCAGGACGGTGGCGTCCGGGACGAGCTGGATGGTCTTGGAGTCGGTCGACGTGGCGATCGGGGCGACAGCCGCGCCCTGGCCGGGGCCGCCGGCGCTGGAGACGGCCGGTCGTTCGGCGTCGGACTGTCCGGCGCCGGGCTGCCCGGTGGTCGGCTGGTCCGCGGTCGGGGCCGCCTGGAGGCTGCGGGCACCGGACTTGGCGGTCGGTGCCTGAGCCGCGGCGGGGCTGTTCGCCGCGGTGGCGGCGGAGTCCCACAGGAGCGGGGTCGGGGCGGAGAAGCGGGTCTTGCCCTGGTCGTCCGCGGCCTTGAGGTTGCCGGCGCCGTCCGCGCTCACCGTGAGACCGTCGGCTTCGACGGCGAGCTGGATCCTCTTCACCGTGGGGTCGGCCGCGGCCGCGGGGGTGCGGACGATCAGCACCTGACGCCAGCCGCCGACCGGTGTGGCGGTCAGTTGGAGGTCGACATCGGGGAGCACGCCCTGGTAGAGCGCGTCGGGCCCGTTGAGGACGGGCCTGGGGAGCGCGAAGGGCGCCTTCAGGGACAGCTTCTTGCCGTCGGTGGAGGTCATCGTCGCCATGGGGCCGTTGCCGCCGCCGGAGAAGGCCAACCGCGACGCCGCGGCGGCGGGAGAGACGGTTCCGTCCGGGTTCGCCCGCAAGGTGGCGTCGAGCGCCAGCCAGGTGCCGTCCGACCGCTTTACCCGCTCCGGTACCGGGGTGGAGTCGGTGGTGAGCGTGCCGTCGGGATTGGCGAAGGTCTGGGAGTTGCCGGTGGTGAGGTGCCCGATGGACACCGCCTTGCCGGTCTGCTTCGCCTGGACCCGCGCCCCCTCCACGGCCTGCGCCTCGGCATTCGTAGCGGGCTTGCCCGTGGGCGCGGGCCAGTTGTCGTTGGCCGGGCCGTGCGCGCGGGTGTCGTCGGTGGGCGTGGCGGCTTGGGCGGGTGGCCCTGTGAGCAGACCCGCGCCGAGAGACAGCAACGCGGCCCCGGCTAGCGGAAGCGCCGAGCCGCCGGGAACGCGTCGTCTGAGGCCCCCTGGTCTCGGCGTCCCTGAAAGAAAGAATGACTGCCTCACGTGAGACGGCCCCCCTGAGCTGTGAGACGGACAGAAGTCAGCCGCACCCTCTCTTCACGTCTGCAATTTTGTCAACGCGGAATCAGATGCGGTTGTCCGCTTGGCGGCAGGAAACACCGGCTTGTCCCGCAGGTGATATGGATCATGTAGGCATCTTTTAAGGAAATCCTGTGCGGGTCGAACGGACATTCCATAGGGTGCGTTCGATCTGGGCTGTCCACGCCCGGGGAAACGTCTCTTTTTTGGTCCTGTGGGGGGAATCGCTTGTCTCGTCGGCGTGGTTTCTTTGAGCGCTCACGCGCGGGACGATCGCGTGTCGCGGTCGTCTCGGTGCTCGCGGTGCTCGTATCCGGCCTGGGGGTTCCCCTGGCCGAGGCGGCTGACAAGCCGCCAAAGGTGTGGGTGCCACCAAAAACTCCCTTGCCCAATGCCAAACCGGTCAAGGGCGCGGATGCGAAGCCACCGGCCAAGCGGTCGGACAACGGCCGGAAATGGGTTCCGGATGCGAAGGTGAAAACACCCGCCGGCGCAGCCGTAGTCGATCTGACTGGACAGGGAACTGTCACCGGTACACCCGGCGTTCCCTCAGTTCAGGCTGGCACCCTGCCCGTCTGGCTGGCTCCGGGGAAGGCGGTGGCGAAGCCCTCTGCGAGTACCCCGCAGGGCGCGCCCGACGCTTCCGGTGGCCTGAACGGCACGCTCAAGGTCGAGGTGAAGGACGAGGCCAAGGCGCGGGCCGCCGGCGTGAACGGTGCCCTCGTCTCCCTGACCGAACCGTCCGGCACCGCCACCTCCGGCACGGTCCAGGTCGGCTTCGATGTGCAGGCGTGGGCCAAGACGGCGGGCGCCAACTGGGCAGATCGGGCCCGGCTGGTGCAACTGCCCACCTGCGCCCTGATCACCCCCGGCGCCGCCGGCTGTACGACACGTACGCCCGTAGCCTCCCACCGGGATGCCTCCGGGCGACTCGTCGCGGAGGTCGAGGTACCCAAGAGCGCCGCCACCACGGCCGCCACCGGGACCTCGGCCCTGCTGAAGACGCAGTCCGGGCCGAACTCCGCCCCGGCCGCCGCGCCGCAGATGTTGGCCGCCCAAGGCGTGGCCCTGGCCATGGAGCCCGGACCGGCGGGCGCGAGCGGTGACTTCTCCGCGACCCCGCTGCTGCCCTCGGCCTCCTGGCAGGCCGGATCCAATGCCGCGAACTTCACCTACGGCTACACCGTCGAGGTGCCGTCCTCGATCGCGGGCGCGGCGCCCGACGTGTCGTTGGGGTACGACTCCTCCTCGATCGACGGCCGCACCGCGTCGACCAACGCGCAGGCGAGCGGCTTCGGCGAGGGCTGGGAGTGGAGCCCCGGTTCCATCTCCCGCTCTTACAAGACCTGCAAGGACGCGGGTATCAAGGACTCGGGCGACGAGTGCTGGGCCGGCGACATCCTGTCCCTGTCCCTGGCCGGTCACGCGGGCCAGATCGTCCGGGACGACGCGACCTGTGTCTACCGCCTCCAGGGCGAGGACGGCACGAAGATCGAACGCCTGACGGGCCAGCGCAACACGGCCTGGAAGGGTGAGGGCTTCAAGGTCACCACCACCGACGGCACCCAGTACTACTTCGGCTCCAACCGACTGCCCGGCGGCGACGGCACCGACCCGGAGGCCAAGTCCGTCTCCACCGTCCCGGTGTACTTCAACAGCGGCCAGGACAAGTGCCTGGGCGCCCAGACCCCCGCCAACGGCTCGTTCGTACAGATGGGCTGGCAGTGGAACCTCGACTACGTCGTGGACCCGCACCAGAACCTGATCTCCTACCGCTACGAGCAGGAGGACAACTACTACGGACGCGGCGGCGGCCAGAACAACGGCACCGGCACCACGACCAAGTACCAGCGCGCCTCCTACCCGACCTGGATCGGCTACGGCCAGCGTCTGCCCGATCAAATCGCGGCGAAGGGCGCGGCGAAGCCGGCCGCCCAGGTCGTCATCAAGAACGCCGAGCGTTGCGTCGTCATCGGGACGGTCACCTGCACCGACCCCGCCCAGCGCACCAAAGCGAACGCCAAGTCCTGGCCCGACACCCCCGTCGACCAGGAGTGCCCCGCCACCGGGCAGTGCCTGAACCTCTCCCCGACGTACTTCACGACGAAGAAGTTCACCCAGCTGTACACCGAGGTGTGGACCGGTACCGCCTGGCGCAAGGTCGACTCCTTCGCCTTCAACCAGTCGTTCCAGGACCCGGGTGACGGCACCGCACCCACGCTGTGGCTCGACTCGATCCAGCGCACCGGCTCCAACGGCAAGACGGCCATCACGCTGCCCGCGGTGTCCTTCCAGCCGCTCCAGATGGCCAACCGCGTCGACGGCGTCGTCAAGCGACCGGACGGTACGGACGCGTCGGCGCCGCCCTACAACCGCCCGCGCATCCAGACCATCACCACCGAGACCGGTGGCCGGATCAACGTCGTCTACAAGGCTCCCGAGTGCTCGCGCCTCAAGGGCACCATGCCGTCCTCCGAGGACGGCAACACCATGGCCTGCATGCCGGTCAAGTGGTACCTGCCGGGTCAGTCCTACCCCGACCCGGTCAACGACTGGTTCAACAAGATCGTGGTCCAGTCGGTCACGCATCAGGACATGGTCGGCGGCCAGGTCACCTCGGTGACCGACTACGAGTACGGCGGCGGCATCGCCTGGCACCGCAACGACTCCGAGTCGGCCGACCCGAAGACGCGCACGTGGGACCAGTTCCGCGGCTTCGCTACGGTCACCACCCGGACGGGCAACGGCAACAGCGCCGAGGCCCCGCGCAGCAAGAGCGTGGCGACGTACCTGCGGGGCATGGACGGCGACGTCCTCGCCAACGGCAGCAAGCGCAGCGTCACGATCGGCGACGCGCAGGGCGGCACCATCAAGGACGAGGACGTCCTGTCGGGGTTCGTCCGCCAGACCGAGACGTATGACCGGGACGGCGGAACGGTCGTCGGCGACGAGGTCTCCGACCCGTGGCTGGGCGCCGTCACCGCTACGCGGGCGCAGTCCGGCGGCATGCCGGCCATCACGGCGCGTGCGATGAACACCGCCAAGGTGACTTCGCGGGCCAAGCTCGCGAACGGTACCTGGCGCACCAGCCAGCGCACGTCGACGTACGATGCCACCCTGTTCTCGCGTCCGCTCCAGGTCGATGACGTCAACGACATCTCCCGTCCCGCCGAGCGCCTCTGCACCACCTTCGAGTACGCGACCGGCCCGGGCGGCGCGCTGACGCAGATCGCGTCGCGCACGCTCGTCCTGTCGGCCGCGTGCGGTCAGACGCCGACGGCCGCCAACACGGTGGGCGACACGCGCGCCTACTTCGACGGCCTGCCCCTCGGGCAGTCCGCCGCGACCGCCGACCAGACCGGCACCGAGGTCCTGGAGAAGTACGACGGCGCCGGAAACCCGGTGTACCGGCTCAACTCGACGTCCACGTTCGACGCGTACGGCCGTGTCACCAGCAACACCAACAAGGTCCGCAAGGACGCCGCGCACCCGGGTGGTGCGGTCACGTCCACGGAGTACAAGCCGGCGACCGGTGTCCTGCCCTCCGAGGTGGTCCACACCAACCCGCTGGGCTGGAAGTCCTCGAACACCCTGGACATCGGCCGCTCGCTGCCGCTGATCACCAAGGACGAGAACGGGCACGTCGCCGAACGCGACTACGACGCCTTCGGCCGGGTCCTGGCCATCTGGCAGCCGGGCCAGGAGCGGGCGAACTCCTTCCTCCCGGTCCGCAAGTTCTCGTACGCGATGAACGGCACCAACGCGCCGTCCACCGTCCTGAGCCAGGCGCTCATGAAGGACGGACAGACCTACACGTCCAGTTACACCATCTACGACGGACTCGGACGGGTCCGTCAGACGCAGGCCACCCCCGGCTCGGGCGTCACGGGTCGCCTGGTCACGGACGCGCTGTTCGACTCGCAGGGTCACCAGGTCAAGACCAGCGCGCCGTACTACAACGACGAGAAGGACCCGTCGGGCGCACTGTTCCTGCCAAACGGCGGCGTCAACCCGGACAGCAAGATCCCGGCACAGACGGTCTCGGTCCTGGACGGTCTCGGCCGCCAGACCGCCTCGGTGTTCCAGTCCTTCGGCGTCGAGCAGTGGCGCTCGAAGACGGAGTACCCGGGCGCCGACGAGGTCCGTTCGACCCCGCCGAACGGCGGCTTCGCGACGGCGACCATCACCAACGGCCTGACCTCGGTGCTGCGCCAGTACAAGAGCAACACCCCGACGGGCGCGTACGACGAGACCACGTACGTGAGCAACACCCAGGGGCAGGAGCTGTCGCGCAAGGACGGCGCCGGCAACGAGTGGACCTTCGCGTACGACCTCCTCGGCCGCACGGTGAAGACCACCGACCCCGACGCGGGCACCAGCACGACCGTCTACGACGACGCCAAGAGCCTCGTCACGGCCACCGACGCCCGCGGCAAGAGCGCCACGACGGTCAGCGACCTCCTCGGCCGCACGATCGCCACGTACGAGGGCACGGCCGTCGATCCGGCCAAGCAGGTGGGCGCCTTCACCTACGACGGCAAGGTGCTCGGCAAGCCCGACAGCACCACGCGCTACGTCGGAGGAGCCGCGGGTGCCGCGTACCGCTCGGAGGTCACCGGCTACGACGGCGGCTACCGTCCGCTCGGCAGCAGGATCACGGTCCCGGCGAGCGAGAACAAGCTCCAGGGCGTCTACGAGACCACCAACACCTACAGCCCCTACGGTCAGCTGGAGACGACCACCCTGCCGGCGGTTCCCGAAGCCGGTCTGAAGGCGGAGACGCTCACCTTCAACGTCGACAACGCCGGTAACCTGCTGGCGCTGGACGGCATGATCGGCACCACGCTCACGCCGTACGTCGTCGACGTGCGCTACGACGCCTTCGGCCGGCCCATCCGCGGCACGGTCGGCAAGAGCGGCAAGCAGATCGTCTCGACGCTCGACTACGACCTGTCCACCGGACGCCCGGTGCGCTCGACGCTGGACAAGCAAACGGCCACGACGGCGAGCGTCGATGTCGTCGACTACACGTACAACCAGGCGGGCAAGGTCACTTCGGTCGGGAACACGCAGGACGGGACGACCCGTGACCTGCAGTGCTTCACGTACGACTATCTGGGCCGGATGACGCAGGCCTGGACCGACACCGGCGCGACCAGCACGGCTCCCCAGCCCAGCGTGCGCGGTATCGGAGGCTGCGCCAACAGCGGCGGCCCTGCGGTGGACGGTACGGGCAAGCCGAGTGTGGGCGGTCCGGCCCCGTATTGGCAGCAGTACGAGTACGACAAGCTCGGCAACCGCACGAAGCTGGTCAAGAAGGACGTCACCGGCAACGCGGCCAAGGACACGACGGTCACCCAGACCTTCGGCACCGGCCCGAACACCCCTTCCACCGACCCGAAGGCGGGCGGCGGCACGGGTGGTCCGCACGCACTGATGGCCTCCACGGAGACCAGCACGGCGGGCACGAAGGTGACGTCGTACACCTATGACGCCACCGGCAACACCGCCTCGATCACCAATACGGCGGGCACCAAGACCCTGACGTGGAACGACCAGGGCAAGCTCGACAAGATCACCGGCACCGGCCAGAGCGCCGGCACCAGCTACGTGTACGACACGGGCGGCAACCAGCTCATCCGCCGCGACCCGACCAGCACCACGCTGAATTTGGGCGCGGACCAGATCACTGTGGACACGGCGACGGGCAAGGTCTCCGACGTCCGCACCTACGGCGCCCCGGGCGGCATCGCGGTCACCCGCACCACGACGGGCGGCACGTCCTCCCTCGCCTACCAGGCGTCGGACCACCACGGCACCAACGGCGTCCAGTTCAACGCCTCGGACCTCTCCCAGGTCCGCCGCCCGACGGACCCGTTCGGCAACGACCGCGGCACCCAGCCGGCGGCGGGTGCGTGGGCGGGCGACAAGGGCTTCGTCGGCGGCACGAAGGAGAAGGCCACCGGCCTCACCCTCCTGGGAGCCCGCGAGTACGACCCGACGACGGCCCGCTTCATCAGCCCGGACCCGCTCATCGACGCGGGCGATCCGCAGCAGTGGAACGCGTACGCGTACTCGAACAACGACCCGATCAACGCGGCTGACCCCAGCGGCCTCATGCGCACGCACGAGGACCAGGTCGCTTACATGACCTCACCGGACTACAACCCCCCGACCGCGACTGACAACGGCGACAACGACGATGACGGCGGCGGTGGCGGGAGACACGTCAGCTCGGCCGACCTCGACAACGCCAACGGCGAGGTGGTCAGGGCCAAGAAGCACCGCGATGAACTGCAGCACGCGATCATCGACGTGGTCCTTGACCTGATCGGCTTCAACGACGCCCGGGACTGCTTCACCAAGGGCGACGTGATGGCCTGCATCAATACGGCCCTCAACTCGGTTCCCTGGGGCAAGATCTTCAAAGCGGTCAAGATAGGCATCAAGGCCTACAAGATCTACAAGGAGATGAACAAGGCCTACGACGCCATCCATGTCGCCGAGGGCAGAGCCGCCAAGGCGATGCAAGCCTTCTCCAAGGCGAAGAAGGCCGAGGAAGAGGCGGCTGCTGCGGCATCGAAGGCGGCCAAATCGGCCGAAGGAAAGGCAGCCAAGGAATCGGCAAGCGACACCGCCGGTACCGAGGCGAAAGCCGCAAGGGGCGAAGCCGACGCGGCCAAGGCGGAGTCCTCCAACAGGGGCAGTGGATCCGCAGAGTCCGAGGTCGGGGTCACATGCAACAGTTTCCCTGCCAGTGTCCGCGTCTTGATGGCGGACGGGTCCTCGAAGTCGATCGAGGACGTCCACGACGGCGACACCGTCATGGCGACCGACCCGCAGACGGGTGAAACCGTCGCCAAGACCGTCGTCGCAACCATCACCACGCCCGACGACAAGGACTTCACCGACCTCACCCTGACCGACGACGCCGCTCCCCGCGGCCCGCCGGCGAAGATCACCTCCACCTACCACCACCCCTACTGGAGCGAATCCCGCCACCAGTGGGTCGACGCGGGCGAACTCAAGCCGGGCGAAAAGCTCCGCCAGCCCGACGGCACGACCCTCAACATCACCGCGGTCCGCAGCTACCCGCACGCGGTCACGACGCACAACCTCACGGTCGATGACCTCCACACGTACTATGTGCTGGCGGGGGCAACGCCGGTACTGGTCCACAACTGCAATACGCCGCTCGGGTTTGACAATGTCGAGCACTACAACGGTTTCGTCAAAGCCCTTGACAGCAGACTGGCGGGAGCTGGACACGGCGGCACTAGCGCCGCATTCCAAGGGAGCTCTGTAACGGGCGTAGGGTTCAAGAGCGGGCGGGCTTTTGGGGACCATAGCGACTTTGACATCGCGCTTGGAGGAGAGGGAATCTTCAACAGGGCGAAGGAACTCGGCATTGGCTTGAGGTCGCGTGGAACTCGAACTGGCCCTCTATCGGCTTCCCACCTTGAGGCGCTCGGCCTTTCGGGAATGCAGAGTCAGCTACAGCAGATGGCTGGCGGGCGTGAGGTTCATTTCATGATCTACAACAGCATCGAAGCAGCAACGTCCCGAGGACCCAGCATCCTGGCGCGTGTCTGTGGCTGCGGGTAGACAACTGGCTACGGATGGCCGATCGAACTGAAAGAAACTGAAGATGAAACATTTGCTCTACGGGGTGCGGAGTGCCGACGTACCTCGGACCGCTCGCCTGATCGCGGAAATCTTGGGGTGTGATTTCCAAGAACGCGAGAGTGACTATCTTGGCATCTATCAGATCGCTAAGATTTCCGCAGTGCAGATCAAGGTTGTATCTCAGCTGGATCCCGAGGGTGATCCTCTGGAGGATGGATTCGAGGAGTATGGAACTCTGGTATACATCGATGGCGAGTCGGAAATCCAGCAGTTGGATAGTTTGACGGTCCCGCAGGGGCCGCTAGAGAAGCTCCGCGGCGACGTGTAGCTGGAGTTAAGAAAGAAGCCCCACCGAAGTCTTCTTCGGTGGGGCTTCTGGGTGTTGACGGCAGTAGTTGACGGCAACGTCAGTGGACAGGTGCTGCACAAGAGGCCGGGTCGTCACCGTCGTCGGGCTGGTTGGCGGTCTCGGTGGGGTCGTGGAGCGTGCGGCCGAGGAGGTCGATGGCGTCGCGCTGGAGACGGAGTCGGACGTGGGCGTAGACGGTGGCGGTGACGCCGATGTGGGCGTGGCCGAGGAGTTCTTTGATCACGACGAGTTCGACGCCTTGCTCCAGGAGGAGCGTCGCGGTGGAGTGCCGTAGGTCGTGGAAGCGGATGCGGCGGAGCCCGGCCCGATCGAGGAGGCTGAGGAAGCTGCGATTGAGATTCGCAGGATCGATCGGCCCTCCTCCCCGTGCGGTGAAGACGAGACCGCTGTCCTTCCAGCTCTTCGCTGCCGCTTCGCGTTCTCCCTCCTGACCTTCACGGTGTTCCTTCAGCAAGTGGATGCACTCGCTCGGGAGGGCGATGCGGCGTTCGGAGGCGCGGGTCTTGGTGGGCAGGGCAGTCAGCCCGCCGGTCTGGGTGCGCTGGAGGGTACGGCGGATGCTGGCGGTGCTCCTGTCAAGGTCAAGGTCTTCCCACTGGAGACCGAGGAGTTCGCCCTTGCGGAGTCCGGTGCGGAGGGCGAATTCGTACAGCGCGTGCAGGCGGTCGGTGCGGCCGGCGATGAGGAACTGGCGGGCTTCGTCGGCGGTGAGGGGCTCGAAGCGTCGGGGTCGGGGCGTGCCGGTGCGGACGTTGCGCGCAACGTTGCGCGTGATCTCCTCCTCACGTACGGCATGCTCCAGGGCGGACTTGAGCACGGAGTGGATGTACGCCAGCGTCAGCGGGGAGAGCCGTTTGGAGCAGCACGTTCCGGCGGCGCAGCAACGGGGCTGATCGCGGTGGGCATCGATGCTGCGGGCGCAGCACTGGCAGGTGGTGCGGAGCTGGTTGAGCCAGGTGCGGACGTCTTTGGCGGTGAGCTTGGCGAGCTTCTTCTTGCCCAGGCCGGGGATTAGGTGCTGGTGGACGCAGGTGGTGTAACGGGTGTGGGTGTTCTCGCGGAGCTGGTGGATGGCGACGGCCTCCAGCCAGTAGGTCAGGTACGCGCTGACGCTGCCCTGCGCGGAGGGAACGGGGACGCCGCGGTTGCTGGTGGCGATCTTCTCGGTGAGTTTGGCCAGTGCGTCTTTGCGGGTGGTGCCGTAGACGCGGATGCGCTTGCGGGTGTTGCCGGGGGCGAGGACGTAGCCGGCGGCTTCCCAGCGTCCGTCCTTGCGCTGGTAGACGGTCCCGTCTCCGTTGGCGCGTATGCGGCGGGAGGGGCTGGGGTCGCGGGGCGTGGTCATCAGGCGGCTTCCTGGTCGAGTCGGGCGTGGATGAAGTCGGTGAGGGCGTGGGTGGGGATGCGGCGGGCGCGGCCGAGGGTGATCGAGGCGAGTTGGCGGGTGCGGAGCAGGTCATAGACCGCGGAGCGGCCGAGCTGGAGGCGGGCCATGACTTGGGGAACCGTCAGCAGTTCCTGCGACGCGCCCGGCCCGTGGTGGAGCTCAATGGGCTGGTGCGTAGCCATCAGCAGCCGCCTTCTGCCGCAAACTGCCGTTCCAGCTCTCTCCTGTGCCAGACAGCGGCGGCGAGGAGTGCCGCGCCGGGGCTGTAGCCCGAGCCCTGGTAGGCCCAGTGGCTGACGACGAGGGTGGTCGTTGGGTCGAGGTCGGGCAGGCTGGCTTGGGTGCGGGCCTGCTCAGTGCGCCAGGCACGGCGGGCGTCGCGCAGCGCGCCGAGGGTGACGGAGTAGCAGCGGGACTTGGTGGAGAAGTGGCCGCGGAAGCCGAGCATGTGCGCCCACTTCCAGAGCTTGAGGTCGGCGAACTCCGGGAGCTTGCCCAGCTCCCAGCAGGTGCGGATCATCTGCCGTACGTGGCGGGCGACCGCGAGCCGGGGCAGGGGCCGGGCCTGTCCGGTGCCCTTGCAGGCGGTGCATGGGAGCGGGGTTCCGTGGGGAAGGAGGGCGGCGCCGCGTCCCTGGCAGGGGCGGCAGTACAGGGCGCGGTCGAGGGTGCCGGAGGCGTCGGCGGACTTGGTGGCGTACTTGGCCACGTAGGCGGCAACCGCCTGGTCGGTGAATTCGGCGTCGGTGCCGAAGGCGGCGATTTCGCGTACGTCGAGCTGCTCGCCCCAGGCGAGTTCGCGTTCCCCGATCGGGTCCGATACCACCGTTACACGTACGCGGGCAGCAGCAGCCCGGATGGCATCGGCAAGCAAGGTTACGGTGGCGGACGGGGGTGGGGGCTGGGTGCTGCCGTCCGGGCCGTCGAGCCGGATGACGGCGTGGAAGTGGACCAGGCCGCGCTTCTGGTACTCGGCGACCTTGGCGAAGGAGACCCGCAGCACGGCGCAGGCGGCATTCTGGGTGAGGCCGAGCCGGGCGGCGATCTCCCGGCGCATGTAGATCGTGAAGCGTGCCCACAGAGCGGAGGCGTGGGCATTGAACAGGACCGCCCCCGCGTAGTCGTACGTCTTCGGGTTCAGGGGTGTGCCCAGCAGCGCGTCAGTGGGTTCGTGGAGCTTGCCGCAGCGGCAGGGGCGGGGCCCGCCGTCCGTGTTGGTGGGTCGGTTGTGGACGGGGCCGAAGGACGGGGCGGTGAGGGTGGCGAAGACGCGGGGGTGGGTGCGGACCGTTTCGGGCACGGTCTTGCCGCCGGTCAGGCCGGCGCGGATGAGGTGGTAGGTGTCGGCGGCGTAGACGCGGGAGCAGGCCGGGCAGCGGGAGGAGCGCCGGTTGCCGCACGCGGTGAGCAGGCTGCCGGTGGGCTCGGCCGAGGTGGTGTAGGAGCGCAGTACCTCGCCGGTCGTGGTGTCGACGGTGGCGGTGTGTCCGGTGAGGCGTACGGGTTCGGTGCAGCCGCCAAGGCGTTCGATCTGCTGCTGTGCGCGGTCGAAGCCGGGCAGGTTGACCAGGTGGAGCAGGTCCCGCACTGCCGGGCTTGCCACGTGGCGCAGGTCCAGGGTGACCATGTCGGGGCGTGTCCCTTCTGCCGGGGTGGGGGCCCCGAGCAGCAACCGGCCAGCCAGGGGGCGTTTGGGTGCTGCTCGGGGCATGACGAACCAGGCCCATTGGTGGGCGTGGGGTTCAGGCGGGTGATCCGGTCGGCGGCCGGGGAGGCTCAGAGCTGAGCGAGCGCGGCGGTGGCCACCGGCAGGGCGACGCCCATGCGCGTTGCCAGCTGGGTGGCGGTGATCGGCGCTCTGTGTTCCGTGTCGTGGGTGTCCGCGATGTGCCGGGCTGCGTTGAGCAGTGCGGCGGGCAGGGCCGGACGGGAGCCGGGTACGGCCGTCTTGGTAGCGGAGGCTGGGGCGGGTGCGGGTGCCTCGTTCACGGAGGGCACGGCGGCCGGGGCCGAATCGGCCGTGGCGACGGGGAGCGGCTCAGGGGCCGGGGTTGCGGCCTCGGGAGCGGGTGCCGGGTCGGGGTCCGGCTCAGTAGCGGGGACAGGGGTGGGGATGGACGCGGTGGCGGCCTCCAGGTGCGGGGTGGGGTGGGTTGCGGTGTGGAACTGGGACAGGAAGGCAGGGCCGACGCGGCCCCAGCCAAGCAGCAGGAGCGGGGCGACGGTGTCCAGGCAGGCCCGACCGTAGTGGCCGGTGAGCAGAGGTTCGGCGGTGTTCAGCGCGAGGGTCAGTACGCCGCACAGGTGAAGCAGGCGGGCGCCGGCCTTCAACTCGTGCGCGCGGACGCCGCGCAGGGCCAGGAACCGCAGCGCGACCAGGAGCCCGGCGACGGACAAGTCCACCATGGGAGCGATCAGCGGCGCGATCGGGCGGGGAACGCCGAGCCGCAGGGCGAGTGCCCAGACGTTGCCGAAGGAGAAGACGAAGGCCAGGGCCGCGATGATGGCCATGACTGCGGTCACGGTGTGGCGGGTGAATCGTTCCTCCGCCATGTGCAGGCTTCCTCTCAGGTGCGGGATTTCAAGGGCGCTCAGGGCTTGGACGGAGAGACGGGGCCGTCCGGCTCGTCGTCGCCGGAGGTGGCCCCGCCGATTGAGTCGAGGAGGGCGTCCAGGCGCAGGGCGGGGTCGGCGGTCAGGTGGGAGGTGGCTTCCGCGACGCGGGCCGCGTCCGCGTCGGAGACGTACGGGGTGCGGATGCGGGTGTAGCCGGGGCGGCCCTGCATCGCCATGACGGCGACGCCGACGTAGGCGGGGTCCTGCAAGGTGACCGGGCTGGCGTCGGGCCAGTTGCGGATGTCGTCGCCCAGTGCGGCCACTGCGGCTTCGACCGTCTTCTGAGCGAAGGACAGCCCGATGGGGCACACGTCGCGGATGAACGTGGGGATGGCGTCGCCGGTGGTCTTCTGGCTGATCAGGATCGCCAGGATGCCGACGCTTCGGCCCTTCTTGACGAGGTCCTCCACCAGCCGGGCGTTCTCCGCCGTCAGCGCGGCCAGACGTTTCGTCTCGGCGTCGCTGCCCTTGTACTCGCGGAAGAACGTGTGTGCTTCATCAATGATCACGACGGTGAGCGGCCATTGCGGCGATGGGCCGACGTGCCACATGTTCTTCACGCCCAGCGCGTCACGGATCACCGAGGACCGCCGTCGGCGCAGCTCCACCAGGTACTTGAACAGCCGGTTGGCTTCGCCGAGGTCGTCACCGCAGAACGCGAACATCCGCTTGACCAGATCGGCGTAGTCGCCCTCTGAGGCCCGCGACACCTTCCCGTCGAAGCCCACGAACTGCACGGCCGCCGACGGCGCGAGATCGCAAATGAACTTGTTGACCGTCGAGGTCTTGCCCGAGCCGGGGGTGCCGGCCACGGTCACTCCCGGCACGTTCGCCAAGGAGACGCGCACCGGTGCGGCGTACTCGTCGACGCCCAGCTCCCAGCGCGCCACATCCTCCAGCCGGCGGCCGGTGGGCCGGTGCTCGGTCGGCGTAGTCAGTGGGTCCGAGCGCACGCCCCGGATCACCACCCGGCCGGGCCCGTCCGGCAGGACGGAGACCCGCGTGCACCGCCAGGCGTCCGCCAGGAACCGTGCCGCCTTCTGGTACTCCTCCAGGCCGACCTGCGGCAGGGTCTTGGCCCGTACGATCACGCCGAACCGGTCGGGCTTGACCTTGATCCGGGGCGTCAGGACCCGGGGTGCGGGCGCGGGGCCGTCCTTGGACGTGGTGATCTGTGCCAGCAGGCCCAGCGTCTTGTCGGTGACCGTCAGCCCGGCCATCCTGGCCAGCCGCACCCAACCCCAGCGCACCCGCACGGCCTGCCGCATGCTGACCCGCGTACCCCGGTCGGCCTGCGCGTAGCGCACCACCGTCCACAGCAGCCATACACCGGCCAGCACGACCACGACCAGCAGCACCTGCGACGCGTGGTCGGCCAGGTTCCCCATGTCGAGGCCGATCACTGCGCCACCTCCGTCACGACCAGCTCCAGACGGGCGGCGCGGTACGCGACACCGTCGGAGAGCTGACCGTTGAAGATCCGCGCCCACGGGGTGGCGAACAGGTCCACCGGCCGCACCACCGCACCCGGCTGGAGCCCGGCCGCCAGGCCCGACTGCGGGACCGTGATCTTCATGATCTCGGCGCGGCCGTCCTCCATGAGCATCACGGTCACCGTGTACAGCGACTCGCCGGTCTCCCGGTCGGTGGCGACCTCGCCGGTCTGCTGGTCCTTGATCTTCAGCACCGGCTCGGTGCCCGCGATGCAGACCGCCGACTGCTGCAAGGCGACACGAATACGAGGCATGGGCATGCCATCACTCCTCAGGTTCGAGATTGAGCCGCTTGATCGACTCGCCATGAGCATAGGGAGATGATCACTGAACTTGCAAGCTCGATTAACTTGTGACTTCGATGAGGTGGGTGGGCGGTCAGGCGGGAAGCCCAGGGATCTGCCTGTAGTGGCCTACCGGGCAGGCGATACCGTGGGGTCATGACCCTGCCCTTGGATGAGGACTCGCGACCGCCGTATCTCCAGGCAGCTGGTGCCCTGCGGGACGCGATCCTGACCGGTGAGTTCGCATCAGGTGAGCGTCTGCCCTCAGCCAACGTCCTCGGCGAGAGGTTCGGCGTCTCCAGCTCCACCGTCCAGAACGCCCTGCGGGTCCTCAAGCAGGAAGGGCTGGTCTACTCCCAACTCGGCCGGGGCAGCTTCGTGAGCTCGACAGTCAGCGGCAGCGATGCCCCAGACGCCCCAACGGACGAAGACGACGAGGAGCCAGGCCCGGACTGGCCGGCCGATCTCATCCGCAACGACGACGGCCGCCCGCCCTACGTCCAAGTGGCCGACTTCCTCCGCCGCGACATCGCGGAAGGCACCTACCCCCCGGGCTCCCAGCTCCCGCCCGCCCGTGAGATCCAAGAGCGCTTCCAAGTCGCCAACTCCACCGCGCAGAACGCCTACCGAAGCCTCAAGCAGGAAGGGCTCGTGTACTCGGTCAAGGGCCGCGGTGTCTTCGTACGCCAAGCCCCGGAGCCGGGTAAGCGCCACGGGCCGATCACGAACTACCTGCTACGGGAGGAGATCGCCCGCGAGGCCCGCGAAGCCGCAGCCGACTTCGCCGACCTCACGAATGACGAGCTGCTGGCACGGGAAGCGGAACTCGACCAGCGATGGGTGACGATCCGCGAGGAACACCAGCGGATCTTCAACGAGCGCCGGAAGATCAAACGTGAGACGAGCCGACGCGGCCTGTATCTGCCACCACTTCACGACGATGCCGACTCGGACGCATCGCC
Source organism: Streptomyces sp. NPDC058279 (assembly GCF_042881255.1). Lineage (NCBI taxonomy): Bacteria > Bacillati > Actinomycetota > Actinomycetes > Kitasatosporales > Streptomycetaceae > Streptomyces > Streptomyces sp. NPDC058279. The sequence continues at coordinate 2,278 of NZ_JBHVYA010000006.1, read as the reverse complement.
ACGCGAGAGGCTGGAAGCTGCACTGGCCGAATCGAAGAAGCGCCGACAGCAGCGCCCCTGATAGTCAGGTCGGAAGCTGAGCCAGATGGGGTGACAGGGAGAGCTGTTCAGAGTTTCTTTACTTGATCAAGGCGGCCCGCTGACGCGGCCCGCGCGCGCTCCGGCCCCTCGGGGCCGCCGCCCGCTCCTGTCTCCGCCCCGCTTGCCGGCTGCCCCGCTGGTCCGGGCGCGCAACAACCACCAGCAGGCACTGTTCTGGGGCTCTGCCCCAGGCCCCGGCCCTCTCTCCGAGGGGGAGGAGGCCGAGTGCGGGTGCGGCTCCGTCGTGGTGATGGGTGGTCGGGTCGCGGGAGGGGTCCCTCGTCGCCCGGTCACCGGAGGCGTACCAGGAACCCCCGGGGGCCGCCAAGGCCGAGCGCAAGCGTCACGAGGTGAGCCTTGGCGGCCCCCGGGGAACCCTGGTACGGCGAAGCTGCCCGACCGACGAGGGACCCCTCCCGCTCAGGCCCCGTTCTTGCCGGGGCGCCGGCCCTGCACCGTCCGGCCACCTGACCGGGATCGAGCGTGGTGGTGGGTTACCGCTTCGGGCGGGTATCTGCCGGATAGCCCTCGGTTGACTCGTCGGACCGGCGTACCGTGGCGCTGGAGGTGGTCAGCATGACTACGGAACTGGCGGACAACGTCCGTAAGTACCGGCGTCGGGCCGGGATGAGCCAGGAAGAACTGGCCCACGCCGCAGGCGTCTCGCCGGGGACGGTGCGCAAGGTCGAGCAGGGTGGCACGGTCCGCATGGAAACCCTTCACGCCCTCGCCCGCGCGCTGAGCGTGACAACGGCAACGCTTCTGGCGCCGGATGCTCCGGAGCCCGTGGGTCGTTCGGAGGACCCGAACCGCGTCAACCTGATCCAACTCCGCGCGGCCCTCACCCCACCAGTGGGACTCACCGACTCGGACGGCGAGAGCGTAGACGAGGAGCCGAACCTGCGCCGCTTCCGCCGAACGGTCCATGACGGTGCGGTGCTCTACCACTCCGACAGCTACAAGAGCGTCGCATCCCAACTGCCCGCGCTCTTGCGGGACGCGAACAGCGCGGTCGCGCACTTCGACAGCGGCGAGGAGCACAGTCAGGCGCTCCTGGCCCGTGCCGAGGCATTGCAGCTGGCCGGGCGGTACCTGACGCAGGTACGGCAGTACGACCTCGCCTACACCGCCCTGGCCGGTGCGATCACCGACGCACGCCAGGCCCGGGACATGCTAACCGGGGCATCCGGCGTCATCGGGATGTGCTGGCTGCTCCTACGCCAGGGCCGGCTGGACGAAGCCGAACAGCTCGCCTCCCAGACCGCCGACCTCATCGAACCGAGACTGTCCCGAGCGACGCCGGACGAATGCGCGGCATGGGGATGGCTGGCACTGCGCGCCGCGGCTGCCGCAGGCCGCAACAACCGGCCCCAGGAAGCCCGCCACTACCACCGCGTCGCAAACACGGCGGCATCCGCCGTGGGCCGGGAGTACACCGGCTCGTTCTTCCGGCACTGGACGACCTTCGGGCCGCTCACCGTCGGCATGAAGGGCGTGGAAGACGACATGGTCGTGGGAGACGCCCGTGCCGTCGTCCGCAAATCCGGCGAGGACGCCATGTCGCCCAAGGCGTGGAAGAGCGCCGGGCGGCCGAGCGGCGAAAACTGGAACCGCCACCGCCTGGACGTGGCCCGCGCCCACGCCCGGACCAACGACCTGTCCGCGGCGATGGACGAGCTGACCGGAGTCCGCCGGGCATCCCCGGAGTGGCTGAGGCATCAGCGGATGGCCGCCGAGACCATGCAGGAGATCCTGAAGAAGCGCAAGCGAACCCTCACCGCCGAGATGCGCGACATGGCCTCCTACCTGGCCGTCGTCGGATAGGTGCCACGCAACGCGATACTTCCGACACCCTTCGTCACCAACTGGCATGCCTCATAGATGGAGTGACGGACCGTCGCCCCCTACGGTCGCCGTATTCCATTCGGCGACCCAGGTGGGGGTGCACGGTGAGCACATCCAGGACCGACGCGGACCGCATGCGCCGCAGAGAGCTGCACGACGCGGCAGCAGGAGTGACCGGCCCGCGCTTACTGCCGTGGACGACTCAGGACGGGAACCCCTGCTACCTCAGCACCAACGGCAGGGGCTACCTCTCCTCCCTAAGGGTTGTCCCGTAAATGATCTTCGGGGCGGCTCTGACGTCGTGGGCCGTGAGTGGGCCGCTCGTTTATCCGGCGAGGGCGAGGTTGTGCAT